>JAPLWI010000014.1 GCA_026396675.1 Candidatus Kaiserbacteria bacterium | reverse complement strand
TAAATTTGTTGGAGGTGTCGAATGGAACAGGAACGATTGTTAGTAGATTGGTCGGGATATGCATTGGGAATTGTAGCTAAGGCGATAGAAAATGAAGAGACAAGAACTCCTGCGGTAGTTACTGCTGCAATAGCGATTGTCAATTCTCTGGAGATGGCAAAACATCCGTCTTTCCACAATACCCAGTTCGCTGTAGCTGCGTTTTTCCCTGAACTGGACAGAAGAATGGACATATACGCTTGGAGAATGATCGTAAATGGCCTTGGAGGATACTGGCAATGGGAGACACACAATGGGGGTACCTTCAGCGTAACGAAAGCATTGCGACATCTGTGTATTATTTCTGATGAAGAGGCCTCATCTCATGAGAGATTTACCTTGGAGGTGGTGTATCCGAAGTATGGGTATCTCAAGATACAGAAAGAACTGCTCGCTCGAATTGTAAAGCTGTACAATCTGCCAACGATACATCCACACCTCGGGAGTGACTCGTTGCTTTTGCCCAGTGAAATATTCACGCGGAAAAGATACGAGAACTGTTGTTCAATTCTTGCCAGACCCGGTAGAGAGAGCAACAGCGAAGCGGATTACCGCGTTGCTATCGATAATATGTAACACGAAGACAGACAGCGGAGCGCACAAAGCGCTCCGTTTTTGCATACAAAATCACTAAAGCGTATACTGCGATAAATATGGCGAAGGATTATTACAACGTGCTCGGCGTCGATAAAAAAGCGACTAAGGACGACATCAAAAAGGCGTTCAGGAAGCTCTCGCACAAATATCACCCCGACAAAGGCGGCACCGATGAGGCGAAGTTCAAAGAGATTACCGAGGCGTACGCGACATTGAGCGACGACAAGAAACGCCGCGAATATGACACTTATGGTCAATCCTTTACCTCGCAGGGCTCGGCACCTAACGGCGCAGGGAATCCGTTTGGCGGATTTGATTTCAGTGGTTTTCAGCAAGGTTTCGGGCAGGGAGGAATGGATTTCGACTTCGGCGACATCTTCGGTGATGTGTTTTCTGGAGCGAGGGGTGGAACATCCCGAGGTACTCCGAGGGGCCGCGATATTTCAATTGATTTGGAAATTTCGTTTAAAGATTCTGTATTTGGAACTACACGTAAGGTTCTCTTGGCGAAGATCTCTGCATGCACATCTTGTCGGGGCACTGGGGCTAAAACAGGAACCAATTTAGAAACTTGTACGACATGCAACGGCAGTGGCCGAGTACATGAGACGCGCAATTCCATTTTCGGGCAATTTACGAGCGTACGCGCTTGTACTGTCTGTGGCGGTGCTGGCAAAATTCCGAAAGAAAAATGTCCGGAATGCAAAGGTCACGGTACGCGGCGTAAGGAAGAAGAAATCACTATTAATATTCCTGCCGGTATCGATAATGGAGAGATGATTCGTATGTCGGGGCAGGGAGAAGCGGTGAAGACAGACACTGCAGACATGCCTGCGCAGGCAGGTGATTTGTATGTGAAAATTCATGTGAAGTCGCACCCGACTTTTCGTCGCGAGGGTTCAAATTTGATTATGGACTTGCCGGTGAAAGTTACCGACGCGCTTCTTGGAACAATTGTTTCTATTGAAATATTGGAAGGGAAGACGCTCGAAGTAAAAATTCCGCCGATGAAACGTGCAGAAGAATTACTGCGCGTTGCCGGCAAAGGAATTCCGAATGGCAGAGGTCGTGGCGACCTTATCATCCGGCTCGAAGTCGCTCTCCCTCATAAACTTTCTGGAAAAGCAAAAGAAGTTGTTGAAAAACTGAAAAACGAAGGGCTTTAGAAGATATACTAAACACATGACCGCTACCGGAACTGTTGCGCAAGTAAGCACGCTCGCTTCGCATACTGCGCTTTCTGTGTGGGGAGTGGCGAATGATTTCCTCATCGTTATTATCCTTCTTGCGTTGCTATTTCTCTTCGCGAAGTATGTTGGGCGAGGTTCTTTCGTCGCGCTTCTCGTCGCCTTGTATGCTGGATACGCTCCTTTTGTCATTTTCCCCTACGCCTCATTTCTCCCCACGACACCGCCTTTGACCGCCCTTCTCGCGCATATCGGTCTCTATGTTGCGTTCGTATTCATATTCTTTCTCATCTTGCGGCGTGTTATCGTCTCCGACTTTCTTTACATCGGATATTTTGGGCTGCTCATACTTTCGTTCCTTGGTGCGGCCTTTCTTATCGCGCTCGCCTCGCACGTGTTCGCTATCGCTTCTGTTTATAATTTCACGCCAGCGATTTCGGCACTTTTCTCGCCTGATAAATACTTCTTCTGGTGGTTCTCTGGTCCAGCCATCGGCCTTCTATTTTTCGCACGATAATGGTTCGACCATGCTCACCACAGGTGTTATAGTTTCTCAATGACTCTCACCGAAGAATTAAAGGCGCGAGGGCTGGTTCAGGACTCATCGACTGAGCTTGAAAAAATCCTTGTTGCGCCACGGATGGTGTATCTGGGCATTGACCCTACTTCTGACTCAATCCAAATCGGCAATCTCGCCGTTGTTCTCCTTATGAAACGGCTTGGCGATGCCGGCAACAAACTCGTTTTTCTCGTTGGCGGTGGCACAGGGATGATTGGCGACCCGAAAGAAAAGGGCGAACGGCCAATGAATGAAGAAAAAATCGTAGCCGCGAATACTCGCGCGTTAAAAGTGCAGCTGAAAAAGATTCTTGGCGGCGTGTCATTTAAGATGGTAGACAATGCTGATTGGCTCTTGAAAGTTAAACTCGTACCGTTTTTACGAGACGTTGGCAAACACTTTACCGTTAATGATTTGATAAAACGCGACATTATTAAAAAACGTCTCGAAACACCGGATGAAAACATTTCATACACCGAATTCACATACGCGCTTCTGCAGGGCTATGACTATCTGATACTTAATGAAAAATACGGCGTTGATCTACAAATAGGTGGCTCGGACCAGTGGACAAATATCCTTTCTGGCGTTGATCTCGTTCGAAAACGAGTCAGGAAGCAGGTGTATGCGTTTAGTATGCCCCTCGTCACCGATTCAACCGGCAAGAAATTCGGTAAATCAGAAGGGAACTCCATCTGGCTCGACCCAAAGAAGACATCTCCATTTCAGTTTTATCAATTTTGGATGAATCTTCCTGACGCAGGGATTGATAATTATTTGAAGGTTTATACGTTCTTGCCGCTTGCAGAAATTGACGCGTTGATGGAACTTCATCGTCGTCAGCCGGGCGAGCGGCAGGCACAAGAGACACTTGCGCGGCTCGTAACCGAGATTGTTCATGGTCCCGCGGCGACGGCGCAGGCCGCAGCCGCAACAGACGCGCTTTTCGGTGACACGCCGTTTAATGAGCTTTCGCGCGAAGCACTCGCTGTTGCACTAGCTGAGGCGCCATCAGTAGAATTATCAAGGACAAACCTTGTTGAGGGATATTCATTTGCCGAGGCGCTCGTTACTGGCGGTCTCGCTTCTTCGAAGTCAGATGCGCGGCGGCTTATCGAAGGGAAGGGAATTACGCTTTCAGGTCAAACTATCTCGAATCCGGATCAAAAATTATACGTGGGCGACCTGTCTGCAGACAAGGCAGGTCTGTCAGGCGGTTACGCGCTCGTGCGAAAAGGCAAACAAGGCGTGCTCGTTCTCGTTTTGAAATAATCTTGTGCGCCGAGAAGGATTCGAACCTTCGTAGGGCTATGCCCGACAGGTTTACAGCCTGTTGCAATTGACCACTCTGCCACCGACGCGATACAAAAGAGTATAACAGTTTGTTACGCATTTACAATTTTAATTTATAGTATAATTATCGGCACATGAATGAATTCTTAAAGATGGATATTTTCTTTTTTGTGACGACTGTTGTTGTTATCGTGCTAGGTATTTTTTCAGTATTTGTACTCGTGCGGTTAGAACGAGTACTGAAAAATATTGAACACATCTCTGAACAGGTATCGCTCGAGAGTGATACAATTCGCGAAGACCTTGCCGAGATGCGAAAAGATATCAAACGTGGCAAGGGCCACATACGATCATTGTTTAGTTTTTTCGGAAAATTATTTGATTAATTATTTTATTTCTATGGCAAAAAAGAAAACATCAAAAGGAAAAGTTGCAGGAGAAATTGGCGCAGGGCTAATGGCTGCCGGCGCTGCCGCCGCAGCTGGCTATTATTTCTACGGGAGCAAAAATGCGAAAAAGAACCGCAAAGTGGTCGCGAAAGAATTAAAGGCGAACTGGAAGATGATACAGAGCGAGGCAAAGCGTGTCGGACGCACAGAGATTCCGCGCGCAAAAGTAATGGGGAAGAAGGTACTTACCCGCGGCAAAAAGATCGCTAAGTCCGCCAGCCGACGGATCGTCAAGAAAGCGACTGTTAAGAAAGCTCGCCCAAGCAAGAAGCGATTCTAACTCTCACGTTCGACGAGACCGGATGTACGAACAACCGAGAGGAACACTGAAAGGACCAATGGTCCAATTATGAATCCGAGCGGCCCAAAGAAGACAATGCCGCCAAGAATAGAAAAGAGAACAAATATTGGCGCTATAGCGAGTCCTTTGCCGAAGAAATACGGTGAGAGAATATTATCAACAAGAATAATGGTTGCGATTCCGAACGCCGCTAAGCCGACAGTAGCGAAAATGTTCCCTTGCAAATAGAGATACACAACTGCGGGAATGAAAGCAAATGGAGTGCCAAGTCCGGGAATCGCGCCAACAATGCCGCCGATACTGCCCCAAAGAACGGCATTTGGTATACCAAATAGGAAAAACCCGATACTAATACACACCCAACGAATGATGACGACTAAGAGCGTCCCTTTCATAACTGATCCAATTGTCTTATACATATTGCCCAAAATATTGCTCGTCATCTCCTTTCCAAGTGGACTTATTCGTGTGAATGAAGAAAGAAGGCCGCGGCCATCACGTAGGAAGAAAAAGAGTGTGAGAAGCATCAAAAATGTCTCAAAAGTGATGAAAAGTGTTTGGTACGCGAATAATCCGAGGTTATTTGAGATGGCCACAAGAATATTTTCAAGATATGCCTGAACATTGAACGTAAATTCTGGGAATAATCGCTGTACCGGATTTTCAATCGCGTTTTGAATGAAATGTATGTACTGCGGTCCATTCCCATATATGCTCGCATAAAGACCCTGCGCCTCGTGGAAGATTTGTACTCCCAAGAAGAAAAGTGGAACAATGACGAACACCAGCATCAGTCCGACAGTAACTATTGCGGCTAAACTTTTCCATCCTCCAAAAAGTCGAGTCAATTTTTCGTACGGTGCGTGGAGAAGAACTGCGGAGACAGTCGCGAGCGTTAAGACCGCAAAGAACGGCGCGAAGACGAAAAAAAGAAGCAATGAGATACCTACAAAAAGAACGAGGAAAGATGAGCTCTCAAGATTGCCTTTTTGCATGAAGAAAGTGTACCATATCGTGTATGAGTGCAATGGATACTTTATATCACCGGATATTAAAGCCGGTTCTTTTTAAGATTCATCCGGATACTGTGCATGAGATTTTCATAACGATTGGCGCATTTGTTGGTCGGTTCTGGATTCTCCGACGGCTTTTTAATTTTTTGTACGGATACCACGGCGCTGACATTAGCAAAACCGTGGATGGTATTACTTACCACACCCCTGTCCTACTTTCAGCAGGGTTCGATCCGGACGGACATCTCACTCAAATATTGCCGTCGCTCTCTTTCGGCGGTGAAGAAATCGGTTCTATAACCGCACATCCTTGTGAAGGGAATGCGAAACCACATTTTACTCGGCTTATTCGCAACAAGAGCATTGTGGTTTACAAGGGCCTGCGTAACAAGGGCGTTGATGCGCTTATCAAGAAATTAAGAGAACGAGGAGTCACCTTACTTCGTAAGGAAACACCTCGTTCTCCTCGCTCCAAATTCGTGCTTGGTATTTCGATTGCGCGAACGAATGAAAAAGCAGCATCGACAGTCGAGGCCGGTATAAATGATTATGTAGAGTCATTTAAGAAATTAAACGAAGCTGGCATTGGCGATTATTACGCCATTAACATTTCCTGTCCGAACGCACACACAGGCGAAACATTTACTGACCCGAAACTGCTCGCGCAGTTGTTGCCACGTTTGATGAAAATCCCGCACACCAAACCGGTGTATCTGAAAATGCCGATTAATATGCAGTGGGATCAGTTTTCTGAATTGCTCGTACTCGCCGATAAAAATGACATACAAGGACTGATCATCGGCAATGTGAATAAAAAGTACGAGCATCTCAAACATCCGGAAGATGCGCCTAAAGAGTTTCGCGGCGGACTCTCTGGCGCACCTTGTAAAGAACTTTCAAATGAATTGATTCGGAAAACGCGCACCGAGTACGGCGCGCGCTTCACCATCATCGGCTCCGGCGGCATCATGACGCCTGAAGACGCTATGGAGAAATTCGCCGCCGGTGCCGACCTCATTCAAGTGTTATCAGGAATGATCTTCGAAGGCCCTGGTCTCATCAAGGCGATTTGTGAAAAATATCATGATAGTATTTCCTTATGACCGACTCAAAGCCGACTCTCGTCTCCGGCGTGAAGCCGACCGGGGAATTGCATATCGGGAATTATTTTGGCGCGATGCGCCAGTTTGTTGAACTTACAAAAGCGGACGAGTATAAACCATTTATTTTCGTCGCCGATTATCACGCGCTTAACACGATGCAAGATGCCGAAGAGATGAGACAGCGTACACGCGAAGTCGTGATGGCGTATCTCGCTGTTGGCCTTGACCCGAAAGATGTCGTCTTTTTTAAACAGTCAGATGTACCAGCACACACCGAGCTCTGTTGGATTTTTGATGCGATTACAACGATGCCGTACTTGATGCGCGCGCATGCGTTCAAAGATGCGGAAGTAAGAAATAAAGAAATTAATGTCGGCACATTCAATTATCCGATGTTGATGGCGGCTGATATTCTTCTCTACGATGCCGCGATTGTACCGGTCGGCGCCGATCAAAAACAGCATGTTGAATATACTCGCGACACGGCGGAGAAGTTCAACCGCATTTTCAAAGAAGAAATATTTAAATTGCCCGAGCCGTATATTTTGCCGGACACTGCGGTCGTCCCAGGCACCGACGGGCGGAAGATGAGCAAGAGTTATGGCAATGTGATTCCGCTTTTCGCTTCGCATAACGAGCTCGCAAAATGCGTGATGGGTATCGTGACTGACTCGTCAGGAGATAGACCGGAGAATGTTTACGCGATTCACAAACTCGTGCGAAGCGAATCAGAACTTACTACCATATATGGAAGTAACGCGGGTAATTATAAAGCGCTGAAAGAAATGTTGATTGAAGATTTAGATAGATATTTTACGCCGATTCGTGCGAAGTACGAAGAATTGAAAAATGATTCTGGTGTTGTTGAAGAAATTCTTGAAAAAGGGAAGCGCGAAGCCCGCGCGGTGAGTGAAGAAAAAATGGAAGTCGTCCGCCGCGCTATCGGTGTTGCCTAAAGGATATTGACAAAATTGGCGGGCTAGCAGTTCTCGTCATGATGGTTCATGTTTTCCTCATTGTAACAACTGACGAAAACGGTCCCATCGATATTGGTCTATAGGATCTTGATTAAACGACAACCGGAATCCTTCACTGGGTTTCGGTTGTTTCTTTTTATGCTATCGTAATACCAATGGAACGCACACTTATCGGTGAGTTGGGAAGTCATATCGGCGAAACAGTTTCAATAAGCGGCTGGGTAGATGTCCGCCGCGACCAAGGGAAAATGGTGTTTTTTGATTTTCGTGACAGAAGCGGATTTGTGCAAGCGATTTGCTTGCCAAATCGTCCCGAGGCGATAGCCGAGGGAAAGAAACTCCGAGCGGAGTATGTTGTTCGTGTTGAAGGAATAATAAACAAGCGACCGGAAAAGAATGTACAAGCCGACAAGCAGAATGGCGATATTGAGCTCGAAATAAAAAACATTGAAATTTTAAATCCATCAGACGCGATGCCGTTTGATATTTCTGACGACACGAGCGGTATCGATGAAAGCGTGCGCGCTGAATATCGTTACCTCGACCTCCGCTCGAAGCGAATGCAGAAGAATATGCGTGTGCGGAGTGAATTCGTCCGTCGTTGCCGCGAATTTTTATTTGCAAATGACTTTACTGAGATCGAAACACCGCTCCTGACAGAATCCACTCCAGAGGGTTCGCGTGATTTCGTCGTGCCATCGCGTCTGCACCCTGGCAAGTTCTACGCGCTTCCGCAAGCGCCTCAACAATACAAACAACTCCTGATGACCGCCGGCTTCGAACGATATTTCCAAATGGCGCGCGCCATACGCGACGAAGACCTCCGCGCCGATCGCGGGTTTGAACACACGCAAGTTGATATTGAGATGTCGTTTGTTGAAATGAACGATGTGATGAATCTCGTCGAGCAAATGATTACCACAACTGTCGAGGCGATGGGGCATACGATTAAAGAGAAGCCGTTCCCGCGCATTTCGTATAAAGACGCGATGGAGAAGTATGGTGCTGATAAATTTGATTTGCGTACGTCAGAAGAAAAAGAAAAAAATATTCTTGCATATGCGTGGGTTGTGAATTTTCCATTTTTCGAAAAAACAAAAGAAGGCGAGTGGACATTCACGCATAATCCGTTTTCGATGCCGATTCCCGAGCACCTCGATTGGCTTATGAAAAGCGAGAACATTGGCGACATACTCACGACGCAATATGACCTCGTTTGTAATGGCTTTGAATCGGGCGGCGGTTCTATCCGCGGGAACAAGCCAGAAATTCTAGAAGCGGTCTATAAAGTTATGGGATTCTCGAAAGAAGAGCTCGAAGAACGCGTCGGACATATGTTGAAAGCATTTCGCTACGGAACACCGCCGCACGGCGGCATCGCGCTCGGCGTCGAACGCAACATTATGAATCTCACTGGCGAGACGATGCTGCGTGAAGTGCAGGCATTTCCGATGACGCGTGGTGGGCAGACAGCAGTGATGAAAGCGCCAAAGTCACTTTCACAAAAACAACTTGACGAACTTCATCTCTCTATCAATGCAGACGACGCTACCAAAAACTAATTTCAGTATTCAGACGGAGGCGTATCAAGGGCCGTTTGAGCTCGTGCTCGACCTTATTGAAGCGCGGAAACTTCTTGTCAACGATTTAACACTCGCTTCAATCACAGAGGACTTTATCCAACATGTGCGAAGTCAGGCGGAGTTTCCGGTTGAAGAAACAGCAAATTTTATTCAAATCGCCGCGACACTGCTTCTCATTAAATCGAAATCGCTCATCCCGGATCTCGAGCTCTCCGAAGATGAAAACGCCGATGTTGAAGATCTTAAACGACGCCTCGCGGCGTATGAAAAAGTTCGAGAGGCCTCACGCGAACTTGCAAAAATTTTCGGCAAAACATTGATGCTACCGGCCGGAGAACGCCCAATAGAACCATTATTTGCTCCTTCGCGTGATCTCTCCACAAATGCGCTTGCCGAAGCACTCGCGCGCGTGCTTGCCGCGCGCGAAGCGGTTGAGGAATTGCCCGAAGCGCGCGTGAAGCCGCTTGTCACGATTGAAGAAATGATGGACCGGCTCGCGAAGCGAGTACAGAGCGCCATGACTCTTTCGTTTAAGGATTTCGCAGAAAATGCTCAAGAAAAAGTAGAAGTTATAGTTTCATTTTTAGCGCTCCTTGAACTCTTGAAACAAGGCGCCGTCGCCGCAGAGCAACACGACACTTACGGCGATATTCGCATCAGCCACACTGCCTCTGCCTCTGTCCCGCGGTATGGCTGAATATACCCATCAACACACATTGCCGAGGAGGGGAAGCGCGGTTATGATTGGAAACAATGCTCACACCGCCTGCAGCCGCTCACGCACTTCTTTTCGCCTCCGGTGAGCCGATGGAGAAAAAACAGCTAGCATCTCTTCTTGATATCAAAGAGACGGAATTAAAAGTTGTACTTGAAACGCTTTCCAATTTGCTCAAGGGAAGCGGGATTACGCTCGTTGAAACCGCTAATGAAGTGGAATTGCGCACGACGCCAGAAGCGACGGTATTGGTGAAAAAGCTCCACGAGAGCGAGCTCGCGCGCGATCTTGGAAAAGCAAGTATGGAAACACTCGCAGTTGTCGCTTATCAAAATGGTTCGACACGCGGTGAAATTGATTGGGTGCGCGGTGTTAATTCTTCAACATCGCTTCGTACACTTCTTATGCGCGGTCTTATTGAAGGCAGAGAGGATGAGCACGATAAACGTCGTATTCGATACTCTCTGACTACAGAAGCGCTCGCATATTTGGGCCTCACGCGTGCTGAAGACCTCCCGCGTTTTACAGAACTCTCTAAACCTGAATAAATTATATGGATATTGCTGATCTTCAAAAACTTGCTCAACGCACCCGTTCTGGTCGCGAAATTGGCATTGCTCTCGTCATAACATCATGTTTACTCGGTCTTCTTCTTCTTATCCCGCTTGGGAAGAAAACTGAGACGGCACCGGTTACAACTACTGCGACTTCAACTTCAGCTATACCTGATGCGTTCGCACAAGTTCCCCTAGAAGCAAAAGCAGCGATTGTGTACGATCTATCAACAAATAAAATACTGTATGCAAAGAACTCCAACGCGCAACTGCCGCTTGCTTCGCTCACGAAACTTCTAACCGTCTATGCCGCTCTACGCGAACTTTCTCCGAACACGCCGATTACTATTACAGCTGATGCTACGCGTCTTTCTGCACCGAGTGCATTTTCCGCGGGACAAATATTTACGCTTTCTGATCTCGCGCGTCTTACGCTGACGGCTTCTCTAAACGATGGTGCCGCTGCAATTGCGAGCGCGACCGCCGCTCGTCAAAATCGTTCGCAGAGTGCGATGCTTGCGAGCGCCGCTGCGGCGCTCGGTCTCTCACAAACCTACGCCGTTAATGGCAGCGGTCTTGATGTTAATTATGCGATTTCTGGCGGATACGGTTCTGCGTACGACCTCGCGCGACTTGCCGGTGCCTTAGTCGCACAAGCGCCAATAATTGCAGAGGCGACAACCAACAGCTCCGCGCAAGCCGTCTCGAAAGGAGGTGCTTCTTTTGTGGTCAAAAATACTGACCCGATGATTGGTACTATTCCGCGGCTTCTTCTTTCAAAAACCGGATACACTGACCTTGCTGGCGGTAATCTTGCCATCGTTTTTGACAGTGGCATCCAACACCCGATTGCTATAATCGTTCTCGGTTCATCACAAAAAGCCCGTTTTACTGATGGCACGGCGCTTGTTGCTGCTACATTCGCGCACTTCGCTGGAGTTGCTTCATTATGATTAGCACAACCGCTCGCGTCCTAATACCATCAGCAACCGCCTTCGTGCTCGGCATTGCCTTCGCGCCACTTCTCGCCGGCATCTTGTATCGCGCGAAGGCGTGGAAAAAACAGCCGGGCAAAGGCGCAGGCATTGGTGGTGGTGGTACGCCAATCTTTGATGAACTTCATAAAGAACGAGAGGTGTCGACACCGCGTATGGGCGGTATTCTTATTTGGGCTTCAGTGCTTGCGACTGCATTTTTCTTTTGGATTTTTGCGCGATCATTTGATTCATTTTGGCCGTCATTGGATTTTGTAGACCGAAGCGAAACATGGCTACCTATCTTTGCGCTCGCGGCTGGGGCAGTCGCTGGGCTTTTCGACGATTTCTTAGAAATAACAAAAGGGAGGGGAGGTCTTTCACTTGCGCGGCGGCTTTCTATTGTCGGAACAATCGGACTCGTTGCTGGCTGGTGGTTTTATGCGAAGCTTGGCGTTACCGCAATCGGTATTCCTTTTTCCGCGCCTTTTGCACTCGGATGGCTCGTGATTCCATTTTTTGCGCTCGTCACGCTCGCCTTGTATGCCGGCGGTACTATTGACGGACTTGACGGGCTTGCTGGCGGTGTATTCGCAATTATTTTCTTGACGTATTCCGGCATTGCTTTTGGTGAAGGGCAGATATCACTTGCCGCATGTACTGCTTCTATTGCGAGCGCAACACTCGCATTCCTCTGGTTCAATATTCCACCGGCACGTTTCTATATGTCAGAGACAGGAAGCATGGCGCTCACGCTCGCACTCGCGATGACCGCTTTCGCCTCTGACACGCTCGCCGGTGGTGTTGGCGTATTTGTGCTTCCGCTGATCGCGCTTCCGCTTACAGCAACTGTTATTACGACGCTTCTACAAGTCGGTTGGAAGAAATTATTTCATAAGAAATTATTTTTGGTTGCACCTATTCATCATCATTTTGAAGCAATCGGTTGGCCAGCCACAAAGGTGGCGATGCGTTATTGGGTTATCACGATTATGACCGGAGTTGTCGGCCTCACGATCGCACTTCTTGCTCGTACTCCATGAAATTTTTTGCCGGTGATCGCGTTTTTTTCATGCTTGTGCTTGGAATCGTATTCGTCGGTCTTGCAATATTTTCTTCTGCGGCGCTCGGTCTCCTCGCTCGCGAAAGTAGTTCTGTATCGAAAGATATCTTACTTCAGGCGGGACTCGGGCTTGGGCTTGGGCTTGTGGCGCTCTTGACTGCACGCGCTGTTCCGCTCGCATGGTTGAAAAAATCTGCACCGTTCGTGTTCATCGCAACACTTATTTTTACTGCACTCGTTTTTGTCCCAGGTATTGGATTCCATGCTGGAGGCGCAACGCGTTGGATTAATCTTCATTTCACCACCGTACAGCCGTCAGAATTTCTTAAAATCGGCTTTGTGCTGGTACTCGCTTGGTGGCTCGCGCCACACGCACGACAACTTGCGAGCCCGAAAAAAGGGCTACTGCCATTCATAGCTATCCTCTTAATTCCCAGCGTACTTCTTTTGGCGCAACCGAATACCTCAACGGCAATCCTTATAATCGTGACCGGAGCAGTAATGTATTTTGTCGCTGGAGCTCCATGGCGCGATTTCTGTATTCTCGCACTTATCGCAATTATTGCGCTCAGTACGATTATTTTCGTACGACCATACGCGCTAGAGCGAGTTAAGACATTTCTCAATCCTTCGGCGAATTCTTTAAGTAGCGGATATCAAATACAACAATCATTAATTGCTATTGGTTCTGGTGGGCTTCTTGGCAGAGGGCTCGGCCAAAGTGTGGAAAAATTCAATTATTTACCTGAGCCAGATGGTGATTCTGTATTTGCGGTCTTTGCAGAAGAGACAGGATTTGTTGGTGCGGCAATGCTTCTCGCGCTCTTTGTCGCGCTTTCATCGCGCGGAATAGTGATAGCGGGGAATTCGCGCGACCTTTTTGGCGGACTCGTAGCTCTCGGATTCTCCTTCATCATCATCTTGCAGGCATTTTGCAATATCTGCGCGATGCTCGGTATTATTCCGCTAACTGGACTTCCATTGCCTTTTATTTCTCATGGAGGAACCGCTCTCATGGCTGTTCTCCTTATGTGCGGTTGTATCCTCAACGTCGCGGCATACCGCAAGACCTGAAATGTGATGGACTTCGTAAATCCATCATCAGATGATGGATTTACGAAGTCCCAACATCTTGCTGTATAATACTCACATCATGACTATCGCATTTACGAGCGCAGGGAGCGGAGGACATTTCTACCCGATTATTGCGATTGCTGAGGCACTTGAAGACCTAGTTCGCGAGGAGCGACTCATAGCACCAAAACTCTATTATCTAGCGCCTAATCCTTTTGACGAAAAAGCGCTGTTTGAAAATAGAATATCGTTTATACGCATACCGGCAGGGAAGATACGCCGTTATTTTTCATTTTGGAATGTCACCGATTCGTTCGTCACTTTTTTCGGAACAGTGTATGCGCTCATAGTCCTCTTTCGCTTGTATCCGGATGTTGTAGTTTCTAAGGGCGGTTATGGGAGCGTGCCAGTTGTACTTGCTGCACGATTCCTTCGTATTCCGATTATTGTCCATGAGTCAGATGCTAAACCGGGTCGTGCGAATTTACTCGCTGCAAAATTTGCTACAAAAATTGCTATTTCATTTGAAAGTGCGGCTGAATATTTTCCCAAAAAAATAAGAAATAAAATCGCGCGAACTGGAATACCGATTCGTAAAGCGCTTATGCGAATTGAAAGCGAAGGCGCACGACAATATCTAGAACTAGAAAAAGACATACCGGCCGTTCTCATTCTCGGCGGCTCACAGGGCTCGACGCGCATAAATGAATCAATACTTTCGTCGTTGCCGGATCTTGTTTCTTTCGCAAATGTCATTCACCAAACAGGACAAGCTAATTTCAAGAACGTAGAAGCGGTCGCGCAAGTTGTGCTCGCGAAGAACCAACATATGAGTCGGTATCATCCTGTTAATTATCTTTCAGAAATGGCTTTGCAGAGAGCGGCTGGTGTTGCGGATATCGTCGTTTCGCGAGCTGGAGCAAACAGCATTGCAGAGATTGGCCTTTGGAAGAAGCCATCTATTCTCATCCCGATTCCAGAATCAGTGAGTCATGACCAGCGCAGTAATGCATATGCTTATGCAAAGACGGGAGCTACGGCCGTTATTGAAGAAGAAAATCTCACACCGCATCTCCTTATTTCCGAGATTCATCGCATTATTAATGATCCAAAACTCATGAAGAGTATGGGCGCTTCTGCTGAGGGATTTACAGATCCAGATGCCGCGCGCGTACTCGCGCGCGGAGTATTGGAAATTGCGCTTTCGCACGAATCATGAGCAATTTTGTTACCCGTTTCGCACCTTCACCAACTGGCCTCTTGCATGCCGGAAATTACAGAACAGCTGTATTCGCATATCTTTTCGCGAGACATTCCGGTGGCTCATTTATTTTGCGCATAGAGGATACTGATTCTGCAAGATCAAAACCTGAATATGAATCAAATATTAAAGAGGCGCTTGCGTGGCTTAATCTTGCCGCTGATCAACAGTATCGCCAGAGCGAACACAAAATACGTTATCGCGAGCTTCTTGAAAAACTTGTTGCAGATGATAGTGCGTATATTTCTAAAGAGACGCCAAAAAATCCAGGCGATAGGGAAGAGGTCATCCGTTTCAGAAATCCTGGTGGTGCAGTTTCTTTTACGGATATTATTCGCGGCAATATAACGATGGATGTAAGCGACCTCGGCGATTTTGTCATCGCGCGATCTTTTGATGAGGCGGTGTTTCACTTCGCGGTTGTCGTTGATGATGCGGATGAAAATGTAACACATGTTATTCGCGGAGAGGATCATATTTCAAATACTCCACGCCAAATTCTTATTCAGCGTGCACTCGGTTTTACTACGCCAATGTATGCGCATTTACCGCTCATTCTCGGCAGTGATCGCACAAAGCTCTCAAAACGCACTGGTGCAAAGGCATTGACTGAATACCGCGATCTAGGATTTTTGCCTGAAGCGATGCTCAATTATCTTTCTTTCCTCGGCTGGAATCCCGGTGATGATCGTGAATATCTTTCGCAAAAAGAACTTATTGAAGCATTTGATCTTTCGCGCGTGCAGAAGGGAAGCGCCATCTTTGATGAAACGAAACTTCTTTCAGTCAATCAGCATTGGATGCGGCAACTTTCTGATGAAAAATTCCTTGCATGTTTGGACTTCGTAAATCCATCATCAGATGATGGATTTACGAAGTCCCTCAATTCAGAAATTCTGAAGAAAGCCGTGCCGCTTCTGAAGGAACGCGCGAAGACATTTCAAGAAGCACAAGATATGCTTTCAAACGAACTTTCATGTCTGTTTAATGAACCCGCACTTGACCCGAATAAGCTCATCGCCAAGGAGCTGAATGATTGCCCAAATATGACTAAAACGGCCTTAGAAGGCCTTTCTGGGGCCATAGAAGCCCTTCCTAACGATTTATCAGCTGAGATAGTCAAGAACGCGCTTATGCCGCTCGCCGACGCCGAAGAGGAAAAAGGAAAGGGTGGTAGGGGAGCCATGCTTTGGCCTCTTCGTTACGCTCTTTCCGGACAAGACCGTTCGCCTGATCCATTCACGCTCATTTCAATTCTCGGTAAAGAAGAAACGATTTCGCGAATACGAAAGGCAATTGCTATACTATCTTAATGAAGCATATTGGGCTTTTTATATTCTTTGTATGTATCGTTCTCGGCGTACCGAGATTTGCGTATGCCGATGCGGCATCAGATATTCAATCGAAAATTGAAGCAAATAATCGACAACTTGACTCACTTAAGGCGGACATCGCTGCGTTTCAAGATCAACTTAATGCGCTTGGAACGAAAAAAAATACACTCCAGTCAACAATCAGTTCGCTTACCCTTTCTCAAAAACAATTAGCAACACAGATTCAAGTAACTCAAAATAAGATTGCTTCGGCAAATTTACAAATACAACAACTTACCCTTTCTATTGGCAATAAAGAAACATCTATTATTGAGAACCAAGACGCGATTTCAAAAGCACTCCGGAGTATTGCCGAAAATGAACAGACACCGCTCATCACGGAACTTATTTCTTCGGACTCACTTGGCGAGGCGTGGCAAGAAACTGACAAGGCGATACAGTTTAATCGAGCACTCTCAAACAATATTGACAATCTTCGAACTGTTCGTACAGTATTAACTATCGACCGTGATGCCGTAACTGCTGCAAAGACGCAACTTATATCGCTTAAAAATGATTTGACTCTACAGAAACGATCTGTGGATGCTAGTAAGACGGCGCAACAGAAACTTCTTTCAGATACGAAAAATCAAGAATCAAGTTATCAGAAGTTAATCGCGCAGAAGAAGGCGGCGGAGAAATCATTTGAACAAGAACTTTCCGACCTTCAGGGCCAATTGAACTTAATCGTACATCCAGGTCTTTTACCTAAAGTTGGATCAGGCGTTCTTACCTGGCCATTCAGCGCAGCGTTCATGTTTAATTGTTCACAAAGAAAAAGTACGTTTGGAAATCTTTTTTGCATTTCTCAATACTTCGGTACAACTCCGTTCGCAACCGCAAATCCGCAAGTGTACAACAGCGGAGGACATCCTGGAATTGATGTCGCCGCGCCAATCGGTACGCCGATATATGCATCGCGTGGTGGTACTATCTTGGCAACTGGCAATACAGATCTGGTGAAAGGTTGTTATTCTTATGGCAAATGGGTAATGATCAAACACAATAACGGCATTAGCACACTTTACGCTCACCTCTCTAACATCGATGTTGGGAAAGGGCAGCAGGTGAGTGTTGGACAAATAATCGGCCTCTCGGGTATGACTGGCTATGCGACTGGGCCGCATCTGCATTATGGCGTTTATGCATCTGAAGGTACCGAAATTATGACTCTTAAACAATTCCGTGGGGCATCCACTGGATGTGCAAATGCAACGATGCCGGTGGCAACGTTAACTGCATATTTGAATCCGTTATCGTATCTATAGGGCAGGGAGGCAACATTCTTGCGACAGTGCTTTCTGCTGTTGCAAAATGTTGCCTATCTTTTACGACACCATGGTGTCGTAAAAGATATATTGTGCGACGTTTATCGTTAGGCAGATCTCGCCTAAACTAGCTACTCCCTATTAACAAGAGACGTTCGCGATAATGTACTCGTATGCTTCATCAACCGAATCAACTAACTTATACAAATTCATATCTTCTTTATTTATTGCCGTATGTTTTTCATATAGAACTTTTTCAATGAAAGAGAGCAGGGGTCCCCAGTATTCCCTACCGAAGAGGATGAGGGGTACTTTCCGAATCTTCTTGGTTTGCACAAGTGTTACAATTTCAAAAAATTCATTGAGTGTTCCAAATCCTCCAGGAAAATAAACATAAACCTCGGAAGCGTATGTGAGCATTACCTTCCGCACAAAGAAGTGGTCGAATCCGAACTGTTCGGTGAGGTAC
This sequence comes from Candidatus Kaiserbacteria bacterium, assembly GCA_026396675.1. Taxonomy (GTDB): domain Bacteria; phylum Patescibacteriota; class Minisyncoccia; order Phycocordibacterales; family Phycocordibacteraceae; genus C7867-001. The sequence continues at coordinate 58,947 of JAPLWI010000014.1, read as the reverse complement.
GGATTAAAGGCCTGTGTATCTGGTAAATTAATATTTAATCCAACCGAAACACCACCTGATTCAAACGCGCCTTTGTTCGCGGCCTGCATAACACCAGAACTGCCTCCGGTAATTACTGAAAAACCTTTTTTCGCCAAACGAGCGGCGAGTTCTTCCGCATGTTTATAAACATCACTTTCAAACGATGTGCGGGCGCTACCAAAAAAAGAAACTGCGAGACCATATCGGCTGATAATATCAAAGCCCTCGATAAACTCAGACAGCGGCTGGCGTATAGCCAGCCGCTTTTGCTTCAATTGCAGATGCAAACCACACTTTATTCGCATCTGAAATCTTATTCGCTCCCGCGCATGATGTTAGATAGTATTTCGTGCCATTTTTTGATGCCACATACTTCCCTACTGCTTGCCCTGAGCTTGTCGAATGGGCCGATGTTGCTTCTCCGTTGAGAGCTTCCGTATTCCCTGCCCCAACTGGCTGACTCAATGCACAGGCAACTTCCGGCATTGGGGCGGCTAAATATCCCAGTCCAAAGCTCGCCAATGAGGCGAGGATAAGCACCGCGATAATGAGAACATCGCGCGGAATACGCGTCATAAAACCTTTGCATTTCTCACGAGCTTCTGCTATAGTCATCAGGTAAAACTATACCACTATGGCACATACAAAAGCTGGAGGATCGGTGAAAAACCTAAACGATTCAAACCCGAAATATCTCGGGGTTAAGCTCGCTGACGGCGCAACAGTTCGCCCAGGTATGATTATCGTCCGCCAGCGCGGCACAAAGATTGAAGCAGGAAGGAATGTACGTGTCGGCCGCGATCACACATTGTTCTCAATTGCCGCTGGCAAAGTTGCTTTTCGCACACGACGCAAGACAAATTTTACTGGTCACGTTATCGCCAAAAAAGTTGTTGATGTTGTTTAGAAAATAAGGTGACTCCTCGTGGAACGAGGTGTCTCCTTATTTATGTCGTGAGGTGATTCCTCGCGGAGCGAGGTGTCACCTTACTCCGTAAGGAAACACCTCACTCCGCCTCGATGGTGATGGAGAATTTTCCAAATGCTCCAGCTGCAGCGACTGGGATATCAAAAGTGCCGAGTTCTTTAATCGGTTTTTCTAGTTTTATTGCGTCTTCTGGTACATCGATGCGCGCTTGTTCTTTTACGGCCTTGCTAATTTCGGGCTCCCCTACTCCATCATATAGATGACTTTTCTCATTTGCCTTCGCTCTAATCACAATGCGCGCTTCGGCAAGCGCGGCGATATTTTGTGCGAGAAGTTTCGCGTCAAGTTCAGCGCGATTTATTGCCTGTTTGCGGCGCAGTTCGGCTTCCTGTTGAGCAGCAGGAGTTGCAGAAATCGCGAGTTTTTTCGGTATGAGAAAATTTAATGCGTAACCATCAGATGTATCAATCGCCTCGTGTGCATGCCCGATTCCCTTCACGTCTTTCAGTAAAATAACTTTCATAAAACCATCTTATCTTGTTTAGAACATTTCCGCAAATCTGGCTAAAAATTAAAAAGGCCGTCAAAAAATGACGGCCCTTTGTCTACAATTCGCGCGGTCGCGGCAAGTAATCAACTGCGCCGGGTCTTGACAACGAAAGAGCTATCCCTTGGCCCTCTCTGACTCGCCGGCACCACAATTCTTCCCCGAAAAACTTCTCGTGAAAGGCGCTTACGATGCCTATATGTGCCTCGAAATGCGTGATTGCCACGACGACATCGGAGTTCCCTGCAGCTTCACAGATCGCCTCCATTTGCATTTTGCCATCTTCGCTTTTATCCCACCACAACTCTTTGCATTCGGTAGGATTGACGCCAATCTTTTGCCCAATAATTTTGGATGTCTGTGTAGCGCGTCTCACAGGCGAGGTAAGGATCGCTATTTTACTGAAACCGTTAATCCTCGTCTTTATCGCTTCTGCGAGTTTTGAGACCTGTTCTTCACCGCGCTGAGTCAGTGAATTTTTTTGATCCTCTCCGTGCCGTACAACAACAACCAACTTTAAACCCATAGTATGCCTCCTTTTCCTAAAGATTTTATGTACAATGTCCAGTATTATTATTAACAGATAATAACTTTCTCGTCAAGTTCTACTTCCCTGTCGTGAGAAACTGCACGGCACGCGCTCCCGCAAGGCAAAAAACAAAGGCACCGTGTCATGGTGCCTTCTGGTACTTCTCATCTTTTTTCTTCTACTACTCTATTCGCGTATGCAGCGAAATTGATTATATCTATCTGTAATACAATGAGAGTAAGCAACTTACCCGCTGTACGTTCTGGTTTTTGTTCTTCCGTCCAATCTTTTGGCATATCTTCGTCCGCAACATTGAGGATAGACCAGTCGGTTTGTGTGGAAATGAAGCTGCTCTTGGGAAGCGCACAAAAGCGAGCAAAGATTTCCGACCAAAACAGCGCGTTACACAAAATGTGCAAAGAAAAGATCGCCATGTACTGCATTTCTACGTACACTTTTTGTGGGTCTTGAATCTCCTCTTTCTTCACTTCGCGATGAGAAGAAGCAACAAAATCTGAATACTGTCTACGGAACAATTCGCCTAATGCCCACAACAACTTGAGATCCTTTCTGACACGGCCGACCTTTCTTCCATTTAAGCAATCATCGGATCTAGTTGGCCTGTGTTCTTCAATGAACTGAACCGTCCTTCCCTTAACGTGCTGTTTGTAGAGTCCTGGAAGTCCAGCTTTAATCGACTTCAGCACCTCGTTTCCATAACGGATTCTTTTCTTCATCGTACCACTCCTTCCTTTTCTTTAGGATTTTAAAAGACACTTTCGTGTCAAACTATTCTGAAATCATCTTATCACACGATTTACAGTATGTCTACTTCCCTTTTGTAAGGAACTGCACGGCGCGCGCCATTTGTGGATCTACTTTAGGAGTGGTGGTTGCACCTTCGGCTGCATACGGCACCGTGATATCTGGAGTGATGCCATTGCCCATAATCCAGTGTCCAGCAGGTGTTATCCAGCGCGCAATGGTAATTTTAAGTGACCCTCCGTCAAGATCCGTTAGTGATTGCACAGAGCCCTTACCAAATGACTTTGTGCCGATGAGGGTTGCCGTGTGTGTATCTTGTAAAGCGCCCGCGAAAATCTCTGATGCCGAAGCAGAACCACCGTCGATAAGAACCACGACTTTCGTTCCTGCTGGCAGATCGTTGTAGCCAATACTCGTATGCACGATGCTATCCGCTTTCCCATCAGAATCCTCGGTCACTACCGTCGCGCCCTTCTGGAGAAAATGGCTCGCGATATCAACTGCCGAATCAAGGTAACCGCCAGGGTCGCCGCGCAGATCGATGATGAGTTTTTTCGAACCAGACACTTTAAATCGCGAAAATGCATCATCAAAAAGATTTGCGGAATTTGAAGTGAATTCATAAAGAGCAATGTGATACACACCACTCGTTGCATCAAACCCATCATCGGTTTCAGGCACTTGAATCGTATCGCGGACAATCTTGACATCAAGCGCTTTGCCACTGCGAATAATGGTGAGGTTGACAGTCGTGCCTACTGATCCGCGAATCTTGCTCACTGCTTCATCAACTGCGAGGCCGTCGGTTGACTTCCCGTCGATGGTAATAATTTGATCGCCCACTTTAATTCCGGCTTTCTCTGCAGGAGTTCCTTTCAGGGGCGCGATAACGGTCAGAACCCCATTCTTTATGTCAATTTCCATACCAACGCCAGCAAAACTCCCTGAAATGCTGTCGGCAAAGGCCTTCGCTTCTTTCGGTGGAAAGAACACGGTATACGGATCGCCATATGAGGTAGCGAGACCGGAAATGGCACCGAATATACGGTCTTTGGTTGATGGAAGTGTCGACGAGGCGTGAGTAGCAACATAGTTAGCATCAAGCGCGTTCCATGCCTTCCAAAAATCAGTGAGGTCCGCGCTTTGGTCCGGAGTAGCATCAAGGCCGTCTCCAATGAGTGGGATGTGAGAAACGACAGCGGCAACTGAACCGCTGTTACCGACAAAAATACCGGCGCTGAACGCAATTGCGGCGACCAGCGCGAACGAAACGCCTCGTGTCACAATCCTGCGCCTGCGGTTATTATTTCCAAAAATCTCCATCTCGCAGAGTATATCATGCGATGCATCATCGTACTGTCGAGTATGGTATTCTAGATTCATGATATTTCGCTATGAGTATCAAGATGGCGTGTGGGTTGACCTCGAACGGCCGACCGAGGAGGAAGTACGAGAAATCGTAAAGGAGTTCTCGATTAGCGAGAGAATCGAAAAAGAGATGCTCTCCCCTACCCCAATACCACTTGTTATAGACGGTGATAGTCATGCGCTTCTTGAACTGCACTTTCCAACGCAAGGTGCTGAGGACGGTGATACAGAGAATCAAGAGATTGATTTCATCGTCGGACAGCATTTCATAGTGACGGTGCGGTATGAAGTTATCGCTCCATTGCATCACCTGAAAAAACTTTTTGAAACGCGGAATCTTGTCACCGGACATGAGTCAATCACTACCGATGTTCTGCTTGAGGTTCTCTTTGCTCATCTTTACTCTTCAGTACGCGATCATACAAATCATATTACTGATTATTTGGAGCACATAGAGCGAGATATGTTCGATGGTCGTGAACGCAAGACTGTGCGTGCTATTTCAAATATCAGTCGTGCGTTCTTGCATCTGGAAGCCGAGCTCGCAAACCAAGAAGAACCGCTGAGCCGCTTCTTGAAGGCACATACGCTCCGTGATTTCTTTGATGTTTCTTTTGGTGAAAGGTCGGAACGCATTCTTGCGGAACGTGCACAGGTTATGCGGTTAGTGAAGACACATCGCGCAGTCGCGACCGAGATGCGCGAAACCAACACCGCACTCCTTGAGGCACGTCAAAATGAAATTATGAAAACACTTACTGTTATTACATTCATCTTTCTCCCTCTTGAGCTCATTACATTTGTGTTCGGCATGAGAGTGCTCGGTACGCCGCTTGAGCAGAACCCGAACGCTTTTTGGATTATCACTGGTAGCATGTTCGCGATTGGTATGCTGATAACATTCTTTCTTGCAAGGAAACGCTGGATTTTCTAATCATATGAATTGGTTTTCAAATTTATTTAAAAAACGGAACGGCACCGAGCATCATCGTTTACCGCAAGTGTTTCTCTCAAACACGCTTTCGGGCAACAAAGAACTTTTCGTATCACAGAAACCTAGAATTGTACTTCTTTATTCCTGCGGACCGACCGTTTATGATCGAGCGCATATAGGCAATTTGCGCGCATATGTTTTTTCGGACATTCTCGTCCGCGTCCTTCACGAAGCTGGCTATCACGTCCAACGCGTCATTAACATTACCGATGTAAGCCATCTAGTTGGCGATGGTGATGAAGGCGTCGATAAAATGGCGCTAGGCGCTTCGCGCGAAAATACAACGCCTCTAGCAATTGCGGAACGCTATACGAAACTTTTTATTGATGACTTGCGTGAATTAAATGTAGATACGGATGATATTCGCTTCCCGCGTGCAACTGATTACATACAAGAGCAGATCGCGCTCGCCAAAACGCTTGAAGAAAAGGGTTTTGCATACCGTCTCGCCGATGGTCTTTATTTTGATACACAAAAATTCCCTGGCTACGGGAAACTCGGAGGACTTTCCGGAGTACGTATGGAAGCAGGCGCACGCGTTGAAGTCGTCAAAGGGAAACGACATTCCGCTGATTTTGTACTCTGGAGAAATGCGAAACCGAACGATCTACAACAATGGAATAGCCCATGGGGCCGCGGCAATCCCGGCTGGCATATTGAGTGTTCTGCTATGGCGCGCTCCATGCTCGGACAAGAAATTGATATTCACACCGGTGGCGAAGATCACATCGCTGTGCATCACAACAACGAAATCGCACAATCAGAGGCGGCGAGTGGCAGAACATTCGTTCATTACTGGATGCACAGTGCATTTCTCACTATGAACGGAGAGAAGACATCAAAGTCGCTTGGCAATACAGTGTATCTCTCGGATATTGTTGCGAAAGGATTTCATCCTCTCTCGTTACGATATTTTTTCCTACAGGCGCAATATCGCACTCCCCTCTCCTTTTCTTTTGACGCACTCGCAAGTGCCGGAAACGCACTCGATCGGCTCTGGAAAATTTCAAATGAAATTGCGAAAGAATCAAAATTAAAATGCGAATCATCTGAAGCGCATAATCGTTTTCTCGCCGCGATACGAGATGATCTGGGGACTCCGCAGGCGCTCGGCATTCTTTGGGATTCTCTTAAAAGCGAAGAATACACGCCGGAAGAAAAAATGCTTCTCATTGAAGATGCCGATGCCCATCTTGGGCTCTCGCTTCTTTCCCCACCACAAGTGGGTACAGTGGAAGAAGCCGATATACCAATGGAAATTAAAGAAATGCTCGCGCACCGCGAAGCGGCGCGTATTTCCAAGGATTTTAAAGAGGCAGACCGCCTACGTGGCGACATTGAGCGCAGTGGATATCATGTGGATGACGGTCTGAATGGGCCAGTGTTGACTCGGACGACTCTTTGATACAATTGGCGATAATGGCTACCGATCGCGTTCCACCACAATCACTCGAGTCCGAGCGCGCTCTTCTTGGCGCCTTGCTTCTTAGGCCTGATGCAATTCACGATGTCTCAGATTTAATTAACCCGCATTCATTTTATGCGGAGAAACATCGGCAAATTTTTGGTGTGATGAGCGAGCTCGCACAGCGCGGTGAGCCGATTGATCTTCTTTCTCTCTCACAGAGAATGCAAGACCAAGGAACGCTTGAACATGCAGGTGGACGAAGTTATTTAGCTGAACTCGCTGGTTCGGCGCCAGCTCCGGGTAATTTTTCTCATTATGCGGAACTTGTCTCGCGTAAGTCCGTTATGCGATCTCTCATTGATGCCGCATACAACATAACTGAGGCCGCATATGATGAGGCACGCGACACGATGGAAGTGCTCGATGAGGCCGAGAAAAATATCTATGCTATTGGTGACACATCATCTGCACATAAATTCATCGCAATTGGCGATAAGATTCACGAGGCATGGGATCGTATTGAGGCCCTTTCTAAAAAAGAAGGTGGCATTCGCGGTGTACCATCTGGCTTCCACGATCTCGACATCCTTCTCTCGGGCTTTCATCCATCTGACCTCGTTATCATCGCCGCACGACCTTCGATGGGCAAAACATCGCTCGCGCTCGATATCGCGCGGAATGCGGCGGTACGTCACAATGTTCCTGTTGGTATTTTTTCGCTTGAAATGAGCTCGGAACAACTTATCGATCGTATGCTCGCTGCGGAGTCGTTCGTCAATTCGTGGAAACTACGAACAGGCCAAGTAAAAGAAAAAGAGGATTTCAATCGTATTCGCGACGCGCTTGAGTCACTTTCAAAAGCCCCCATTTTCATTGATGACAAGCCGGGCAACAATATTCTTGCGATGCGCGCCGTCGCGCGGCGGCTAAAACGTGAACATGGAATCGGGCTTATTATCGTTGATTATCTCCAATTAATGGCTCCAACCTCAACAAAAACATCTGATTCGCTCGTTCAACAAGTAACTGAAATTTCCCGCTCATTGAAGTCGCTTGCGCGTGAACTTAAAGTACCGGTTATCGCACTCTCGCAACTTTCGCGTGCGGTTGAACAGCGCGGCGGGAAACCGCGTCTCTCCGACTTGCGCGACTCTGGTTCGATTGAACAAGATGCGGACGTGGTGATGTTCATTCACCGTGAAGATAAACGCAATCCTGAAAGCGATCGCCCGAACATCGCAGAAATTCTTATTGAGAAGCACCGCAATGGTCCGACTGGAAAAACCGAACTCTACTTCGACGAAAAGCGAGCGACTTTTCAGCCGATTGATACTGCTGGATATGGCGAACTTGCCGCGGAACTTTAATGGACCACATTGACGAACTCGCAACTGCACTAGCCCGCTTCCCAGGGATTGGTCCCCGGCAAGGTAAGCGATTTGTTTTTTACCTTCTCGCTGTTTCTGCAGCTGAGCGAGCAAAACTCGCAGAACTTATTGCGTCACTAGGCAAAAACGTTCGGCAATGTCCCGAATGTTTGCGTTTTCATAATGGTGGAACAACAGCATTCTGCAATTACTGCTCCGATAAAACGCGCGATGATTCACAATTGATGCTAGTTGAAAGAGATCAGGATCTCGCCGCGGTGGAACGCGCCAGTTCGTATCGTGGACGATATTTTGTCCTCGGCGGTGTATTAACGCTCTCTGGTAAAGGCGCTATTCGAGAAAAAGAGTTATTGAAAATAATTGAAAAACGCCTAAAGAACGGATTGAAAGAAATTGTTCTCGCACTGTCGGCAACGAGTGAAGGCGAACATACGAGTGACCATGTGCGAAAATTGCTCGCGCCATGGCGTGATAATGTAAAAATTTCGGAACTCGGCCGCGGCCTCGCGACCGGCAGCGAACTTGAATATTCCGACGCCGAAACCCTCCGCGCCGCCCTCACGAATCGCAAAGAATTTTAGCGGCCTTGGACGAAAGTGAGGGCTTTACCCTTTAGGTCTGCGCGACCGGTGCGACCAACACGATGGATGTAATCCTCGTAGGTTGACGGGAGGTCGTAGTTGATTACATGCGAGACCGCTGGGATATCAAGTCCGCGCGCGGCAACATCGGTTGCGACGAGCGCTGTCACCTTTCCTGTTTTAAAGGCCTCTAGTGCCCGTATACGAGCGTTAAACGTTTTGTTCCCGTGGATTGATTCGGCGTGAATATGGCGTCGCGATAAATCTTTCGCGAGTTTTTCAACACCATACTTTGTGCGACCGAAGATGAGCACTTTGTCGAAATTACGATCTTTAAAAAGTTCTGCAAGCACCTCAAATTTATCCTTCCCACGCGGAATGCGGATGACATCTTGATCAATGTTTCGAGCTGTGTCTCGCGTTTTTACTGAAATAACAACAGGACTCGAGAGGAAGTCACCGATAAGTCGTTCAATATCTTTGGATATCGTTGCAGAGAAAAACAGCATGTGTCGCTCTTTCTGCATCTTCCCTAAAATAAAACGCATGTCATCAATGAATCCCATGTCTAGCATGCGATCCGCTTCATCCAGAACAACCGTGCCGAAGCCAGAAAGATCGAGTGCCTTTCGTTCCATCAAGTCCTTCAGCCGTCCGGGAGTTCCGATAACAAACGCTGGGGTGTGTCGAAGCGCTGATATTTGCGGACCGATATTAGTACCTCCTACCGCGACCATTCCGCGGAAGCCGAGGCCACGTGCAAAACCGGCGAGCTCTTTTTCGGTCTGCACCGCGAGTTCTCGAGTCGGTGCCATGATTAAAATGCGTTCGCCCTTTTGCTTCATCACCTTATCAATTAGCGGAATAAGAAACGCAGCGGTCTTGCCGGTTCCCGTCTCTGCGAGTCCTACAACATCCTGACCGAGTAAGACGTGCGGAATAATTTTGTCCTGAATAGGCGTTGGTGATTCGTATTTCCGTGCAAGAATATTTTTCTTCAAATGTTCATTGATGTCAAAATCGGAAAATGTGTGTTCAGGAACGAAGACCGGTTCTTCGGTCGTAACGACTGCTCTGTTCATAAACTTCGAAATTTCGGCTTCGGTGTTGCCGAAAGAACCGAAACTTTTACCTCGCCGAGGTGGGAATTTATTTTGCGAAGGTGGACGTCCGTATGAACGACTCGCGGGAAATCGATTCCCTGTTGGACGAGTATTATGAAAACTTCCGCTCCGCGGGTTTTTTGAATATTTTGAATGACTACCGGACGAACCAGTAGACTGGTGATTCCAACGCCCTATTTGCATGTAGATATAAGTTAGCTAATACTGTCGATTTTTACTTTGAGGACCGGTTGGCGGTGGCCATTGCGCTTGTAGTAGCGGCTTTTCGGCTTATACTTCACCACCTCAATTTTCTTTGCTTTTCCGGCGAGAACAACGGTGCCCTTGACCTCCGCGCCCTTAATTGTCGGCGCGCCGATGGTCGTGTCCGAGCCGTTGTCAACGAGGAGCACCTCGTCAAAAACAATCGTGTCACCTTTTTTCAAATCCCCCGGGAGTTTCTCAATCGCAATTGTGTCGCCCTTAGAGACGACATACTGCTTCCCACCGGTCTTGATTACGGCCACTTCCATGTGGTCTTAATCTAGCATTGTTCTATATAAAAGACAAGCCGCGCAATTTTAATGCGCGGCTTCTGCTTTCTGCAGCTCCTGTGTTGAGACATCAAGCTCTCGGATCAATGTCTCGCTCTTTTGATTCGACTCTTGCAAGTCAATCCGATTTTGAGGCAAAGAGCCGGATTTATTGCATCCCAGGAGCAACGACACCGTTACAGCCAATACTGCAAACAAACTAACAATATTCATCTTTTTCATCACTGCACCTCCAAAATTTTTGTACTCCTATCTAAAAGGAGGATATCATATATGCGTCTAATTGTCAATACCCTCCATTGGCTTATCTAGAAGTTCCGGCTCGATACCGATTTTACTTTCCGCGATACGGTACACATCTTTATCTATCTTTCCGAGTTCTTTATAACCCGCGTTGTAATGGCTTATTGAAGTGCCGAGCGAAGTACCGAGCTTTTTATAAAATTCTTCATACGCGCCGATATGCTTCCCGAGCTCTCCAACCCGCTTCTGTATATCAACTGCTTTCTTTTCTATCTGAAGGGCTTTTAATCCCTGCATCACTGTTTGGAGATATGCGAGGAACGATGTCGGCGAAACAATAATGACTTTATACTTGCTCGCCGCGCGCTGGATCAGATTCTCTTCTTCGGCACTGCCTCCAATTTGGTTGGTCAGGAGATCATAATAGATACCTTCAGACGGGATGAACATAAATGCGAAATCCATTGTGTCTTCTTCTGGTCGGATATATTTCGCGGTCTCGGTAATGCGTAGTTTCAGATCGTTTACGAAGGCCTTCTCCGCGGCTGCACGTTCCGGCGTTCCCACTTGCGTACTCACGAAACGGTTGTAATTATCAAGCGAGAATTTTGAATCAACGGGAACCAGCTTTTTATTAATGACTATGACTGCGTCTACTATTTCGCCATTTTTGAAAGCGTATTGGATTCGATAATCGTCCGGTGACATCACATTTCGCAATACCGTCTCCAAATAATACTCGCCGAGAATGCCGCGCTGTTTTGGATTCTTCAGCAGGTCCTGAAGCGATTGAAGTTGTTCGGCGTATGTCTGCGTCTGCCTACCAATCTCTTTTACTGACGTGAGTTCTGTGGTGATTTCCTTAATGAGTCGCGACGATTCTGAAAACTGCCGATGAGAATTCTCCTGCATCGCGCGCGACGATTCAGAAACGCGAGCATCAAGCGTCTTTTCAAGATTTTGCAATTGCTGTTGGAGAAGAATCATTCCCCCGCTTTCCTGCGGCGCTTCTCGCCGACGAAGAAGGATGAAATAGAGACCGATGCCCTGAATAATGAGAAGAACGATAACTAGAATACCTATAGTGAGTACTGACATAAGAGAGTAACGGGTTAATTAATAACTCTTTGAACCCGCAGCTTTTGCAACGCAACAAGCCCCACTTTTTAAAAGTGGTGGTTGCTACTCCAAATGTGTTTTACGGATTTCGTGTCACCATCCATTTATCATCTCTAGCACTGAGAGATGCGGACTTAGGCATCTTGTTTCTCGTAAAAGAATTGGATTAGCCAAGGTGCAGATTCTAGAGCAATGATATCATGCACTGGTTATAATCACAATGGCCCTTCAATTTTCCTGATGTATTTCTTAACTGGTTTTGCTACCGTCTTTTCGTTTATGTTTTTCTGCACACAATACGGTGTCTTAAACCAATCTGGCAATTTCTTTTTTCCTCTGCTTGAATTGCAACTCCCGCAACAATAAGCAACTGTGTCTGGATTATCCCACGGCGATAGATGGTTTAGATGTTCTATGGTAGCCCAATTGCACTTCGAGCAACCGGAGCTAGGATTAATCATTGCCTTGTGACAATAAACACACTTCGTATCTCTAGCTCTAATCTTCTTCAATTCTTCCTCGGGAAGCCCATATTTGTTTGTCATAAAATTATTTTTTAATGTTAGGCAACCGGTCATCTTTCTCTCTTCTGTGATATGTATCTGCTTCAAGACAGCGATTGATTATGTTGCCCATATGCCAATAGCTGTGTCCATTATAGTCATAGTACATCTGTTTAGTTTTATAAAAATGAGATTCGTAGCCGAACATATCAATGTGCTGTGCTAGATCCAAAAATAAATCATTGTCCACTTGTTCCTGCACAAGATACTCGTGCGGCCACGTCGTTGCATATGTTTTCGCAAAAATCCATTGGGAGTCCTTTATGAATTTCTTCAGTTGCTCTGAGGGTTCATTCATTCTCAAAACTGTACAGGAATCTATGAAAAGGAACAATCATTACGTATGATAGAATCTAAATATGACTATCCACGAAACATTAAAACAATCAATTCCTGACGCCCTGCGGGCGCATGACGAAGTCCGGTTGCGGACACTACGGTCGCTCGTTACCGCGATGACTAATGAAGTCGTCGCCAAGAAACGCAAACCCGACGAGCTTCTCACGGATGAAGAGGCCGTCACGGTCTTAAAGCGTGCCGCGAGTCAGCGCAAGGACTCTATTGAGCAATTTGAAAAGGCATCGCGCAACGACCTCGCAGAACCGGAAAAAGCCGAGCTCGCTATAATCGAGACCTATCTCCCCGCAATGATGAGCCGTGAAGAAATTGAGAAGATTGCAAAAGCAAAAATGGTGGAATTAAACATCTCATCAAAAGCCGATGCTGGTAAATTTACTGGCGCGCTGATGAAAGAGTTAAAAGGTAGGGCCGATGGTGGCGATGTAAAAGCGGTGGTGGATAATTTACTTCAATAATAATTATCTATGGAATTTTATAGAATACCGAAAAAAGTTCAGGAAAAAATACTTGGGCACGATTATAAGACCCTAAGCAAAATGGGTCAGAAAGGAGCGCAAAAGGCGGCCGAACAACGGCGATTGGCTCTAGAACACAATGAAAAAGAAAAAGGAGAGGAAGAAAAGAAAAAAATACTACGAGAAAAAGAAATTGACAAAGAATGTGCAGAAATGGATCACCAGGCGAATCGAGATATCGTTACTCCGGATGGCGAAGACCCAAATTCTCTGTTATAAATTGTTCAGCGAGGCCCTATCGTCTAACGGTTAGGACACATCCTTCTCAAGGATGGAATCAGAGTCCGATTCTCTGTAGGGTCACAAAATAGATGGTGATGGACAATAACTATACTTTTTATCAGATTCGTTGTTTTTATATTTTTTCTTTCCACTTTTTTTCTTGACGGACAAGTTTTGATGCATCGGCAGAATCGGCGAGGAGCGCCTCTACGATGCGCTCTGTGCGAATTGATTGCGAGCCCTTAACAAGAACGATATCACCCTCGCGAATGAACGCGGCGAGCACAGACGCGGCCTCGTATGAGTTGTTAAATGACAAAATCTCAGCGCAAGAAGAAGTTGTAGCGAATGCGCGGGCGCGGATACCTACTGTAACAATGACATCGGCCGATTCGCCAGCAAGTTTCGCAATGCGCTCGTGTTCTGCTACCGAATAACGACCGAGTTCTAGCATATCGCCCAGAACTGCAATGCGCCTACTGGCGCAAGCATGGTGTCCTATTCGTGGAAATGTTTTTAGCGTGGCAAGTGCTTCTTCAACTGCCGCAGGCGAAGAATTATATGAATCGTCAATGATAGTTGAACCGTGTATTCCGTTAAGAAGTCGGCCACGACCGGGGGGCGGTTCATAGTCATTAAGCGCAGAAAGCGCTTCAGAAAGCGATATGTCAAACGCCTGCGCGACCGCGAGAGCGGCCGCGACGGGGAGAAGTTGGGTGACGCCGATTGAGTGTTTTACGATGATTTTTCCTGTTCCATCTGCCGTCGTCACTTTAGCACTCATACCGGCAATGTTTCCTTTTTCCTCATAAAATCCAATATCATGTATGCGTATCGTTGCGCTACCGGCTTTTCCATAAGAAATAACACGTGCCGGAGTGCGCATCGCATTATCAAGCGCGTATAAGTCATCAGCGGAAATAATAAGTGGAGCGCCAGCAGAAAGCGCGTACGCTGGAGAAAATTCTTCTTCCCGCACTGCCTCTGGCGAAGCATATGCTTCGACATGTACTGGTATTTCAGGTAGCCGCGTTACTACAACAGCATTCGGTGCCGCAAAACGCAGTATGCGAGAAAGGTCTCCCGGTCGATCAGCGCCAACTTCGAGTACCAACATATTTGGATAATGGTTCGGCAGGAATAAAAGTGCGAGCGTACTTTTGGCGACTCCAAACCATGCGAACGGATTACACCACGGATTCTCTACCCCAAGAATTGTGAAAGGGACACCAAATTCGCTATTGAAACTTTTTTCACTTTTACGAACGAAAAAACGCGTCCTGAGCACAGCCGCCACGGCATCTTTAGTAGATGTTTTACCAACCGAACCGGTTACCAGTACAATCTGTGGCCTATACCGGCGTATCACGACCCGTGCAATAAGAGAGAGTTTAAAGGCGACCAGCGATTTGAAGATGTTTTTCATTGTGTAATGCCTCTATCAGGCGGTACTGCGTAATAGTCAATGAGAAAGTGCACGAGGTCAAGGAAGGTTGCATCGAGCGTCTCTGATGCATATTGAACACCCTGCGGATCATTCGTGTAGAGGAGAATGATAAACCGCGGGTTGTAAGAAGGGAAAAAACCGGTAAATGAGTGGAAAAAACGATTTTTGTCGTAACCGCCATGCCCATCTACGAGTTGTGCGGTACCTGTTTTTGCCGCTACCGATGTGGTAGGAATCTTCGCTTTACCATTTTCGAGTTTTTCATCAACAAGCGCCGTCATCATATCCGTCGTCTCGCGAGCAGCCGTTACGGAAAATACTTGAATGTTCTGATTCCAATCAAGAGATCTGGTAATACCAGAATCGAGATGAATTGCACTCACAAGATGTGGTTGTACCATCACCCCGCCATTAGCGATTGCGCCAAGTGCGCGAATCATCTGAATTGGAGTTACCGCGATGCCCTGTCCGAAAGCCGCAGTATCATAATTAATCTGTTGCGACTTATTAATATTATCGAGGAGAGCGACTCCCTCATTTGGTATATCAATGCCCGTCCTTTGCCCGAAGAGTTTTGTGAAGTAATCATGGAACTTTTCCTGTCCCAATTGTGTCGCCACCCATGATGCCCCAACATTGAGCGATTGCATGATGATCTGACGCATTGGAATAACGCCGCGGGCTTTCATATCCCAATTACAAATGGTTGCTTTGTTCACGGTAATGCAGCCGGTATCTGTATATGTCGTTTCTGGTGTGATGACACCAGCGTCAAGAGCAGAAGTCATCGTAATCGGCTTCATGATGGAACCGAATTCATGCACATGTTCTACGAGCGGATTTCCTAACACTGTCGGGTCGACACTCTGTAAATTATTACCATCGTAAGCCGGATAGCTCGCGAGTGCGAGAATCGCTCCTGTAGCTGGATCCATAATAATGCCTCCTGATTCTTTACTTGAATACCGTTGGTTCACTTTCGCAAGATCGTTTTCAAGTCGCGTTTGCACTTCCGGCTCTATGGTAGTTACCACATCGCCCTCACGCGCGTCATTAACAGAAACAAGAAGATTCCCTACATTTGAAAAAATCTCTGCGAAAAAATTCTTGTATAAAGCATCACCCGAACGCGTGAGTGTTGTGTCGTACATCGCCTCAAGACCGGTTCGGCCAGCGAGAGTGTCCCCCGAACCGTATGACACAATGCCGATTGATTGTGAAGCAAGCGTTGCTCCAGGATAATACCGCCATCGCTCGCGCAGTACCTGCACACCAGGGATATTCATCGCAGAAAGTGTTTGCCCATCGGTTCCAGAAAGACGATGCGCGACTTCAATATAAATTTGACTTTTCTTTGCAGCAGCGGCAAGAAATGTATTATGGTCAATCGATGAAGAAGCAACGGAACTTATCGCCAAGTAAGCGGCCTCAGGGTTTGTAAGCGTTTGTGGATTCAGCGCGACAAGGAAACCAGTTTGGAGTGTTGCCGCTGAAATAAGTGCGCCGTCCTTACGAGTAAAATAAATGGAACCGCGGTCAAAGAGGCCGCTTCCGCCTGAAGCGAATTGTCGATCTGCTTTTTGCGAATAATCCTGTTCATGCACGATTTGAACAAAATAAAGACGAACAACAATTAGCAGAGCGACGAAAACAACACAAGCGAGAACGAGGCGAATCCGATTACGAAACTGTGCGCGCATGCAAATTAACGGAGTGCCGTTACGCTTTTTGCTGGCACGAATATTTTCGCGATAGGAAGCGCATATCCGGCCGCAGCGTAATCAATTGCTGTGGTGTGCTCCACTATTTTGAGATAGCGCGATTCAAGCGTTGCGACTTTCGCTTCATCATTTCTAACTGATTGAGAAAATTCAATTGTGAGCGTTGCGTAACTCATCACTACAGCAATAAGGCCGATGTAGATGACAACGAGACCAGTAATCGTGCCGAAACAAATTTTCGGCAGTGAGAAAGAGAAAAGAGAAAAGAAATTATGCATACCCAGTAGCACAACCCGTTTTCTAGGTGTTGTTGCGTACGATGTGTGATGAAAGTTCTTGTCCATAGTTGTGCTACTGGGCATAAAAAATGCGGAGCTTTGCACTCCGCGCTCGGCGATTTTTAATAATCTCTGCGCGCATCGGCACTATTGGCTTTTTCGGAACGAGCGATCCAAACCCCGATTGCATCGCATCGCGTAAGAGATTTTTTACAACGCGATCTTCAATACTGTGGAAAGAAATAATCGCGATACGGCCTCCAGGTGCGAGCGATTGCAGCGCAGCGGCGAGCCCTTCGCGCAGAGCGCCTATTTCATCATTAACAGCTATGCGAAGCGCTTGGAAGGTCTTGGTCGCTGGATGAATTTTTCTATTCTGATACCAGCGCGGCGTTCCTGCTTTAATCGCGGCAACGAGCGCTCCTGTAGTGAGGATTCTCTCTTTGGAACGAGCAGCGATAATCGCGCGCGCGATGCCACGCGCGAAACGCTCTTCCCCGAATGTGAAGATGAGAGCAACTAAATCCTCTTCCGAAGAAGTGTTAACAATATCGGACGCAGTTTCTCCTGTCTCTGAATAATTCATAAGAAGCGGTTCATCATTTTGAAAGGAAAAACCTCGCGGTGATGCAATCTGATACCCGCTCCAACCGAAATCAAAAAGAATTTTATCAACTTGTCCGATGCCGAGCCGTTCAAGAATACGCGTGAGATTGCGAAAATTATCGTTTACAAGATACGCGATTGGGCGATCAGGTCGACGATCAAGAGCATACACTTCGCGTCCGCGTTCAACTGCAGCAGGATCTGCATCAATACCGATAATAATGCCGCCCTCTCCGAGTGCGGCGAGCAGTGCTGCAAAATGCCCCGCACCGCCGATCGTGGCATCTACAACGGTATCGCTCGGATGTATATTGAGTGCCTCAAGCACTTCATTCATTAAGATGCTGTCGTGACGGGCTTCCATAATTAACGAGCGTCGCCGACCTTCTCAGCGAATGTTTCTGCTTCCTTTTCGATTTCAGCCGTATATTTCTTCCACGCATTTTCTTCCCAGATTTCGACTCGATCAGCAACACCGGTGATAACTGCCTTCTCTTTAATCGATGCAAATGATTTCAGATTTTCGGGGATAAGCACGCGACCGGTCCGGTCTACCTCGACCTCTGATGAGCCGGCGAGGAAAAGGCGTGCGAGGCCGCGTTGTGCTGCGTTACCGCTCGCCCCGACGACATACGATTCCGCCTCTTTTTCCCATTCTTTGCGCGCATAGATATATAAACAATGATCAAGGCCGCGCGTCACCACGACGACACGGCCTAGACCCTTCCGAAATTTTGACGGAAGTGAAATCCTATTCTTCGAATCAAAAGTATGTAGGTATTCTCCAAGGAACATGTGAATAGGAGTGAGCGAAAGAAGAAAGCAAGCCACCACTCCTGCTTTCTACTTCTTCCCACTGTTGACCATTATATACCACTACCCCATCTTCCCGTGGGAAGTTATCCACATGGACCGTGGTGACAATAGGTGTGGAAAACAAACTTGAAAATGTGGTGTAATTATGCTAAATTTAATGGAAATGGAAAATGAGATTGAACCAAAACCAAGTAAAATTTTCGCTTTTGTTGACAGAAACAATCTTGATAGGACTACCAAAGATCTTCTTGGTTTTGCTATTGATTGGGAAAAACTTTCTCAACATCTTCGCGCAAAGAGAGCCGAGGGACGATCTTGGATGTGCGAAAAAGTATTTATATATACTGGGGTTCGAGAATGGGACGTTGTCGGACTAACAGCAAAACATACAAAACAAGGATACGAAGCACGTATCAGAACTTCTTTTCCTCAAAAAGATAAGGTGCGCGAACATTCTTATACTTGCTCTGCATGCGGAATCGATGGGAAGCTTATAGTAACTTCTCCTGGTGCAATAAAATCAAATTGCGATGTTGACCTGACAGTAGACGCAATGCAGTGTATAGACGGTGCGACCGAGTTTCTTATTTTTTCTGGCGATGGCGACTTTGAAGCACTGATAAGACACGCTATGGAACATAGTGTACATGTCTGCATTGTATCTAACACTAGACGCGACAAGAACGGGGAGAAAAAGTTTTCAACACGATTGCAAGACTTGATTACAGATGAGATTGCTTCTGGGAAGAATCGTGCTTCTTTTATAGATATAAACGATTGGCGCAAAAGCATAGAAAAGCTACAAAATACTGTATAAAACGAGGGAAACCGCCCTCAAGCGTGGCGGTTTCCGAACGAACTCTTTCATTATACACGCGTCAAGTAGGTTTGCAATGATACTGTGCATATCTCAAAACGCCCTTAATTTATCGTTTTTAAACGCCCGAGGACAAAATCGCGTGGGAGGCCGGCGAGGAACCAACCAGCTTTCGGACCTGAATCGCGATTGAGGAAGATTCGGTACAGCGCTTGGAATAATTCTTTCGGCTGTATAGGAATTTCGGTTTTCATTTCGTGAAGGCGCGCATGAATTTCTTCGCCAGAGCGTTCCTCTCCTTGCACAAAATCAGCGAGCGAAGCGAGCGCTTTCTTTTGTACGCCTGAAAGTTCAACCTCCGGCATTTCTTTTTGCAATTCGTATTTAAATTCTTCCGGCGCGTATGTTGTGAGCCAGAATTTCGCATACTTCGCGCGCTCCTGGAGTGCCGCTTCCTCGTCTTCAGTCAATTCAGTTCCCTTCGCCCGTGTCGCCTCATCAATAAGTGATAGATGCGGCATCTGCACAATGAACGCCACCTCGCGAAATCGCATCTGCCATGGAGCTATGAACGCAGCGCGATTTTCTGGAAGTTCACAGAGTGCAAATAGACGCGAGTAATCGTCTGCCTTCCCTTCGCGCACGCCAGTTCCAAGTTCGTCATACCAATCAAAAAGGCGCGGCACAGATTCGCCAGATGGATCTATATCAATCTGTTCGCGAATATCCTTCCCGATAAGTGCAAGGCGAAAAATCTGTGGCGGAAAGAGATCACACATATCCTTCGCCGAACTTCCATGGCCTTTTGATGAAGACATTTTCTTCCCGCCGACCAAAAAGAATTCATACGGGATGTCAAATGGCGGTTCGGTATTGAAAATTTCACGACAGATGTGATTCGCAACATCGCGCGAACCGCCTTTGGTCGAATGATCTTTACCACCACCTTCGATGTCGACGCCCTGCGCGACCCACTTAGCCGCCCAATCAACTTTCCAAAATAGTTTCCCTGCTCCTCCCCATGGCGCAACGCGGCCTGTGTGACCGCACGCGATAGATCCATACGGAGTTTGATCACAGGTATAGCCGATCGTTTCCCCGTCGAAGTCATATGCTCGTGTTGTTTTAAGTTTTGAACAATTCTCGCATACAACAGAAATCGGGAGCCATTTCTCGTCTTTTTCTGATCCTGAGACATCTTTCAAAATACGGCGAATGTCGCTCGCCCGTTCCAGCGCAATCTTAATGAACGAATCCATCTTTCCTGACCGATAGAGTTCAGTCGCGCGATAGTAGTTCGGTGTGAAGCCGGCTTTCTTGTGCACTTCAATAAATTCAGCGCCAAAATATTCTGCGTAATTTGCAAAACCCGCTTCTGGGCTTGGTACTGCGTAGAGCGGTTTTCCTAAATGTTCTGTATATTTTTCGATGTCAAGATAGCTCGGTATCGAATCGAAATCATCAAAGTCGTTAAGTTCAAATTGGAACTTATTCGCAATTCCATATTCGACGAGAACTTCCGAGACAAGGCCGTGAACGGCAACACTACGCATTGACCCCACATGCACTCTACCGGAGAGCGTCTTTTCGTCGCGAACAAGAAACGTTTTACCGTTGCGCGGTTTGCATGTGTTTCGTATCTCGCTCGCTATGCGATCGGCCCAAAGCATAGGATTATTGTATCATGCAAATTATTTAGCTTGACAAATATATTCTGTCCTGTACATTGGCGACAGAAAGTTAGAAGTAAAATAACGAAAAAGGAGCGGGGATATGAAAACATTGTTTACATTGTTCTTTCAAGATAGTTACTGGCTCGCGATTTTTGGACTCTGGGTACCGACTTTGCTGATTCTGATAGTAAGCATAATGAACTCATTGTCGGGAGCGGGAACCAAAAAGGTTATGGTATTTTACCTCGCGATGTTCGCAGGCGTGACTATAGGCACTTTGGTTTCGAAAGTGAGTATGGACATTTTAGTAGTCATGTCTGCCGGTGGATTAGCAGGTATGTTTGCAGGAGCATTTGCTGGCGCATTCGCAGGTGGTTTAGTAGGTATGCCTGCATACACATTAACAGGGTCGTTCGCCGGTGGAATTGCATGCGTATTCGTAGGAGCGTTCACGGGAATGTTCGCATACGGTGAGAATTATGTGGTTCTCATTGAGTATGTGTTCTTTGTTCTCGTGGCGTGTGCAATGTCGTTCGGCATCGCAAAGGCCGTCGTCTTTGCGAAAAATATCTGGAACGAGGCCAAGATGCTGGATGAAGATTAAGGTATGTTCAAAAGGCGGAACTTCGGTTCTGCCTTTTTATTTGCACTTATTCTAATACCAATTTCTTCACATAGTCCTGCGCCTCTGCGATTACCGATTCTGAAACACCGCCTATTTTCTCTGCATTGCGTTCTTTCCAATCAATACCGCGAATCTGGTCGACGAGTATGACGCCTTGTACAGATTTTATTTTAAAACCGACTTCAAATGGATATCCCTTTATGTGAGAAGTAATCGGACAAACGAGCGCGAGTCCTGATTTCGCATTGTATTTTTCTGAAGAGATGATTAGTGCTGGGCGTCTGCCGCTCTGTTCGTGTCCGCGAACTGAATTAAAGTCGAGCCACACAACATCTCCCCGATTGGGAACATATACGCGCTTGGCTACCATACTTCCTTCCCTATTGCGACGCCCCAATCAGCGGAATGATGCGAATTTCTCTTCGTAATGCGAGCGATCATTTCTGTAAGAGATATTGCGCGGTTATGAACAGGAATAATAGAAAATGCACGGTTCTGCGGCGCTTCACGAATCTCTACAGAATGACCGGCTTGCAGATTGAATTTGCGCATCGTCGCTTTTGGAAGGCGCACGGCATAACTGTTTCCCCACTTCTGGATTGTTGTTGTATTCATAGGTAAAAGTATATACGCGCGTATACACATCGTCAATCGGTTGACAAATGCACGGCGTCAGGTAAATTATCGGCAGATAGTACGTAGTTAAATACGGATAAAAGAGAGGCGGAAAATGAAAAAGAGATATGTTGTTTTGGTTGGTGGCATTGGCGACATCGAAAAACAACAAGAGAAAGTAGACGAGGCAACAAAAAGACTTCCTTCGGATCATACTATCTTGTCGGCAGAAACTGAGTTGTGCAGTCGCGGGTCTTCTGTGTTGTATGTCACAACACTACTGGTTAAGAGAAATAGCCCTTAGAGGCGGCAGATAAAAGGCGGGACTTCGGTTCCGCCTTTTTATTTACGCCACTTTTTCTATTGTGTAGGTCTGTTTACCAATCGGAGTATCAAATGTAAAAGTATCGCCCTTTTTCTTCCCCATCATGGCGGCGCCGAGTGGCGATACATGCGAAAGTTTCTTTACGCGCATATCGGCTTCTTCACTGCCGACGATTGTGTATTCGTGGATTTCAGCACCCCCCTCTTTCTTAATTGAAACCTTTGAACCGAAACTGACTTCGTCTTTCTTTTTCCCATCGGTAAGAATCTTCGTATTTTTAACTAACTCTTCAAGTTTCTTGATGCGTTCTTCGGTAGCGGCTTGTAGGTCGCGTGCTTCTTGGTATTCGGCGTTTTCAGAGAGGTCACCGAGTGACCGCGCATATTCGAGATTCTTGGCAATCTCAGTGCGACGCACTGTCTTCAAGTGCTCCAATTCTTTTATTATCTCATCAAATTTTTCCTGTGAGACGACGCTTTCTTGTATTTCATTCATAGTGTGCGTGCATTGTACTTGACTGCTGTCATTGCGCAAGTGACGCTTCGTCACACCGTCGGGTGTTATTCATTGCCCAACATACGGAGAATTCTCGGCGTGCAAC
Organism: Candidatus Kaiserbacteria bacterium; assembly: GCA_026396675.1. Classification (GTDB taxonomy): domain Bacteria; phylum Patescibacteriota; class Minisyncoccia; order Phycocordibacterales; family Phycocordibacteraceae; genus C7867-001. The sequence continues at coordinate 36,215 of JAPLWI010000014.1, read as the reverse complement.
GATTCAAAAAGTTGTTGCATCACATTCACCGCCTGCTCGCCCGTGCCCTGTGGCCCGCGTTCAAGAACGACGGCGAACGCATACTGTGGATTATCGTACGGGAAAAATCCTTCAACCCACGAATTGTCATATTGGTTGTGTACGCCAGTTTGTGCGGTACCTGTTTTCGCCGCTACCGCCACATAAGGAAAATTAATCGCACTGGCGAGTGCTTCAGTCACACCTTTGCGCATGCCTTCGCGCACGACTGCGAGTGCTGTAGGAGAAACTGGCACAATGGTAGATACCGGAGTTGCGTCAGCAAGCAATGTCGGCACTAGAAGCGTGCCGCCGTTTGCAACGGCAGCAGTCGCGCGCGCCATTTGTATCGGCGTTACTTGCACTGAATACTGTCCTATCGCGGTAAAATAAGTGTCGCCAAGATACCATGGCTCGTTGAATGTCGTCTTTTTCCATGCAGGGGTCGGGATGAGTCCGCTCGCTTCTCCAGGCAAATCGATACCGGTTTGGCTCCCGAGACCGAATTGTTGGTACCAATAACCGAGACGATCGATTCCAAGACCTTTCTGAGAACCGAAACCGCCGCCGACGGTATAGAAGAAAATATCAGAAGACCATGCGATTGCTTTCCGCACATCAACAGCGCCAAGCGCTTTCCATCCTTTATAAATAAATTTCTTCCCCGGATGATACGGGTCTGGCAATGATAGAAATCCTGGATCTTCAATGGTAGTGTTCGGAGTAATAAGGCCGTCGGTGAGCGCTCCAGAAGCGACGAATGGCTTCACAATGGAACCAGGAGTATAGACACCTTGCACTGCATGATCAAGAAATGGATGCCCTGCATTCGTGTTATATGAGGCGATGCGGTCCGACGGGCCGCCGTTCGCCATGACATTCGGGTCATACGACGGATAAGAAACGATGGCGCGTACCGCGCCCGTATGCACATCCAGAATTACACCGGCGCCGGCAATGAAATTATTACTACTTGCGGTATCCGCAATTGCGCGCGCAAAAAGCTGTTCGAGATTTGCGTCAATTGAGAGCCGCAGAGTTCCTCCTTCTTTTGCGGGAACGATGATGCCTTCGGAACGAATATTTCCTAGCACATCTTTTTCAGTAAGCAATTGACCATTCTTCCCAGCGAGGAGTGAATTGTATTCGGCTTCAAGACCAGCGATACCAGTTTCGCTTGTGTCATAATAGATTCCTTTTGAATCTTTTTTTGGGTATGAAACATAACCGATAATCTGACCTAAAGAAGGAAGCGAGTATTTGCGTCCGACACTGCCATCCGTTTTCGAGATATTTTCGGCGAGCATAATGCCGCGGAAATCAGTAATAATTCCACGTGGGGCGAATAATGTTGCAACTTCTAAACTATTATGCGCGCTTTCAGCGGCAAAAATAGCGCCGTTTATGACCTGAAGATCCCAGATACGGATGATAAGTATGAGGAAAAGTGCGCCGAGTGTAATTGCAAGTGAAATAAATGTTTTTTGAGAAAGTGGTTTTTCAAGCCGTCCCTCAAACCTTGCTCGGTCAAATGCAGGAACATTTGATGCATCAAGAAATATTTCATCTGGAGCTATCTCTGGATCTCGCCTCCTTTTCTTACGCCACTTCATCTGCTCATACTACTAGCCCGAAGCCGACTGCACACGAAGAGTGCGAGACAGGTTGTAAGCATTCCGTACAACGTTAGAAGCGGCAGCCATTCCGTTTTTGACGTGTAATAAAGCGTATCGGCAAAAATTCCTATAGCAAACGGCAGAAACGGAATAAAAAATGAAGCGACGAGCACAAACACTGCAGTAAGCGGCCATGGGAAAAATATAACGGAAATAAAAACAAGAATGGTTAATATTCCACGCATCATGGCAGTGTTGAAGTCGCAGATACGAACAGTGTTTTGCCGGTATCGCGCAATCCTATCCACACCGTTGAAAAAAGATTTATCGCGGGTGTGATACGTAAAGTGACTGAAGGAGAAAAAGAATTGCTGTCAACGCGCGCAACTTTCCCAATCGGAAGCATCCCCGGACCAGGAACAAATATCGTATCTCCTACCGCAATACCCGCTGAACGCGTAATTGTGGCACTAATGACACCGGCGCCGGCGCCAAGGATAGTAATCGGTATAATTGTATTCGAGTGCTCAATCCAGCCATCAGTCGCAGTGCCAGGAGCCGAAAAAAGCGTCACTCGAGAAAAGTTGGCGAGAACCGACGAGACCACGCCAAGCGGAACATTGCCCACTCCAAATGCCTCCATACCGAGTGTTACACCATCATTTTTACCGGCAGCGATTACAAGCGTGTCGTAAGGACTTTCCGGCGGACGAGAGACAACGCCTGAAAGAATTTCAAAAGTATTTTTTCCTGTTGCTGAAGAATTGGTTAGCGCTGAAATGTCTGCTATTTTTTTATTTAGCGTTTTATTTTCGATTGCGAGAACATTATTCTCTTGCATGAGTTGTTCATTTCTTGCGGCAAGCATTTCGGTATTTTTAAAACCAGACATGAGAGAATGACTCTCTGTCGCTAGCGTATCTGAAGCATGGAATATTGGTGCGAACAATTGTAGGAAAAAATTCGGGGTAATAAGACGCAGAAATAAAACGAAAAGAGCGAATGAAAGTGCGTACGCTCCCCACGAAAAATTCTCGCGGGAGAAAAATGATCTATGCTTCGCTAAGAATGTCTTCTTCATCGATAAAAAAGTCAGAATATGGCGCTGGATGTTCTGTCACAATTCCGGCACCACGTACGACTGCCGTGAGAGGATCCTGAGCGACTCTGACTGGCACACCCAGCATCTTCGCTAACACTTGCGGTAAGCCGCGCAGAAGAGCACCTCCCCCGAACACTGTGACGCCGTGTTCTAGAACATCCGAAAGAAGTTCTGACGGCGTTGCCTCAATAACTTCTTTCATCGTGTCCATAAGAGCGTCCAGTGAAGGAATGAGTGCTTCGCGGATGTGTGCATCTGTCAGTGTCACTTCTCGTGGGAGTCCTGTCGCATAGTCGCGACCACGAACGCTTCGCGAGAGCGTTTCGGAAAGTGGCATTACTGCGCCTATAGCTATCTTTACATCTTCGGCTGTTCGCTCGCCAATTCCGAGTTTGAATTCGCCGCGTACGAAATCAATAATATTCTCGTTGAAACGATCTCCCGCGACATGCGAACTCCGTGAGGCAACAACGCCATTGAGCGCAATAACAGATATGTCACATGTACCGCCGCCTATGTCTAGCACCATCGTGCCGACCGCTTCAGCAACCGGCAGTTTTGCGCCTATAGCGCCTGCTACCGGTTCCTCAAGGATGATTGCCTCGCGGGCACCGGCATTTTTTACCGCGTCACGCACCGCGCGGCTTTGAACATTTGTAACGCCGGTCGGCACGCCGATAACCACGCGCGATCCGAAAAATCGCAAATGACCGTTCCCAGCTTTGTTGATTAAATAAGTGAGAAGTTCCTCAGTTACTTCGAAATCGGAGATAACGCCATGCGAAAGCGGCCGCACCGTGCGGATGTGCGAGGGAGTTTTGCCGAGCATTGTTTTAGCTTCCTTCCCCACCGCAACGACCTGATGGGTTTTGTCATTAATCGCAACTACTGATGGTTCAGTAAGTACAACACCGCGACCGCGCACATACACTAGAGTGTTTGTAGTTCCGAGATCAATCGCAATATCGGGACTGAAAAACAAATTTCTGGAAAACTTCGCCATACGCTCTATGCAAAAAGCTCTGCGCGCGGTGTTTCCACTACATTTCCAGTCGCGCGATCAACAACTTCAAAAATGCCCGTCTCGACCGATTTTTTACCGACTACGATGCGTTTCGGAATACCAAGCAAATCGCTCTCCGCAAATTTCTGTCCGACGGAATTGTCGCGATCATCATACAGAACTTCAACTCCTGCTTTTACAAGGTCGTCATAAAGCGTGTCCGCTGTCTTAGAAATCTCATCCGCCTCGGCTCCGCCTCGGCGAGACGGGTCGCCCTCTTTCCCAAGGGACACGAGATGCACAGAAAATGGCGCGACTGATTCAGGCCATACAAGGCCTTTATTATCTGCCATAAGTTCTACGATAGTACCCATAAGTCGCGTCGGGCCAAGGCCATAACTGCCCATCACGACCGGCTTATGAACACCGGTTTCGTCAGTGTACGAAAGACCGAGCGGTTCGGAGAATCGCGTGCCGAGATTGAAGATGTTGCCGACCTCAATGGCTTTTTTTTCAATTAGCTTTTCTCTCTTCAACCCTAATTTCGCAATTACCTCATCAGTGCAAATTTCTTTGTTTATGGCAATTTTCTTGCTTTCATCTACATAAATAGTATCTTCTCCAGCGTCCGACACCGTTTGAAATTCTTCGGAAAATTCACTGAAAATGCCTCCTGATGCGAAAGTGACATATGTTTGATCGCCTAAGCCAACGCGATTAAATATTTTCACATATGCTTCGCGCGCCTTTTCGTAAAATGCTTTATGTTCCGCTTCATCTTTAGAAAAAGAATAGAGATCCTTCATCAAAAATTCTTTCCCGCGCATAATACCGGACTTCGCGCGAAGTTCATTACGGAACTTGGTTTGGAATTGATACGCATAGACCGGTAGATCACGATAGGAGGAAATGTGTTCGGTCATAATACGCGTCAATGGTTCTTCGTGCGTGATGCCGAGTCCTGTTTCGCCACCACTCTTAAACGATGTCTTGAACCAATTATCAACTTTTTCATCGTCCCAACGATCGGTGCGACTCCAAAGTTCTTTATCTTGGAGTGCCGTCATCACGAGTTCCTGCCCGCCGATGGCGTTCATTTCTTCGCGAATGATTTTGACAATATTGTTCAACGTACGTAGGCCAAGTGGTAAATATGAATACACACCTGCCATTTCTTTATGAATGTAACCGGCTCGCACAAGTAGTTGTGCATTTTTAGCAACTTCGTCCGCTGGCGCCTCCCGCCGGGTTTTGGTGAAAAGCTGTGATTGCCTCATAAGGAAAGTATACGCCACCAGCACACCCTAGGCAAAATGGCTAGCCGACGATGCGGAAGATGTCGTGCGCGGTGACGACCAACATCAGAAGAATAAGGAAAATGAAACCGATGGAATTGACTGAACGTGCAATACTCGCTTTAATCGGACGGCGAATAATGCTTTCAATAATGACGAAGAGAAGTCGGCCTCCATCAAGCGCTGGAATAGGAATAAGATTAATGAGTGCAAGATTGATGGAAATGATCGCCATAATCGAAAACAAATTGCCGAAGCCATGCGCCGCTTCAGCGCCAACGATGCCCACAATACCGACTGGACCCGCAACCTGCGAAAAATCAGCTGATAAGGTAAAAATGCTGGAGAAAAAATGCAAAAGACCAGTTGCAGTTAGTTTAATTGCACTCCAAGTAAGCGATGCTCCTTCCGGTATCGCTTGAAATAACGAGAGCGGCATAACGCCAATTGTGGCAACTTCAACACCTAAAGCTGGGCGTGATGGATCCGAAGTGACAACGCCAGTTACTGGCCGCACAAATAACGTCTCCTCCTTCCCTCTCTCGTGTCGCACCGAGAGCGCAATTGTCGCGTTTCCTTTTCCATTGGTAACGAATTTTGTGAATTCAACAGGGTTCGCTCCTGAAAATGCATAGTGCCCGTCTTCTGCAGAAAGAATAATGTCGCCAGGTATAAGTCCGGCACGCGCAGCTGGCGTGCCAGGGAGAACGCTCGCTATCGCGAGTTCTGTGTTACGAGCTCCAACGATTTCATTTTCTGAAAGTGCGCGTGGTGTTCCCGCGATAAGCGCACTAGTAATGAGAACAAACGCGAAGAGTAGATTCATTGCGATGCCTGCAATAAGTACAATCGCTTGTGCCAAACGAGTTTTCGAAGAAAATGAGTCCCTCGCTTTGCTCGGGATGTCGCTTTCGGCTCCACCTGCTCCGAGTTCAGTCGAGGGGTCCTCCCCAAAAATTTTCACGAAGCCGCCAAGAGGTAGCCAGTTAAGCGAAAGTATTGTCCTGCCTATCTTCCCGACAACTGCAGCACGCGGCGGATAACCGAGACCGAATTCATCTACGCGCATCTTCGAAAGTTTCGCCGCAACAAAATGCCCAAACTCGTGCACCACGATAAGCACGACAATGCTAACGATAAAAATCAAAATGCTCATCACTGGGCTATTTCTGACTCTTTTCTCTTAAGTGTCTCAACGAGCGTGGTGCTCCCTGCATCAATATATTTCTGAACTTCGGCCTTCAGGCGCGTAATTTCATCTTTCCCCATGCCGCCTTCCTTTTCCGCGACTTCAAGTGCTTTGAGTGCGTCGGTACGATGTGAGCGTAAAGTTACTTTCGCCTGCTCTGTCTTATCGCCCGCTATTTTTGAAAGTTGTGTGCGCCGTTCACTAGTCAATTCAGGAAACGAAACACGCAATCCTTGATCGTCAGTTGAAAGACCGACTCCCAGATTCGCTTCGGTAATCGCCTTCTCAATTTTTTTTATCAACGACATGTCCCACGGAATAATGCGCAATGTGCGTGCGTCCTCAACTGACACAGACGCGAGTTCTCGAAGCGGCGTATACGTGTCATAGGCCTCTGCTCTCACTGCGTCGAGAAGCGTAGGGGCTGCTCTGCCAGTTCTAACGCTTGAAAGTTCACGTGCGAGCCATTCTTCGGTCTCTTTAATATTCGCTTTTAATTTTGAAAAATCGTATGCCATGCGTAAATTATAGCAAATCCTTTAGCCCGCCTCGACTCGCCGTCTTCGGCGAGGCGGGAATAACGAGTGAAAGATGTTCGAGAATCATTTTCACAGGCGCCGAACGGTCATAGAGATACCCGCGCAGAATCTGAATGTCCGACAGAAGTTCAGAAATTACGGGTCTCGTAGACCCGTATTTTTTATATGCAATCGCTTCAACGCCGTTCAGAATCGCGATCGCCTCATCGCGCAGTTCGCGTTTTTCTTCTTCGTCTCTCCCGCTTGTGAGCTTCTTAATTATCGCACTGCGTTTTTCTTTGCTCGCCTTCATAAACTCCATCGCTGCTTCTGAAATGATGGGTTTCGGAAACCCATCATCTGATGATGGGTTTCCGAAACCCTTAACATCAAAAATTTGAACGCGCGAACGTAAGGTCGGCAGTAGCCCACCAAGCGATGGTAATATGAAAAAAATAAATGTGTTCCGCGGTGGTTCTTCAAAAAGTTTTAGGAGTGCATTCTGCGCCTCGTGATATGCGCGGCTCGCAGCGATGATAAGTACTTTATTCTCGCCAGCGAATGGCGCGCTTGCGGCGGTCTCTAGGACACGTCGGGCGTCGGCAACCGAGAAAAGCCCGTAACGCAACACGACAATGTCAGGATTATTTTTTGCACTAATTCCGAGCTCTTCACTCGCCCACCTCTGCGCTACTTCAATCCCCTCCTCCGCTTCTGCCTCTATTACAAACGCATGATGCCGAAGGTTCCGAGTTTTGTCGAGGGATGTTATCATTGTTTCGCTAAAATTCTTTTCTGATAGGTATCCAAATGCTTCAGTGCGATGCCGGTGCCGCGCGCAACGCAATAATATGGGTCTTGCGCAAGTTTCGCGATAACGCCAGTACGGCGATGCACTAGCTCTGTCATCTGACGCAGCTGTGAGGAGCCGCCTGTGAGAATGATGCCGTTATCAATAATGTCGGCAGCAAGTTCTGGCGGCGTATCTTGTAACACTTTGCGAATCGCTTGTGTCATTTCGCGCAATTCGCGCGTCATTGCCTGTACCATATCATTTGTCGAGAGATCAACAGTACGTGGAAGACCGGATAAAAGATCTCGTCCTTTGACTGGCATTGAAAGTTCTTCATTCATCGGCACGGCCGCGCCGATTCTTATTTTTAATTCCTCTGCGGTCTTGTCACCGATAGCAAGATTATGCTGTTTTTTTATGTGATCAATGACCGCGCGATCAAGACGATCACCCGCGCACTTTACTGATGTTGAAGCAACGATACCACCGAGAGATATCACCGCTACATCAATTGTACCGCCACCGATATCAGCAACCATACGCCCCATTGGTTCGTGAATAGGAATGCCTGCACCGATTGCGGCAAGTATCGGTTCTTTCACAACGAACGCATTTTTCGCGCCGGCCTTCAGCGCCGCTTCGATGACAGCGCGCTTCTCTGTTGAAGTAACGCCGGCTGGAACTGAAATAAGTACTGTTGGCTTAAAAGGATTATGACCGAGCGCTTTCTTCATAAAATAATGGAGCATCGCTTCGGTAATACGATAGTCAGCGATAACACCGTCTTTCATCGGACGATATGCGATGATATCGTCTGGAGTACGGCCAATCATTTTCTTCGCCTCCGCACCGATGGCTAGGATCTTATTGCCGCCATGGGCACCGCGCGTTTTGCTTACCGCAACAACTGACGGCTCATTTATTACAACACCCTTGCCGGGCACGAACACAAGGATATTTGTTGTCCCTAGGTCAATGCCGAGTTTTGGAGAAAAGAAAGACATAGTTTGCAGGGTAATGATACACTATTTCTTATGCAAGAAGGATTAAACTTCGTCGTCGATGGCGGGAAGAAGCTGTCAGGGACCGTTGTTACCAGTAGGTCAAAGAATGGTGTTGTCGCGCTTCTCGCAGCTTCCCTTCTTAACCGCGGACGAACGACACTTCGGAATGTTCCAAAAATTGAAGAGGTGAATCGCCTGATTGAGGTGTTGCGTTCAATTGACGTTGAGGTTGAGTGGGTTAATCACGATGTCGTTATAATTCCACCGGAAAAAATTTCTCTCGATACAATTGATCGCGCTTCAGCGATGAAGACGCGTAGTATTCTTATGTTCGTCGGTCCTCTTATTCATTATTTTAATTCCTTTGATCTTCCGCAGTCAGGAGGATGCACTCTCGGTCTTCGAAGTATACGACCACACGGGATGGCACTTGAAAAATTCGGCGTTGCGATAGAAACGCATTCTGAAAATTATCGTATCACTCATGCGACACTTCATCCGGCAGAAATTGTTCTTTATGAATCAAGCGATACCGCAACGATTAACGCACTTCTCGCTGCCGCATGTATTCCAGGTATTTCGGTGATTAAATATGCTTCGGCGAATTATCAGGTGCAAGAAGTATGCGGATTTTTACAAGCGCTTGGCGTTTCGATTGAAGGCATCGGTTCTACAACACTATCTGTTCACGGCGTTAAATATATCAACAAAGATGTCTCGTACAGCGTAGCCCAAGATCCGACCGATGCGATGTTTTTCATCGCGTCCGCGATTGTGACCGGCTCCGCCGTCACGGTCGCGGACGCGCCGATCGAGTTTCTCGAAGTTGAACTGTTGCTCCTCGGGAAAATGGGTTTGAAATTTACTCTTTCAAATGCCCGACCATCGGAGAACGGCATTACAAAATTAGTTGACATTTCAATAAGTCATCCGCCGGCTGGCGGACTCGTCGCCTTCCCAGAAAAAATTCATGCACGTCCGTACCCGGGACTTAATATAGATAATCTTCCATTCTTTGCAGTTATTGCTACGCAAGCGAAGGGAATGACGCTTATTCACGACTGGGTATATGAAAAGCGCGCTATTTACTATACCGAGCTCGACCGTCTTGGTGCGACAACGATATTGCATGACCCGCACCGCATTTCGATTGAAGGTCCTACAATACTTAAGGCGGCCGAGGTTATTTGTCCGCCTGCACTCAGGCCAGCGACTATTATTTTAGTCGCGATGCTAGCCGCGAAAGGTCGTTCGGTCTTACGAAATGTATATAGTATCAATCGCGGCTATGAAGATATCGTGCTCCGTCTCCAACATCTCGGTGCCTCTATTGAGGCCCATACGAATTGATGAATCCCGTTAGAGATACCAAAATGTGTTATGTGTACGTCATCAGAAGCCTTTCAAGCGATTATTGGTACACGGGAGTCACGAACGATTTACGGAAACGCTTCAGCCAGCATCAGAAAGGTCAAAGCGGGTGGACAAAACAGCATCGTCCGTATGAGTTAATATATTACGAAGCATGCCTCAATATAAACGACGCCGCAGCACGAGAGAAATATCTAAAAACGGGAATGGGGAAACGATATTTGAAAAACAGAATGAAGCGTTTCCTATCTCTAACGGGATGAAATCCATTGGTGAAATCCTTCCCGATATCGAAAAAAAGGCGGCAGAAGCGCCGAAGGGACGGAAACGTCAAACCGAACGCGGTGAGTTGATGCGTTTCTTTCTTCGGCATCTGAATTATTCTCGTAAGAATGATGGTCTCGCACCTATGACGATGGCGCATCTTGGCACGGTTCTAGAAAAAATACCGACGCAGGATTTATATTATTTAAAAAGTGTGTGCAGTCAGGCACAAAATTTTGGCAAAAAATTCTGGTGGGAACTAGACCCAAAGAAACATTAGCACTATCTTTATTTTGTTTTGCCGACGAGCTATACTAGGCAATATGAAAGAAATCGTGCAAGATGGCCCTGGCCGGGCAGGCGCAAAGGTGCTGCGTGAGGTGGCAAAGCCCGTACCAGAGGAACTTTTCGGCTCGGATGAACTCGCGCGCCTCATTGATGATATGGCCGAAGAACTGGATAAACACCCCGAAGGTGTTGCACTAGCCGCGCCGCAAGTTGGTGTTTCGTATCGTCTTTTTATCGTGAGAAAAGATCGAACCGTCCCGCTGCCTGAAGTTGCGGAGGATGAAGCACTTCCAGCACCGGTACCGAAAGTCGAGTTGTATATCAATCCAGAAATTATAAAGACATCTCGTAAACGCGCAGAAGAAGATGAGGGATGTCTCTCGATTCACGGCGTTTATGGCACGACAAGCCGACACGAGCGCGTTACTATTTCCGCGCGTCATCTTGATGGAACACGATTCACTCGCGGTGCCGGCGGTCTCATGGCGCAAATTTTTGAACATGAAATGGACCATCTGAACGGTATTCTTTTTACAGACCACGCGGTATATCTCCATCAACAACAATGAATAGCTCTTCTTCATTCGCCTTTTTCGGTACTCCATTTGTCGCGAGCGAGACGCTTGCAGTTCTCATTGCACATGATTTCATCCCCGCGATTGTTGTTACTTCCCCAGATGCTCCAAAGGGTCGTGGTCTCGCCGTTATGCCGTCCGAAGTGAAAACGCTAGCGCTCGCACATGGCATTTCGGTCTTCACTCCCGAAACATTTGACACCGAAATAATTACAACAATCCGAGCAAAAAAGTGCGATTATGCTGTCGTCGTTGCCTACGGAAAAATATTTCCTGAAGAACTTATCGAGTTATTTCCGAAGGGCGTATTGAATATTCATTATTCGCTCCTGCCAAAATACCGCGGCGCAACGCCACTTGAATCAGCCCTTTTAGCCGGCGATCTGACGACTGGTGTCACCGTCCAAAAGATGGCGCGCGAGGTTGATGCAGGAGACATTGTCGCACAAAAAGAAACACCAATTGCACAAGCCGAGACAGCACGCGAACTGCGCCCGCGACTTATCGAGATGGGTGCACAACTGCTCGTCGACACTCTCAACAAATATTTATCGGGTGACGTTGAACCCGTGCCACAAGATAATTCGCTTGCTTCCCACACAAAGAAAATTAAAAAAGAAGACGGACTATTGTCGCTCGATGCCTCAGATGAAGAGAACTGGAGGAAATATCGCGCGTATGCTGACGGCATCGGTACTTATTTCTTCGAGAATAATAAACGAATCAAGATAACAAAAGCATCACTAAAGAATGGGGAGTTTGTTATTGAGCGCGTAATCCCTGAAGGCAAACACGAGATGGATTACAAAGTCAGTCAGTAATACTTATCATTTTAGAGCGCGAGTGGTGCCCTGTCAGAATGCGCACTTCTCCAAGTCGTTTCCCGAGTCGTTTTGCAATAATCTCGCGCACACGCAGATTTGCACGATTCCCTGTCGCCGGCTCTCTCACTGAAATTGTAAGGGCCTCGTCTTTCTCCCCTATCTTTTCGTGCTTGGCGCTCGGCGTGACGAATACTTTCAGATACATCGTTGTACTGTACCATTGCGGCAAATCATTTTTCAGTTAGAATGCGTATATTCCGGAGTAGCTCAGCGGTAGAGCAAACGACTGTTAATCGTAAGGTCACAGGTTCGAATCCTGTCTCCGGAGCCGAGCTTGACAGTATTTATACTTTGTAATATATAAGAAGCAGATTGATCTTTTGGAGATCATTTCATTTACTCTGAGGAGGTAAGCAATGGGACATTTAAGCGTTTTGTTGGTGCGGCACGATGGTTTGTCTGATATAGAAAAGGATGCAGAACTTGGGGCGAAAATTGGCGATGCGATAAGAATGTACCCACACACTGATGACCATATCATTGCGAGTGGACATTTTACAAACGCAATTGAGGTGGTTCTTAGCGGTATTCACGAAAATGACATCGGAATAGTTATCGTTGAAGGAAACACTGCGTATCGTGTTGAGAGAAATCCACAGAAAAAATTCTCGCTTCCAATTTGGTCCAAAGCAGAAGAGCATTTAGTCAAACTCGTCCGCCGACTTGGATATGAAGTCACCCGACGAACAAAGAGTTAGCCGCCTAATCGGAGCCGTCTGGCTTTGATTGGGCGGTTTCTGTTTTTATACAGCAGTTCGAACCCTCCTTCGCTCAGAAGCTGCGGACGGGCAGGCATCTTCTATCCAGCAGAAAGGTAAAATTGATTTAATGAGTAGTTCGTGGTATTATTGAAAGCAATGAGATTCCCTGATGTTGACCGAATACGAAGCGAGAAATCGCTATCTCTTTCGGAATTCTTGAAGTCCTATAACGAAGGCCTCCCTTCGGAGTTTCCGCGCGCCTCTTTAGCGCTCTTGCGAGAGTTCAAAGTAGCGCATGTAACACTTTTTAAACACAACGATTCGTGGTCGCTTGACCAGCATCGGAAAGTGGTGATGAATTGGCTTCCCTCTCGTTGCAAGGTTTCATAAATCACGGCGAAACGAAATGGAAAAGATCCGAAAGGTTTTTAAGCCAAAAAAATATGCTTTGCGCATCGGGCGTTCGAGTACCGGACTTGGTATGTTTTCTGAAGAAACTATACCGAGAGGCGTATGCATTATTGAATACACAGGACGGCCGGTCTCAGAATCAGAGCAAAAAGCAAATAAAGGAAAATATCTCTTTTGGACAGGTAAAAACACGATGATAGATGGAAATATTAAAGAAAATAAAGCGCGGTACATAAACCATTCTTGTGCGCCGAATTGCGAAATAGACATACGTAACCGAAGGATTTATGTTTTTGCGAAAAGAAATATCAAAGTTGGAGAAGAATTAACATACGATTACGACACTGAATATTTTGATATGCACATCAGGCCGAATGGATGCCTCTGCCAGAAATGTAGTGCGGTGTAGCAAGTGATTAAAACAATCGTGAGGATTTTTCGTCTTTGTTGATGCGGACTTCCTGGTCAATCATTTTTTGAAGATCCATTACTCTGATTTTCCATTCCTTCCCTATTTTAAACGCAGGCAACTTGCCTTTCTTGCACCATCCTCTCACTGTCTGCTTCGTAACTCCGAAAAATTTAGCAAGTTTCTCTGCGCCATAGATTGTCTCTTTCTTCTGCATTGCTGGAAATTATACCATACATTTACTTTAATCCGCAATAGTGTATAGTGGTGGTCAGTTAGTAGATTTTTGACATCAAAAAATAAAGAAAGGTGGTGAGGAAAATGAGTAAAGGGAAAACGCACCATGTGGCGTTGGCAGCTCTGTTAAATGTCTATGGGCAAATACTCTTAGGCAAAAAGGGCCTATTCTGGGGATTACTTGGCGGCCATATTGAATCATCTGACAAAGGGAGAGAAAAAACTATTGCCAGAGAAATACGAGAGGAATCAAAGCTCGAAGGAGTTTTCGAGCAACAATTGATTTTCAGTTGCGATGAGCAAAGGAGTGGTCAGCTCTATCTTTTTGATATCTTCGTCGGATATCACTACGGAGAAAACCCCCCTGCCCCGCTATTGAAAGAAGGGATTCTGGAAGTGAAGTGGTTCAGTTTCGATGAAGCTAAAAAATTGAAACTGACTCGGGTTGCTCAAAAAGCCATTGACTTTCTTGAGAAGAAAACGGATAGATCTTTCATGTCGGAATGTCTTCACCATTTCCAGGTGGTGGTAAATTTGGCTCAATCTCGACAAATCAGCAGAGAGGTTATGAGCGCTTTGATATGGAGTTTTGGAAAGAGCGCAAATATACTTCAAATGGTAAGTTCTGAGTCAATTCCGAAGAAAAAAAAGACAGATCACGAACAAAAAACAATTCTTTTCGTTGAGGATCATCGCGAAATATTGGGAACGTTTAGCGAAAACTTCAAGTTTTTCGGGTATCTGGTATATGCATTTTCTAATCCGGAAAAGGCCTTAGAATGGCTAAAGAATTCGGTTGTGGAAATTAACGCGCTGGTTACCGACTATGAAATGCCAGGAATTGATGGCGCCGAATTCATCAGGAAAGCGAAACCGCATCTCAATGCGAGTACACGAATTGTATTACTAAGTGGAAAAAATGTACCTGAAGAAGAAAAGGAGGGGGTAATCTTTTTTGGTAAACCTGTTTCAGCTGTAGAAATTATCCAGGCGATACAGGGGAGTAAAAGACCGTTGCTCCGTCATCGTGAAATGAAGAAGAAACGGTCTTGTTATTCGCCGAGGAGCTCTTTCATAAGCTCCTCTACTGGAACAATTTTGTCTACACGATATGCATTTTGGCCAACCGTGTAGAGTGGTGGTTCTTCTGGAGCATATCCTGCTGAACTCATTAACGCACTACAAACACAGAGATACCTATTGTCGTCCTTTGCTTTACAAACACCATTTCGAAGCAAAAATCCTCTGCTACAACATGGCATGCGCTCCGCAGTGCACGCAGGTGAACTCGTGAGAATTCGAAGCGGAAGTCCGCAGGGCGAAGCAGGATTTCTGTCGGGGAATGAGACGACTAAGATGTCGTCCTCTGTTGCAGAAATTACTGCCTGTTTGTATGCGTCCGTTGCCGAACTCTCTTTCGTTGCAAGAAATCTGGTGCCTATTTGCACCCCTCTTGCACCCATTGAGAGAAACTTTTCGATGTCTTCGTGAGTGAAGACACCACCTGCGGCAACAACAGGAATGCCACCGTATTTGTGAGCGACTTCTAAAACCTCTGATAAAAGATTTTCCAGCTCGGAAGCCGGATTATTTATCTCCTCGTACTTGAATCCGAGGTGTCCTCCCGCGAGAGGTCCCTCTAACACAACTGCGTCCGGTCGATAACCGTCTCGTTCCCAGCGCTTAATGATAAGTTCCAATGCTCGTGCACTAGAGACAATAGGAATAAGCGCCGTGTGTCCTGGATTTTTAATACCAGAGAGTCCGAGTGGAAGACCCCCGCCAGAAATAATCGCGTCAGCTCCGGCGTCAATTGCGGCACGGATAGTATCTTCATAGTCGCGGACAATTGCGACCATCGCATTAATGCCGATTGCGCCACGACCACCGCTCAAACTTTTTGCCTTCTCGATTTCAATTCTAACCGCTTCGTAAGTACCAACGTTCTTCCCATCTCTCTTCGATACGATCTCGTCGAGGCCTGCACTTGAAATGATTCCAAGGCCTCCCTCTCCCGCAACCGCTCCTGCGAGCGTAGCAAGAGAAACACCGACGCCCATTCCGCCTTGGACAATACAATTGCCCAAGTTGACATTTTTAAACTTCAATCCTGGCAATTTCATATTGCCCTCCTTTTTTCTTTTATTTAAGAACAAATCCTCTGTAACGATACCATAAGACAGCCGGCGATATTTTTGTTATACTATAATTATGCGTTGGAAAGGCAAACGACTTGTCGTCGTGTTGGTGTTTATTGTTTTATTTGGAGTGGCGGTGCTTTCGCTTCCCACAATTCTTGTTCTCACTATCCAACATGAACAGGCCGCCACGATGACACTGGGCCAGTTCCCAGTTACCGTTGATCCGAAGAATAAAATCATAGTTGAAAATGCCCAGGTGAATGCTATTTTTGAAACCGCTCGTCCTCCGCTACAAGCGGCTGTAGAAAATACAGGGGGTGCATTACGAAGCGTATTTGAATGGATTGCAACAACCGTCAGCGAAGCGTCATGGTATCAGAGCATTGCCGGAGTTGCAGGAGCAAGTAATCGCATCATAACCATCACGCCGGGGATGCGGAAGGAGCAAGCGGCGAGTGCGTTCGGAAACGCGCTCGCATGGAACAGCACGCAAAAAAAACAGTTCATGGTCGCTGATAAATATGCGGTGCTACCATTGCCCGAGGGTTCGTTCTCGCCGGGCGTGTATGTTGTTGAAAAAGGAACAACGCCAGCTGTTGCACAAGACATGGTAAACCAACGTTTTGCTGAAGATATTCTTTCGCGTTATGGAACGACAACCGCTCAAATAGTGCCGCTCAATGATGCTCTTACTATTGCCTCGCTTCTCGAACGCGAGGCCAGCGGACCTGATGATATGCGTCTTATATCTGGTATTATCTGGAACCGTCTATTCGCTAACATGAATCTTCAGATAGATGCCACCGTCCAATATGCAAAAGCAAACGGTCGAACGACCGGCAGTTGGTGGCCAAAGGCGACCCCAGCCGATATTTCACGCAAGTCGCCATATAATACATATATTCACTCCGGACTGCCGCCTACACCGATTGCGAATCCGTCTGTCGCCGCAGTGTTGGCTGCACTAAATCCGAAGAGCACTACATGTCTCTTCTATTTTCATGACAATGCCGGACAATTTCACTGCTCCAACACATACGCCGAACATGTCGTGCTTCTAAAGAAATATTTCGGGCGGGGGAAATAAATTATTTTTTCGTTGTGGTCGCTGTTGATGCTGACTTTTGAGGAACGGTGGACTGACCAGTCATCATCACAGGACCGCCGCCATAATACATCATATTTCTGGACTGCTCGTACGAACCCATCATTCGATGATTACCGTAGCCGCCGTGTATAGTCGTCCGCAATTCTCCGAACTGAACACCGCACCAGAAGATGAAGAGTGCGATGAAAATCTTGATAACGAGATGCATCCAGTGATGACTGTGAATCCCGTGGCATATTCCGTGGAACGAACACTTGCAATCCGAATCTTTATTGTTTTCCATAATGATTATTAAGCAATAATGGCTCTCACTATACAATACGCACTACCGCGCTAAAAATTTCTTTCGCTCGCTTTTGCGGTGAGTATTTCTATCTCCACTCCTTCCATATCTCCCACTCAACCGTGACAATGGCACCAAGAGAAAGCAAAGAGATTAGCAACAACATAAACCATCCGATGAATGGAATAATTCCAAGAACGATGCACACGAACGCACCCAGAAGCACCGTTTTCCAAGATACTTCCAATTCTCTTTTTGTGAAGTAACGATAGATCACGCTTCCTACAACAATTGGCATCATAATCCACATGAAGATGAGCGTGACCGCAAAACCGAACAGCCCAAGAATACCGAACGGAATACCCACGAGCGTTACGAGGCAAAGTATCGAGGCTACTGGGAACACGATAAACGCTACGAGACCTTTCCCAATCTCAAACCACGGACGCTCAGCTGCTTTTTTGATGACCGCCTTGCTGTAGCGCTTGAATGTGAGCCCAACAATCAACGCACATACAAAGAGCGCTAAGAATTTCATGAGAACCCAAATAGAAATTATTGCGGCGATGCCAACGGCGGTGGCTTTCTGCTCTACGCGCGGTTCAAAACTTATGTGTCCATTTACAATCGCCCCATCTTCTTTCACCAGTTCCTTAGATGCCTTGTAGCTTAAATTGCCAGAAATAACTGCCGACTTCCCAAGCGTTAATGTATTCGCTTGAACAAAAATATCGCCTTTAATTGGCGCATTTAGGTACACATCGTTGCCGGCAATCCGAGCGTTCCCTGCGATTGGGGCGTCAATACGAACCGATCCTCCTCCGATTGCCGCATCGCCTCCAATACCAGGACCGCCGACGGTTACCTGCCCGCCGCCAGCAATAAGATCTCCGCCGATTTTGCCTTGCGTGATGACAGTGCCTCCGCCGACGCGCACATCACCAACGACATTTGAAAGCACGATAACATTACCGCCACCGGCGAAAACATCTCCTCCGACGGCGCCATTTACGAACACGTTGCCGCCACCGGCGAGTACATCGCCAGAGACCGGTCCGGCACTTACCACACTACCTCCCCCGAGGTAGGCGTTTGTGGCTACCGTCTCATTCGCTTCAATTGAGGTCTGTTTTCCAAAACGAAAATCTGCTGCAGACGAAACCAACGGTATTGCAAGAACGGACACCAGAAACGCGCACCCTAATACTTTTTTCATATCAACGCTAAATTGGTGAGTAATGGCTTTAGTATACACCCTCAAAAATGACCCTCAAAAATCTCAATTAATTGCGGGAATGACTTAAAACCATCGTCAGAAGTGAAGTGCCCAGCGCCAGAAATGGTAATAACTTCAGAACCAAGTCGCGTTTCAAAGTCATTTTTCGTCTCTTTGTATGGGACGAATGGATCGTTGTCTCCGAGAACGGCGACAGAATGAACAAGATTCTTTTTTACTTTTGCAAAATCAATCGGCGTTTCAATCCACGGTTTTGCTACTTCTTCCTCTTCTTTGCTTTCTAGATTTTTTAAATTAAACCATCCGGCGACAAATATCGCCCCACCGACTTTCGTATCAACCGTTTCAAGAAAACGCATAATCGTCTGGCAACCGATGCTGTGCCCGATGAAATAAGTGTCTTTATCTACCGCTCCTGTAACTGATTTTAAATGATTCACCCATTTTTCAATAACTGGATTCTCTGTATCGGGCATTTCTGGAGTAATCACTTCGTATCCTTTCGCACGGAACGCTTCTGTAGCCCACCCTTCCCAATCACAATCACTGAGCGACTCGTCCCATCCGTGAACAATAATAATTCGCTTCCTCATTGGGTGATTATACAATGCCTAACGCAAGTATCCAGTAACCTCCTTCGGGGAAATGCTGTTCTTACTTATATGATTGAAAAAGCAATTTTTCGCGTATTCCTCGTCTGTCTTGTCGGATGTGCTAGTTTAATCCTTACGTTCATCTGGATAGGCGGCCCACCCGCACAAATTTATTTTCAAATTGCCGCCACTTTCTTTATCGTAGGCCTCGGCTCTTTTCTAATCTGGTTTTCAATGATGCTCTACAACCTGCGCGAGGTGACACCTTACGGGCTTAACGCAAAATGTTGAAGATCGCAATTACGGCAATCAACGCCCAGATAATATTCAGCACGCCGGGCTGGTAGGCCTTTTTATCTAAAGAAACAACGACTATTCCAACGGCTCCTGTGCCATTCAACAGTTGGTACCATATCGAATTGGTCGCGAGAAAAGAGAAACTCACGAGTGCGTACGCGAGGACGATAGCCGCCATCCCGTACCATCCAAGAATTTCTATAAATGATTTGTTCATCAGATTAGTATAACCCGATTACGTGGCTGGCCTCCTCGATTTCGAACATTGTACCGTGAGGCACCACAAAGGTTTCCCAGCGATTTCCTCAGATTCAAGGTGACGCACCTCGGACTAGTCGTTTTTCTTGGACTTCTTAGACTCCAAAGTGACGCTCGATTCTGGGAACTCAGCAGTTAGTTTGCCTAATAACTTCATTGGATTCTTGTTTGTTTTGTCAAAACGGAGCTGTTCGTCCTCGAAATCCAAAAATACCTGAACATAGTCTTCTTGGGTTTGCTTCCCCTTCACTCTCTCACCAAAATACACAACTGCCATTCTCTTTCCGTTCTTTTCACTTATTCTTGCCTGAACCCAATAGTTCTCATCCTCCGCATCCTCCTTAACTTTGGTTGGTGGGAGGTCTAATGAATAAACCTGATAATTCAACCTTTTGTAGCCTTCGTATATTCGATTCACCTTCCTTGCCAATTCTTGGTAATCATTTCCAGGACACGGGTACTCTTTGCCACAATTCGTGCAAAGCCATCCGTATATGTAATGTCCTGTTTTGTCAGATCCTAAGTTGGCTTGAGTCAAGAGCGACCTGCACGTTTCGTTTGAGCAGAAAGGATTATCGCCCAGGAACGTTTCCCCGTACATGGTGTTCTGTGGTTCCCAGAACACTCCATGGGCTTTGAATAATTTTCCAATCATATGTGAGATATATGGTACTCGGAATCCGAACCTATCTCAAGTTAGCACATTCGCTCTGCTGAGCTCAGTGCGCCTTCGCTCTTGCTCAGTTGCTGGGGAGCTAGGGGACGATCCTAGAGTCTCCTGCTCCAAAGGCAGGCGTGTTACCAATTACACCACTCCCCAATGAGAGAACAATACCACAGTTGTTTTTATTCAGGAAAGAGTTCCAAGACCGCAAGTTCAAGCGGAAGTGCAGGAATTGGCGCATAGCGGATGCGTTCGGCGGCGGTAAGGAATGCAAGCATTGTTGTGTGCGTGATGCCTCTGCCTGCGGCAAATTTTTCAAGCGCGGCGAATTCGTCCGCGCCCAGCTCTGCGAGGAGCGAGGCGCGGAGGTCGGGCGCGTAGCGAATAAGAAGCGTCGCGCGCAGAGCTTCAAGCACAAGTTCCAAAAAGAGCTTCATGTCGGCGCTTGATTGTGCAGTTTTTTCAATCGCTGTTAAAGAAGCTCCTCTGTCGCCTTCTGCTAGTGCAGAAATGAGTGAATACACTTGTTCGCGGCGCGGAGCTCCTGTCATGTTCTCCACGTCTTCTCGCGTCAACTCGCTTTTTCTTGGATAAACTCCTGACCCTTCTCCACCTTTTTTGTGGGTTTCATAATTTTGTTTATGACTGCAATCTTCAGAAACAGAAAGTACTTTCTGCAAAACAGACAGCGCATCGCGATATGAACCTTCAGCTAGCATCGCGACGAGGTCGGCTGCGTCTGGCGCGAGCGTGTACCCTTCTTTCTTCGCGACCGCCGCGGTCATCTTAGCGAGCACGGCTCGCGTCGGCTTCTTGAATTCAAAAACCTGACAACGCGATTGAACTGTTTCCGGAACTTTTTCCAATTCAGTTGTCGCGAGGATGAAGACTGCGTGCGCGGGCGGCTCTTCAAGCGTTTTAAGAAATGCATTCCACGCTGACTTAGAGAGCATGTGCACTTCATCAAGGATGTAAACTTTGTAGGGCGATTGAAATGGCAATGTATAAACACCTTCCGTGAGCACACGGATATCCTCAACGCTGTTATTGCTCGCGGCGTCAACTTCATATAAATCGCGTTCGGTACAACCGATTGCACTCGCGAAAATGCGCGCGACACTGGTCTTCCCTAACCCTCGCGTGCCGGCAAAGAGATATGCGTGTCCGATCTTGTTTGTCTTCACCGCTTCTTCTAGCGGCTTTGTTACCTGCTCCTGCCCTACCACCTCCGCGAATGTCGCTGGCCTGTGTATTCGGTAGAGTGACTGATGCGCCATGGTGAAAGTATACAGTGTACAGGTTGTAGAAGGTAGTTAATTTGACAAATGCTATTCAATATGTAATCATGCCGACAGATTTGAATCTTTGGAGGAGGTGATAAACATGATAATCGTTCTTGTTGTTGGAGGAAAATTTCCTGAGGATGAGAGCAAACAAGTAGAGATGCATCTCACTGGAGTCGGAATCGTGCCAAGATTCTTTTATTTTCCAGACCTGCCTTTCTTGAGCGGCATTAAGCCGCACCATCTCGGTGAGAGACCAGGCATCATCCTGCGAGGATGTGATGAGGAAGAAGTAAGAATCGCCCACAGAATATTAAAAGAAGAACTTTTCTTTGCTCTCGTTGAGGCCGACACAGTAGAGATCGTCTTGTAGCCGAGTATGCGAATAAGGGGCGCTTATTGATGAGCGCCCTTTTCCATTTCTATCAATCCCTTCAGTTCAGTAGCGTTATTCGCCATCATCAATTTCGCACGCAGTTCGGCGGCGCCGGAGAAACCGGTGACGAATGCTTTGATGTGTTTTTTGAGAATTGAAAAGTTTTTGGGCGGAGTTATTTTTTCAAATTCTTGGGCGAGTTCGAGAAGCGCTTCTAATTTTTCATCTAGCCCATGTTCGGAATGTTGGGACTTCGTAAATCCAAATTCAGAGGAGGATTTACGAAGTCCTGAAATGCGCTCGAATACCCACGGATTGCCGAATACTGCGCGACCAATCATTATTCCATCGCATCCGGTCTCTGCGGCAAGCCGCCTCCCTTCTTCTAAACTTCCAACATCGCCATTGCCGATGAGTAACACGTTCGGATTGATGCGATTACGGATTGCTACTGCCTTTTTCATCAATTCCCAATCGGCTGGAACGAGCGACAATTCTTTTCGTGTACGCAGGTGAATCGTAATCGCGGCTGGTTCTGCTTCAAGAAGAATTGGCAACCACTCGTCTAGTGACTCTTTACTGTAGCCAACACGCGTTTTAACCGACACTGGTAAATCGCTTGCCTCTTTTGCCGCTCTGATGATTTCAACAGCGAGTTTAGGATTTTTCATCAGCGCGGCACCCGCGCCCTGCTTCTCAATTGCACGGTCTGGACATCCCATATTGAGGTCAACTCCGTCAAATCCCAACTGCGCAACTAGTTTCGTCGCGTATGCAATCATCTCCGGCTTGCTAGAGAATATCTGCGCAACGATAGGGTGTTCTTCTTTATTGAATTGTAAATCTCGTAAAAGCGAAGGCACAGCATGGGAAAGACCATCTGCCGACACAAATTCTGTCCAAAACACATCTGGTTTCCCGCGCCGAGCAACGACGGTGCGGAATGCTACGTCGGTCACATCTTTCATCGGCGCCATCGCAAAAAATGGTTTCGGCAATTGATTCCAAAATGATGTCATTCTTTCTTTTTTAGATACACCTTCCCATTGAATCGCAGGTCAACGTATTGAATCGAACCGTCAGAGAGATTTAGATCGTCGCGCGCAGAAATAAGAGCGGTAAACGCATTTTGTTCATCGCCGAGCAGATAGGTGACGCGCGTACCGCTTGCGATATAATCGTCAACTTCATCCGCACGGAAAACGATTGAAGAAACCGGCGAGCCGAACGATTGGAGTTGCCGTGCGAAATTAAAAGCGGCAGGAAGTTTTTCCGCATTTGGAAGTGTTAAACCGATTGGAGAATCCGCCTGCGGTACTGATTCGTACACGAAAAAAGAATTTATGGGAGACATCGCACTGGTTGTACCAAAAATAAATCCTTTTGTGTCAAAAAGGTAACAATCTGACACGAGGTTCAACCTCGTGATGTCCGGTGTCGAACCGCACCAACGCGCAATTGGAACGCGATAGTCCACTTTAATCGAAAGCCCAGTAAGTCCATTTCGAAAGATTGAAACAGCGACCAGATCTATATTTTCTTTAAGTAGATTGGCGCGAATTTTTGAGGCGGGGAAAAAGAATATGGAATTGCGCGGCACGATGCCGAAATATTTTCCTTGCATCTCTGCAAGAACTGCAGTCGAGAGTGATTGCCCTGAACCGAATATCTTTACTTCAGAAATACGCACGGCATTTTGTTGGAGACCGTACACAGCCGCAGCAAGCATGAACAAGAGTAGTATGGCAAATGCGATAACCCAGCGACGACGCCTTCGGCGTCGTCGCGCAGCGAGCCCTGTGCCCTTACCGGGCAAGCTACTTCGCTCCGCCGATGAAATTCTTCCCGACATACGGCACGAGAGCGTCGGGCACTTTAATCGTACCGTCCGCTTGTTGATAATTCTCAATTATAGAAACTAGTATCCGCGGCGTTGGAATGGCCGTGGAATTAAGGGAATGGGGAAAACGCATATTCCCTTCATTATCGCGGTAGCGGATATTAAGCCGACGCGTTTGGAAATCGTGGAAATATGATGCCGAACTTATTTCGCGATATTTATTTTCTCCCGGAACCCAGAGCTCAATATCATATTTCTTAACTTGTCCTAGACCGAGATCGCCACCGCAATTCGCGACCGTGTGATATGGAATCTTCAGAAGCTCAACAAATTCTTCTGTGTTGCGATTTATCCACTCGTGCAGACGAACTGACTCGTCGTGTTCCGCCTTACAGAGAATGACTTGCTCCCATTTGAAAAATTCGTGCACGCGAATGAGACCGCAGACATCCTTCCCGTGAGCACCGGCCTCGCGACGAAAGCACGGCGAGAACGAAAGAAATTTTATTGGGAATGTATCTGCGTCAAGCGTTTCGTTCATGTGATATCCCATCGTCGCAACTTCAGCGGTGCCGGCGAGAAATTCACCGTCTTGCGTTTTATACAGATCTTCTTCGCCCTGCGGTAAGTAGCCGGTACCCATAAATGATTCGCGGCGCACGAGGGACGGCACGCTCATAAGAGTCATTTCTTTTGCAGAAAAATGTTTAAGCGCTAATTGCCACACGGCATTCGCGAGCAGTACTCCGTCGCCCTTTAAGAAATAGCCGCGGAATCCGGCGACTTTCGAACCGCGCTGGAAATCAGCAATATCAAGCGCTTCCGTCAGATCAACATGGTTTTTCGGCGTGAATGAAAATTCTGTTGCAGTGCCATATTTCTTAACTTCCAGATTATCGGCGTCGCTCTCGCCGTCTGGCACAGACATGTCTGGGATGTTCGGCACGGTGAGCATCAACTGCTGCCACTCAATCATCACTTTCTTTAATCGCTCTTCTTCTTCAGCCATACCAGCTTTTAGCTGTTGCATAGCATCAAGCAATTTCTCGCGTTCTAAATCTTTCATGCGCGGCATTTCATTACTTCTGCGAATCTGCTCCGCGCGTTTCGCGTCAAGTTCTTGACGAATTCGTTTGCGTTCATCATCAACTGCAAGCAGTTTATCAATATCTACTTCAATATGTTTCTTTACCGCGCCCGCTTTCACGATGTCAGCGTTCTCCCGAATAAATTTAATGTCGAGCATACCGGTTTAGTATATCACCCGCCATGTCATTTTGTGTATAAAAACAGAAACCGCCCACCGAGAAGTGTGCCGGTTGGCAGCTTCTGCGGCGGGCGATTTAATATGATGGGCAAAGATCGAGACAAAATGCACACGGAATGCTCGTACCTATTTTTTTATTCAAAGGCAACGAGGCAGCACACATCTGATTGGGGTTTCCAACACTGTGAGGACATTTGACGCTGATGGAGATACTATCCCCTCCTTTGGAGGCAAGAATAATTACATCTATATTCTGTGCTTCTGCAAGGACTTCTGCACGAAAAAGATTTCGTCCTTTACACTTGATAGGAATTTCTTTTTTAATAACCATTCAAACCTCCATGTTCTTGAAATAACTTCTGCACGCAATTTATACCTAACTTCACCAAAAGTCAATACCTAAAATTTTTGCTTTATAATACATAAATGGAAATTCGAGAACTGCCGAAAAAGGAGTGGCCGAAACAATTATTGGAAATACCGCAACAGCCGAAGAAGCTGTGGGCGCGCGGTACGTTGCCGCCAGCAGGAACGAAATTTTTAACGGTTGTCGGGAGCCGAGCGATGACGCGCTACGGACAGGAGGCGTGTCAAAAACTTATTTCTGGTCTCGCTGGTTATCCGATATCTATTGTGAGCGGACTCGCACTCGGAGTTGATACTTGCGCACATAAGGCGGCGCTTGATGCTGGGCTTCATACACTCGTCGTGCCGGGCTCCGGCCTCGGTGACGATGTTTTGTATCCGAGAAGCAATCGCGCATTCGCAAAAGAAATTTTAGAAAAAGGCGGCGGATTCATTTCTGAATATGCGCCTGACCAGGCCTCACATATACACTACTTCCCCGAACGTAATCGCCTGATGGTAGGGCTCGCAGATGCGGTACTGGTTATTGAGGCAGGTGAGAAATCCGGCACGCTGATCACTGCGCGCCTCGCGAGTGAATATAATCGCGACCTGCTCTGTATTCCCCATCGTATTGGCGATCCGCACTCCTTCGGTCCGCACCTCTTCGTCCGTCTTGGCGCCGCGCTCGTCTGCGAACCGCTTCACATTCTTGAGGCGCTTCACATTCCGCCGCGCGAAATAGGCACGACAGCGGCACCGACTGACTTAGAAAATGCTGAACTCGTGATTTGGAATATGCTTGAAGAGCCAAAAACACGCGATGAGATCTTACGAGAAAGTGATGCTGGAGCCGGTGAGGCACTAACAGCACTCGTCGCGCTCGAACTGCGTGGACTCGTCCGCGAAGAATTCGGCGCATGGCACAGAATATGAAAATCTACTCTTGGAATATGCTATATAGTAACCGCGATCTTGATCGCGCATTTGAATTTATCGAACAGAGCGATTTTGATATTTTTTGTCTGCAGGAAGTTTCTAAAGAATTTCTAGAACGGCTGAAGACGTCGCTACATCACTTAACATATGCGTCCGAAAGCAATTTAATTTCTCGCGGTAAACATACGACTATTTTTAACGCAACCCTTTCTAAATATCCAATAATTCGATCAAACGCCATACCGTTGAAACACTATGAACCCACATTACCGTTGCGTAGTCGTTTCGTTGCACGAATAATGTATGGCCTTCAAGATTTACAAATCTGGGTGAAAGGATTAGGAAACCGTCACGCACTTTGTGTCGACACTAATATACCAGGGTATGGCTGTGTACGTGTTTTTAATCTCCACCTACCACTAATGCACCCGAACATTCGTAAAGAAGAGTTTAAATATGCAATGCTTCAAAAAGACCCACAATTACCGACTATCGTCTGCGGTGATTTTAATATTCTAGAAAAACTGCATATTACGCCAATCAATTGGCTTCTCGGCGGCCGCTTCAGCGATGTTTTTTTTCATCATCGTGAGCGTACTGTTATTGAAAAACATTTTGTAGAATACGAGTTGACGAATGCACTCTCCGGCAGAATCACCCATCCGCTTTCGCGAAGTCAACTTGATCATATTCTCGTTTCGAACTCATTTTCAATTAAAAATACAGAAGTTATTTCTGATCGTTACGGTTCCGATCATCACCCGATATTCGCTGAACTCACTTGACCCGCACACCTAGTTTGCCATTGTGCTTTACGTTGTTTTAAAAAATAGTTTTCCACAGGACCTACCATGATAGTTTTTAAGATAGAAATAATCATTCCTAGCACAAAAACAATGATGGCAAACTAGGTGTGCGGGCTTGACCATATATAGGTATACGCGCTATGAGTTAATAACGTGACCCACAAATTACTTATCGTTGAGTCGCCAACCAAGGCGCGCACTATAGGGCATTACCTGGGCAAGGACTATACCGTTCTTGCTTCGGTCGGACATGTGCGCGATTTGCCGAAATCAAATAAAGACGCCGTCGATATTGAAGGCGGCTTTATTCCGCGCTATGTCGTTTCAGCCGGCAAGCACGAAGTGATTGAAAAAATAAAACACGCGGCGACAAAAGCAGATGAAATTTATCTAGCAACTGACCCAGACCGCGAAGGCGAGGCAATCGCTTGGCACATTAAGGAAGTCGCGAATTTGAAAAAATCGAAACGGGTCGTCTTTCACGAAATCACGAAGGATGCTATTGAAGATGCCCTTGCACACCCTCGTGCGATTGACGAGGATTTGCGCCGCGCGCAAGAAGCGCGGCGCGTATTGGATCGCATTGTCGGCTACGATCTTTCCGGTCTTATTTGGAAAAAAGTGCGGTACGGGTTGTCGGCCGGGCGCGTGCAATCACCTGCACTTCGCATCCTAGCTGAACGCGAACGAGAAATTAAGGCGTTCGTGCCAGAAATTTATTTCGTGCTTTCTGCGCTCTTCAAATCAAAATCCGGCGATATAGCGGCGACTTGTAGCGAGCAACCGAAGACAAAAGAAGAAGCAGACCGGATTGTGCAAATCGGAAGAAGCGCGAGATGGAATGTGGCTGATGTTACAGAAAAAGCCGAGGATCGTAATCCTCGTCCACCGTTTACCACATCAACATTGCAACAAGTCGCCTCAACACGACTCGGTTTCGCTCCTTCGCGAACAATGCGCGCCGCGCAAAAACTCTATGAGGCAGGACACATTACTTATATGCGTACCGACTCGGTGAATCTCGCTAAAGAAGCCGTCGCAAAAATGGCGGGTATCGTTGAAAAAGAATTTGGCAAAGAATATCTTCATGTGCGTGCATATAAAACTACGAGCAAAAATGCGCAAGAAGCACATGAGGCGATTCGCCCAACTGATTCTAGCCACGCGCATGCCGGTTCAACACCGGACGAAGAACGATTGTATGAATTAATTCGCACACGTGCGCTCGCTTCGCAAATGGCTTCCGCGCGAATTATGCGTACAAGCATTACTGCAAAAGCCGACCGCGATATTCCTCTTTTTTCTGCAACTGGTTCACGACTCCTCTTCCCCGGATGGCTTGCTCTCGATACGAAAGCACGCAGTGAAGATATAGAATTGCCGAAACTTTCTGTCGGTGATCCGCTAACGCTTCTATCGCTCGGTGCAGAAGAAAAACAAACTGAACCGCCAAATCGTTACACCGAAGCCGGTCTTATTAAAGAACTTGAAAAGCGCGGCATCGGGCGTCCTTCTACATATGCCTCGATTATGAAAACGATTCAGGATCGTGGTTATGTCGAAAAGATTGTTCGTGCATTGAAACCGACAGCGACCGGTATGGTCGTTTCTGGGTGGCTTGAGGAACACTTCCCCGAATATGTAAGTGATACTTTTACTGCGGAAATGGAAAATGAACTAGATGAAATCGCGCGCGGTGAGCGCGGGTATACGGAAACACTTTCGGCATTCTACGGTCCGTTTGAGAAAGCGGTGCATGCGAAAGATAAATTGCCAAAAGCGACTTCCCTCGGTGATACTTCTCCTGAATTCCCATGCCCAATTTGCGAAGGCCCAATGGAATTCAAACTTGGTCGCGGCGGCGTTTTCATGAGTTGCAAACATTATCCAAAATGTCTCGGTGCACGAACCGAAGAAGGTACTGAATTAAAAGGTGACGAACCAATCGGAAATCACCCTGAAACCGGCGTACCGATTTATGTAAAGACAGGAAGATTCGGACCGTATGTTGAGATGCCGACGAGCGAAGGTGAGAAGGTGCCAAAAAAAGAACCCCACTCCGCCAAGGCTCCGCGGGGCGCCGCCAAACGCGGCAGACCGCGAATGGCGGCGAAGCGCGCGAGCATTCCAAAAGGTATCGATATCGCACAAGTAACACTTGCCGACGCTCTTAAATATCTTTCGCTACCACGCGAATTAGGAATGCATCCTTCAACTAGCAAGCCGGTATTCGCATCAACCGGTCGTTTCGGTCCGTATGTCGGCAGTGATGGCGAGTTTCGTTCCATAAAAGTTGCAAGCGGGAAAGATCCATACACCATCACGCTTGATGAAGCGCTCGCTCTTCTCGCCGAGCCAAAAAAACAAACGAAAGGCGTTGAGCTCGTAAAAGAAATTGGTAAACATCCGCGTACCGGCAAAATGCTCTCGCTCTATAAATCTAAACAAGGGCTATTTTTGAAAAAAGGCCTGCGCCGTATTTATCTTCCCACTTCCGTCTCCGCCGATTTTCTCACTCCCGCCGAAGCAGCAGAGTATTTGAAATAGATGAAAATTAGAAATTATTTCTACTAGGGTGTATAGTGTGCTCCTATGGCGCTGACGACCGTTAAGGAGATTATCGGCGAGATGAAGAACCCTTCATCCGAGGACATTGCGCTTATCGAGAAGGCATACGAGTTCTCCAAGAAAGCGCATGAGAATAAAATGCGTTATTCGGGTGAACCATATTTTATTCATCCGGCGGCAACGGCAAAAATCCTCGCTGAATACGGAATGGATGCAACGACGATTGTTGCAGGACTTCTCCATGATGCAGTTGAAGACGGTTGTACCACGCGCGAAGAAATTGAAAAGGAATTCGGGAAGGAAGTGCTCTTCATTGTTGATGGCGTAACGAAACTCGGTAAACATAAATATAGAGGCGCCGAACGCCATGCCGAATCGCTTCGTCGGCTACTTGTTGCGACGGCTAGTGATATTCGCGTGCTCATCGTGAAGCTTGCAGATAGAAAACACAATGTGCAGACGCTTGAATATGTGTCTGAACCGAAACGTCGTCGTATCGCGCTCGAAACACTAGAAATTTATGCTCCCATTGCCGACCGACTCGGTATGGGAAGGATGAAACGCAATCTAGAGGACTCTTCATTTCCATTCGTAGATCCTGATGCTGCACGACATACCGCCGAAATGCTTAAATTGAAGACGAAAGAGACCGAAGACGGTCTCGCAAAAGTACAAAAAGAATTGAAACGAGAATTAGCGAAGAAAGATCTCGTGACATTCCGCACTGACATTCGCATGAAAGGTCTGTGGAGCTTGCATCAAAAACTTAAAAGGAAACATGATGACATAACGCTCATTCACGACATTGCCGCGCTCCGTATTATTGTGCCGGAAATTGAGGATTGTTACACCACACTTGGCGTCGTGCATGCGATGTATCGACCATTGCCAGGCGAGTTTAAGGATTATATCGCCTTCCCTAAACCGAACGGCTATCAATCGCTGCACACGACGGTTGTGACACCTGAAGCGGGCATTGTTGAAATTCAGATTCGCACTGAAGAAATGCATCGCCGTGCACAATTCGGCATCGCGTCACACATGTCCTATAAACAACTCGGTAAAGGAATTGAAAAACTTGGAAAAGACGTTCAAAAAAATCGGTTCTCGTCGCTTTCTTTTTCTTGGGTTCGCTCGCTCATCCCATCACTCATGAAGGTTTCCGGAAAAGAAAATGGAACAAAAGATCCTGTAAAAGTTCCGTTGTGGCTCGCCGAGCTCGCTGAAGCGCATGCGGAAGTTGCTGGATCTGAAGAATTCGTAGAGGGTTTGAGGGAGGATTTTTTCTCGCATCGCGTGTTCGTCTTTACCCCAATAGGTGATGTTGTTGATTTACCCGCAGCATCAACGCCAATTGATTTCGCTTATGCGATACATAGCGATCTTGGGAATCACATTCAAGGCGCGAAGGTAAACGGAAAACTTGTTTCGTTTGATACACAATTAAATAATGGCGAGGTTGTTGAAATTATACGACGCGATGCCGCACATCCTTCGTCGAAGTGGCTTGAAATTGCACGTACCTCACTCGCGCGGAGGCATATCCGCGCCGCGCTTGGTATGAGCGAACCAGCGAGATTACAAAAAAAGAAAAAGAAACCTCTGAAAATTAAATCGTAAAACCACTTACTGAATATAATTCATCGTCATCGGACTCTTCTGGTGCTGCTGGCGGAACGGGGTCAGGTAGTAATTGGTCCTCCTTCGCTGAAGCTTCGGAGGACGGCGCACCCGATTCAGAAATCGGGTGCGCCGCGAGTGACGCAGCGAGTGCCGATAGATCGTCTGGAGAGAAAAAATCAATAAGCAGGCGACCACCCTCTTCAGCATTATTGGTTTCGATGATGACTCGCGTACCAAGCGTCTCTGTAAGCGTTTTTTCAAGTTCTACCATCTCAGGCGTTTTACGATGATATTTGCGCACGCGCTCCTGCGCGATAGAGCGCGCGATGCGTTCAACTGCGCGAACTGGCAATTTCTTTAAGACGATTTCTTTAAAAAGTGTTTCGAGTTCTTCTGGACGATCGTGGAGAGCGAGAAGCGCACGCGCATGACCTTCGCTTATTTCCTTCCCAACAACAGCATTCTGCATGTGTTCCGGTAAAGAAAGAAGACGAAGTGAGTTAGACACATATTCGCGACTCTTACCGATTTTCGCGGCGCATTCGGCGTGTGAAATACCGAAGTCCTCGATGAGTTTTCTGAGCGCTTTCGCGCGGTCAATAGCATTGAGGTCTTCCCGCTGAAGATTTTCGATGATGGCGAGTTCTAGCTTCGTGAGGTTGTTATCGCCATGTCGAATCACGACTGGCACTTGTTTGAGACCGGCGAGACGAGAAGCGCGCAGACGTCGTTCACCAGCGATGAGTTCATACAAACTCTCGAGACCGCCTTCTGGCTTTTCTACATCAGTGCGGCTTACGACGAGCGGCTGTAGCACTCCATATTGGCGAATGCTCTCAGCGAGCGATGTAAGACCTTCTTCACTGAACTCGCGCCGCGGTTGATATGGATTTGGCTGTATGCGCTCGACATCAATCCAAAAAATCGAATCGTACTTGGTCGGTACATAGCCCGCATCATCATTCATAGAAGTAATTTTACCATGATGAAAATAATGTAGTGAAATGGTATTGTGCATTGTAGCGCTGAAGTGGCGGAATTGGTATACGCGCACGACTCAAAATCGTGTCCCGCAAGGGTTGTGGGTTCGACTCCCACCTTCAGCACAGTATGGCGACACATATTCTTTGCATCGTGGGGCCGACTGCCTCGGGTAAATCTGCGCTGGCGGTTGAGATCGCTTTGAAGGGTTTCGGAAATCCTTCATCAGGTGAAGGATTTCCGAAACCCTTCATTGGAGAAATAATTTCTGTGGACTCGCGGCAAGTGTATCGTGGTCTCGATATTGGTACGGAAAAGATAACAACCGAAGAAATGTGCGGGGTGCCACATCATCTTATTGATATCCACGATGTGAATGAGATCTATTCTGCTGGTGATTTCGTTACAGATGCGGCACGTTTAATTGAAGATATTTCGAAACGTGGGAAACTACCGATTCTTGTCGGTGGAACGCATTTTTATTTTGACGCACTTCTGCGTCCCATTCCCGAAATTGACGTGAATCCAGCATTTCGTGCTGAACTTGAAAAACTTTCAACAGAAGAATTGTCCACGCGCGTCCGTTCTGCGGACGCGCGCCGCGCCTCTGAACTCGACCCACAAAATCGTCGCCGACTCATCCGCGCGTTAGAAATTATTGATACAAAAGGAAAAGTCCCTGTTCGTCCCTCGTTTGGCTCGGAATCTCGCTACTGCTCGAAGTGGATTGTTATTGATCCGCCAAAAGAAGAGCTACGAGCACGAATTGATGCACGGCTTGCGAGTGCCTTTGATCGCGGGCTTATTGAAGAAGTCCGCACCATACGCGAAAAATATGGCGACGAACGAATTAACGAACTCGGTCTTGAATACAAAATCATTGGCGAATTCCTCAACAAGAACAAAGTGTCAAACACCGAGTGTTTGACACTTTTACTACACACGCTTTCGGCAAAGCTCTGGCAGTATGCGCGCCGCCAAAAAGCGTGGCTCCGCAAACTTAATTTGGTAACTTCGTCGCACCAAGACAGAAGCTGAATCCGAGATTTTTACTGGCATATTGCGAATTGACACGATTCGGAACGCTCACCGAATAGTTAAGCTGGCACATTTGATCCTGTGAGATTCCTAGATGCGCCATAAGATACTGCTCTGCGATTAAACGTGTTGTGCCTATAGGTTCCTTCAATAATTCGATAATGAAATACTGTTCACTTTTTATGTATTCGATAAGATATGGAGGATCGTTTGTTGCTGTTGGGTCAACAACGCCATCCCCAGATGTATGATAACCAAGGTAATAATAGCCACGGTTCGGATATTCTCCTGCGGTTGAGTCACGAAGGAAATCGCGTGTTGGTATAGTGACTCCTCCAGAGCCAGCTACTGTGAAAGATGTTTTATCTTGCATCGAACTGCCTGAAGTAGATGTTGGTACATTGCCGCTTAAAGGAAGAGTGACGTTCCCACCATTAGAACCGGTTATGGTTTGCTTAGAACCAAAACCAACAAATACCCAAAAAGCAATAAATCCCAGAAGTGCTAGAGCGAGCAAGATGATAAGAAGTTTTTTCATAAAAATATTATCAATCCTTTAAATTCCCTGGATCATATTGATTTACACATGCTCGCGCTCCTGCATTCCACGGTTGCCCGTAGGCAACAACTCCGCATCCATTTACATTTTTACATATTCCTGTCCACGGCTGATATCCGGATTTGGAGAACATAATCTGTGCGGTTTGTAAGTTGCAGGTTGGATCGTTGCAAGGAGTGGCTGTACTACAAGGAGATTGGTGAAAACTCGCTGTGTTCCAATTTCCACGCGTTATTTGAAAAGTCCCGCATGCACCAGTTGAGCTACTAGGAGTATTTGTGTTTCCGGTGCTCTCGGTCATTGCGATGCATGACATTGCATTGGCCTGCGCTGGGGCAAGACCAGCTGCTTGGAGAGATGCTGGACTGCAAGCCGTATTTCCACATAGGGCGCCTGACTTCCCGCTTATGTATACTGCACTGCCATTCGCACTTATGCCTGACACACTCAAATTTGTTTGGTTAAGATTTATGAGCGAAGCCGCTTGTTTGAGACAGGGGTCAATACCGCCCGAAGTAATAAGTGATGACCAAGTTCCGCCGACAGCGCTTGGATTATAGATTACCGCCATCACTGCATCCACGATGAGCCAGCCAGCAAACATCACAATGATACCGATGATAGTGTGGAGAAGAATTCCTCTCGCCTTACTCTTCCCCGCTGGATCAACTGGACTCACTACATAAAGATAGCCGGAATACGCAATCATAATTGGCGCGACGAGAACGAGTCCGAGCGTAATGAGCAAACTGATGATGTTGTTTATAACTGTGATAAGCAATCCCCAACTGGCCGGGCACACATTATAAGCGGCAGGAATAATGGGACCGAAGAACGGAATCATGATTTCATCATACCGCCCTTCACTGCGTTCAGGACTGTTTTCCCCACTATTTGGAGAATACGAACTTGTTTCAATGTTATTATAACCGTTGTATGCAGACCAAATCATTTGAACATTCCCAAGCGATACTGATGCGGAAATCGGGGAAAACTCTTCCAGCAATCGCTAAAAAACTAAAGGTATCGAAATCATCTGTATCCTTATGGACACAAGACATTGTCCTTCCTGAAAGGGCTCGTGCATTAATTCAGGCACGAAAAGTGAGGGCTCGCGAAATGGCCAATGAGGCAAAGAGAAAATTAACCCGCACAAAACTTGCAAATGTAAAGCAGGAGTCAGAATTGTCGATGTCAAAAACCACGATTGATAATGAAATGGCGCTTATTATGTGTTCTTTGATGTATTGGTGTGAAGGATCAAAATCAAAGAATGATAGTGAGTTTACCTTCACAAATGCCGAACCGCTCACCATATGCGGATTTATGGCGTTATTGCGCCAAGCAATACCGCAACTCGATGAGAAACGCTTTCGAGTTAAAATGCATTTGCACGAATATCATGATGAAAGTAGGCAAAGAACTTTTTGGTCTGAAGTTACTGGAATCCAAGAACAGCAATTCCAAAACACTTTCTGGAAACCGCACACAGGTAAGTCAACTAAACCTAATTACAATGGCTGCATTCATGTCAGATACCATGACGTGGTTCTTTCAAGAAAGATATCGGCTATTGCCCGCGCCTTTCTCGAAAATATGGTAACCTAGTTCAAAGATGGGTCTATAGTTTCAATGGTAAAATGTCGCTCTCCAAAAGCGAAGTTGCTGGTTCGAGTCCAGCTGGACCCGCAGGAAATATAATCTCTATGACTAAAATTGAGACAGAATATAAACTCGAAATAACAGCTAAAGAGTTTGCAGCAAGTGCAAATTATTTACAGGAAGCAAAATTTATCAAGAAAGGAACATCGCATTTGGAGGATTATTTTTTCAATATCCAAAAGTTCGATGAGAAAGGGTGGAACTTCTTGCGCATTCGTGTGTATGACGGATCAAGATATGAACATACAGAAAAAATATGGAAACATTCTGCTTCCGGCGAGAGAATACGAGAAGAAATTGAGAGAGTAAGTTCCAAAGAAGAATTGGAATCACTGATCGGCGTATCTCAACCGTTGCGTCTTTCAAAAGATCGCACCGATTATGCCGGAGTAACTCTTGATTATCCTGCAGTATATTCTCTTGACGTAGTTGTATTTCCTGACGAAACGAGATACTTCGTTGAATGCGAAATACAAGTACCGGAAGGAATGAGTTCATCTATCCGGCCACATCTGAAGGAATCAATGCTTCAGACTCTTCATCTTTCAGATAGACCAGAAGGTATTGGCATGATGCGATTGGTGCTTTCGAAATCACGGGAAGGAGCGGATGATTAGCTTCTTCCATCGCAGGATAGTTTCCTCGATTGTGTTCCAGTCAATTCTCTTT
>JAPLWI010000017.1 GCA_026396675.1 Candidatus Kaiserbacteria bacterium | reverse complement strand
GCGGCAGCTAAAAAAAATTGGAATCGGAATTTCGCCAAAACAAAAAGAGGAGCAAGCGGAGGATTCCTCCCCAGACCCCTCCTCCTCCGCTTGCGACATCCGAATTCAGAAAAAAGGAATCAGCCGAAGTTTTGCGGAATCCTTTCCCCAGAAAATTGTTTCCGCAAAACTTCGTCCGCATTGTTTCAGATTTCTTCGTCAGGATTGCTTTCAAAAAAGGTTCGAATTTTGTACAATGAATACCGCCAAGTAAGTTTGTGCTACCATTTCTTTATGGATATATCAGATAAAGAACTCCATCGAATTGCGACTACTTGCATCATTCATAAGGATGGGAAATATCTCGTCACGAAAAGAAGCCCGCATAAGAAAGCATTTCCAAATAAATGGACGGTGCCCGGTGGTGGATTAAATGTCGACGATTATATACACAAGCCCAAGTCACACGGCGCTCCCCAATGGTACGGAGCATTGGATGCAGCGCTCGCCAGAGAGGTAAAAGAAGAAGTGAATGTCGAAATAGGTAAGACGCAATACCTGCTCAATCTGACATTCATCAGTCCCGATGGAATTCCAGTTTTAGTGTTGAGCTATCACGCCCCATATGTTTCTGGAGAAGTAAAACTTGATGAAGACGCTGTTGAGTATAAATGGGCAACTCTTAAAGAAATAAAAGAACTCGACCTCATCGCCGGTATCTGCCAAGAAATAGAAATGGTAGAGGCACTCCTGAAACCTAATTCTTAACCTCTATGCCACGGTATTTTTATATAGGACTTTTAGTACTTTTAACAGTAGTTGCAGCAGTTTTGTTTGCTTATAGGACAATTCCGGCAACACCTTCGCCAGCAATAGCCGAGTTCGGCGGCGTGTCCTTAAGAATTGAATACGCTACAACCACAGCGATGCAAGAAAAGGGCTTAGGAGGTCGAGCAAGTATACCAAACGACTATGGAATGCTATTTGTATTTCAGAAAGATGATAAATACGGCTTTTGGATGAAGGGTATGCTCGTGCCAATTGATATTTTTTGGCTGAATGATAAAAGACAGGTCGTCTCAATTACTCAAAATGCCGCTCCATCAAGTTATCCGAATGTCTTTTATCCAACAGAATCAGCTCGGTATGTCCTTGAGACCACTACCGGCTTTGCAAGTGAACATAACATCACGATTGGTGCATTTCTTCTGTTGAAAAATTTTGAGCACGTTTCAGAGTAATGCTGTCCACAGGGCATTTTCCGCACACAAGAGTACACTTATCCATATTAGAGGAACGCATTATTATTCGTTAGCTTAATCGCTTTGTTCATGTCCAAAACTGCTCAAGTTTCCATCCGTGCAAAAACCGCTCCTGCAAGCAGACGGACATCCGTACCTCTTACTGTTCAGACGTCAGCAATAACAATTTCGAAAGAAACGCTTCGCTATCGCGAAATGATTCCACAAATCGAAAAACGCGACGGGCGGCTCGTACCATTTGATTTCGACAAAATTGCCACAGCAATTTGGAAGGCGATGGTTGCATCAGGTGAAGGAGATCAAGACGATGCATTTCTTGTCGCGCATCAGGTGGTGAGCGAGCTCGGACGATTTTCGAAAAAATACAGAAGTTTTCTTCCAACCGTCGAAGGCATTCAGGACTCAGTCGAAAAGTATTTAATTTTAAATGACTATGTAAAGACCGCGAAGGGATACATCTTATATCGCGACAAACGTGCACAACTACGCGCGGCGCACGTAGAAATCCCAGAGCGAGTTAAAAAACTTGCCGAAGAGAGCAAGAAATATTTTGAAGGCAATGCGCTTGGCGAGTTCGTCTATCTGCGCACGTATGCAAAATGGATTCCAGAAGAAAATCGCCGCGAGACATGGGTAGAGACCGTCGATCGCTATATAAATTTTATGCGTGAGAATCTCGGCGACAAATTGACAGAAAAAGAATATACCGAACTGCGAACGGGCATTTTGAAACAAGAGGTCATGCCTTCAATGCGCCTCATGCAATTTTCTGGAGAAGCAGCGCGCCGCTGTAATGCTTGTTCATATAATTGCACTTTTACTGCACCTGTGAGAATCGAGGACTTTGCCGAAATTATGTATCTCTCAATGCAGGGATGCGGCGTCGGCTTTGCAGTAGAGAGTCAGAACATTGAACAACTACCTCAGATAATGAAACAGAAAGGGCAGAAACTCGCGACACACATTGTTGCTGATACAAAAGAAGGTTGGTGCGACGCTCTCACTCTCGGTATGAAAACATGGTACGCCGGCAAAGACATTGATTTCGATTTTTCAAAAGTTCGTCCAGCAGGTGCTCGCCTTAGTGTGATGGGAGGGAAGGCTAGCGGTCCAGAACCACTGCGTTCATTGCTCGCGTTCGCACGTGACCGCATTCTTTCGCGCGCGGGCCGTCGTTTACGCACGATTGATGTACACGATATTATTTGTAAGATTGGCGAATGCGTCGTTTCTGGAGGAGTACGTCGTACAGCGATGATTTCTCTTTCCGATCTTGACGATGTCGAGATGCGCGATGCGAAAAAAGGCCAATTTTATATGACAGATCCACATCGTTCGGTCGCGAACAATTCTGCGGTCTATGAAGTTCAGCCAACAAATGCAGAACTTATGGATGAATGGGTGGCGCTCATGAAGAGCGGTTGCGGTGAAAGAGGGATCTTTAATCGCGGATCACTCTCGGTCACAATGCCAAAGCGCCGTGTTAACTATTTTAAAAAAGTCGGTTTTATTGATGAAAATGGTGCTGTGCGTGGGTCTATTGGCGTCAATCCTTGTGCCGAGATCATCTTACAGTCAAAACAATTCTGCAATCTATCTGAAGTTATCGCGCGCGCACACGATACGGAGGCCTCGCTTCTAGAAAAGGCACGCCTCGCGGCAATTCTTGGCACCTACCAATCAACTCTCACGAAGTTCGGCTATATTTCTAAAGATTGGGCCGACCATTGCACAGCGGAACGACTCCTTGGCGTCTCAATAACTGGGCAATGGGATTCCCCAGTCGCGCGTCAGGCAGAAACGATGCGGAAAGTTCGCGATATGGCCGTAAAGACAAACGCAACATACGCGAAGCGATTTGGCATTGAGCCGTCTCTTTCTGTTACCGCGGTAAAACCATCCGGCACTGTCTCACAGACGTTCGATTGCGCTTCAGGCATTCATCCACGTCATGCTCCATATTACATTCGTCGTGTACGCATCAGTGCGACCGATTCACTCTTCAAGATGATGCGCGATCAGGGTGTGCCATATTACCCGGAAGTGGGGCAGTCGACGGAAGAGGCGAATACATTCGTTCTTGAATTTCCGGTCAAGGCACCCGACCACTCGAAACAAGCAAGATTTAAGGATGATCTCTCGGCAATTGACCAGCTTGAGTATTGGAAGCGGGTGAAATTAAACTATACAGAACACAATCCATCAGCAACAGTTTCGGTTGGGCCAGATGAATGGATCGGCGTTGTTGATTGGATTCAGAAGAATTGGGACATTGTCGGAGGACTTTCTTTCCTCCCGCGTTCTGATCATGTGTATCGTCTCGCGCCATATGAGGCGATTACGAAGGAAGAATATGATGAGCGTGTCTCACGTTTCCCAAAAGTTGATTACTCCAAACTTATTGTGTACGAACGCCAAGACGAAACAGAGATGAAGAGAGAACTCGCCTGTGCCGGCGGCACCTGCGAGATTGTGTAAAAAAGCAATCGCCCGCGCAGGAGCGCGGGCGATTGCATCTTTTTGAACCGAGCCGATAA
Organism: Candidatus Kaiserbacteria bacterium; assembly: GCA_026396675.1. Taxonomy (GTDB): domain Bacteria; phylum Patescibacteriota; class Minisyncoccia; order Phycocordibacterales; family Phycocordibacteraceae; genus C7867-001. Next base: position 16,840 of record JAPLWI010000017.1, on the reverse strand, counting down.
GCCGAATTCTGTCGTGGACGATCATTTATCTGGTCCCTCTGTTACCATCGGGATCTAGCGGCACTCCCCACTTCGCATAAAGCTACGCGGGGCTCGGCCTTGCATACGGGTAAGGATTTGTTCGTTGCATTTCCACATTTCGGTGGAACTCGCCCCACTTCGCATAAAGCTTCGCGGGGCGCTTGCTCGCTTTCGCTCGCAAGCGTTTCTGTGGTCACCTCTTTCCTCACGGACGACGGGCGTTACCCGCTACCTTTCTGCCAACCTTGCGATAGGCGTATGTTCGGACTTTCCTCCCTTCAATTGCTCTCAGGGCGATCGCCTAGCTCGGTCCGAAAGTATTATACCACATTATTTTGAGCGTACTGTCGTGCTTCCTGTAGCATCTTTTGTATTCGGGCAGGACGTGTTATGGAGAATATTTCCGCGTCCAAGATAGCGCTGATCGGCGTGCGTATACCGGCGTGAGCACTAAGACTTGAATACGGATATGCGGCTATCTGTTCTCCCAAGAATTGAGGATCCACCACATGACTGGCCATCCATTCTGGCTCATAGAGCGTCGCTGAGTTGCAGTGTATATAGTTGATGAGGTGTTGGAAATAACGATCCGTAAATACATGGATGGATCGAAACGGTTTAAGAAACAGATTTCCATTTCGCCTGTGTCGCGCGTTGAAATACAGAGTATATGCCGTTCCAATTTTTCGCATGAATGCAGTGACGCCTCCTTCTGAGACCTCTTTCAACACCAAGTGGAAGTGGTTTGGCATCAGACAGAATGCTCCAATGGCGACCAACTTCTTGCCGCGCGGAATCTTCAGTATTTCTTCGAATTTATGTATACTGATATCGCTGCGTCTAAGAGGGAATTCATCATTTGCCAAATAAAGGAGTTCTAGAAAGCGATGATAATCTCGGGTATCTTCAAATACAATACGCTTTTCAATACCGCGATTGTAGCAGTGATACCACTCATTGACGGCGAATGGAACTCTTCTGTTTGTCATTCTTAGAATATTAACATAAACCACGAGGTGACACCTCGTGGTTCTTCGGATATCGTTTATTCCACGAGGTGACACCTTACGGAAAGGTGTGGATAGGCGCCTGAGAATAGAAGTGGCACGGTATACTAAATTCATTATTCTAGGTATCATCAAATATTAATATGCCACCGCAACAACCAACACGCCGTTCACTTGAAACCATAAGTGTATGGGCACTTATCACCACTTTTGCCGCAGCAGTGTTTATTTTCTTCCCGTTCTCAATGCAGCTTATTACCGTGAAGACATTCGTGCTTGCCGCAGGTGCTCTCATCACGCTCGCTCTCTATATTCTTGCACGCCTTTCTCGTGGGAATATTATCTTTCCGCCGTTTGTTCTTGTAGGTGCATTATGGTTGCCAGCCGTTGCGTATGCGTTCTCTGCGATGTTCTCCGGTACTTCGTTTATGAATGCCTTGTGGGGCACGACACTCGAATCGGACACATTAGGTTTTATTCTTATTGCAACGATTCTCGGTACTTTGTCGGCGCTCATGCTTCGGCGCTCTGAACAGTATCATTTATTCCTTCGCATCGGCGCATGGATATTCGGTATCGTTGCTATTGTTGAAGCGCTAATTGTTATTGTAGGGCAATTTTCGTCAAAAATATCACCGGCATTTTCAATTATCGGTTCGTCAAGCGATCTCGCATTTCTCCTCGGTCTCGGTGTTATAGGTATTCTCATCGCATTCCGGTTTCTTGAACTCTCACAGCGAGAGTATCGCCTGCTTATCGGAAGTGGTTTCATAGCAATCATCTTGCTCGCCATCGCAAATATTTCAGTCGTCTGGGTGCTCCTCGCACTCGTCTCACTCGGCCTCTTTATTGAGGCAGTTATGCAGAGAGGACCGAGAACCGCCGGTATTGATATTGATGAATTAGACATCTCGAATGACGAACCGTTTGAGATGGATGAGGGCAATCATCCGCTCGTTATGCCGCTCGCGGTGCTCGCCATCTCACTCTTTTTCCTTATTGGCGGAACGCTCGGAGGTGCATTGGCGAACGCACTCCATGTGAATGTGATTTCAGTCAGTCCATCATGGCAGTCGACATTCTCGATTGCACAAACAACCTATGCTTCCACCCCCGTATTCGGTACTGGTCCCGGGACGTTCGGTGTTGACTGGCTGAAATATCGCGACACATCTATTAATTCAACCGTCTTCTGGAACACAGGATTCTCTTCCGGTGTTGGTTTCCTCCCGACGTCGCTCGTGACAACTGGTCTTATAGGAGCACTTGCATGGATTGCGTTTCTTGGACTCTTCATCGTAATTGGTCTGCGCATGCTTATTGCGCGCGCGCCAGCGGATTCATTTACTCGTTTTGTTTCTTTGTTCTCGTTTATCGCAATGCTATATATCTTTACCATTGCAGTATTCGGTCTGCCCGGCAGCATCGTGCTCATTCTCGGTTTCGTTTTTGCAGGTCTCTTCGCATCAACGATGCGCTTCTCAGCATCTCGCGGGCAGTGGGGAATCATCTTCTCTCGAAAACCACGGCTCGGATTCATCATTGTATTTCTTCTCACAATCGTTCTTCTTGCTTCGGTTTTTGCGGCGTATGCGCTTGCTGAACGTTATGTCGCAATAACAAAACTTACTGAGTCGGAAACAGCATTCTCAGCTGGTGACCTTGATACGGCTGAAAAAGCAGTTCAAAGTTCAATCTCATTCGTTCCATCCGCTGCTGCGTATCAGATTGAAGCAAGTGTCGAGAACGCACGTTTGAATCAAATAGCCGCCTCTTCTACAATGCCGGCGGCCACTGCACAACAGGCGTTCCAAACAGCACTCTCAGCCGGTATTAACGCCGCTCTGACTGCGACAAAGATGAATCCTTCTGATTATCAAAGTTGGGTTGTACTTGGGAATCTGTATGCACAAGCAGTTCCGTTAAATGTTTCTGGTGCCTATGACAATGCTAAAACCGCGTATCAAAAAGCTGTTGCGCTTAGTCCGACTGATCCGCAGATCCATTACATTCTCGCGCAGCTTGATATTGCAAACAAAAATACCAAAGCCGCTGAAGATGACTTGAAAGCCGCTATTGCGCTGAAGCAAGATTACACGGCAGCTATCTTCCTTCTATCACAACTTGAGGTTCAAGACGGCAACGTGAAGGACGCACTTAATTCAGCTCTCGCCGCTGCCTACTTCACACCAAACAATCCGTACATTTTGTTCCAGGTAGGTATCTTGTACGCGGCACAGAACGATCTTCAAAATGCTGTCGTTGCGCTCGGGGCAGCAATTGCCGCAGATCCGCAGTTCGCGAATGCGCATTACTTCCTCTCCGCGGTCTATGCGAAGCAGAACAACTTCAAGAGTGCACTTGCTGAGATGCAAGCAATCGCAGACATGTCAGCAGACAATGCGAAAGCAGTTGCATCGCAACTCGCAGCACTAAAGGTAGGTACAAACCCGTTCCCAGCAAATCTTCTCTCAGCATCTTCCACACCTGTTAAGCAACAGTAATTAGCGTATTATAGAGCAATGGTTCGACGTATTTTCGATCGCATCTCGGCACCAGTACGCGGCCTGCATCAGGCCGCGTATTTGCTTGCTGCTTTAACGCTGGCTTCACAGGCGTTAGCACTCTTGCGCGACCGAACATTCGCTCACGCGTTCGGCGCGGGCCAGATACTAGATCTTTATTATGCGGCATTTCGCGTACCGGATCTGGTTTTCGCACTTGTCTCTTCACTCGTCTCAGCCTATGTCATCATCCCACGCATTACTGGAATGAATAGGGAAGCGACGCGTCGGCTTCTTTCAGAATCAGCGACATTTCTTTTCGGCGTTGGCGGAATAATTTGCATTATTCTTGCCGTTTTCATGCCGCAGTTCCTAGCACTTTTGTATCCAAATTTTGCCTCGTCGTCGCAACACGCAGAATTTGTTCTGTTCGCGCGCATACTACTCTTTCAACCAATTCTTCTTGGGCTTTCCGGCATTCTCTCAAGCGTGACGCAGGTGCATCGGCGTTTTATGCTCTTTGCAATCTCTCCAGTTCTTTATAATCTCGGCATCATTTTGGGCGCTGTTGTTTTTTATCCCTACTGGGGATTACCGGGGATAGGTATAGGCGTCATTCTTGGCGCAGTCGCATATCTTATGGTAAATGTTCCGGTAATTATAGAAGCAGGCGTTGTCCCGCACCTGCGTCTCCCAAGTTTCGCACTCATGATACCAGTTATACGTGACTCCGTACCACGCTCGCTAGCACTCGGCATGGGTTCAGTCACGGCTCTAGCTCTAACCGCATTTGCGTCAAGAATTGGTACTGGATCGATTTCCGTTTTTACTCTCGCCAGTAATCTTGAATCAGTTCCGCTCGCGCTCATCGGCTCTTCGTATGCTGTTGCAGCATTTCCGGCGCTCTCCGAAGCATCGGCTTTAGAGAAACGTGATGAATTTACAGATATCCTCTCAACAAGCGCGAGGCATATCATTCTCTGGTCGGTTGTATCTCTCGGGCTCATTATTGTCCTGCGTGCGCACATTGTACGTGTGATTCTTGGAACTGGTGCTTTTGATTGGAATGCTACACGCCTCTCCGCCGCATTATTAGCTGTTCTTACAGTTGGACTTGTCGCACAAGGGCTTGTTCTTCTTTTTTCTCGTGCGCTCTATGCGGTACGCCAATCCTGGCGGCCGTTCTCATACCAATGTGCGGGCATGCTATTTACAGTGCTTCTCGCCATGATATTTCTTTCGGGATCTCCAATAGAATTACCACAATCACTTGCTATTCTATTGCGCGTTGACGATGTTCACGGGACAACTATTCTGCTTCTGGCGCTTGCGGCGACGCTCGGCCAGATTTTTCTTGCTATCCTTTCTCTATTAGCTCTTCGAAATATTTCTCGCGGCTTAGCTCATATGCTTCTACGACCTTGCATTGACGGTTCTTTTGCCGCACTCGCGGGCGGCGCAGCGGCGTATGTCACACTCGCACTCATCGGCCCAATAGCACCTCTCACGACTCTCGCCGCTGTCTTCACACAAGGATTCATCGCAGGTATTATAGGCTGCTCCGCATCGGCACTCGCATTGTATCTCATAAGAAACAAAGAATTTCTTGTTATGGTGAATGCGCTCGATAAACTTCTACGAGTGCGGAGTGGCCGTTCCGACGTTCTCTCTCCTTCAGCTGAAGAACCGATACAACCGTGACTCTAAAACACATTCGAAATTTTTCTATTGTCGCACACATTGATCACGGCAAGTCCACTCTTGCCGACCGATTGCTAGAACGTACTGGAACAATTCCTGTACGCAAGATGCGAGATCAAGTACTTGATCGTATGGACCTAGAACGCGAGCGCGGTATCACTATAAAAATGCAACCCGTAAGAATGATTTATCATCCTGAAGGTCCCGAGCGAAGCGAGGGACAGTACGTATTAAATCTTATCGACACTCCTGGTCACATTGATTTTTCGTATGAGGTCTCACGCGCGCTCCACGCTGTCGAGGGAGTACTTCTTCTCGTTGATTCGACACAAGGGGTGCAGGCACAAACATTAACAACACTTGCAGCGGCGAAAGCACAAGGATGCGTCATCATTCCGGTCATTTCAAAAATTGATTCTGTTCTCGCGCGTCCAAGCGAAGTAAGAGCCGAGCTTGCAAAACTGTTGTCAATTTCTCAAGACGATGTGCTGGCCGTCTCTGGGAAGACGGGAGAAGGAGTTGATAAATTGCTTGAAGCGATTGTGAACCGCATACCGCCTCCTTTATCTGGTAGTGTTAATGAGCCACGCGGTCTTATTTTTGATTTTTCATATTCAAAACACCGTGGTGTCGCAGTATATATGCGTGTTTTTGACGGTACTTTTACAAAAGGCCAAGCGCTTAAATTCCATGCGGCAGGTGAAAATTTCACCGCACTTGAGGTCGGCATTTTTACTCCAGAGGAAACACCTGCGGAGGCGCTTTCTGCAGGAGAGATCGGTTATGTGGTAACAGGTATTAAAGAACCGGGAATTGTTGCCGTTGGCGATACTATCGGTATTACGAAAGGAACATTGCCGGCATTTGCGGGATATGAGCGGCCGCGACCAGTTGTCTGGGCATCGGTGTATCCCGAAAATCAAGATTTGTTGCCGCTTCTGCGGCAATCGCTTGAACGATTACGACTTTCTGACTCGTCACTTTCTTTTGAAGAAGAGTCGTCCGGGGTGTTAGGAAGGGGGTTCCGGTGCGGATTCTTGGGGCTTTTACATCTCGAGATCATCACGGAACGTCTCAAACGAGAATTCGGTCTCGCACTCATCGTCACAATCCCGACAATTTCGTATATCGTTACAAAAACTAATGGAACACGCGAAATTATTTATACGCCGGCAAAGTTTCCAGAACATGGCGATATAGATATAATTGAAGAACCATGGACTAAAGTTATTATTATCACGCCCTCCAATGCAGTCAGTGCTCTCGTTCAGCTTTTGTATGAACATGAAGCAAACACTCTCGCGACAGAGACATATGAAGACGGACGTATTGAAATGAGTGTTGAAATGCCGCTTCGGGAACTTATGCGCGGGTTTTTTGACACATTGAAAAGTATTTCTTCTGGATATGCTTCTCTTTCATATGAACTAATTCCTGAACGATTGGCTGACGTGGAACGGCTTGACATATTAGTTGCAGAAGAACCAGTTCCTGCATTCGCACGTGTTGTCGCGCGCCGACGTGTGCAAGAAGAAGCAGAAAAAATGGTCGAGAAACTCCATACACTTTTGCCAAAACAACTTTTCATTACCAAAATACAAGCTAAAGCGCAAGGACGCATCATTGCATCAAAAACACTTTCTGCAATGCGCAAAGATGTAACTGGCTATCTCTATGGAGGTGATGTTACGCGTAAAAATAAATTGCTTGATAAGCAAAAGCGCGGCAAGAAAAAACTTCTCGCACGCGGGAAAGTAGACATTCCAGAGGAGGTTTTTATGAAGATGGTGCAGGATAGCGACCGGTAAAACAAGGTGACTCCTTGCTACAAGGTGTAACCTTGTTTTGCGTTATACTGGAGCGATGCGCGCGAAACAATTGCGACGAGGAGTCCTGATAGGGTTTCTTTTGCTCATTATTTTCTGGCTTTGTTCGCTTATTTGGGGACTTGTCGGGAAGGCACAGATAGCGGTATCAGAAGCAAATAGCGCCCACCGGCAGTATCAGGCGCTTGAGGAACGTAAGCAAATGCTTGAAGCGAACCTCTCCGCACTCGAGACAGAACGCGGGCAAGATGCGGCGATTCGAACGACGTTTGGGGTTGCGCGACCAGGAGAAGAGGTTATCGTTGTAGTGCCGCCTGCGATTGTGGTTCCGACCACAACGTCGTCCTGGTGGCAGAAGATATTGAATTGGTTCTAATTGCGGAATTGGTTTAGTGGTAGAACAGTTGCTTCCCAAGCAACGGGCGGGAGTTCGATTCTCCCATTCCGCACAATAATGTATAATCAAATTATATGAACAAAACTGTTTCTATTTACAGCACACCGACCTGCCACTTCTGCCAAGTGACTAAGGATTTTTTGAAAGAGAAGGGTATTACCTATACCGAATTTGATGTTGCACATGATTTAGATAAGCGCCAAGAGATGATAAATAGGTCCGGCCAAATGGGCGTGCCGGTTATCTCGATTGGCGATGATGTCATTGTTGGTTTTGATCGTGAGAAGCTCTCCGCTGCTCTTGGTATTAAGGAATAGCATTTTGCCCCTTTAGTTCAATGGATAGAACGGCTCACTCCTAACGAGCTGATCCAGGTTCGACTCCCGGAAGGGGCACAACTTTACTTTATAGTTACATCGTGCTAATATAGATTCAGATTTGAAAATAAAATAAAAAGGAATGGAGGTGCTAGATGTTAAAGTTTTTAAAGGGAAAATTCGCTGGCAAAGAGCAACAATGCGCAAAGAATCCAACCATCATTGCCTTAATAGGCATTGCTGGTTCAGGCAAGAGTTCGGTTGCGCAAGCTCTTTCCAAACACATCCACCACGCACACGCACACGCAGTAGTTATCTGCGCAGATAAAATCTACGCATTTAACCAAGAAAGTGACGTTATCATTGTTGATTCAGATCTTGTGGACACCAAGAAACGCGCCTCCTTGAACAAGGAGGCCAAAAAGATTGGAGCCAGCATTGTCTTTATCTATGTTAGCTGTGATGTTGGCGTAATGGTAGGCAGGATTGTAGATACAATCCGACGAACAAATTGTACTTCTGATTCTGAATGGAAGCGGAAAAAGATGGAGGCAATAACCAAGTTGCAAGAGATGCTACATCTCTTGCCGAAGCATTACCGATTGGTGAGCGGCCACTGGGAGAAAAAAGATCCGCCGTGTGCTGTACTCGCCAACATCGACACCACTGATTCCTCTTCTTGGGAGAAAGAGGTGGAGGAAGTGTGTAGAGAAATAAAAATAAACAAGATGTGATCCTTATAAGAAAGGGCGGCCGACAATGGCCGCTCTTTTTAATGTTAATATATTCACTATATGGACCCTGAAATTAAAAAACTGCTTGAAGAAACGCACGCACTCGCGCGGGAAAATAACAGAATGTTGCGCGCGATTCGGCGAAGTCAGTGGCTCGGATTTATTTTCAAGATTATCATCTGGGCTATCGTTCTTCTCTTACCGCTCTATTTGTACCAGCAGTATCTCCAACCGATTGTTAAGAGTTTTTCATCTGGCACCTCCACACCTTCTGGGCCTTTTGGCCTACCGACTTCCGCTGATATCCAAAAACTGATAAACTCTTACACAGCTAGCAAATAGTTCCCAAAAGCTTGGATAGCTCAGTTGGTAGAGCACTTCCCTGAAGAGGAAGGGGTCCCCGGTTCGAGCCCGGGTCCAAGCACCGATATGTATCGTAAGCTCTTTTCGTGGATACAGAAATACGAACGACATCTTTCGGCGCTCGCGATGATCGCCGGTTTTGTGTGTGACAATCTTCTTTTTGAACGTGTAGATCTCTGGCAGACGCAATTATGGCTTGCCTCATTTTCTCTTGCATGCTTTATCACCATACCGTGGCTCCATTTTATTGAAGCACGCGTTGCGCGCGGCCGTCCGCGGCCGCGTTGGCGTTTTTTGCTTCCTCTTATAACGCAATTCGCACTTGGAGGATTCTGGAGCGCTTTCGTCATTTTTTATGGCCGCTCTGCTGTATTCAGCGCGTCGTGGCCGTTTCTTCTTCTGTTGTTCCTCGTATTTCTCGCGAACGAATATTTCCACAAATATCACTCGCGGCTCGTTTTTACGAGTGTGCTTTTCTTTTTCGCTCTATACTCGTGCACAATATTCGAAGTGCCTATCTATACCGGCACTATTGGGACATGGACATTTATTGAAAGCAGTCTCGTGGCAGTGTGTCTCTTCGCATTGTTTACAATTTTGTTGCGCATTCTCGGACGTGAGAAATTTCTCGCTGATGTTCAACGAATTCGCGTCGGTGCTCTATGCGTACTCGTGGTTATTAATGTTTTTTATTTCACCAATATTCTGCCTCCTTTGCCGCTCTCTGCAGAGGCAGCAGGCATATATCACTCGGTAACGCGCGTTTCTGGCACATACGCAGCGACAGGCGAGGAAGAATCATGGCAAGTACACTATCTTGGTTTCGCTCCAGTTCTACACATTATCTCCGGCGAATCGCTTTATGCATATAGTTCTGTCTTCGCTCCGACAACGCTTACAACGGCTATTGTCCATCGTTGGCAATTATTTGATTCTTCAAAAAAACAATGGGTGACAAAATCAGTAATTAACTATCATATTGTCGGCGGTCGCGATGGTGGCTACCGCGGCTACTCAGCAGTACCGATAAGTGAGGAGGGGGAGTGGCGCGTTGACGTAGAAACGATTGACGGTCGTCTTATTGCGCGCCTTCCTTTCACTGTTGAAATAGTGACAACACCACCGCCAGAAACGACGATTACTTTAGATTAACCAGCCTTCACGCGCAATTTCGTCTGTCGTGCTTTATCAAGTTTCGGAAGAATGATTGTAAGAAGGCCGTCTTTAGCGCTTGCTGAGGAGGCCTCAACATCAACCTCTTGTGGGAGCATGATTGCGCGCGAAAAAGAACCCCAAAAAAGTTCACGCGTAAAATAATCAGAACCAGAAGTTTGTTCGCGTTCCATTCGCGAACCGCCTATCTCAACCATATCGCGGCTTATAGAAATACTAAGTTCGTCTGGACGAACCCCGGCAACAAAAGCGCGGACGATTATATCACTCGCTGTCTGGTGCACATCAACAGGGAGTTGTCCCTCGCTCCCGGAGAGATCGTCGTCAAGTGGCGCAGGACGAGAAGACGACCCAGACGCTTGCTTGCGTGACTCTTTATGCACAGGCGCTGTTACCGTAGGTAGTTCATCATCAAAAGAATCAAACGCGTCACCAGCCGAAATGTTGCCGGAGAGACGATCAAAAAACGAACGCTTTGTAGTCATAATGTCAGGTGTTAATGGGAATGTCTCGGTACTGGAAATATTTTAGCACTTCGAACGCCGCGAAGAAAACAACGGCGACCACCCAAACAAAGGCGAAAGCGATAAATGCGCTTGAAGTGCCTTCATTTATAATAAGCGCGTTGAAGGCAGTGTGCAATGCGATGGCGAGGATAAGTCCAGACACGGTAGCAGTCACACGCGTCATCGGATGACCGTTGTGCGAGAAGGCGAGAGCGAAACCAATTGATGCAGAAGCAACGATGTGGAGCAGTGTTGAGCCGAGGAATCGTACATCACCAGTGAAGATACTGCTCGCCGCCCCTCCGTTCATAAGAGGCGTGATAAGGAAAAGCATATTCTCTGCAGAAGCGAAACCAAGCGCCACTGTAATCATATAAATCACATAATCAGGCATCTCGTCGACCGCAGGACGCCAGAGAATGAGCGAGGCGGCAGCTGCATATTTCAACACTTCTTCAATAAGCGCCCATGCGACCAAGATTAACAACGACATATTTGACTGGTCGCCGAGCAGGGAGGTTTTAGCGAATTGTTCGAGCGGGAGTGCGAGTGGCACCATCAGCATTCCGACAATGAACGCGAACGCGATAAGCTTCTTCGGTTCCGGATGGCGCGCGTCTTCTTTCAATAAAAAATAGAGCCAAATAAGAGATGGGAAGAGTCCACCGAAAAACGCGTAGATGAGTGTGAGGAAATCCACTCGATTATTTTAACACGGCTTGTCATCTGGTCTGATATGCTGTAAGTTTCTTTCCAGAAAGGAGGTGTTTATGGACACCAAGAACATTCAGAGAATCTGCGGCGGTTGTACTGCTTGCTGCAAATCAATTGCGGTGATTGAAATTGATAAACCGCTTGGGAAATGGTGCCAGTATTGTTCTATCGGCAGAGGTTGTCTGATGTATGCGGAGAAACCAGCTTCATGTACCGAGTTTCGTTGCGAATGGTTAAAGGGATTTGGTGAAGAAAAACATCGACCTGATCGCACCAAAATTATTCTTGATTACACAAAGCTGGTTAAAGGAGGACTGCCGGGAGGAATATTGCAAGTATGGGAAGTGAGCGAAGGTTCGTTGGGGAATGCTCATGTCAAGAAAACGACCTTGTTCGCACTAGAAAACGAAATATGGGTTGCCCATTTTCCGCTTCGTGGCAGCAGAAGTATATTCGTTCCAAGAAGTCAAATAGTGACTGAGGAAATCGCTCTGGTGTTTGTGGAAAACAATATTGCGGTCACCGATTGGCCTTAGACCTTGATACAGGTGTATCAAGGTCTTTGTTTTATTCGGCAGAAGATGGCCATTTTGCAACCATCAGAAATTCTGTGTCTTTTGTGGGCATTGATTGATAAATCTCTTCAGTGACGAAGGGCATAAAGGGATGGAGTAATCGCAGAACGCGATCAAGAATCAAAAGCAGAAGGCGCGCGCGCGAAACGCGCGCGGAAGCATCGTTTCCAGAAAGTGTCGATTTCGATTCCTCGATAATCTTGTCAGCGAATTCATGCCAGACATAGTGATATATTTTTTCCGCTGCTAGATAGATGCGGAATTCATCGATGTCTGTAGTGATTTCTTTTGTAAGTTCATCAAGTTTGTCCAACCGCTCGCACTCGTAAGCAGAAAAATGGGCACGCTCCGGGGCGCTAGCCCAAGTCCTATCCCCATTTTTCTGCTCACTCGCGCTCGCCAACACAAACCGCGCGATATTCCAAAGTTTGTTGGCGAAGTGTTTGTAACCCTTTATTTTATCTTCACTAATGCGCATATCGGTGCCCGGTGTACTGCCAACAACAAGCGCCATCCGCGCCGAATCCGCGCCGAATTTCTCCGACATGATTAGCGGGTCAAGATTATTACCAAGTGATTTTGACATTTTCCGTCCTCCCGCATCACGGACGAGACCATGAAGATAGACCGTCTTGAATGGAATGTCACCAAGCGCAAATTCGGTCATAAGTATCATGCGCGCAACCCAAAAGAAAAGAATGTCATAACCGGTTTCAAGAAGATCAGTCGGATGGTAATTTTTGTAATCATCAGTATCATCTGGCCAACCCAATGTTGAAAATGTCCACAAACCAGAAGAAAACCATGTATCAAGTGTGTCTTCATCTTGTATCCATCCATCTTCGGCTGGTTCAACCCCGACAGTAATCTCTTCACCGCGATACCAGACCGGAATGCGGTGCCCATACCAGATTTGTCGGCTGATGCACCAATCGCGCAGATTTTCTATCCAATGGAAATACGTTTTCTCAAAATAGTCAGGAATAATTTTGATAGCCCCGGAACGTACCGGTTCGATCATGAGTTCCTTTAATGTTTTCCCTCTTCCAGGAATTTCTTTATTTACCTCAACCCACCACTGTAATTTAGGTAACGGCTCAATAATGCCGCCAGTGCGTTCTGCGGTCGCGACGTTTTGAGTAATATCTTCTTCTTTTTCTAGCAGTCCTTCGTCTCCCAGCCATTTAACGACTGCCTCGCGTGCCTCAACCGTTTTCTTATCTGCAAGACGACCAGTGACTGCCATCCTCGCATATTCATTTATAACGATGACCTCATGCGAAAGCCCATGTCGGTCAGCGATATCCCAGTCGGTGTGACTATGTGCAGGAGTCAGACCGACAGCTCCCGTGCCAAAATCCGGATCGACTTCTTTATCCGCGACAATTTTTATATGAATCGGTACATCGCAGAAGATGGCGTCATATTCTTTCCCGACAAATTTCTCATAGCGTGAATCATCAGGATGCACCGCGACTGCAACATCGCCAACTTTTGTTTCAGGACGTGTGGTCGCAATAGAGATAGGGAAGTCCTTGCTGTAACGAAAGGTGTATAATTTTGCCGCCCGTTCTTCGTAAACAATTTCATCATCAGAAATAGTTGTCTGGCCTTTTGGATCCCAATTGACGATACGGTTACCGCGATAAATGAGACCAGCATCATACATTCGTTTGAAAACCGCGCGCACTGCTCGGCTACGTGTTTCATCGAGTGTGAATGCTTCACGCGACCAATCAAGCGACGCCCCCATCGCTTTTAATTGGTACACAATAGTGGCGTGACTCTCTGCTGCAAATGCTTCAATTCGTTTCAATAATTCTTCGCGACCGAGATCGTGACGGCTTTTGCCTTCTTCTTTTTTAATTTGTTTTTCAACAACTGATTGTGTTGCAATAGCAGCATGGTCAGTGCCGGGCATCCATATAGTGCGGAATCCGCGCATGCGTTTATAACGGATGAAAATGTCTTCAACAGCAAGCATAAGGGCATGACCCATATGTAGGCGTCCGGTCACATTTGGTGGTGGAAGTGCAATTGAATATGCCGGAGCATCCGCACGGGTAACACCCTTATTTACACACTCGTCAGGATTGAAAAAACCGCTTTCCTCCCACGCGGCGTATATCCGCGATTCTGTCGCGGCCGGATCATAGGGTTTTAAGAATTTCTCAGGCATTATTAAAATATATCAGATAAGATGCAGGTTGCCATTTGCTTTAAAATCGATTGAATATTCAGCGCGCAGTGCGCAGTAGTAACCAGCGAGCGCAATCATAACGGCATTGTCAGTTGAAAGCGCAAATTCTGGAATACGAAGCGCGACTTCTGGGTATTCGTTTTGGATTTTTTCTTTGAAAACGCGTTGAATGTGTGTATTAGCAGAAACGCCGCCGCCGATGACGAGCGTCTTCGCACAGGTCTCTTCAAGTGCACGCGAGGTCTTATGCCACAGCACATCGGCGACCGCGTTTTCAAATTCATATGCGATATGTTTTTTGTCATCCTCGCTGACATTCGGCATCTTTTTCAAGAGATACAACACGGCCGTTTTTAACCCCGCAAAAGAAAAATCGCAATTATCTTCACGTATCATTGGCCGTGGCAATGTGAATGTGAGGGGTTTCGTAAATCCATCATCTGATGATGGTTTTACGAAACCCAAACTTCGAATTTCTTCTGCGAGACGCGAAATTTCTGGTCCGCCAGGATATGGAAGTCCTAACATGCGTGCGACTTTATCAAATGCTTCACCTACTGCGTCATCGCGCGTTTCTCCGATGAATTCATATTCCAACCATTTTTTCATCAACACGAGCTCGGTGTGTCCGCCGGAAATGAGAAGGGCAAGCAAAGGCAATGTGACTTCTTGGATCTTCAAGGTGTCTCCTTGCGTTTCTTGTGCGAGAGCCGCGAGAATATGGCCTTCCATATGATTAACGGCGATAAGCGGTTTATTCCAGACAAGTGCAAGCGTTTTGGCGAAACTAATACCGACCCAGAGTGCCGGTTCAAGTCCAGGTCCAGCCGTAACAGCGATCGTGTCAATCTCTGGTGCCTTGCATTCGGAAATGAATTCAAAAAATGCTTCGGCAAGACCTGATTCGCGCGCCAAAATTTCTGAAATTTTGGCGCGCGTTTCTTCCGAAATCATTTGTCTATCTTTATGCAACAATTTTGCCTCTTCAAGCGCGACTTCGAGAATCGGCACGAGATTTTTTGCATGTTCGCGTTTCGCTAGAGAGGGGAAGACGCCGCCATATTGTTTATGCAATTCTATTTGCGAGATAAGCGCGTTTCCAAGTACTGTAAATTTTGCGTGCTGTTCGCTACCATCGCATTCAAGTATTGCGATTGCGGTCTCGTCACAGCTTGTCTCAATGGCTAAGATTTTCATTTTCTTTCAGTACCGTCCACGGAAGTTTGTCGCCCCATTGAACGCGAAATCCAGAGGCCTGAGGATGTCCATTGCCACCATATTTCTGGGCAATGACCGACACATCCACGCTTGAGTCACTGCGGAGTGACACATTCAAGACATCGCCGTGCAGATTTGCCACTATACCTAAGGGCGGTCGCAGTAATGCGAGACGATTCCCAACATCAGAAGTAAACATATTGGCGGCCGTTGCGAGATAACACTCGAATCCTTCAAACAACACAGGCACTGCCTTATTTGCAATTTGTTCAACAAGAATCGTAAAGTGTTCCGCATAGATTTTTCCTTTCTCAATCAACATCGCACGCGTTTTTTCATTTTCAAATTCCTGCACCAAATTGTCCCAATCTTCAAACGAAAATTTCTGCGCATACGCATACGCGAGCACTGCGCGAGAATCGGGAAGTAAGAAAACATAGCGGTCACCATCTTCAACATATTTCAGCAGAAGCGGAACTGGAATATCAGGATGGAAATAACTCCACGCGATAGTACAACCAGAGCGCTTATCATCGAAAATATGTTCTGGAATACTCTCGACAACACTTCTGTTCCCGAGGTGATGGTCGAGATCCACCACTGATTCTGCAATTTTTACCAACTCATCCATAATGTCTTGCGGGTAGGTGAAATCGATAAAAAATAATTGCCTGCCAGCGAGCCCTTCGGGAGCGACATCGTCGTGTTTCAGCGGAATATATTCCGCTGTATCGCCAAATTTCTTCCACGCCGCATACGCGCCAGCGAAACCGTCTGGACATCCGCCGTGATAAAGGATGACGATATTTTTTTCGCTCATGCAGACATTTTACTCCCTAATGCTTCAGGGTGCTTCCGCGACCACTCGTAGAAAACCACGGCGGCGGAGGAAGCGGCATTTAGAGATTCTGTACGCGAATGTATCTGGATAGAAAGTATGACATCGCAAGCATCAAGCGTTTTATCACGAATTCCGGCGCCTTCATTGCCGATAACGAACGCGCTCGGCGCGTCAAAAACATCTGTTCCGAGTGTCGTCTTTCCGTGCATGGCAAGTCCATAGATCCAAAAACCTTTTTTCTTCAGTACTTCAAGTGTATGGTTCACATTGCCTATAGAAACGAGCGGAATAGAGAAGGTCATGCCAGCAGAACTCTTCACCACTGTTCCAGTAACCGGCGCCTGATGATGTTCTGGAATAAGAATTCCCGAAAAACCGAAAGCGGCAGCAGAGCGGATGATTGCGCCGACATTGTGCGGATCTTGAATTTCGCCGAATATGACAATCGCAGGATTCTTTTTCATATCAAGCTTTGCCAGAAAATCATCAAGTGACACAAGAAGGGCAGAAGGATCCATCGTAGCGATCACACCCTGATGCACAGCGTCTCTTCCAACCATTTCTTTCCCCTTGCCAGTCGCTAATTCCGCAGTTGGAATATTGTGTTTTTTTAAAAGAATGCGCAATTCTGTATCGCCCTGGCCGGTCAGGCGCATATCACGCGCTAGAAACACCTTCCGAATAACCTTAGGCGTATTACGAAGCGCTTCAATAAGCGCGTGCTTGCCATAGATATATATTTT
>JAPLWI010000028.1 GCA_026396675.1 Candidatus Kaiserbacteria bacterium | reverse complement strand
AACGCCCCCGGTCAGTGTGATTCCGACCACTATATCCTTAAGGCCGGTGCCCAGTATGCTTATGATAAAATTTTTCCCTTTTCCTTCTCCGTTAGCTCTCTTCAAATTAATTTCGGCTCTCTCACCATCGGTGTCGCTTCTACCGCTAGTAATCAACTATCTGTTTCCTCTCCTGCCGGCCACGGCTACCAGGTTAATGCCTCCGACAATCACCCTCTATCTACTCTCAACTCCGGTATTACCATTCCTGATATTGTCGACGGCGTTTGGACCACTGCCTATGGTTTTGGGTTTAACGCCCAAGGTAATGGTACTTCTGCCTATTTTGCCGATAACACCTACTTCCGCCATTTTTCCCAAACTCCTCAAATCATCATGCTTGAAAACACCCCTCAACAAAACCGCCAAGCTACCATTACCTACCGGGTTAACATTTCCTCCCTCCAGCCCGAAGGTAAATACGAAAATGCCATTATTTATACCGCCGTTCCCAACTACTAGCTATGGCTTCATTTAATTTATCCATCACTCCCAATCAAACCGAACTGGTTGCCAAACCCGGCGCTGTCTTTATCCAAGCATATTCCGTCACCAACAAGTCGGATGCTACCATTTTTCTCACCTCCAGCCTCAAGCCCTGGTTGCCTACCGGCTTAAACGGCGCGGTTGACTACCTCCACGCTGTCAGTAATCCCTATCTTAGCTTCTCTCTCCAAAACGCCGATCTGGCCCTCAATCAATCTTTTTACCTTAAGTCAGGCGAATCCAAACAACTGGTTCTCAAAATCAAGCTTGATTCTTCAGCCCCTTTGGGCGATTCCTACTACACTTTCTTTATTTCTCAAAATACCAACAACCAGATCGGCGGTTTAGCCAACCTTAGCAGTTTCTCCGGCCAAATTGGCAGCCACCTGCTCATTTCCACTTCTGATGTCGCCAATCCTGCTGTTTCCGCTTCAATTACCAATGCCCGCATCGCCCCCCGGTTCAAAGATCTATTTTTTACCCCTTTAACTTTTCAAGCTGATATCAACAATGAATCCGGCTTTTACTTTGCCACACCTTTAAAAATTAGCCTTAAAAAAGGCAATACTACCATTAACGAAGCTGTCCTTCCGGCCCAAAACGTCCTGGCCCACTATTCCCGTCATTTTCAAACCCAACTAAACCCGCCCTTCTGGCCGGGAGCCTACACTGCCACCTATTCTCTCGATCCCGGTCTCAACACCCCGCCCGTCACCGTCTCTTTTTACATTTTCCCCTATTCTCTGGTCATTATTATCATCTTTATCACTCTCGTAGCCCTTTTGCTAACCCGTCTCCTGAAAGCTAAAAACAACCACCCTACTTGACAATAACTTAATATTATAAGATAATAGGCTGTTCATCAGACTATTACCAATTAAGTACATATATGGGTGAAAGAATAATGTCTAAATTTACTAAGATTGTAATTGCTACCGGAATGCTATTAAGCGGCGCTTCTGCCTGTAGTCCAAACATTGAAGAAGGTTCATACATTGCCACCCAAAGAACCACCCTAACTACTGCCTTCCAATCACCTCAAAGCAAAACTTGCGACATAGACGAAGGCACCCGGGTTGAAGTAACTGGCTTTGATTCAGTTAATCTGGGAAGTGCCGGAAGTATACGTGTTGCCGTTCTCAAAACCACTGACCCAGATTGCCAGTCCGGATTTATTATTTCCGACTCACCGACATTAGGCAACTTAAAAAAACAACCTTAATGTTAGATTATTTCTAACCTAAAACCCCCTGAGCTTGTCGAAGGGGGTTTTTGTAATCTATCCCTTGACACCATTCCCTTTCCCCCTTATCTTTAGTATAGTATTACAAATACTTATACTAACTAATGAAACTTAAACTTAGCCTCGGGCTCCTCCTTCTTTTTGTCATTGGCACCGCTGTCTATTGCTCAAAAACCAGACCGGTTTTTTCTGCCGCCCCCTCCAATGTTCGTGATTCCCTAAGCTCTTCTCAACTCTCTTATTTTGCCGTTCTCTCTTCCGGTAACACCGCCGGCAACTCTGTGGTTCAAATTGGTCTTAGTGGCCCCTCCAAAACTTCCGATAATCTTTTTACTGGTGATACTTTATCTATCGGTATTGGTGGCACCATGCATATCTATACCATTAAAGACATTGGTGACACCGGTTCCTTCCAGCTCAATACCGGCACTTCCGCTGTTGATGTTGGTGTCAGCGCCGTGGCCATCGCCACCCGTTCCGCTGTTCACACTGTCAGTTTTTCTCCCAATTCCACTTACAATGGTGGCAAATGGGAAGTTCTAATCCGGGTTACCTCCACTACCAGCGAATCTTATAATGACGGTATCCCCGACATGAACGGTTTTGACCTTGGCACCGGTTCCAGCGCTGTTGCCGCTGGTGATATCACCTGCCCCTGGAGCGGTAGCGCCGCTGTCGGCACCACTGTCAGTATTACCGGTACTACTGCTCTCACTGGTTATTATCAGTCCTTTACCTGTACCACTCCTACCGGTAATGCCCCTATTAACACCGGTGTTACCGCGGTCATGATTATCGGCGGTACCCATAAATTAATTAATCCCACTCCCAATCACACTGCTGCCAATGAAGGCAACGCTGACGTCTACACTTTTTTTCTTCGTCACTACGACGGCTCGTCTACACTCGTTAGTGCCGATACTGCTGTTGGCCGTCTGGCCGTTAATGAAGCTGTCCGGGTTACTGCAGTGATTGACCCGACTCTGACCTTTACTATTGATTCTTCGGCTATCGGTACTACCGGTTGCGGTGTTCCCATGTCTGCCAATCAAACCTCAGTTACTGCCACCGCCGTTCCTTTTGGCTCAATTGCGATCGGTTCCACTGCCAATAATTTAGCTCAACGCCTTGGCATTATCACCAACGGTGCCGGCTATGTGGTCACTGCTTTTGAAGGTCATGTTATGAACAACCTTGACGGTTCCGGTACTACCATTCCTGATACTAACTGCGATGCCTCCGGCTGTAACACCATTACTGCCGCCAACTGGACCAGCTCTGATACTTCTAATTCCGAATTCGGTTATTCTCTCCAGGCTCTCAATGTCGGCCCGACTTTGTCTTTTACTACTTCCGGCAGTAACTTTACTGCCAGGGCATTTGGAGTCGGAACTGCTAACGCCCAGACCATTTTTTACTATAATGCCACCCCTACTGTAACTCACTATACCGCCGTTTGCTACCGTGTCGCCGCTACCACGTTCCAAAGAGCCGGTGATTATGAAAACCAGGTCGTCTACACGGCCACAGCCATCTTTTAAATATGAAAAAAACAATTTTTATATTATTCATACTTCTTACTT
Source organism: Candidatus Kaiserbacteria bacterium (assembly GCA_026396675.1). Taxonomy (GTDB): domain Bacteria; phylum Patescibacteriota; class Minisyncoccia; order Phycocordibacterales; family Phycocordibacteraceae; genus C7867-001. The sequence goes on along the minus strand of JAPLWI010000028.1, from coordinate 2,704 downwards.
TTTACTCCTTAAGTCCCGCCTTTGTCCGGGCTCAAACAGCCCAAGGTCTGACTGCCATTCCTCCCCGCCTCGAAGTTACTGTTAAGCCCGGCGCCGCTGTCGTTAAAGAAATTAAAGTCAGAAACGATTCTAATACTCCCAAAACTATTTCCCTTGAGGTTAAAGACTTTATCGTCAGCGATGAGTTAGGCACCCCTATTCCCCTCGATGGCATTAGTGAAACTGCCAACCGTTGGGCCGCCTCAAACTGGGTTCAAATTTCCGCTTATAAAGTCCAGCTTAAAGCTAACGAAACAAAAACACTAACCGTCACCATTATTGTTCCTGACAAGGCCACTGCTGGTGGTCATTATGCCATGATTCTCCAAACTCCCGATAACGCCAATACCACCATCAATGGTACCGGCTCCATCGTCACCACCCGGGTTGGTACTCTTCTCTACATTACTGTTCCCGGCAACATTAAAGAAGACGCCAAAATTACCAATTTCTCCGGCCCCGCCTTCCTCGAATACGGCCCGGTTAATTTTTCCAGTACCTTCGTTAATCTTTCCGACGTTCACATTATTCCCGCCGGCTCGGTCACCATTACCGATCTTTTAGGCCTTAAAGTCGGCCAGGTTTACCTACCAGAAACCAGAATTTTTCCTTTGACCCAAAGAAACATTGATGTCACTTATCCCGCTAAATGGCTCCTAGGCCGCTTTCGGGCTCAACTCAATACTGTTTACGGCACCCAGGGCCAATTGCTCACCGCCACCCTGTTCTTCTGGGTCATTCCCTGGAGACTGATTATCCTTCTTATTGCCGCCGTTGTCGTCCTCTACTCCATTGTTGTTATTACCCGCCGCCAAACCATCTCTTCTTCTGAAGTCAAAGCCGACAAGCTCGAAAAAGAACTGGAAGACCTAAAAAAGAAATATAAAGACCGCCCATAAATATAGGACTTAAACCCTCCCCTAGTTTGTGATAAATTTAATCAATGCATCGCCGGGTATTATTGATTTTAGTATCATTTTTTTATCTTAATTTTCTGGTCTTTATCCGTAATTCTCAAATTAACAATTCAATTCTGGGTGAAATTGTTTCCCAAGCTCCTACTGTTGCCGTCACTGCCTCTATTGCTGCCAGGGACGAAGTCCCGCCGACTATTACTTATATCTCGCCTGAAGACGGGCAACAAAACGTTCCCGCCGACGCTGATATCCAACTGGAAATTTCCGACAGTTTTTCCGGCGTCGACATCTCCACTGTCATCATAGTTCTCAACGGTGTTACTTATCTTCCCACTGACTCCTGGGTCACCGTTACCGACGGCCCACCTCTTTACAATATCGTCATTCACCCCACCAGACCACTTTATACCAATCAGGTTAATACTGTGACCACCACCGCCTCCGACCTCGCCGGCAATTCCAGCACCCTAACTATCCATTTTAATCAACCCATCAGTCCCACCCCCACCCCCGGGCCCACCTCAACTCCCACCCCCGGCCCAACTTCCACTCCGGGCCCCAATCCCACCTCAACTCCCGGCCCAACTTCCACTCCCGGCCCTTCCCCCACTCCAAGGCTAACCTCTACCCCCGGTCCTTCTCCTACCCTCGGCCCATCACCTACCTACGGTCCATCTCCCACTTATGGCCCTTCACCAACCCGGGGCCCTTTACCTTCCGGTTTTTGCCCCAGTCAGGATACCTGTCCTATCTGCCTCGGATCTACTTTACCCCCATCCATTCCTTCCTCCACCGGTCCCGATCTGTATCCGCCTCAAATTGAGTTTATCAAACCCGTTTCTAAAGACATTATCGACCTTACTCCCACTGCTACCATCAAAATCTCCGACCACCAATCCGGTGTCGACCTCCATTCCGTCAAAGTTAGTCTCGACCAAACTGTTTTAACCTCTGTCGACCCGGATTTCACTGTTACCGGCAGTTCATCTGACTATGTTATTACTGTCAAATTTGTTAAACCACTGACTCCCAATACCAACTACTACCTTACTGTCTATGGCTCAGACATTACCGGCAATCCCCTTACCAAATCTATTGCCCTCAAAACCAAAAACCCTCTGGTTAATCAGGTGGTCGCTTTTTCTTCATCCCTCCGCACTAAAAATTTTATTTTCCCTCTGCTTCTTTTGCTTCTGGTCATCGGCGTCGTCTTATTGCTTCTCCGGTTGCTTAATTCTCTTAACCATCGTGATGGCCAACCCCTTGGATTAGTTTTCAATTCCCTGACTCACGAACCACTCTCCGGTATCCACGCCACTGTTGATAACCGTTATCACCTCACCAGCAATATCTTTGGCATTATTGCTGCCAAACTTCCTCCGGGTAATCATACGTTAAAGATAGATCACCCCGATTTTGCTTTTCCCTCCAAAGCTCACCTTAAACAACTCAATTATCCCGATCCATATCTTGGTAAATCATTTTCCGCTGGTGATTATCTTGACATTCCTCTCGATCCTTATAAAGATAAAAGTTTATTTTATCGTCTCCATCAATTTTTTCTTCCCCACCCCGGCTTAATTACTAATACTGCCGGCGAACCTCAAGTTGGTATTAAGCTGGGCCTGAAGGAAACCAAATTTAATTCACTAGTTACTACCCGTATCTCTGACTCCAATGGCCATTATCGCTTCATCGTTCCCCATGGCCGCTATCAGTTAGTAATCATTGGTACCGATACTATTCTT
>JAPLWI010000024.1 GCA_026396675.1 Candidatus Kaiserbacteria bacterium | reverse complement strand
GCGAATTGCGAAAGAAGGAGCGCGGGCGCTGACCGGGAACAAATTGCGCACGTTTTTCATGATGCTGGGCACCGTGATCGGCATTGTCGCACTATCCGTCATTATGGCCATCGGTAAAGGCACAGAAAAGAATGTCATGAAGCGTGTCAACAGTTTCGGGACGCATGCGATCATGATTACAGCCGGCGGCGGTAAAGGGTTCTCCCCGCCCCAAGCGGGTATCACAACCCTGCGTTTGGAAGATGCTGAAGCCATACGTAATCACATAAAGGGAATCGCCGTTGTCGCGCCCTTCGTCAGGCGCGCCAGCATGCCGATCAAGGCTGGCTCTGTCCAAGTCCAGGCCGGCATCATGGCAGGCGGTTCGGAATGGCATGATGCCTGGGATTGGTACACCGGCGAGGGTGAAATTATCACCAGCGAGGACGTTGCCACGCTGGCCCGCGTGTGCCTCCTGGGTTCCAAACTCGCCAAGGATCTCTTCGGGAACGAAACCCCCGTAGGGCAAAGCGTTCAGATCGGCAATGTTCGGTTCCGTATCAAAGGGGTCTTGTTGCCGCGCGGTGTGAGCCCAATGGGCGACAGTTTTGACGACCGCCTTTTTATTCCTCTGACAACCGGCCTACGACGCTTGTTAAACCAGGAGTATATCACAAATATTCGCGTTAAAGTCAATGACACATACCAACTCGACCGCATTGCCGGCGAGATTCGCCAACTGCTTCACGAACGCCACCACATCACGCCGCCGGAAGAAGACGACTTCGCCGTTTTCTCCGCCGCCGAAGTTGCCCGCAATGCGCGCGGTATCTCCGGCACTCTGACGATTCTGCTCTCCGCGCTCGCCGGTTTGAGCCTGATCGTGGGCGGAATCGTGTTGATGAATATTCTTCTGATTTCGCTCGCCGAGAGAAAGAAAGAAATCGGACTGCGCCGCGCGCTTGGCGCAACACAGCGGGATATCTTTACACAATTTCTGATGGAATCGCTGACGGTCACTGTGTCGGGAATGATAGCGGGAAGTCTAGCTGGATTCGTAATCAATCTTACCTTGGGTCGTTTCACGAAACTTCCCTTGGTAGTCTCATGGGAGCCGTTCGCGATGGGACTTGTCTTTGCGCTAGTCGTAGGCGTTTTCTTCGGTGTTCAACCGGCCCGGCGTGCCGCTCGCTTAAACCCGACCGAAGCCTTACGATGAATCTTTCCCGAAACATCATTCTTTCCGCTGAGATACTCACGGCCCACAAGCTCCGCACATTCCTGAGTATTCTTGGGATTGTTGTCGGTGTGGGCGTCGTTGTTCTCATGGTGTCGGCTGGCAAGGGTTCCGAGAAGCGCGTCCTTGCCCGGATTCGGAGCATGGGGTCCAACCTGATTGTGGTGAATGCCGGGCAGACGTCCATCATTGCCGGTCGCCAACGGCAGATGGACGTGGTTCGCACATTGGTCCTTGCCGACGCCGAGGCCGTTGCGAAGGAATGTCCGTCCGTTGCGCAGGCCGCCGCCGCAGTCGGCAAAAAGGTTGCCGTGCGATGGGAAGACCGCGAATCAAATACCACTAAGGATGGGATGGACAATTCACCCCTCGTCGTACGAACTTTCAGTATCAGAACCGGCCGGGAGTTTGACGAATTGGAATTGCTCAGTGCGCGGCGTGTCGCAATTCTTGGCCCAACCGCCGCTGCAAATCTTTTCGATGACGCAGACCCGATTGGCCGACAAATCCGCATAGGGAAGGTGCCTTTCGAGGTTATCGGTATAACTCGTGCCAAGGGCACAGACGCCAATGGTCTTGATCAGGACGACATTATCATTGTTCCGCTTCAAACGGCGATGAGGCGCCTTCTCAACGTGACATACGTGCAGACGGTCTACGCCCAAGCGAAGACACCCGATCTTCTGGATGCCGCCGAGCGCGAGATTGCCGAGTTGTTACGCCAACGGCACAGATTATCTGTCCAAAAGGACGATTTCACCATCCAAAACCAGGCGACCTTACTTGCGGCGGAAAGGGAAACAACACAATCCATGACCCTGCTTGTGGCAAGCGTCGCAGCCATTTCCTTGCTGGTCGGCGGTGTCGGCATTCTGGCTGTTATGCTCATGGCGGTTAGAGAGCGGACCCCGGAGATTGGCTTGCGTCGCGCCCTTGGTGCCAGGCGGCAGGACATTAGAAACCAGTTTCTTATCGAATCCGGGCTGCTATCAGGTTTTGGGGGCGGCCTTGGGGTTGCTGTCGGTCTTGCTTTGGCAAAAAGCGCATCCATATTTGATTTATGGGAAATGGTCATATCGTGGCCGGCCGCAATAATCGACTGCGTCCCCATATTTCATTTTGGACATCCTTGATCTTTAATGGCAGGTCTAATTCGGTTTTAATCCGGCGCATCAGCGCGTGCATACGTTCAATTTCAATTAGCATCTTTTTGCGTTGCCGCTCTGTCAATCGGTTTCGCTCTTCATAGAAGATTGAGCGAATTTCTCGCCCGCGCGCATAATCCTCAAATAAGCAGAGCACCTCGTTCAGCAAAGCCAGGGCAGTGGATATGCTGCGCTGCTGGTCTTCATTTATTTGTATATTCAGATTCGGTTTCACCGCCTTTTCCTCTTTCGCTTCAGCCGTATCAATTATTTCACGACCAGGACCGTGCATGGAACCATGCGGACTAAGCTCTGGCAGGTGCTGCCCATCACGCGATCATAAACGGCGGAGTGCCGCTCCACCCCCTGGGCAGATGCCATTTGGCGGGCTTTCTTAACGGCGTCCTTGAAGAACCCGTTGGCAGAGTCCTTTTCCTCGATCATTTCGCCGATAGTTTCCGGCATGCGCGGGAGTTCTTCGATGGAGATCGTGTGCAGTTCGGCTTCATAGCGTTTGGCAAGGTCAATTGCCTCGTCCAGAGCTTTGAAAGAACCCTCCGAGCCGTCCAGTCCGTGTAGTATTTTCTTATGCATTTTCTTCCTCCTCTTCTATTATCAGTTTTGGCTGAAACCATTTCTGGGCGATAAGGGTCGGGACCACAGCGCTGGCGATTACTGCCGTCACCAGCACCGTGTATTGATCCTGAGTGATAATTCCATTGGTGATTCCGAACAGGGCGCAGATACTTCCGAAGGTCAGTCCCGTGCACATCAGAAGAGTGATATACATGCCTTCACGATTGCCATATTGAAATATACGGGTTAGTGGCAGGATGCCTGTAAATTTCATGACAATTTTCACGCCCAGTAGAATGAGGATGAGTCCGGCCGCCGACGAAACAGTCCCGAACTTTACCAGCGATCCGGCTTTGATAAAAAAGAACGGCGTCAATAGCGTGAAGGCGATCACGCGCATGCGTTGGGCCATGACCCGCTCCTTAAGGAAAAAGGGCGCCATGACCATACCAATCAGGTAGGCGGGCAGGACCGCTTCGCTCTTGGCCATGTTGCTCAACCCTCCCAGGAGGCAAAGCACCAGCAGAATAAATTTAATTTCCGGCTCGCTAATGCGACTGCCCACGCGCCGAAAGAACCAGGGAGCAAACCTTGGAATAAGCCACATGGTGCCGGCGGTCACGACCACGAAAAGAACGAGCCAGAGGTTATAATTGGCAAAAAGCACTCCTAAGGCAGCGACAGTGCCCAAGTCGTTGATAAAGCAGGCGGCCAAGATAATCTTACCGATTTCCGCGTGGTTGTACCCGGTCTCGACCATGACGACATAGACAACGGCCACCGACGTGGTGGATAGGGCCAAACCCGCAATTTGCGCTTGAGGCCAGGACCATCCGCAGAGAAAACGGGTATAGGCCAGGACACCGAAAAAAGGAACCACGAACCCCATTGTGCCGATCAGGACGCTGGGCCAGAGATGTTTTTTAATGACGGCAGGATCAATCTCCGCGCCAGCCAGGAAAGTCAAAAGGATTGCCCCAAAGCCCGCCAGGTAATTGAGCCAGGGAGTCGGCGCAAGCGTAATGATATTGCCGGCAATCGCCCCGACGATGATTTCAATAAGGGCAACAGAAATTGCGATCCGAATCGATATCAGTGAGGAAAGGAGCGCCAGCCCGATCCAGAGCGCAGA
>JAPLWI010000022.1 GCA_026396675.1 Candidatus Kaiserbacteria bacterium | reverse complement strand
CGAGTAAGAGCGGTAGCCGGTCCGCCATTGGATCTGGTCCGGCTGCAAGAGGCCGAACGTATCGTAATAGCGCAAGGTCTTGATGGATACCCGACCTAGCTTGGCGAAGTCACCGATTTTCATCCTTTGCTCCTTTCCTTCCCGTGCTTCCTTCTCTTCGATCGAGGACAAGCTTGGCTCAGTAATAACAGCTTAGACCCTCCCCTTAGGGGAGAGTCAAGCCCCTCTTGTCATGAATTGCCGATGGGAATAAAGGGACGCTCGAGATTGTCTTTTTAGTAGACATGCTGCCACAGGCTGTCTACTTCTGACCAAGAGGAGGCTCTCTTCATGAACAAGAAGACATACCCCTACCGGAAAAGCGTGATTCAATCGCTTTTCGCCGAGTGGGGATTTCCGGGGCGACGGGAAGCCTTCACCCCAACCGATCATCCCTCGGAAAGCAGGATTCTTCTAGACGCCAGGATCGCAGCTCCGAAAAACCCCACGGTCGTGGGGCTCTTCCGGCGGTAGGCAGGGGAAGATGCTCTTTGAACGGGTTGAGCAAAAGGGTTTGGCTGCCTACTCCTATCTGATCGGAGACCAATGCGAAGTGGTGGTGATCGACCCCCGGCGCGACTGCCAGGTCTACCTCGAGCTGGCTGTCAATCAGGGGATGCGTATCACCCATATTCTGGAGACTCACCGGCACGAGGACTTCGTGCTGGGCTCGCAGGAGTTGGCCGCACGCAGCGGGGCGGCAGTCTGGCACGCCGACCGGCAGTGGCCTCACGTCTATGGCCAACCGGCCGAGGGTGAAAGCTGGCAAGTTGGGCGTTTGGCCATCCAATCTCTCTCCACCCCCGGACATACCCCCGGCAGCCTCAGCTATCTGTTATCTGACGCGGAAGTGAACCCGTGGGCTGTCTTCAGCGGGGACACTCTTTTCTCCGGGGAGGTTGGGCGGGTGGATTTTATGGGGATTGAAGAGGCGCCACGCTAGGCTGATGCCCTCTATCATTCCCTCTTCGAGGTCCTCCTCCCCCTGGGTGACGGGATATTGCTGTATCCTGCTCACGGTGCAGGATCACTCTGCGGTGGCACTATCGCCGAGCGAGCATGGACTACGATCGGCCTGGAACGGAAGAGCAACCCGGCCCTGCAATCCAAGAGCCGCGAGGAGTTTAGACGGTGGGCTGTGCGCCGGTTGGAGTACCCTCCCTACTTCTCCCGCATGGAGCGGTGGAACTTGAATGGTGCGCCGTCCCGCAGCAATGCCAGAGGCCAGGTCCTAGGATACTTGCCGATGTTGCCACCCCTTTCTCCAGCTTATTTTACCGGGATGCAGGAGGAGGCGTTGGTGCTGGACCTGCGCTCCCCCTTATCCTACTGCGCCGCCCACATTCCCGGCTCTCTCTCCATCTGGGAGGACAGACTGACCTCCTTTGCCGGTTGGTTCCTTCCTGAGGACCGGCCGATCCTACTGGTCAGCGATGGGATACCCTCACAGGAGGTGCTGCTCACCCTTCTGCGGATGGGGTTCGACCGCCTCTCAGGATACCTTCAAGGCGGGTTCTTGGCTTGGCAGATGGCTGGGCTCCCTACCACCCGTATTGCCGGTATCAGCGCCGCTGATCTTTGCGCGGTGTTGGATAGTCCCACTAACGCCATCATCGTCGATGTTCGCAACCAGGAGGAGCGCGAGCGTGACGGGGTGATCCTGG
>JAPLWI010000021.1 GCA_026396675.1 Candidatus Kaiserbacteria bacterium | reverse complement strand
GTATCCCTGTAGATAGGATCCCGCGCGTACTGGCCTGGCTTCCGCTGGCGATTGCCGTTCTCCTGGCGGGCAGCTCTTTCCTCCTACCTGCCCTCTTCGATAGCTGGCTTGGCTTCCCGCTCATGTCCCGAGTTCTGGCAGCTGCAGGGGCTATCTTTCCCCTCGGGTTTCTGCTGGGCTTCCCCTTTCCCCTCGGCATCCGCCAGCTGGAAGCAGACGGACAAGCCTATCGGGTGCCCTGGATGTGGGCCATCAACAGCCTCAGTTCGGTAGTTGGTTCTGCCCTGGCTTTGATCCTGGCCATTACCTGGGGGTTCCCCCAAGCCCTGTTGGCAGGAGCCACAGTCTACGTTGGGGTGGCACTCCCCTTTCTCTGGAAGCGTTCCACGCTTCAGTCTTCCCAGCTCCACCAAACAAAAGCGAGAGGGTTGTTGGCGGGCGCTGCCATCTACGCCATAGTCGGGATCCTGATCGTCCTGACATTCTGGAGCAGCTTCACTGGGGAATTCCCCTTCACTATTGCATTGTCCTCATCGACGCAGGCCGTCATTATCCACCCTGGTCTGGCCACATCCACGATCAAGGCAAAGACCAGCTTCTACCCTCCCTCCACGCAGGATGGCTCCTCTGTTGGCCTTCTCCCACCCGGTTCCACTTGAGTGGCCCGAAAGAACGATGACCGGGGATCTTTGGCCCAGCCGGGTTGAGCGATACCCACAAAGGTCCGAAGGGGCGGACCGCCGGGAGGAAAGCGGCGGTCCGCTGTATAATCAGGGAAGGCAAGGGATGCGTATCCTGGTGGTAGAAGATGAAACGCGATTGGCCCGCAACCTGCGGAAGGGGTTGAGCGAGGATGGCTTTGCCGTTGACCTAGCTCCAGACGGGGAAGAAGGCCAGTTCTTGGCAGAGAACGAGCAATACGATGCGATTATCCTGGATCTCATGCTGCCCAAGGTGGATGGCCTTACCATTTGCCGGACGCTGAGAGCTCAAGGGAAGAAGACGCCGATCCTAATGTTGACTGCCCGGGCCAACCTGGAGGACAAGGTGATGGGTTTGGACAGCGGCGCCGATGACTATTTGACCAAGCCCTTCGCCTTCGCTGAGCTGCGCTCGCGCCTGCGCGCCCTGATTCGGCGCAGCCAGCAAGAAGCCTTGCCGATCCTGCGGGTTGGCGACCTGGAGGTAGACCCCCTTAGCCACACGGTCAGGCGTGGTCAGCGAGCGATCACCCTGACACCCAAGGAGTTCGCCGTGCTGGAGATCCTCGTCAGCCACAAGGGGCACGCGGTGAGCCGGACCACCATCCAGGAACATGCCTGGGACTACAACTTCGAGAGCATGTCCAACGTGGTGGACGTCTTCATCCGTTCCATCCGAGCGAAGATCGACGCGGAGGGGGAGCCCAGACTGATCCAGACCGTGCACGGAATCGGCTACAAGATCAGCAACGAAGCGTGAACACGCGCAGCGTCCGCTTTCGGCTGACTCTCTGGTACAGTTTGACCCTAATCCTCGCGGTGGCGCTGATCTCGCTGGTCGTCTTCCTTGCCACCCGCCAGGCCTTGCTGGCCCAGGCTGACGGTATGCTGGCCTCCCATGGTGGCAAGGTACTGGAAGTAGCGGCCCAGCAAGGCATTGATATGCATGCGAATATGGGAAAAGAACTTTTCCTTCAGGAGTTCGCTGCTATCCCCGGGATGTTGGTCTACGTCCTCGATGACCAGGGGCGGGTACAGGTCAGCTCCTCCTCGGTGCAACTTCCCCCAGAAGCCCTGGCTGGCCTTTTCCAGCAAGCGCGCCTGGCTGACAATCCCTTCTTTCTCACCCAGCCGGCAGGCGCCCTCACCCTCCGTTTTTGGGCGGCGCCGATCCGGGGGACCGGTTCCTTTCAAGGTGCGGTCTTGCTCGCCTCGCCGATGGATGCCATCCAGCAAAGCCTGGCCTCCCTGCTGTGGACCTTGCTGGCCGTTTTTCTCGTCCTCATCCCGCCGGCTGTTTTCGGAGGCTACATGCTGGCCCGACGCGCCTTGCAACCGATCTCCAGCATGTCCGCCCAGATGCAGCGGATTTCATCGGCCAACTTGCAGCAGCGCGTGGAAGACCCCCGCACCGGGGACGAGCTGCAGGAACTGGCCTACACCTTCAATGGCTTGCTCGACCGCCTGAGCCAGGCTTTCCAGCGTGAGCGGCAACTGATTGGCGACGTGGCCCACGAGCTGAAGACCCCGCTTTCCACGATGCGCGCCGGGATCGAGGTGACGCTGGACCGTCCGCGCGAGGAGAGCGAATACCAGGAAGCGCTGAAGGAGTCGCTGGTGGACGTGGACACTATGACCCGCACCTTGAAGAACTTGCTTGACTTGGCCTGGGCTCGGGCTGAGGACGCGCGCAGCGAAGCGCAGCGAACCTCCCTCTCTTCTCTGCTGGAAAACCGGGTCCGCTCGCTTAGGACGATGGCCCAAGTCAAGGGGATCTCCATCCATCTTGCGATTGCACCCGGGTTGTGGGTGCAGGCGCAAGAGGACAAGCTCTCCCGTGCAGTGCTGAACGTGCTGGACAACGCCATCAAATACACGCCGGAGGGTGGATCGGTCCG
>JAPLWI010000008.1 GCA_026396675.1 Candidatus Kaiserbacteria bacterium | reverse complement strand
CCTTGTTTATAAATATCTTTAGGAAGTACCGGCACTACCATCGCCGCTTCTTTTTCATTTTTACGATTGAGAAAATCAAGAAGTGCCATATTAGTTGTCGAGACGAATAGGATTTTCCAACTCGCCAGGATTAAAAGAACGATACAGAAGTTCAATAACTTCTTCTGTGCCAAGCGGAACCGCGCGAACACCGGTACCCGCGAGACCGCCAACAACGAGCGAAAGTCGTTGTTCAAGCTGCACCCGATCTTCTCCAAAAGAAGTTTCCGCGGCAGCATGCTTTACAGACGCATTTCCGCGCTGTAAGAAGCTCATCGCATGTGCGGCGGATGCGCGCGGTGCATACGGCACAACGACATAAAACGATTTTGTCATAATGTTTGCCTGGTCGGCGAATGAGCGGACAAATTCAATATATTCACGAAGTTGAATCCGCAAGAGTTCTGTTTTTTGTTCCGGCGCTTTTTCTTCAAGGAGCGCAAGATACGGGCGCAAATCCATTTTCCGCGAGTTCACGACAATTTGTATCGAGAAATCAAGTGTATTAAGAAAATTTTGGAAACCGAGAATTATTGCATGCTGTTCGTCTGCTGATTTAAGGCCAAAGTTGATGGAAGAGCATATAAGTATTCCACGATACCCGCCATCTTTAAGAACAATAACGCCATTCCGAATTTCTTTTATCGGAACGAATTGCTGGGTTGCTCCTGCTGTCGATGTTGTCATATTATTTTTTGTTCATCAGATGGAACATTCCCAGATGATACATAGAGCGACCACGCGATCTTAGAGAGTTTCCCGCGAGTGAGCTTCGTTGTACCGTGTGATGCGCGCAGGGCTGTTTCAGCGGCCTCAGCAGCATCACGAGCAGAATTTTTCTCCTCGGTCTTTGGTTCCTTATGTTTCCAGAGAAAGAGTTTCGCACCAGTATAATAATTAAATCCCGCCTCCAATACTTCAACGAATGGTTTACCATTTACCTTATAAAATGCGAGGGCGGCGGCGAACGCGACAACTGGGAGTGAAAACAGAACGGCGAAAACAGTTTTCAAATAGAAGAAAAAAAGAATACACAGCCCTGCCGCACCAGCAATATAAATAAACTGCCGCAAAGTTAGCGGTCCGACAATCTTATTTTCAACTTCAATAAACTGTGGAACCTGGTATTCCATTCCTCACAGTATACCAGCCGATGCCTCATCGTACTGTCTAGTACGCACACCTATCCCCCACTGCCCTTGATATCTTTGGATTGAATCGGGCTTTCGATGCCTGGTGACCATTTTGTGTTGATTACACCGAAACTTTTTTCATATTCTTCCACCTGATGCGCCAAACTCTGTGCGAGCCGCTTCATATGCTGTGGTGACAATGCATAGGCCTGCGCGGTCTCACCAACACTCATCAATAGAACGAAATTTTCTTGCGAATGCCCAGCAACTACATTCTCACAGAACTGTTTTGGTATTTTATTGAAGTCCATATTTGCACTATATAACGCCGCCAGTTATGAGTCCAAAGAGCCAGAGAATGAAATTAAAGAACGGCCCAGCGAAGATAAATGAGAAAACGAGAAGGAAGAGAATGATCGAAAGCATTCCATGACTACGAATCCGTTGTTCAAAACGCGCTAGGCTTGTAGAAGAATGCCATGGAAGCATCGAACGAAGTGCGGTAAAGCCATCAAGTGGTGGAAACGGAATAAGGTTGAAAAAACCAAGGAAGAGATTAATGAACGCGATGAGTGCGGCGAGCGAAATCGCTGTTGTTGGAAGTGTAGCCGAACCGAAACGAATGATGAGCCCAAAAATAATGGCGAGCAGAATATTCGTTGCACTTCCAGCAACTGCAACGAGCATTTCACCCCAGCGGCGATGTCGAAGATTGTATGGATTGTACGGAACTGGCTTAGCCCAACCGAAGAGCATCGGTGAGCCGGTAAAGATGAGAAGAGCTGGAATAATGATCGAACCCATGAGGTCGATGTGCGGGATCGGATTTAGTGTGAGGCGGCCGGCAAGACGTGCTGTTGGGTCGCCGAGCGAGTTGGCGGCATAGCCATGCGCCACTTCGTGCACAATGACCGAAAAGATAAGAATGATAAGAGTGAGAATGGTGTCCGTTTGCATGCGTCGTATCCTATGTTACCATGCGACCACTATGGCACGCAGCTGCGCAATCACTGGTAAAAGCACGCAAATCGGCGGACGATACTCCAATCGTGTCCGCGCAACCCAATTTAACCCGACCGGGAAGGTGCGTCGGAAGGCGAATCTCCAGAAGCGCCGCATCTACGTGCCGGAGCTTAAAAAGACCATCATTGTGGATATCTCAGTAAAAGGCCTCAAAACCATCAAGAAAAACGGCGCCTACGCCGCCCTCAAAAAAGCCGGAGCTATTTGATTCAGCAGAATCACCTACTGGGCAATCTTTGTAACCGTTTTACCATCTGAAATATAAGTGCCTGCGGGAGTGGAGGAAGAGATATTTAATGAGGTTGAGCCATAAGAAATAGAAAATGTAGCCGGAGAAATTATTTTTATAGAAACGGCGTCGAGAGTGAGACGCGCGCCATATGGAATTGAGTTCGTACCGAACTCGATTGGAGTTTGAATGCGATAGCGACTTTTTATATCCGGTAATCCTCCAACCATACTGACCTTAGCGCCAGTGAGTATCACCGCATCAATCGTGCGTTGCCACGGCGGTAGTACGGTGCCAAGCGCGCGCAAGATGCTCGCATCCGGGCCTGCATCAATGAGAATTATTTTCTTGTTTGGTGTGCGAATGAGTGTCGCGCTCCCCTTCCCAACATTCATTACTGATATTTCAAGTACTTCCGGCGCGAATATCGTTTTATAAATACAAACGTTTCCGACGGCGAGTATGAGAAATAAAATAAGATAAAAATTTTTCATAGCGGGATAGCAGCGATATTTTTCTTTGAAGCAATACAAACAAGCATCGCATATGAGACAAGCACGAGCCAGAATGGAAATGCCGGTAGCGTAAACGCCGCGAACGGAAGCGCGGCAGATCCTTGCGCAATCAGAATGAGATAAGCATTAGCGAGATATGCTGGGAACGCGAGTACAATGCCGAGAAATGAAAAAAGAGAACCGAAAATCATTCCGGCGAACCCTGCAAATGCGGAAAAACCCATCGCTAGCGGCACCATCGGCATTGTTAGCAAGTTTGCCGGAATCGCGACGAGAGAAAGGTTTCCAGTGTCATATAGAAGTAGCGGAAGAACCGCGATTTGTGCAGCGAGCGTCGTCGCAATTGCTTCTCCAGCTGGCGAATTCCCAAAAGTATTTTTTATGCGGGCAAGAGCCGTCTGAATAATTGGAGTTAGCCAGATGATTCCGGCGGTTGCAGCCACCGAGAGACCAAATCCGGGGTCATATACTAGATATAATGGATTCCAGAGAATCATAAGAAAGACAACAAAAAGAAGCGCGCGACCTGCTCTGTAGGAACGACCGGTCGCGCGCGCATAAAGTGCAATAAACGCCATAAGCGCAGCACGAAGCGCTGTTGCCGAAGTTCCAGCGATACCAACAAACAAGGCAATGGCGAGTACTCCGGCAATTGCGCTACGCCGCTTTGAAAGTTTGATAAACGCGAGTCCAGCCATTACCCACTCTGCAACGATCATCACGTTGTAGCCGGAGAGTACGATGATCTGTACAAGACCAGAACGAACGAATGCATTTTGCAAATCAGTTCCGAGGCCTGTCTTTCCACCAATTACAACACCGCCCGCGAGTGATGAGTATGGTTCAGGCAACGTTACCCGTAATCCATCTAGGAATAAATGCTTCACTCGTGCAAGCACCGCTGGAACTGAATACCAAGATGCCTCGCGTACGACACTGATTGAACCGAAATTAAGCATAAACTGTACTCCGTCGCGCGCGAGATATTTGTCATAACGGAAAATACGTCCGCCATCGGTGGCGAATGGTTCTGGAACAGAGAGCGTGCCTGAAATACGTACTTCTTCTCCAACAGAAACAATTATTGTCCGCGGGACGACAGCGAGCATCGTCGTTGTTTCTCCCCCATAAGACACACGTACCTCAACTCGCTGGTTCGCGTCACGTACATCTGGATCAGCAACGACAATACCTTGATATGACACGCGATGCTTCACTTGGCTCGCGAAAGTTTGTGGCAATGGCGTATCGGCGAGTGATGCGCGAATCACTCCAAATGCAACAAAAATACAAAAAACCGCGCCAAGCGTGTACGCAAGGCGCGGTTTTAAAAATGCTGCGGCGCTCAGAAGCGCCGTGATTACAAAAATAAAAACAATCACTGGCCAAGAAAAAATAAAAACCGAGCGTAAAAATATTCCGCTCGCGAAACCAAAGACAACGGCGGCAAGAACCTCCATTCATTTCAACTATATCGTATGAAAAGTCCCCGTTGCGTGTTGCAGTGGGGACTTAACTTGGGGAAAGAATCACGCGGATTTTTTACGGAGCCGAAATATGAATCTAATTCCGTCGGAAAACCGGAGAAGAGGGGTCACTATTTCAAATTCGAGTACCCAACTGATAACCGGTGGGCACCACCGGATGTAATAAAGATACTCGCCATTCTCTTTCCGTATCATTTCGGTGGCCACATAGGCCCCCTCACCTCTTTTCTTTTTGCTGTACTGTCTGAAGACAGCATCGACGAACTCCAGAGGGATAAGTTCAACATCATTCGAATTGCGCTCGCCACATTTTTTCAAGAGCGTCGGGTCAAGTATCTTCGACGCGTACGAAAAATGTCCAAGACCAAGATCACGGGGAGTAAGGACAATAGTCCTTACTTTTTCATCAACCTTTTTGTGCGCCATCTGGCACCTCCTGAATTGAAATAAATAGCTTCTATTGGAGAACATAGCACTCCGCAGGCAAACAGCAAACACCGTGCGTGAAACTAATTCACACCACGATCCATCGCTTCGTTGGCGAGGGCGTCGGCATGAACATGTGAATACTATTTCTCGTTATGTTTTAGCCAGATCTGGGTATCGTAACCAATCGACACACGATCTTCTTTGTTTACTCCCAACATTTTTAGAAATTCAAAAAGTTCGTTCTGAACTTTTTCACCGTCTTCATCAGACATTTTCTCCACTTCTATAAATGAACCAAGTTCCTGCACCTCATCAAGGCAGATTTCGTAATTGCCATAATTACCTTTACGTCGCCTTTTGTGAACCTCGACGGTCTGCTCAAACCCGAGCAACTCAATGATATCTTTCAATTCATTTCGGTCGCTCACCTCGATTTCTTTTTCCACACAATCCAATTCACTACTTCGATTCTTTTTGAGCGTGAAAAAAATCTTTCCATTCTGTTCTCGAATACGTAATACCGGAGTGTTATGCTCATGATTGTTTAGATCCACCCCTTTTTGATTGAAGATGTAGTCATCCTGAATAATTGGTTCAGACAGGGCACAGCCGATTTTCCCCAGTTTAGAAACTATTGTACTGATGTCAGTAATTTTTGCTTTAACTTCAATTTCGAATTTCATATATATCGCGTGAAACGGTTATGCACCACGATCCATCGCTTCGTTAGCGAGAAAATCAGCATCGCTGTTTTCTTCGCGTGGGACGTGAATGAAAGAAACTGATTTAAATGCGCTGGCGATTTGTTTGAGTCGCGCGCTTTGTTCTTTTAGTGTTGCGTTCTTCACTTTGTATTCGCCGCGCATCTGCTTCACCACCAGCTCGCTGTCCATCTTGACTATGATGCTTGTGCCAGCGCGCTTTGCCGCCGGAACAATTTTTGTCAGTGCTTCAAAAGCGAGAATAACGGCTTTATATTCTGCAAAATTGTTTGTGCGCGTCCCAAGAAATTTGGAAAAACTGGCAACAGCATTACCAAGTTCATCACGAATCATTGCGCCAGCTCCTGCCGGTCCTGGATTTCCTCTGGCTCCGCCATCGGCATGAATTGTGAAATGAAACATGTCTCTTACTATACACTCGTTCGCTCGCGGATTGAAAAAAGGTCGCGCTCCGGGCCGCTAGGCCAAGTCCTACTACCTTTTTTCAATCCGCGAGCTCTCTCCTAGACAACTTTAATATTCAGAAGCCGCAGGCGCACAGGGTTTCCGCGACTGAAGGTGTCGCGTTCGAGATGTACGAGAATATGCACACAACTATTTTTTCCGAGTGTTGCAACGGCGCGTGCGATATTTCCTTTTACAAAAAATGTAACTGCATCAATATTCCCATTCTCGTCAGAAGAATTAATTTTTAATTTCAAATGCTCTTTGCTTTTCCCGAAGCGTGA
Organism: Candidatus Kaiserbacteria bacterium; assembly: GCA_026396675.1. GTDB lineage: Bacteria > Patescibacteriota > Minisyncoccia > Phycocordibacterales > Phycocordibacteraceae > C7867-001. The sequence continues at coordinate 126,008 of JAPLWI010000008.1, read as the reverse complement.
AATCTCTCTCACTACGACTTCGCGCAACAAGAACACAGGTTTTGGGTTCATCATGCCGAATGGAGAGAGGAGTTCAATTTTTTTTAAAAATGATTCAGTTGCTTCTTCAATTGTGATTACCGCGTCAGCATGTTTAGAAAGATCATCGGTATCTTCTCGCACTTTAAGTCGTGAATGTGCTTCCACTAATTTGTCCTCAAGAAAAAATATCACGTCATCTCTGACGGTGAAACCGCCAGCTGCTGCATGACCGCCGAACTCAACAAAGGTCTCTTCTGTCGCCCCCATAAGATCGAGAGCATGCACACCACTACCACTTCGCATTGAGCCCTTCAATGTTCCATTCCCTTCCCGTCCCCACAGGAACACTGGTCGTTCGTATTCATCGGCAATGCCTCCAGCGACGAGACCAAGAAGCGCTGGTCGCCACTCCGGATCCCCAAGCGCAATGATGGTTCGTACCTCACCACGCTCTCGCAGACGAGAGCGCACGGCACGGGTAATAGCGCCTGCCTCCGCCTTCCTTTGTCGATTTGCCTTCTCTAGTTTATTTGCGAGCAGATCCGCCTCATTTTCATCAGCGGTTGTGAACAAACGAAATGCATCACGCGCGTCGCCCATCCTGCTCGCGGCATTGATTCGCGGTGCAATCATAAAACCAATGTCGTCTTCAGTGATGGCTCGTTGGTCAATGCGCATTACTCTGCAAAGTTTCTGAAGTCCAATGCGCGGTGATTTTCGCAATACTTTGAGTCCATAGGTCGCGAGGACGCGATTTTCACCAATGAGCGGAACCATATCGGCGATGGTCGCGAGTCCGACCATATCAAGAAGCCACTTCTCCCAGCCAAGCGATATCTTTCCGCGCAGTATCGGCGCGACGGCGATTGTTGCGCATACCAATTTCCACGCAATGCTGGCACCGCAAAGTTCGCGGAATGGGTAGGTCTCGTCGGAGCGCGCATTCGGATTAACAATGGCGAATGCGTCTGGCAATTTTTCTTTCGGCCCGCCTTCACTTGAAGTTTCGGCGAGGCGAGGCAAATGATGATCCGTGATAATAACTTCCATACCGAGTTCTTTCGCGTGCGCAATTGGCTCGTAATCGGTAATACCCGCATCAACCGTGACAATAAGTTTTACACCGCTCTTCGCGAGCCCTTCAATACCAACAACATTCATGCCGTAACCCTCGTCGTGTCGATGCGGAATATAATTTTCGAAATTCGCGCCAACTTTTTTCAAGAAGTCGTGCAGAATAATTGCGCCTGGGATGCCGTCGCAATCATAGTCGCTCCACACGGCAATTCTTTCACCAGAAAGAATTGCCGCCCCAAATCGTTCCGCGGCTTTTCGCATATCAGTCATTAAAAGCGGATCGTGAAGATGTTCGTCATATGAAGGATTGAGAAATTTTTCGGCGTCTTCTTTTGTCAAAATCCCGCGCCGAGCGAGAAGCGCGGCAGTAAGGTCATCGTACGCAACGAGTTCTTCTCGCAGCATTTCATCAAGCGGATCGTGAAGTGGAAACATCGTGTGAGCATTGTATACTGACTCGATGGAAGAGTGCATCTTTTGTAAAATTATTGCAGGCGATATACCGGCGCATAAGGTGTATGAAGATGAGCAGTTTCTCGCTTTTCTTGATATTCGTCCGTTGTCGGCAGGCCACACGCTCGTTATACCGAAAGAACACTATCGTTTTGTGTGGGATGTTCCAAACGTCGGGGAATATTTTGTTGTTGTACAGAAAATTGCAAAAGCATTGCAGAAAATTTCTGGCACTGACGAAGTGTATATGAAAGTTATCGGTGAAGAAGTCCCGCACGCGCATGTCTGGGTCTTCGCTAACCCGGACAAAGCGGCGGGAGACAAAAATGATTTCACCACTATTGCCGAAAAAATTCGTCAAGCAATTAATTGAGCGCTTTAATACCAGGGAGCGTACAATGTGCTAGGAAGTCGAGCATAGCGCCACCTCCGGTTGAAACGAATGAAAATTTTGGCAGAAGGCCGAGGTCTTCTATCGCTGCAATTGTATCTCCTCCGCCGACAATTGAATGTGCATTCGAGTTAGCAACTGCTTGCGCAAACGCATTTGTTCCATCACAAAATCCATTTTCACAATTCCCGAGCGGCCCGTTCCAGATAATTGTTTTTGCGTTCTTCGCGAGATCGTCAAGAAGCGCTTTGGTTCCAGAGCCACTGTCTAAAATCTTTTCATTTTTAATAACAGAATCAATCGGCAATACTAATTTTGGGTTAGCTAGTATTTTTTTAATTGTGTCAGTATCAGTGTTCGAAACAAACGACTTCCCCACCTCCTTACCCGATGCCTTTAGGAAATCATTGGCAATAGCACCACCAACGAATACTTGGTCGTAAATTGAGAGCAATTTTGTAATCACTGGCTCTTTCGTCATGAATTTCGCGCCACCAATAACTGCGAGCGCCGGGTGTTTTGGTGCGAGTGCTTTAGTCAACTCTCGAACCTCTTCTTCAAGAAGAAATCCTGCGTAAGACGGCAGTATTTCAGGAATACCAACAATTGAAGCGTGTGCGCGATGACAGGTATCAAAACAATCTTGTACAAATACATCGCCAAGCGCGGCGAGTTCTCGCGCAAAAGCGCGGTCGTTTGCTTGTTCGCCAACATTACGACGTAAGTTCTCAAGGACGAGAATGTGGCCTGGCGAGAGATCACGAATTGCAGAGCGCACCCGCGTCCCGATAATCTCTTCGGAAAATGAGACATTTGGAATCATGTTTCCGAGTGCTTCCGCAACTGGTGCGAGCGTTTCAGTTCCTTGTTCTCCGATATGGCCGATAAGTATGACCCGCGCACCGCGCTCGGCAAGAAATCGAATTGTCGGCAATGCTCGTCGCAAACGATATTCATTCGCAATCCGCCCATCCTTGATGGGAACATTCATCGCTGCGCGCACCAATACCGGAATATTTTCAAGTAGTCGTATGTCGCGAACATTGCGCATACTAATTAAGTTGCTTCACAAGCGTGGCAAATATGTGTGGATCGACTGACGCGTGTCCAATAAGAAATCCGTCAACGCCAGATCCGCCTGCGAGACCTCGAATATTTTCCGGTTCAACAGATCCACCATAAAGTACGGAAGATCGAGCGGCATTCTTACCAGGGAAAAGTTCTGCGAGTACCTTACGGATATAGAGCACCATCTCAGCAAGCTCGTTTGAGCTAATAGCAGACGCTGCGGTTTTACCAATGGTCCAGAGCGGCTCATATGCAACGATAACTTTTGTACGTTCTTTTGGCGCGAGTGTTTTAATAGCAGAAGTAATTTCTTCGCGAACAAATGAAAGATACTGACCCTCATCATCGCGTATACATTCGCCGACACAGAGAATGGGTACAAGCCCTTGGGCGAGCGCATGAGCGAGTTTCTCTGCGATAATGGTGTTCGTGTCACCAGCGGCACGTCGTTCAGAATGGCCAATAATTGCATACTCTGCCCCAACAGCTGCGTATACTCGCGCTGTTACCTCGCCAGTTTTCGCACCACCAGTTGTGAGAGATATGTCCTGTGCAGCGAAAGTGATCCTTGATTTATTCTTGAATGCGAGCGCGCCAAGAATAGGAGCAGGAGGTGCGAGAATAATTTTATTTTTTGAAACATGCGTGAGCCGTTTGCTTACCGCAAAAAGTCTTCTCGCTTTCCCAATATCCTCTACATATGCCTTCCAGTTGGCGACAATGAACATACCCAAAGGATATCACGCGTGTGGTTCATTGGGTGATAGCGTAGGAGCCAGGCACAAATGTCCACGACCCGCCTGGTCCTGAAGAAAAGTTCGCATTTATAAGCCCGCTATCATAAATAAGGTGCCCCCCGCCATCCATTTTGACCTGTTTTGCTGTTACTGCTTTTATTTCACCATTACCATTTATATACACGGTGCCATTTTGAGCAATCAGCGCTACTGCTCCGCCTCCACCCGAAAGCAGTATCGCATTGGCTCCATTACAGCCAGATCCGGACGGACACGTGCTCGTCGTGATGAGAAATGGATAACTACCAGTTTGACCAGAACCCTCAAATTTTCCTCCTCCGTCTACAGTTACGCGTCCATCGCTTACGATTGCCCCGTCATTTGCTCCGTAACTTGACGCGAGCTTAACTTTCCCTCCGCCGGTTACCGTTATATTACCCACCACCCAGAGAGTGCCGCTTATAGTGAGTGTACCTCCACCATCTACGAGAAGGTTTCCAGTAATCTTTTTAGGACCCAAAGTGTCCCCATCCCAATCCACATGGTAATCGCCGTTTATTACACCTCCCGCCGTCGCCTCATCCTTCCATTCCTGAATATTGCCGTCAGAAAGAGGCATTGTGGCTGGCGTCGGATCAGGTCGGCTCATGTTGCAGGACTTGTTGTTATCGTCGCCACTCTGGCAATAAATTGTCCCTGTCACGGATGCTCCCTTGATGGTGTGCGCCCATGCGTCGTCGCTTGCAGTGGTGCCGACATTCACACCTCCAACCCATGTATCACCGCCAATCATCGAACCGCCATTGCCGAGAAAGATTCTGAAGTATTCATCGAGACCCGCTGGCGTTGTAGCTGACCAGCTTCCTCCTTGTTGCCCGACTTTTGCAACACCATTTGCATAACCATTCGCGTTTGCTCCGATGATGTAATACTTCGAACTATTATTGCCAGCGTCAATGACCATCCAGTAGGTTTGGTTCATATTAAGAACAGGAGTGGAGGGCATCGCCACATCTACCCAACCAAAATTGGTCGTTACGAGCGATGCTGAAAGCGTACTCGACAAAAGAACAGTCGTTCCCGGAGACCCATTACTATCATTCACTATCCGTATGGTTGCATCATTTGGAGACCCAACTTTTTTTAGGTAAAACTGAATGTCACTTACTGACGTAGTCGTTGAAATTTTAAAACTCTGAGCTACATCTTGCGTTGCCGAACTGTTTGCGAAGGTAATACACGTCGAACTCGTGCATGAAGAAATCGCGGGGGTGTCATTTTTTTGGTCGGTGGTGATAATAGAGGCGTTTGCCGCAGTTGCTGATCCATAGATATGAACGCCAGTCGTCGCATCAATGTCGCCATTCGCATAGACGCTACCATTGATGGCCGCTCCCCCATTCATAATGAAGCCACCCGTACCTGCCTGCACCCCATAACGAAACGAAACAATATTATTATTGGTAGAAACAGTGGCCTTAACTGTTTTAGTCGCGATTGGATTTGCGCTCGACGGAACATATGCAGTCGCAGTGATTCGTTTAGATGAACTATCAATACTCGCGATGGTTGTTGTGAAAGTGCCGTTTCCAAGAGCAATTGTTTCTCCCGTGTAGTTAGTATTTTGATTTAATTGATATATCGCCATATCAACGCCGGCCTCTGCGAGCTCGAAGGCCTGCGAACTTGCAACAGCAACATTCTCACTTCGTGTATATCGTGTAACGAAATTGAAATAAGAAACTGCAATGGTGAAAAAGACACCGAGAAATACAAGTGTGAGAAGTAATATATTGCCCCGATAAATTATTAGTTGGCGCATGGTGTATAAGTTAAAAATTACGCAAATAGAGCTGCTCGCTTCTATGATCAATGCTGCTCTGCCCTCTCAATTGCATAAGCGTCTGCACATCTACAGTTATCGTATTTACGAGAGTGAAATTAGTGTTGTTATAAGAAAAAGTAAGAGAAGAAATCGTATCACTCAACTGTTTCGTTCCGGAAACGCGTTTACTCGCGGCATTCGCGGCTAGAATGCGATAAGCGTGCGTACCATTTGAATAGAAAACAGCATAATCATAGGTACTTGAAATAATTGCGCCAGACGAATCAATTGACGGAATTTCGAGGACAAGAACAGTTGAGGAAGAAGTATAAGTCGTAGTAGAAAAAGTATGCGATTGAAGCACATGATCGGCCACAAGTGTAAGCGACTCCGTTTCGCGCATAACTGATCGCGCTGACTCTGCTGAAATAGCCGCTCCTTGTTCATAGGAATAAGAAGTATTAAAACTACGGATGAGCATACAAAGCACGATTAGCATACCTACCGAAAGCGCAATAACAATAAGTGTCTCAACAAGAGTAAAACCGCTAGTAGTGAATCTGTATTTCATTGCAGTCCGCCGACTTGTGTAATAAGTGTCGAGAGCGAAACCGAGCTCGATGCCGTTATGTTCCGTTCCTGCCATGACACTTTCGCTGTGACCTGTTTGGTTTTCGCATTATATGTGCTTGTTGTAAGTGTTGCAGTTCCGAGCGGAAGTGTGGATAGAAGAGGGTCGGGGAAAGAACCGCTCGCCGGTACTGCCGCATATCCTCCAGTGCGAAGTTTTTCAATCTCATTGCGGGCGATGGTAAGCGCAGCATCTTGATTCCGCGTGGATACAACAACCGCAGCACTTCTGAGCATTGCCTGGAACAAAAGCAGCATCATACTCATAATGAAAATGGAAACGAGAATTTCAATGAGCGAAAACCCCACAAATCGTTGCGCTTGCATACTAGATTGCCGACGAAAGCTGATAAATTGGCGCAATCATTGCGACGGCGAAAATACCGACAAAAATGCCGATGAAAATCATAAGAGCCGGCTCAATAATTGTAGAAAGATCCTTCGTCTTTAGAGCAACATCTCCTTCATAAAATTCCGCAATTTGCTTCAACATTTCGGCGACCTTGCCTGTCTCTTCCCCAACCGCGAGCATATCGCTCATCAAAATCGGATAGAGATTCGTGTGTTCAGAAAATGAAGAGGAAAGAAGTTCTCCTTTTTTGACACGCGTCTCGGCTTCCCCAACTACCTCGGAATATACCTTCGCATGCACGACTTCCTTGGTTATGGAAAGTGCATCAAGTACTGGTACTCCCGCGGCAAGAAGTGACGAAAGTGTACGGGCGGCGCGTGCGGTGTATGTCTCGCGCACAAGTTCACCGACAACCGGCAAGTGAAGCGCGAAGGCGAGCATTATTGTGCTCCCGATTCTTGATCGTAGGAAGACAATACCTCCTATCACAACTACAGCAATTATTACGAGAACAAGCGAAACATTCGCAACCATGAAATTCGATAGCGCGACAATAACGCGTGTCGCGAGCGGCACTTGCACGCCGAGTGATGTAAAGGTGCTAGTCAAAGTTGGCACGACGAAGATAAGCATAAGGACGCCAATGGTAACGACTACAGAAACGATAATCGCCGGATAAATCATTGCGCCTTTTATTTTTCGCACCAATTCTTCAGACCGCTCCATTTGTAGAGCGACAACGGTGAGAGAATCGGCGAGAGAACCCGATTCTTCGCCCGCGCGTACCATAGCGACGAATATCTGTGGGAAGACGTGTGGATATTCGGCCAGTGCCTCGTGGAATGAGGATCCTTTTTTGACCGACTCGGCAATACCAGTGGCGATTGCTTTCAAACGCTTATTACTCGACTGTCGCTCGATAACCGAAAGTGCGCGCGAAATAGAAAGACCTGCGGAAAGCATCGCAGAAAGATTTGTCGCTGTGCGGATAATTTCTCTGCGCTTAATCCCTGTACCAATCGATATATTGAAACGAGATAGTGTACTGAATATATGTCCATGTTGCTCCGAAATAGAAGTAACAAACCCCTCTTCATTTTTTATTTGGTCATATACGTCAAAGCGCGTTGGCGCTTCCATGATGCGTACTTCATCTGGCGTTCCTTCCTTTTTTATTGTGACGCGGAATTTCATATTATTCATTTACAGTGCGGAGCACTTCTTCAATGCTCGTGATGCCGCGCGCTGCTTTATAGAGACCATCCTGAAGCATCGTGAGCATACCTTCTTTCTTCGCCTGTGCTTCGAGAGCATCGGTGGTACTCGAATGCAAAATAATATCGCGAATGGCAGGCGAAACTGCGAGCACTTCGTGAATCCCGATGCGACTTTTATATCCGTCCTCGTTGTCGGCTCCAACTACGGGTCGGTAGAAATGCAAATCATTGAGCGTTGACCCTTCTTTTACCAATTTCTCATCCTGAAGAGCCTTGAATGCGACGGCAAAATCGGCATCACTCGCAATCTTCGCGCGCGTCGCCGCATCTACAGAGTATTCTTCTTTATTTTCGCAAAGTTTTCTCACAAGTCGTTGCCCGATGATTACACGAATTGTGGAGACGAGCAGGAATGGCTCGACACCCATATCAATAAGTCGCGGTATGGCGCCCGCGGCGCTATTGGTATGAATTGTTGAAAGCACGAGATGGCCGGTCAGGGCAGCATTAATTGCGAGTGAGGCCGTTTCATTGTCGCGGATTTCGCCGACCATAATAATGTCCGGATCTTGACGCACGAGCGACCGTAATCCGTTCGCGAATGTGAAGCCAATAGTCGGATTCACTTGTGTCTGATTCACGCGTTTCATTTGGTATTCAATCGGGTCCTCAACAGTTGAAATATTCACATCCGGCTGATTCAAGATATCAAGCATCGTGTAGAGCGTCGTTGTCTTTCCGGAGCCCGTTGGTCCGGAAATTAGGATAATGCCGGTCGTTTGTTTCAACGCGCCATGGATTCGTTCCATATTTTCGCCATGGAGTCCTAGAACTTCGAGAGTGAATCCCTCTCCTGTCTCGCGCAAAAGGCGCATCACTGTTTTTTCTCCAAAAAAAGTTGGAAGAATGGAAACACGAAATGAAACACGGTCGGCTTCGGTCTCCATCTTAAAACGGCCGTCTTGCGGAAGGCGTTTTTCGTCCAGTTTTAGATTTGAAAGCACTTTGATGCGGGCAACGATACCCGCAGCTGCGGACTTCGGCAATGTCATCGCGTCATGAAGGATTCCATCAATGCGATACCGAACCAACACCTCTGTCTCCATTGGTTCAATATGGATATCAGAAGCGCCTTGGACTATCGCGTGGCGCAAGAGCGTGTCGACGATGCGCACTATCGGCAAATCCTCGGCCATTTTTTTCAAATCGTCGCCAGAAAGATCCTTGCTGCCGTTGGCAACAACGTTAATCTTCCCTGCCTCTGTTGAAATAATGTCGCCGAATTCATCTTTAAGCGATTTTTGGTACTGCAAGAGCGTGCTTTTAATACTTTCTGTGTCAGTTAATCGCGGCAAAATCTTCAGCCCCGTCTTTTTCCGTACGGAATCAATTGATGCGAGATCTTCCACATCTAACATTGCTACTTCAAGTGAGTCACCTTCTTTTTTATACGCGATAATGTTATGGGTCCGAGCAATCGGTTCAGGAATTAGAGCGAGAACATCTGTTGGGACGCGATGTTCTTTCAGATTCACAAACGGAATCCCGAGAACATAGGCCTGAATTCGCCGGAGAGCATCTTCGGTAAGCGCACCGCGCGAAACGAGAATATCGCCGAGCGATTGCCCGCGCTTCTGCGCTTCCTCTATGGCGGCATCAATCTCCTTTTTGGCGACGAGGCCCGAGTCGATAATAAATTCTTTTAGTTCCCCATCGGAGACATGCATACATAAAAAGTATACCGTGCCTCGCCCTTGGCGAGGAGCGCTTTTCACACCACTTCACTCAAATTGTTAAACGCATTGGAAAAGTAGCGATGAGAGAATCCAATGATGATTGAAAAGAAGAGAGTGTTTCCGGTGTTGTTTTAGAGAGTGAAAGACATCGTAGCATAAGCAGCGCTTCTTCATAGGCCTCATAACGTTTCGTTTTATGTAATTGTTCAAGCGTGCGGTGCGCGCGCAGAATGGACTCATGATAACGAGATTCGTCGCAATTTTTTGCCGCATGCACGCAACGAGCAACATCGGCTCCGAGATTAGCGAAATAAAAAGCTGCATTGTGAGTCATAGGCCAAGAAACGGAATGATTCGCGCCACCACATTGTGCATCGACATGCGCACTTCTTCGCTCGCTACTTCCATACTTCGATTTCCTTGCGCAGGCCGGATGTTTATAAGCGAGATGTATTCGATTGCTGCATTTCCATGTTCTTTCGGGTAGATATTAAAACCCCATAGATGTTCTTGTCGCGAACCCTCTTCAATCAGGCGATTATTTGCGTCCATGTGCCATTCGCCACCTAGTGCGATGTAGCCGCGCTCAATATCAACCACTCCTTTCACCAATGAAAAATGCCACTCTTTCGCAAGTGCTTCAAGCATCTTCTTGTTTATCGGTTCTCGGGCTACAAGAATCTCCACACTATACATTGTACCGCATTGCGTATGGCGCCGCTTGATACACATAGGGCTGCCCTATGTAGTTATTAAGTAAAAACGAGAATCAGCCGTGACGCTTGACAAAATAACCGAGTCGTGTATACTACCAGATAGTAAGTTCTTTGACACTGACTTGCGAAGGTTCGCCATAGCAGAAAGTGGCTTATTCCCTAGTTTTTAGGCCTTTCTCTGCTGTGGCGAAAGCCAGAAGCCCCAATGACCTCGGGAAGAGGCAAAAACCGGCGAACAGCCGGAAAGGAGAGTAAAATGAAATACGGAGAATTGAATTTAGGGCAGGTTGAGGCAATCGTAAACAAATTGGGCGGAATGGAAGGCGTTCAGCGCTTTCTTGCCGGTAACTCGGAAGTGGTTGTGAAGAAGAATGCCGCTTCAGACACCTTTCGCCTCACCGTCGACCACAACAAATCGCTGGCAGAAATGATTGCCGCCGGTCGCTACGACTGGACGAACGACGACATTACGGCGAAGCGGTTCCCAATAACGGGCGAAGGGCTTGTCGAGTTCGAAGCGCGATACTTCCACTTCGATCGGAACATCTCTTCGGAAGATGCGGTGAAGAAAATCGAGCAGACAGACAAGGAAAATCCTTGGATGTCGGCAAAGATTGAACATTTACTTGCTTTCGGAGAGAAATTTCCGGAAGAACAACGTAAGTTTCCGATCGTCGCTCTTGGCTCGGTCGCGGGGGTCCGTGGCGATCGCGGTGTGCCGTGCCTCGGCAGGGACGGCTCCAGGCGGGGCCTCGGCCTCCATTGGTGGAGCAACGACTGGGGTTCTGGTTGTCGTTTTCTCGCCGTCCGCAAGGTCTCTGTGTCTTAGAACCTTGGGATTTTGGTCCCTTTGGATCTTTGGCACTCAACCCCGCACTGAAAAGTGCGGGGTTTTGCTATACACTAAGAAAGACAAACGGAAAATTCGAGGTTACGGCTTCGGGTAGTTTGTCCGCAAGCCCGAGGGTGAGAATTCAAACGGTTACGGCTATTTGGAGAGTTCCTTCGGGTTCGTCTCAAAAAATTAGAGACAGTTGGTGGGAAGCGCTGGCGACATACAAGGTCTCAAATACGATTCAACCCAGAGAGTATTCGATGGGCGATGGTACAGATGGCACTTCTCACAATGGCTCGGTCGCGAAGGTCAATGGCAATCGCAATGTGCCGTACCTCAACAGGAACGACTCCAAGCGGAACCTCAACCTCAATTGGTGGAACAACGACTGGAATTCTGATTATCGTTTTCTCGCCGTCCGTCACTTTCTTGATTTTCTCCCGTCATTCAACCGGCGGGAGTTTTGTTTTGGAGCTGTTTGCGCCATCCGCCAAGCATTCTACCGACTTCTGCAAGATATTTCGAGAGATGAGTATATTTTTTCGTATCGAGCGCCTGCATTTCCCATGCAAGTTGTAATAGTAGTTTCAGAAGATCGACGCGCGCGATACATTGATCAACAAGAACAATCTTTTCTGCGTATGTACTGTAGCTCGCGAGGAAACAATATTCGATTGCGTGAAGAAATATCTCATCAATTTTTGATCCAAGCGTGAAGCGATTTGCTTTGGGGAAGTGCACTAAGTATTCCTGCCATAAGCCATACGAATCCTTCAGTTTCAGTACGACCGGTATAAGTTTCGGTTGTTGAATTGTCGGGGGGGGGGGGGATTACCTTCAAAAGAATGAAAGCGAATTTCAACCATACTTACGAGGATATCATTTCGATGAATAACTTGCTCGGCGCATGGAAAGAGTTTCTTAAGGGTAAGCGCAGAAAAAAGGATGTGCAAGAATTTCAATATCGACTTTCCGACAATATTATTGAACTGCACAATGATTTAAAGAATAAAAATTACACGCACGGCGGGTACCATCATTTTAAAATCAGCGACCCGAAGCAGCGCGATATCCACAAAGCGAGCGTGCGCGACCGGCTTGTACATCACGCGCTGTATCGCCAACTGTATCCGTTTTTTGACCATACATTTATCGCTGACTCATATTCCTGCAGGAACAGAAAAGGAACGCATAAAGCAATGAATCGTTTCCGAAGTTTTGCTCGCAAGGTTTCAAAAAACAATACGCGTACCTGCTGGGTACTGAAATGCGATATCAGAAAGTTTTTCGCCTCAATTGATCAAAAGGTATTGATGGGAATTATTGGCGCATACATTCCCGACGAACGCATTCGTATTCTTGTTGGAAACATCGTCAGCAGTTTCAATTCTGGCATGGCAGGCAAAGGTCTACCACTCGGCAATCTCACCTCGCAACTTCTCGTGAATATCTACATGAATGAATTTGACCAATTCGCGAAGCATAAACTCAAAGCAAAATACCACATTCGATATGCTGATGATTTTGTTTTTCTGTCGCATGATCGTGAGTGGCTTGTATCACTTCTTCCTCGCATACATGATTTTCTTCATAACCATCTTTCACTCGAGCTGCATCCGAACAAGGTTTCCATTCAAACCCTTGCTTCAGGAGTTGATTTTCTTGGATGGATTCACTTTCCCGATCATCGTGTGTTGCGGACGGCGACGAAACGCAGGATGTTTCGCCGGATTAAAGAAGTCAGCGACAAAAAAGAAACGATTCAATCATACCTAGGCCTCTTAAGTCATGGTAATACATACAAATTACGACAAAAACTTGATTTATTGTAATGCGTTTGATACATTTACAATATCTGGAATGTCCGATATCCGGACATTTTTGTTATCAAGTGCGACATACACATTCCATATGATTGACTTAAAAACCATCAACGCAGTTCTCGGAGAGTTTGAAGATCGCGGTATCAATCGCGAAACGATGATTGATGCTATTGAGATAGCGATGGCAACCGCCTATAAGCGCGAATACGGTAAGCGCGGGCAAGTTGTGCGCGCGAAACTTGATCTTTCAACAGGTACCGTGTCATTTGAACAGGTGAAAACCGTTGTTGATGAAACAAGCGTTCGCTTCCCTACTCCGGGAGAAAATGCTCCAGAAGACGTTTCTTCGCACGCTGGGCATATGCACACGCATTCATTTCATTTAGATGAAGAGCATCTTGTGGAAGGAGAATTGCCACGCTACGACTCCGAGAAACATATTTTGCTTGCTGATGCTAAGTTGATGAAGCGCGGCGCTTCTGTTGGAGAAGAAATTATATTCCCGCTTGAACCGCAGGACGACTTCGGTCGCATCGCGGCGCAAACTGCTAAACAAGTGGTCATCCAAAAAGTGCGCGAGGCGGAAAAACTATCAATGATGGAAGAATTCGGAGAGAAAAAAGGACAGATTGTAAGCGGCATCGTCCAACGAATGGAACGCGGCGCTATTTTTGTCGACCTCGGTCGCACAACCGGCGTTATCCCGTATGAAGAGCAGATTCCGGGCGAACGATACCGCATGGGCGAGCGCATTCGCGCATATCTCTACGCTGTGGACGAAGGTTTCCGCGGCGTTTATTTGCGACTTTCGCGCGCACATCCTAAATTTGTCGTTAAACTTTTTGAACTTGAAGCGCCAGAACTCGCGAGTGGCGCAATTGAGGTAAAAGCGCTCGCACGTGAGCCAGGGAGCCGTACGAAGATCGCGCTTGCTTCGCTTGAGGCGCATGTTGATCCTGTTGGCTCATTAGTTGGTCAGCGCGGGGTACGCGTTTCAACAGTAATGAGCGAACTCGGCGGTGAACGCATTGATATTATTGAATGGAGCGATGATCCAAAAGAATTCGTAAAGGAAGCGCTCTCTCCGGCCACTCCGATTGAAGTGGTTCTTGATGAAGGAGAACATCGAGCGACTGTTACCGTTATTGAAGACGAGCAGTCGCTCGCAATCGGCCGTGGCGGGCAGAATGTGCGGCTAGCGGCTAAACTTACCGGTTGGAATATTGATATCGTCTCCGCGTCCGGAATTGAAGTTGCTGGGTCAGACGGTGAATCGGTAGCTGTTGCAGCTGAAGAAGACCTCAAAGATGCTGACGAAGGAAGTGCAGCTGAAGCGGCGGGCGCTATGCCGACAGAAAGCATTGAGACCATCATTGATGAAGAGCCTCAGATAACTGAGCTTTCTGCCGAAGAAGAATTAACCGAGCTTCCCGCGAGCGATGAGACGGCAGCTGATGCGGAGGAAGATCGTGATGTAGCGAAAGATGAGTAATTAATAATTCACCCAGCACTAACAGTTAGTGCTGGGTAAAAATACAACATAAATAATAAAATCGTATGAGCATAACACTGGAACTTATACTCGCGTGCGGAATTGTGGCGCTCCTTTATGGTGGATGGGCGGTGAAGTCCGTTCTTTCAAGAAGCCCGGGGAATGCTCGCATGCAAGAGGTCGCTGCCGCAATTCAGGAAGGCGCGCGCGCCTACTTGAATCGCCAGTACACAACGATTGCAATAGTTGGCGCAGTCATTTTTGTGTTCGCCTGCTTCCTTGGGTGGCAAGTTGGCGTTGGGTTCTTGATCGGCGCAATATTTTCTGGAGCGGCCGGCTACATCGGCATGAATGTCTCAGTGCGAGCCAATGTACGAACTGCGGAAGCATCACGGCAAGGCCTATCTGAAGGGCTTTCTATCGCATTCCGGTCTGGTTCGGTAACTGGCCTTTTAGTCGTCGGTCTCGGACTTATCGGTGTTGCTGGTTATTACTCATTTCTTGTTTACGGTCTTGGACTCAACGGCGACATAGCCGCACAAGGCAGGATTATTCAGGATTCACTTGTGGCGCTTGGTTTCGGAGCATCACTAATTTCTATTTTCGCTCGTCTTGGCGGTGGCATATTTACCAAAGGTGCTGACGTTGGTGGCGATATGGTGGGTAAAGTAGAAGCCGGCATTCCAGAAGACGATCCGCGTAACCCAGCAACCATCGCTGACAATGTTGGCGACAATGTCGGTGATTGTGCAGGAATGGCTGCAGACCTATTCGAGACCTATGTGGTGACCACTGTCGCCACTATGGTGCTCGCTTCAATTTATTTTATCGGCGATGTGAAGTGGTCGCTTATGCTACTTCCTCTCGCCATTGCCGGTATGTGCATCCTCACCTCTATCGCTGGGACTTTCTTTGTCCGGCTTGGTACGAAACAAAGCATTATGGGCGCGCTTTATAAGGGAGTGATCGCGACTGGCGTTCTATCTCTCGCAGGATTATGGCCGCTTATGAGCAAAATAATTCCTGGAGGAATGAACGTGCTTTTAACAACGACAGGCGGCCTTTCTTTCACTGGCAACAATCTTTTCTTCTGCGGCGTTGTTGGTTTAGTTGTTACAGGCGCTCTAATCTGGATTAGCGAGTATTACACCGGGAAGAATTATCGTCCGGTTAAGAAAATCGCTGCGGCGTCAGTCACTGGCCACGGTACCAATGTCATTCAAGGACTTGCGATGTCTATGGAGGCAACTGCGATGCCTGCCCTCGTCATTTGTTTTGGTATCGTTGCGTCTTATTCTCTCGCAGGACTGTTCGGTATCGCCATTGCCGTATCAACAATGTTGTCGCTCGCCGGTATGATTGTCGCATTGGATGCTTTCGGCCCGGTTACCGATAACGCTGGGGGTATCGCCGAAATGGCCGGTCTCGAAGGCGATGTACGCAAAGTAACCGATGCTCTTGATTCAGTCGGCAATACCACCAAGGCAGTTACGAAGGGCTATGCTATCGGTTCTGCTGGCTTAGGCGCACTCGTGCTTTTTGCGGCATACACAGAGGATTTAAAGTATTTCATCAATTCCGGGGATTATCATTTCTTCTCTGGAATTACTGTTCCAACATTCAGCTTAACTGATCCGTGGGTGGTGGTCGGACTCTTCATAGGAGGTCTCTTGCCGTATCTATTCGGCGGAATCACGATGACCGCGGTCGGACGTGCCGCTGGTGCTGTTGTTGAGGAAGTGCGCCGGCAGTTTAGGGAAATGCCAGGCATTATGCAAGGCACGCAAAAGCCTGATTATAGTCGTGCAGTGGACTTGCTTACCAAAGCGGCCATCCGCGAAATGGTAATTCCATCACTCTTGCCTGTCTTATCCCCAATCGTCTTGTTCGTCATAGTTGATTTCGTTGCTGGCAAGTCATCAGCGTTCAACGCACTTGGTGCAATGCTTCTCGGCATCATCGTAACTGGCCTATTTGTCGCTATCTCTATGACTTCAGGCGGCGGTGCGTGGGATAACGCGAAGAAGCACATCGAGGATGGGCATCACGGCGGCAAAGGTTCGGATGCGCACAAGGCTGCAGTTACTGGTGATACTGTAGGCGATCCGTATAAAGATACGGCGGGTCCAGCAATTAATCCGATGATTAAGATTGCGAACATTGTTGCCTTGCTCTTGCTCGCGACACTCGCGGTCTTGTTCTGATTTGTTACACTTCTCACATGCCTCCCGAACTCCCAACCAATAATCCATTGCCGCCAACCATACCTTCACCGATGCCGTCGCAGAAGGCACAATCTTGGGGCACACTCCTTGCAATTGTTGTCATCGTGCTCATGGTCATTGTTGGCGCATTTTACGCTTGGGGTAAGAGAATTGCAGAACAAAACACCTATGCTGTACCAACAGCCACGCAATGATTAAACCTTACAACTTCCACCTATGAAAAACATTCAACCGCGCTCTTCCATGCTAATTCCGATAGTTGTTGAAAAGAGTCAATTCGGCGAACGCGCCTACGATATCTACTCGCGTCTTCTTAAGGAACGCATCGTCTTTCTCGGTGGTCCGATTGATGACGACACGGCAAATCTGGTCATTGCACAATTCCTCTTCCTTGAAGCGGAAGATCCTAAAAAGGATATTTCGCTTTATATTAATTCTCCTGGCGGTTCGGTTACGGCAACACTTGCGATAGTTGACACGATGAATCATGTAAAGCCGCCGGTCTCAACGGTCTGTGTCGGCATGGCGGCTTCGGGGGCGGCGATTCTCCTCTCAGCTGGAGAGAAAGGTAAACGATTCGCGCTTCCGAATGCAGAAGTAATGATTCATCAGCCGCACGGCGGCGCCGAGGGCCAAGCGACTGATATAGAAATTACCGCGAGACATATCTTAAAGCTTCGCGAACGGTTGAATAAGATTCTTGCAAAGAACAGTGGTCAAGAACTCGCGAAGATTGAGAAAGATGTCGAACGCGATTTCTTCATGACTGCTGACGAGGCCAAAAAGTACGGCATCGTTGACCAGGTGTATTCCTGACCAAAATGATGGTAAAGTTACCCTATTCTGCCGTTCTGATTAACTGATTTTACTGCCCCACTGTCCCACCACTTTTTAAAATTCGGTCCCGTCCGTCAATAGGGAGGACGGGGATAACAAAACGGGCGTATGTCACTCAAAATTATATTGATATTGCTTGCGCTCTCGGGAACGGGCGGCATTGCGCTTGGCTATGTCTTGCGCGTACTTATCGGTCTCGCCCAGCGAGGATCGGTCGAGCTCGATACCAAACAGAAATTACTGCATGCTAAAGAGCAGGCGGCAAAGATTATTGCCGATGCAGAATATCGCAGTGCCGTTTTTGAAACAGAGCGACTGGGACCAATCGAAGAGCGCGAAGAAAAACTTTCTACAAGAGAGGAACACATCGCGTCGCGCGAAGAATTCCTCGATTCTCGCCAGCGCGACCTTGATGAAAAAGAAGATGAAGTTCGCGGGCGTGAACAAGAAGCGTTACGCGCGAAGACAGTTGCAGAAGATCTTTCGAAAGAGCGTACTAAGGAACTTGCAAAAGTTGCCAATCTATCTGAGACCGTGGCGCGCGAGAAACTATTTTCTGAAATTGAAAACACATATGAGGAATCAATTCTTCTGCGACTACAAAAACTTTCCGCGAACGGTCGTGAACGGCTGGAGGATAAAGCGCGTTCCATTCTTATAAATGCAATTCATCGCCTCGGAAGCGCCGTGAACGCTGAAGTGATGTCGCTCTCGGTCGCGCTCCCTTCGGACGAAATGAAGGGGAAAATCATCGGGAAAGAAGGTCGCAATATCAAAGCGTTTGAACACGCAACTGGCGTTGATGTCCTAATTGATGATGTCCCTGATCGCATTACGCTCTCCTCCTTCGACCCGCTTCGTCGCTACATTGCTAAGGTTGCGCTCGAAAAACTTATCGCCGATGGTCGGATCCAGCCGCTAAAAATAGAAGAAACAGTTGAAAAAACACGTGCAGAGGTCGCTGATATTGTGAAGCAAAAGGGCGAGGACGCGGCATACGAAGCCGGTGTCATCGGGCTTGACCCTCGTCTCACTGTTCTTCTCGGACGTCTCTACTTCCGCACCAGCTATGGCCAGAACGTGTTGCAACATTCAATCGAAATGACGCACATCGCTAGTATGCTCGCCGCAGAGCTTGGCGCTGACCAAACAATTGCCCGCACCGCTGCCCTTCTCCACGATATCGGCAAGACAGTTGATCACGAGGTGCAGGGCACTCATGTTGAAATCGGGCGAAGAATTCTCGAGAAATTCGGCGTTGATAAGAAGATTATTCAGGCGATGCAATCGCATCATGACGAATACCCGTATGAAATACCGGAGGCAGTTATCGTACAAGTAGCCGATACCATCTCAGGGAGCCGTCCTGGGGCACGGCGCGATACTGTAGACCGTTATCTTGAACGCCTTGGCGATCTTGAACGTATTGCTGGAACTTTTGAGGGTGTTGAAAAGGTCTATGCAATCTCGGCAGGCCGCGAGATTCGCATCTTTGTGAATCCTGGAAAAATTTCTGACTTCGCGATGCACAAACTCGCACGTGACATCGCGACGCGCATCCAAGGCGAACTTAAATATCCAGGCGAAATCAAGGTAAACATCATCCGCGAAAACCGAGTGGTGGAGTTTGCCCGCTAGTTTTCGCTTATTTCCAGCTATCCACGCCCTTGCGCGATGCCTCTTGCACAATGTGGCGCATTTCCTATACTTCCCCCTATGCCCACCCTGCTTAGGCCGTGGGATTAGCAATTAGCAGATACTCATGAATAAAGCAGATATCATTGACAAGGTGCACGGAGTTCTCGGATCTACAAAAGCCGATGCTGAACGCGCGGTTGAGACCGTCATTAGTTCTATCGTTTCCGGCCTTAAGGCAGGCGACGAAGTGTCAATCGCAGGTCTTGGCATCTTCGCGACGAAGGCACGTCCAGCACGCGAGGGTCGCAATCCTCGCACTGGCGAGACGATTCGCATCGCGGCATCCCGCACAGCGAAGTTCCGCCCTGCAAAGGCGCTTAAGGATGCGGTGAAATAAGAGAGAAATAAAAAACGCGAGCCGCCTCTGGCGGCTCGCGTTTTTTAATCACTATCCCTTTTATAATTTGGCGCGTCACGCATAATACGTACGCCATGAGGGTGCGATTCTTTCATACCAGTGCTTGTAATACGCCAGAAATCAGCTTTCTTCCGGAGCTCTGGGATAGTCGCCGCTCCCACATATCCCATTCCCTTCTGAAGCCCTCCGATATATTGATGCATTATTGTTGAAAGATCTCCGGTATACGGAACGGCCGCTTCAACTCCTTCTGGTACAAGCGTGTTCCCTCCTCCATCACTTTGCCGATAACGTTCGCGTGAAGCGCGGCTTGATTCTAGCGCAGACAATGACCCCATCCCGCGATAATATTTCATCGGACTACCAAATTGGAAATCAACTTCTCCCGGTGCTTCTGTCGTACCAGCTAATAATTTCCCCAACATAACAGAATGAGCTCCGGCACCGATTGCGATCGGGATACTGCCTGAGTTTTCGATACCACCGTCAGCACAAACAGGAATGTTAGTACCCTCAATTGCTTTTGATACTGAATAGATTGCCGTTACTTGCGGGCAGCCAATACCAGCGACAATACGCGTCGTACAAATTGATCCAGGGCCTTGGCCTACCTTGATTCCGTCCACACCGGCCTTCACGAGCCGCCTGGCCGAATCGCCCTCAGAGATATTCCCAGCTACGACGTCTAAGTCATATTTTTTCTTGATGGCTTTCAACATTCGGAAAACAGGATCAGAATCACCGTGTGCTGTATCAATAACCACAGCATCTACATAATCTGCGATTTCCTGCAGTCGTTCCATTTCTTCTTCGCCGGTGCCGATCGCCGCAGCGACTCGTAGCCGTCCATTTTTGTCCACATTATACATTTTTGACTGTCCCAAAAGTATTCGCTTCAAGTCGGTAAAGAGGTAAAGTCCTGCAAGTGTTCCATCACTATTTATAAGCGGGAGCACTTTCTTCTTTTCCTTCTTCATCCTGTCATATGCGCCATTCATAGAAATGCTTGGAGAAGCGACAGTAAGCGCACGCGTCATAATTTTCGACACTGGTTGAGAGAAGTCCCCGCAAAAATCAAAATCGTTTTCAGTCAATAATCCGACCAACTTCCCATTCGAATTAATGACAGGGAAACTGTAAAAAGAAAAATTGCGTTCCTTACGCATTGTTTCCACTTCACCCATTGTCATACGCTCAAGAACAGTTATTGGTTTTGCGATAATACCCGACAAATGAAATTTCACTCGTTGAGCTTCTTCACTCTGTTGTTTTGGCGTGAGATTCCTATGAATGACACCAATGCCGCCGAGTTTTGCCAGAGCAATCGCCATTTTGCTCTCGGTCACTGTGTCCATCGCGGCGCTCACAATTGGGATTTTAAGCGGGACATTTCGCGAAAAAAAGCTACCGAGCGACACGTCACTTGGCATTACCTTTGAAAGCCCTGTTTTCAGCCGCACCTCATCGTAGGTCACAGCAAGGTCCTGTTTCTTCAAATGCTCAAAAAAGTCATCACACTTTCTCATTTGTAGATGGTATCAGATATTTCTTTTTCTTCAATTTATCTGGTAAATAACTTTCAGTATCGTACTTTTCGTACCCTTTCCCATAATCAAGTTCTTTCATCAATTTTGTCTCCGGATTTCGAATCTTTTTCGGTATAGGTAGATTGCCATAATCGCGAACATCTTTTTGCGCGGCTCGTAACGCATCATAAGCAGAGCGATTTTTCTTCGCTTGCGCGAGATAGGCGACGCCATGTGCGAGATTGATGGAACATTCTGGATAGCCAATGGTTTCGCATGCACGGAAAACTGCATTTGCGACAACTAACGCTGTCGGTTGCGCGAGGCCTACATCTTCTGAAGCAAATATAACCATTCGCCGTGCAATAAAAAGCGGGTCCTCTCCTGCCTCAACCATTCGTGCGAGATAATACAGCGCGGCATCTGGTTGCGAAGCGCGCATGCTTTTAATAAATGCACTAATGGTGTCGTAATGTTCTTCGCCTTTTTTGTCGTAGCGCAGGTGCGGCGATTCTAGCGCCCTGTTTAACGTATCGGCTGTTATTTTCCCATATAAACTCTGCGCGCCCTCTATCATTCCAAGCGCCTTGCGCGCGTCTCCGCTCGCGTAGCCCAAGAGCCAGTCGAAGGCGTCTTTGTTTATTTTTAATTTCGTACTCTTCACTATTATTCGCAGAGCTTCTTCAGAGAGTGGTTCAAGCACGAAGACGCGGCAACGCGAGAGAAGCGGCGCAATAATTTCAAACGATGGATTTTCGGTCGTCGCGCCGACAAGCGTTAATTCTCCGCTTTCAACATAGGGCAAAAGAAAATCCTGTTGCGCTTTATTAAATCGATGAATCTCATCCAAAAATAAAACTTTTTGTCTCTCAACTTTTTTCTCTATGATTTTACGAATGTCGTCCTTCCCGGCAGAGACCGCTGAGAGTTCAAAAAGTTCCGCATCAAGCGCGCGCGCGTAAATGCGCGCGATGGTCGTCTTTCCTGTCCCGGGCGGTCCCCAGAGAATAAAAGAAAATTTGTGTTTCTTCTCTACCGCAACGCGCAAGGGCTTTCCTTCTCCCACAAGGTGTTCCTGACCAACGACATCTTCTATCTTTACGGGTCGTATTTGTGCGGCAAGTGGCTCCATAAGGATATGGTACTCCCGAATCAAAAAAGGCGCAGGATTGGATCCCGCGCCTCATCCGACAATCAGTCAGAATCTATCCATCTTTTTTCATACCGCAGAATGTTGCTACATCATCGGAACACCGATTCTGTTGATCGACTGCCATTTCTACCAATTTAACTAATTCCTCCTTCGGCGGCGGAGGGATACTATTGCTATAGAATACGTTAGATAAGTCACGAACCACCTTTCCTACGGCAATAGGCTTAATAAGCATTTCTGAACCAGCAAAATCGCCGTCTTTAACTTTAACCACCTTCATTTCTATGATTCTATCATCGTCCATTTTGTTGCCTCCTTTCTTTCAATTTGAACTTCTGGCGGAAGAATACTCTTTCTTTATAAAAAATCAATTTGTGCGGGCGGCGGGAGTCGAACCCGCGCTGACTGCTTGGAAGGCAGCCGTCATAGCCGTTAGACCACGCCCGCTCTAATTTCCGACAGAACCACTTCATTCCAGAGTTGAATTTTCCGGAAGAAGAGAACCCCATATTCCTTTCGTCCCCTGCTCAGAACAACCAGTTGTACGGTACCAAAAGGAAGTTTACGCATTTTTTTCGCTTTTTTACCGACACGATTGTCGATCTGGGGCTTTTGGAATTGGGATAATGGAATGCTAGTAGTACGAGACCAAAATTGCAAACATTGCCGGATGTTGTTATCCGGATATAAATGCAAGCGAATCTTAATTTGGTCTTTTCTTACACCGAGCATCTTGAACCATGTAATAGCAGCTTGGATGATACTCGGATCTGAATTTACTACACGAACCTGTCCATTTGACTTGCACCCTTCTCCCAAATAGAGACCTAGCCCAAACACAAAAAGATCTCTTTTGCTTACTTCCCCGATGTCTTTGGTCGCCGTTTTTCTGATTTCTTGGATTGATTTTTGCCGCAACTCAGCTCGACGAGCACTGGCTGCGGCTCTTGCTTTGCCGAATGCGGCTATTGTTTCTTTGTTGGGAGTATAGGGTATTTCCGTGAGCCATCCACTCAAAGTACTTTTTGAGAGCCCCGTTTTAGATGAAATGTATGTATAAGAAAAACCGCTCTTTCTTAACGCCAGAGCTCTCTCTCGGATAGACAGAGTATGCATCTTTAGATTATATATCTGTACAGTATATATACGCCAGTTCGATATCCACTGTTGCTGTATTTCGGGCACTTTTTAAGTTAACGTGTATATAGTGTCCCGCTTTTCGCCATATCTCGGCATTGTAGCCGCTCTCGCGCTCGGCATTTTTATTTCTGTCTTTTCAGGCAGTACAACTGTCTCGCGCATTCCTATCATTATTCCCATCGCTTCACCAACGACGCCAGAAGTGGTCGTGGCTTCGACCAAAAGCGTCGGAGCAACCACTTCAGTGCAAACACATTCTTCCGTTTCAAAAAAGATACCGGCGTCATCCACTCCCGCGGCGGTTGCCGTAACACCGCCAACTGCTGAATCGATTGCCGCTCTGAATGCGGCGTTAGATACTTCCGCGTTGATATTACGGTCTGCACTTGTAAACATCATCTGCTACGCCCCTGCAAGAAGCGGTATTCACTCCATTTCAGGCAGCGGCGTTATAATTGATCCAAAAGGAATCATCCTTACCAACGCGCATGTCGCGCAATATTTTCTTCTCGCGGATCGCGACGTTTCTTGCACTATCCGTTCTGGCAGTCCAGCCACCGATAGTTACAATGCTGCACTTGCATACATCTCGCCAGCGTGGCTCAAGGCGAATCCGACCGTTTTAACAAAAACGACGCCGAGCGGAACCGGAGAATATGATTTCGCTTTTCTCGCTATTACGAAATCCGCTACCGACAGCAAACTTCCTTCCATATTTCCGTATATGACGCTTTCAACGACGCCACCCAAAGACACACCTGTTGTTATCGCTTCGTATGGCTCACAATTTCTTGAAGCAAGCCAGATAACGAATGGACTCTTCCCTACGATCGTGTTCGGTTCGGTGAAAGATGTTCTCACTTTCGGAACGAACACAATTGACGTTCTTGCGCTCGGTGGCTCCGCCGCAGCGCAAGAGGGTTCCTCGGGCGGCGGCGTCGCTGACGTTTTTAGGAATCTTGTAGGAACCATCACAACGAGCACAATCACCGGAACGACCGACACGCGTTCTCTTGATGCTATTACTGCCTCTTATATCCGAGGCGAATACGCGAGCGAGACCGGCCAAGCACTCGATCTTCTTCTCGCCGAATCACCTGCAACCGCTGTCGCCGACTTCGCTCCACGAATTTCCGAACTCGAATCGATCATAACTGCGAATTTACCTTAGTTGTCGGGGCGCCGAGAATTGGACTCGGTCTTCTTGCTCCCAAAGCAAGCGTACTACCGGTATACTACGCCCCGCCTTCGCTAAAGCTACGGCGGGCACAGCCCGTTTTCGCTTCGCTTCACATTACCATTCTTAAACGATTTGCGGCAAATACGAAACCCTCGCCATTCCGTCTCTCCGGCGAAGCCACACGAGACAGCCATCCACCTGCCACTCCCCCTCCCATTTTTTCTCAAGGACATACCACTCGCCAGTTCTTGCAACTTTCCGCACTTTCGCTTCGTGTAAGTTTAATGAAGGATCGTAATCATCTTTCACCTTCTCTGTTTGAGGAAATTCGTCAGCAAGAATCGTCTTCACTTCAACGAAATGAAGCGTATCTTCTTTCTTCGCGACGACATCTAGCTCCCCTGTTTTTCGTGCGATATTGCGATCCAAGATCTTAAAACCATGTCGTCTAAGATACTCGCAGGCAACACTCTCGCCCAGATTCCCAACCTCTTTTCGTGTGAAAGAAGAAATATTCATGCCTTTTATAGATACGGCTTACTTGCTTATTATTTCACGGACTTCTCCAAAAGTCCCCTGTCCTTTATCCCCAGTATCCCCCATGTTATACACAGAGCAAAAGTCGTTTTGAAATCACATTTTCTAGTGCTGTGCACCGCGTAGTCCCGAGTTTCCTAGTGACGAAGTGGTGCGGGCAGGGAGAATCGGACTCCCGTCTCGTCCTTGGCAAGGACGCGTTCTACCACTGAACCATGCCCGCTTCTAGGCGACATAGTACCACGCACTTCCATCTGTTTACCAGTTTGTGCCCCGACCAGGATTCGAACCCAGAATAACTGATCCGAAGTCAGTCGTGATATCCATTTCACCATCGGGGCGTATCTCCATACTACGGCACGGGCAGTAAAAAACCAGATGCGTTATGCTACGATGCATTTATGTCGTATCGCATCCCAAAAGAAATTTCGACCGTCTCCGCGAAACTGCGAAATGCCGGATTCGAGGCATATCTTGTTGGCGGGTGCGTTCGCGATCTCCTTGTCGGAAAGGAACCAAAGGACTGGGATATTACTACCAACGCAACGCCAGAACAAATCCAGGCAGTATTCCCCGACTCCTTTTATGAAAATGACTACGGGACGGTTGGAGTAAAGACGAATTCTGAAGACGAACGACTGGCTATTGTTGAAGTCACTCCTTACCGTATTGAATCCAAATATTCCGATAAACGTAGGCCGGATAAAGTTGAATTCGGCACTTCCCTTCTTGAAGATCTCGCTCGGAGGGACTTCACGATCAACGCCATCGCCCTCGATGAATCAAAAGGACAAATTATAGATCCCTATGAAGGTCAAAAGGACATAAAGGACAAAATAGTTCGCGCAGTCGGGAATCCGAGTGAACGTTTTGAAGAGGATGCTTTGCGTCTCTTACGCGCCGTTCGCTTTGTTGCCGAGTTAAATTTTGGAATAGATGGTGATACAGCAATGGCGATAAGCGAAAATAGCAAGCATTTAGGCCATGTTTCATGTGAAAGGATTCGAGACGAATTTGTAAGAATATTAGAATCAAGTCAGCCGATGAATGCTCTTATTCTGGCGCAACGGCTTGGTATCCTTGAATTCATAATTCCGAAACTAGCCGATTCTTTTGGTATAGGACAGAATCAAGCACATAGTTACGATGTTTTTGAACATCTTGTTCGTTCCTTACAGCATGCGGCGGATAAAAATTTTAATTTGGAAATTCGTCTCGCTGCCCTATTCCATGATATATCAAAGACAGAAACGCGCCGTCATTCAGATGAAAAAGATGATTGGAGCTTCCATGGCCATGAAGTTGTTGGTTCACGCGAAACAAAGAAAATCCTTGAAAATCTACGCTTCCCACGCGAAACAATTGATAAGGTCGTAAAATTGGTCCGCTGGCACATGTTTTTTTCGGATCCCGATCAAATTACTCTATCAGCAGTGCGTCGTATGATAACCAACGTCGGCGAGGAGAATATCTGGGATCTGCTTAATCTTAGAATGTGCGACCGTATCGGGATGGGTCGACCAAAAGAGCAACCATTTCGGTTTCGTAAGTATAAGGCATTGGTAGAACAAGCCCTCCATGATCCAATTTCTGTTTCTAGGCTCAAAACGGATGGAAATCGCATAATGGAAAAGTTCCACGAGAAACCGGGGCCGAAGATCGGCTATTTATTAAATGCCCTTCTCGAAGAAGTTCTTGATAACGCCGATTTAAATACAGAGGAATATCTCGATAAGCGAACTGACGAACTACTTGAAATGCCTGAAAATGAGTTACAAAGGCTCGGAAAGGCAGGGGAAGAGCGTAAGGAAGCTGAAGAAAATGAGGAAATAAAGCATATAATGAAAAAGCATGGAGTGAGCTAGTTAAGTGTGAAATCTGTCTCACGCGAAACAAAAAACCGCCTAACCAAGAAGGTGGCCAGAAGCAAAAAAGGAGCAGGGGCGTAAGTGAATGGTGCTTCCAGCCCGAGAAAAGGGTCGGGCGGCTTTGTTTTGTGCTAGCCATGCGTTCCATGTGGAACACCGTGCCGAAGGGCTTGTATGTGCGAATCGTCGCGAGCGTAGGCAGGAGCCAGAAAGAAAACACGGACAGCGAAAGAGCTATAAAAGATCAACTGCGAAGGCGACACCTTACCGAAGTAATGAACCACCTTCTCCTTCCTTTGTGAAGAATAGCGACGATAAAGGACAATGTAAAGGACACCCTGTGGATAACTTTTACAAATGTCCTTTATGACACAGTGATGGAAATAGGGCAGTGGTCTGAGCCGTAAATCTCGCTATGAATTTCCGCTTTTTTAATTCGTTTTAAAAATTCATTTGCAACAAAAAAGTAATCAAAACGCCATCCGGCATTTCTATCGCGAGCGCGAAACTTCATATCCCACCATGTGTATGCCCCTGTCCGATGTGGGTTGGAATGTCGAAATGAATCAACATATCCGGCGTTCACAACCTCATCGATCCAGGCACGTTCTTGAGGCAAAAAGCCAGTATTCCCCTCATTTTCTTTTGGTCTCGCAAGGTCGATTTCTTCATGAGCGGTATTGATATCGCCGCAAAAAATAACTGGCTTTTTCTTCCGTAATTTTTCTGCAAATGAAAGAAAGGCATCGTAAAAACGCATTTTGTAGTCGAGACGATGAGGACCCATTCCGCCATTAGGGAAGTAGACGTTCAAGAGCCAAAAATCTTCGTATTCTGCGCCGATAATCCGACCTTCATGATCAAATTCTTTTATTCCCATACCGTAAATAACGGACAATGGTTCGATTTTTGAATAAAGCGCGACGCCGCTATAACCCTTTTTTGTTTGCGAAGATGAGAAGAAAGAAGAAAATCCGGCAACTTCGCGCAACTCATCCGGCACTTGTTCAGGACTCGCTTTCGTCTCTTGAAGGCAGAATATGTCCGGCTTCGTGCCTTTCAAAAATGCTTCCCAATAGCCATTTTTTGCGAGCGAGCGCAATCCATTCACATTCCACGAGACGATTTTCATAGAAACTATTGTATACCTTAATCATTTTATTTCTTATGCACAGGTATGATTGCATTTGTATATACAATGTGTATACTATCCGTATGGCTACCAAAACAATCGCAAAAGCAGTGGTGAACGTGCGGACCGACAAAGCGACGAAACTCGCCGCACAGCGCGTATTCAAGCAGATGGGATTCGATCTCTCGACCGGTATCAATATGTACCTTTCTCGCGTTGTCCAAGACAAGGCGATGCCGTTTACGCCACGCACAATAAATGGCTTCACGCCCGAGTTTGAAGCACGCGTTATTCGCGAAACGGAATACGCGGAGAAGCATGGTAAACGATATACCGCGAAGGAGATAATGAAAGAATTCTTCCAATGATCTATTCTGTATCGCTTTCTATCTCGGCGCGAAGGCGTTTAAAGAAATTAAGGTATTCTGGCACATTCAATTCTTCTGTTTTCAATTCAGTCCTTAATTGTCTTGAGCAAGGGAATCCGCTTCCAGAGAGGTTTAAAGACCACCAACTTCATGGGGAATTCGCGAGTTTTAGAGAGTGTCACTTGGGATTTAACTTGTTATTGATATACAAACGCAATGATGAAGCGGGGATTGTTACTATCTCTGAAATTGGTACGCACCCAGAACTGTTCGGCGAATAAAACCCAATTTGATCGGCAGTGCAGAACCACATTGCGTTTTGCCCCCCCATTGGTATTCTCAAGGGATTAAATAACAAACTTATGTCCAACGAAAATCCAACAAGCTCGCGAGAGGTCTTTGATGAAAATGAAGCAGGTATTGCACAAAAGAAACAGGAACTTACCGATGCTGTTGCGGCAGGGGATTATGGAAAGGTTGCAGAACTAGCACAAGAGGCAAAAAGTATGGAAACGGCAAAAGTTGAAATGATGGGCAATGCTCAAGAAGAAGCATTGGAAATCAATAAAGGGATTGACGAAGCAAAAGCCGCAGAAGAAAAAGCAGGCAGGGAAGCGGCACTTGCCGAGCAGGCGAAATTGGACGCAGAAAAGTCCCAAAAAGAAGCAGCAGAAATTTTGGAAAAGCTTAAGGGTGGGAATGTGCAACCTCCAGCAATGGAAAAAACTGAGTCAATGACGGTTGATAAGGAAGAACCAGTAGTAGCAGAAAACAAGGAACAAGGCGAAAAGTCTCCGGAAGAGAAGATGGATGATTATATTGCTCGGTTTAAAAAATTAGGAGGAAAGGCAGGGGATTATAACCTTATGTTTCAAACTATGCGTGATGATAAGGCAATTGATTTTCTGAATAATGACGCAATGATTTTGCGCTATGTGAAAGGAATGGGCAATCCTGGTGCCTTATCTCCTCTGTTGGCATATGATAGAGGCAAGGTTTATTCTAAAAACATAGTGCTTGAAATAATAAATTCTATGCCAATTAATGACGAATATGATCACGATTCTGGTGGATATAGCTACTTAAGAAATCTGGCAGAGCGTTCAAATCTTGCGGAAGATAAAGATGTGGTAGAGGCAATTGTTAGAAAAAATCGCTTTATGGCCTACAGTCTTTTTTCAAGTGGAATTGAGGATGGGAGGAAAGCAACGGAAAAAATTATAAAGGATGGGCCAGATGCGTATTTTGAAGATAAAGACTGGTATAACAATCCGAAAATTAAATTGGCTTTAAAACATTACTGACTCCCGTTTGAGTGATATTTCTTATGCACCTCGCGCAGGTGCGCGTCGGTGATGTGAGTGTAGAGTTGTTTACAATCAGTTTACAATGAATTTAAAAGTGGTTGACAACCAATAAACACTGGAATATCATAGTGGTATGGATAGAGAACTGGAGATAGTAAAAATAGCAAGAATCAAAAAGAAGCTCAGAAGTAGCGATGTTGTTGCTTTATTTAGGGTTTCTAGGCAATACGCAGTAGTGCTGATCAACGATCTTGTTGCGAAAGGCAAGCTTATTAAAGTTGGATCGACAAGTGCGGCTTACTATCTTTTGTCCGAATCGGTAAATGAAAATGGATCTTTTCCTACAAAAATAAGCAAGCGAATCAAGAATTATAAATTGCAGGAACATGAAATCTATGCAGATATTCTGGCGCAATATCCTCCCATTGGACTGCTTCCAGAAAACATCAAAAGCATCTTGAACTACTCATTCTCTGAAATGGTGAATAACGCTATTGAACACTCTAAGTCTAAATACATTGAAGTGGAGATGTCGGTTCAAAATCGCAAGTTAAATTTTATTGTTAACGATTTTGGAATCGGTGTGTTTAGAAATGTTATGCGCGAAAAAAAGTTGAGGACAGAGATTGAAGCCATGCAGGATCTCCTGAAAGGTAAGACGACAACAATGCCAAAATCACATTCCGGCCAAGGAATCTTCTTTACATCCAAAGCAGGGGATGTTTTCACTCTTGAGAGTTATGGATATATCCTAGTGATTAATAACAAAACTCGCGAACTGTTCTACAAAAAACGTCCTGCATTAAAAAGAGGAACAAGAGTCGTATTTACAATCGATGTAAAATCTAACAGGCACTTGAGTGCCCTCTTCAGGGAATTCAGCGTGGGCACAGATTTTGCATTCAACAAAACTGAAATTAAGGTAAAACTCTATACTTCTGGAGATGGTGTACATATATCCCGTTCTCAAGCTCGAAGAATTCTTGATGGTTTGGATAAATTTGACTCCATAATTTTGGATTTTGATAATGTGCCCATGATCGGGCAAGCTTTTTCTGATGAAATATTTAGAGTGTTTAAAGAAAAATATCCGCACATAGAAATTCAACCGATAAATATGGATGATGCGGTAAAGTTTATGGTTGAAAGGGTCGGAAAATAGAATCAACTACTGTTTTTATTGTGATATTTTTTGTGGATTTCTCGCAAATGAGAGTCCGTTATGTGCGTGTAAATCTGCGTTGTGTTGATTGAAGCGTGGCCGAGGAGTTGTTGGACGGAACGAATGTCGGCGCCGTTGTTGAGTAAATCGGTGGCGAAGACGTGGCGGAGGACGTGCGGGGTCATTTTTTTTGTGATGCCGGCTTTCATTGCATATTTTTTTATGATGCGCTCTACCGAGCGTGGTGTTAGACGAGTCGGAATCGCTTTATCGCTTCTAATATTTACAAAAAGCGCCTCCGCCATATCCTTTCGCGCTTTGAGATATGCGGCGACAGCACTCTTAGCAGCGGGGGAGAGGAAGACGACTCGCACTTTTTCGCCCTTGCCGCGCACAGAAAAAGAATCTTGGGTGAGATCAAGGTCACAATCAAGCGCACAGAGTTCCGAAACACGAAGACCTGTGGAGAAAAAAAGTTCAAGTATCGCTTTATCGCGGAGACCGCGTTCTTCGGCGCCGTCTGCCGACGCGAGAAGCCGCTGAAGTTCAGCGGGTGAGATAAGATCGAGCTCCCGCTCAGGGAGTTTGGCTAGTTCTATGCGTTCTGGCGAGATACATTCAATTCCTCGTTTACGCAGAAACTTTAAGAACGCGCGGAGCGCGATCATATAGTAATTCTGCGTGCGGCGTTTCATCGAACCGTTGCCAGTGCCGGGCTGGCGATTTAACCAGAGACGGAATTCGCGGATATTCTGCTCACTGATATCACCGACACTCTTTATGTTCATCTGCATGAAGTAGCGCGTAAGATACTGGTCATAATTTTCAATTGTTTTCACCGCGCGCCCGCGTTCAATCTCTATGTATTCCAAAAATTGTCGTTTTGCAGGTTCTGCTTCCATTCTTCTATTCTAACACCGAATATTGTGCGACATTATGCCTCCCGAATACGGTCGGCACCTTCGGCTTGCACAATTTCACAAGCCGTGGTAAGGTAAACGCACATGCTTACCACGAAGAAAAAAGCCGTAGTTATTAAGAATATTGCTCGGCACGATGCTGACACCGGCTCGCCGGATGTTCAGGTCGCGCTTCTTTCCAAACAAATTGACGAACTCGCCAAGCATTTGAAGAAAAACCCGAAAGATATCCATTCTCGTCGCGGGCTTCTCCAAATGGTTGCCGATCGCCGTTCACATCTTCGCTACCTTGAATCAAATGATAAACGTCGCTACAACGCCGTTATCAAAAAGCTTGGTTTGAAGAAATAGTTTTTCTATAAGTGGTAAGCTTGCAAAGCCAAGCTTTCTACCTGCGCTTGCCTCAAACAAATACATAAGAATGTTTTTGTTATTCGGCTCACTTGGTAGTAGTATGAGTAGGGAATACCAGTTCCTTTTTATTATTTTATTTTCATAATATTTATTTTTTATGGCAGTTATCAAACATCCAGCCCAGCGTGTGGGCGTATTCATTGACACGCAAAATCTTTATCATAGTGCTAAACATCTCTACAAGGCGCGCGTGAATTTCAATAAAATCCTTGAAGAAGCGGTTGGCGGCCGTATTCTGGTGCGCGCAATCGCCTACGTGATTTCAACAGAAAGCGGCGAAGAAAAGAGTTTTTTTGAAGCGCTCACTAAAATGGGCATAGAAACAAAGATGAAAGACCTTCAGGTATTCGCTGATGGCGCCAAGAAGGCCGACTGGGATGTTGGCTTAGCAATTGATGCAGTCAAGCTCGCTCCAAAACTCGACACGGTTGTGCTCGCCACTGGCGACGGTGATTTCGTTCCTCTTATCCAGTATTTGGATATGAATGAGGGATGTCAGGTTGAGGTAATCTCTTTCGGAAAATCCTCATCGAGCAAACTCAAAGAAGCGGCGCACGCATTTACAGACATGTGTGATGATCCGAAGAAATTCACAATCACTTCACGAGGATAACTCATTTTCACTGGTCTAAGGTACGCTACTATAGGTAGTGAATGGACACGCAACCGAAAAAATATATTCGCACTTTTGCTGGCGATATGGAGATGCTGAAAAAAGGCGGCATGCCCGATCTCGTTCCTCTTTCAGAATCAAAACCGCCACCAACTCCACCAGAACGATTAATTGAAGCATCGCCCGTTACACCTCTGCCGACCGGCGGACCAATTCCTTCATCGAACGAGGGACATGTTTCTGCATCTCCGCTATCCGTTCCATTATCCAGAGATGAACCGTTATCTCCTCCATTACCAGAACCAGAAGAAGAGAAACCGATTCCTCTTCCACCAAAAGTCGCCGATGGAGAGTCACCAATCAAGACCTATGAGAGCGATTTCTCGGATCGGATGAAAGAAGAACACGCTTCACCAGTGACAGTTTTAGCAGCTGAGCAGGACGCGCTACCCGAGAAAATAGA
This sequence comes from Candidatus Kaiserbacteria bacterium, assembly GCA_026396675.1. Taxonomy (GTDB): domain Bacteria; phylum Patescibacteriota; class Minisyncoccia; order Phycocordibacterales; family Phycocordibacteraceae; genus C7867-001. Next base: position 92,734 of record JAPLWI010000008.1, on the reverse strand, counting down.
AACGCCCGAATCGGTGAGGCATTCGCGTAGCAATATGTTGTACACGATTGCCGGAGCTGTACTTATTGTCGCTGGTGGAGTTGGTGTGTATATCACATACACAAAACATTTGGCTGCAATCGCACCGGTTATTTTTACGCCGGCAGTATCAGCGCCAATTGCTGTAGATGATCGCCAAGAAATCTCCGGCGTCGGTACCGCTTTAATACAAGCAATCGAACAATCAGTAAACCGTCTCATCGCTTCTGGCTCTATTCGATTTCTCTATATGACTTCTGGAGACAATGTCTTTTCTGCGCTCCAAACGCCAGCGCCCGATGTTCTTATACGTAATCTGAAAACTGACGGCAGTATGGCTGGCGTCGTGAATGTTGGAGGCAATCCCTCAAACACTCTCGGGACAGGCCAAAGCCCATTTTTTATTCTTTCTGTCGCTTCATACGGCGAGACATTCTCCGGAATGCTCTCATGGGAATCATCAATGCCACGAGATCTTACGGAGCTCTTTCCGCCATACGTTGTCCCAATCGTAAGCACAACAACGTCGTCAGCAGTAGCGACGACAACAGCAACAACTACACCAAAAGTTAAAACGAAAGCAACAACCGCGACAACAACGCAAAAAGTTGCGTCAACAACTACTCCAACAGCCATCGCCAGTTTCCGCGATGAAGTCATCGGTAATCATGATGTGCGCATCTATCGCGATGCAGCTGGCCGGAGTGTCCTTCTCTACGGCTACTGGAATCAAGCGACGCTCATCATCGCGCGCACGCCGTCAGCATTTACTGAAATTTTAAATCGCCTTGCGAATGCGAAAGCGCAACGGTGATAGTATTCCTGCATGAAAACCGAACATTTTAGAAAAAAATTGGAAGAAGAAAAAATAAGATTGGAGTCAGCGATGGGAACTATCGGTCGCAGAAATCCTCTCGTTCCAAATGATTGGGAACCGGCACCACTCGAAGAAAATGTTGAGTCAGATATTGTTGACCAGGCGGACATCATCGTTAATCGCGAAAACGACGCGGCCATCCTAGCAGATCTCGAAGCACACTACGATACTATTCTCGCCGCGCTTTTACGAATTGAAAAAGGAACCTATGGAAAGTGCGAAGTGTGTGGTGAAAAAATAGAAGAAGCACGTCTCGAGGCCGATCCTGCCGCCACAACCTGCACCGAACATTTATAATGGATTCGACAAGCTCACCACAAGTTGCAACGCCCTCTTCACTTCCAAAGCATGGTTATGCCAAGACACTTGCCGCACAACCGGTCGGATCAGGTGCGGAAATGATTGTTGTTGAAGCCGACCTCACACGTGGGCTACATAATTTCTCAGTCGTTGGTCTCGCTGATAAGGCAGTTGACGAAGCGCGTGACCGAGTCAGCGCCGCGATACGACATTCCGGCTACAAGCCGCCGAAGCAACAGAATAAACGCATTGTTCTATCGCTCTCACCGGCGGATTTGAAAAAAGAGGGCTCACACTACGACCTCGCTCTTGCTCTCGCATATCTCATCGCCGCTGGCGATCTAGAACCATTTCATGAGGACATACTTTTCATCGGAGAACTCGCACTCGATGGAACACTGAGGAGCGTACGAGGAGTTCTTCCACAAGTACTTGCCGCCAAACGGCACGGTATTAAAACAATTTTTGTTCCACCGGGGAATGTTCGCGAAGCGCTTCTTGCCGATGGCGTCGCTGTGTATGCACCAGAATCACTTGCAAAACTTCTACAGCATTTGAATGGAGAAAAAATATTACCGCGCCTCGTACGCGATCGCCTCGCGCTTGTGCCGCCGCCTGCGCTCGATCTCGCTGACGTGAAAGGGCAGGAAAGTGCCAAACGTGCACTTGAAATTGCTGCCGCTGGTCGCCACAATATTGTTTTCTACGGTCCACCAGGAACTGGGAAGACGATGCTCGCTCGTGCGCTCGCGGGGATTCTCCCACCATTGACCGACGACGAGATGCTTGAAGTAACCGCGATACATTCGACCGCGGGACTTTTACAAGATGGCGAAGCCGTCTACTGGCCGCCGTTCCGCGCACCACACCACTCAATCTCGCACGTTGCGATTGTAGGTGGTGGCACATTTCCGAAAGCGGGTGAAGTAACGCTCGCGCATAAGGGCGTTCTATTTTTGGACGAATTTCCAGAATTTGATTCACGAACACTTGAAGCATTGCGACAGCCGCTTGAGGATCGCATTGTGACTGTTTCTCGGGCGCGAGCAACCGTCACTTTTCCGGCTGACTGTATGATTGTCGCGGCGATGAATCCGGCAAACACACTCTCCGACGATACTCGCGTGGCGATACGGGCGGCGATGAAACAAGCGCGCCGCATTTCTAGACCTATTGTTGATCGTCTTGATCTTTGGATTGAAGTGCCGCTTGTGCCACACGACACCTTATCGAAACTTTCAACCGGCGAGGCATCAGCGCGAGTCCGCGAGCGCGTTGTTGCCGCCCGCACGCGAGCCGAAAAGCGCACAGGGAAACGAGGCGCTACGAATGCGGCATTAACTGGCAGACAACTTGATGAAAAAAGCGGCTTCACGCCACTCGCAAAAGAAACACTCATGAATGCAGCCGCACGATTACATCTCTCACCACGCAGTTTCCATCGCACTATGCGCGTCGCGCGTACTATTGCCGACCTCGCCGACGTCGATGTGGTCACGCCAGCTTTTGTCCACGAAGCGCTCCAGTATCGTCCACGCGGCCTATTCGGGTTTGAATAACAGATCCCCGCGGGGCGCCGAAGGCACCGCGGGGATTTGTTTCTATGCCGAAAATCTATTGAGGAGAACAAACGCTGCCGACTCGGCAATTGCGGAATGGATTAGTTGCACCACGGACTTCAAAGTGGAGGTGCGGTCCAGTGGATTCGCCAGTTGACCCGACATAGCCAATAACCTGACCGGATGAAACCGACTGCCCAGACGAAACAATTGCGTGCGTCATGTGGCCATACAGTGTTTGAGTGCCATTCTCGTGCGTGATGACGACATAATTACCGTAACCACCATTCCAACCGCCATTACTGCGCGCGATGATAATAGTGCCATCAGCGGCAGCATGAATCGGCGTGCCACGCGCGGCCCCGAGATCTACAGCATTCCAACCATGAACTCTCTGCGTGATAAGAGCACCAGGCACAGGATTACTATAGTAACCGGTCTGTGCGCTGCCGCTTCCGCCAATATACGGCTCACTTGCTACGCGACGCGATGAACTTTTTGGCGCCACAGGTGCGACCTCTCCGCCAGGGATAATAATCGTTGAACCAATCGCGAGCGGTTCTGACAAATCAAGGCCATTGAATTGCGCGATTTCCTTTGCATCAGCGCCATATTTTTTTGCAAGTGATTTAAATGTGTCACCTTTTACAATAGTGCGTTTAATGCCAGAAATCGGAAGAATTATGAGTGTATCGCCCGGATGAGCATCTTTTACTCCAGAGAGATTATTAGCCCAAATAATGGTATTTATCGAGACGTCGAACATATCCGCGATATCTGAAAGAGTATCGCCCGGGCGCACGACATAGATTGAAATACGGTCAGATGGCGTAGAACTCGCAACATCGGCAATCGTACCCGACGGACCGGTGTAAGCAATCATTGCGTTGTCACTTGTTTGAACAATGTCGCCGAAACCCTTATTCGGATTCGGGTCAAAATTTATTGCGGCATGGAGCGTCGGCGTTGAAGAAGTGGGTATAAAAACATTCGCTGCCGCACTTGCGTTCGTAGAAAAAGGCCAAAAGGCGTCTGCATGATTCGGTAAGAATGCCGCAGTGGCCGTTAAACCCGCGAATCCTAATATGAGAATTTTTTGGTTGAAATTAATGGAAACTTAGAGAAGACGGTGGGTCAGCGCATACAAAAATGGCTTATATACAAGACATAAGCCATTTCTTTCATACAATCTAATCAGCGATACCAGAAGTATAACTAGTGAGAACCGTGAGTCAACCGACTTATCAGACGTCTGTGGAGAGTGATTTTGCGGTATAGTCCGATAGTGAAATACCTTGAAGGATTAAATGAGGAACAAAAACGCGCGGTGTTGGCGACCGATGGCCCAATTTCCGTGCTCGCTGGTGCCGGTAGCGGGAAAACGCGTGTGCTCACGACGCGCATTTATCACCTTATCCGCGAGGGAGTACTGGCCGACCAGATTCTCGCGGTGACTTTCACCAATAAAGCCGCTCGCGAGATGCGACAACGAGTCCAGCATATGCTTGGAACAGAAGAAAAGTCGTCATTGCCTTTTATCGCAACCTTTCATGGCCTTGGTCGTGAGCTTTTAGAAAATTATGGAAATGTAATTAAAGTCCCGCGTTTTTTCAGTGTGTACGACCGCAACGATTCGGAAAAGGCAATTGCGAAAGCATTGAAAGCGCTCGATGTTGGAGCAAAAGAATTTTCTCCGCGAGCCATACTCGGACGTATTTCACGCGCGAAAGGGGAGGGAATAACGGTCGATGAATTTTATGAGAAGCACGCGCGATCAGGTTTCGGCAATCGCATTACTGCAGAAGCATGGCGCAGATATGAAAACACTCTGAAAGAAGAAAAGGCGTTTGATTTTGATGATCTTATCGCTCTTCCGGTACGGTTGCTTGAAACACACGCCGATGTTCGCGAATTGGCGCAGAATCGCTGGCGTTATATTCATATTGACGAATATCAGGACACAAATGCGCTCCAAGGGCGTCTCGCGAATATACTAGCGGCAAAACACAAAAATCTTTTCGTTGTCGGCGATATAGATCAAACAATTTATACATGGCGCGGCGCGACTATTGAAAATCTACTGGAGTTTGATAAGACCTATCCAAAGGCACAGACAATTATTTTGGAACAAAATTATCGTTCAACAAAAAATTTAGTTAATGCGGCGAACGCTGTTATTGAGAAAAATAAAAATCGCAAAGAAAAATTTTCAAAAACAGAACGCCCTACAGGTGAACCCATCGTGATTCATATGACGCGTTCTGCCGAAGATGAAGCGCGCTGGATTGCTGCGAAAGTTCGTGAATTAATGCAAAGTGGCATTAAGCCCGAAGAGATTGCGATACTTTTCCGAACTAATTTCCAATCGCGGGCATTAGAAGAAGGTCTTCTTAATGCAGGAGTACCATACAGATTACTCGGCACGCATTTTTTCGCACGTAAAGAAGTGAAAGATGTGCTCGCGTGGATACGACTCGCACTAGATCCATCGCGCGAAGTTGATAAAATTCGCGCGGTGACTTCGCCGCCACGCGGGATTGGTCACATAACGCTCGGGAAACTCGCGGCGGGGCAGCGCGCACAACTGCGCGCAGGCGAACTCGAAAAAGTTGAAAAGTTTGAACGTGTTATTACAGAACTTTCACTCGCCGCCGAATCGCTCACCCCTTCTGAATTTGTAAAAATGGTGATTGAAAAGAGCGGCATGCACCTGGCGCTTTCTGACGAAGGAAGCGAGGAGGATAGAGAACGATTTGAAAATGTTGAAGAGCTCGCCTCAGTCGCTACGCGGCATGACGCAGTTAAAGGTAAAGAAAGCATTGCTTTATTTCTTGCTGAAACCGCTCTCGCAAGCGACCAGGACGAGATGGATCTTCATCAAGGTGACACCTCGCAGCGAGGTGACTCCTTGAGGGCAGGAGTCACCTTGATGACTGTGCACGCGGCAAAGGGTCTCGAATTCAACACGGTTTTTATCAGCGGTATGGAAGAGGGGTTATTCCCGCACAGTGGGATGGGAAACAAAGATAGAGATGAAGAAGAAGAGCGGCGGCTCTTTTATGTCGCGATGACGCGCGCGAAAGAACGACTTTTTCTCACCTTGGCGCGCGTTCGTAAAATTTATGGAAATGATTTTCTGACAGAGCCATCTTCTTTTCTCGCTGATATTGATTCGTCGCTTATGCTTTATGATGAAGATGAAAAAGAGACGGTTATTCTATGACATACGCAAAAAAATCGCTCGGGCAAAATTTCTTGATGCATGCGCACATTGCGAAGCGCATTGCGGACACCGCAAAGATAGCGTCGGGCGCGACAGTACTCGAAATTGGTCCTGGTACTGGAATGCTCACCCGCCCGCTGCTGCAGCGGGCGGGCAAAGTTATCGCGATTGAAGCGGACAAAGAACTTTTTGAAAAACTGCAAATTGATTTTGCAAATGAAATTGCTTCAGGACGATTAGAACTCATTCATGGCGATATTCGTACTTTTGATATTTCTACATTCCCCAAATGTTACACTCTCGTTGCGAACATTCCGTATTATCTCACCGGAGAGATTTTTAGAATGTTTCTTGAATCAGAAAACCAGCCGAGCGCAATGACACTTCTAGTGCAAAAAGAGGTGGCAGAGAGAATCGCCCGAGATAAGAAGGAAAGCATTTTATCGCTTTCGGTAAAAGCATACGGCACACCAAAATATGAATTCACAGTTCCACGCGGGGCATTCAAACCCGCGCCGAAAGTTGATTCGGCTGTACTAACTATTCGCGATATTTCACGCATGAATTTTTATTCACAAGAATCGGAACAGCAATTTTTCAAGCTCATTCACGCCGGATTTGCACATAAGCGTAAATTTGTACGAAGCAATTTAGAAGATGCTGGACTTCCGTGCGGCAATATTCCAGAAAAAGCACGTGCAGAAGACGTGCCGCTTTCCGATTGGCTTACTTTGAGCAAGGTCTAATACACTATTTATACCAATTCCGTACCCACTCTCTTTCCACGACTGTTATACTAAATGGAAGTACCATGGGAAGGATTCTCGAACATTGGCGTGTTCCGGCCGCAACGCTCTTTTCGGTAGCGCTTATTATCGGCGCATTCGTGCTCGCACGCGGCATTACATCGCCTCCTGTGGCCGAGGCCTCGGCCGAAACGGCACTCTTAAAAGCAATCGCGACGAAGGATTCTGACAACGATGGTCTTCCTAACTGGGAAGAGGCGCTATACGGAACGAATCCGAACAATGCTGATTCTCTTCATCTCGGAATGACCGACGGTGAGGCAGTTACGAAAGGGCTTATCGTACCAAAAGCAATCGCTGATATAAAAGTCGCCACTTCTTCACCAGACACGTCCGCGATCGTAGGCAGCTCGCTTCCGCCGGCTCCAGCCGACGATACTCTCACTGCCGCTTTCGCAAAAAATTTCATTACTCTCTATCTTTCGGCAAAGAGTGCCAACGGCGGCAAGGAACTTTCTGAGAGCGATATCTCAGCCATTTCAAATGAAGCATTAAACTCTTTCTCGTCAGCCATTGCCGCCGCACCCGATTTTAAAACAGTAGAAGACCTCACAGTTTCTGGTTCCGGCACAGACACACTTAAAGCGTTTGCGGTAAGCGCAGAAGCTGTACTTTTGAAGAATACTAGCAACGCGACAACCAGTGAAATCAATTATCTTACATCGGCAGTTCAGAATAATGACGCCACCACACTTCCTCATATCGCTTCGATAGCGAAAGCATATCGGAATAGCGCTGCCGGACTCGCGGTTCTTCCTGTGCCGAAAGAACTCGCCACCGCCGACCTCGCACTTATCAATGCGATGATGCGCATTGGTGAAATAACAACCGACTTCACGCGCGTGAACGACGATCCTTTGGCAACTATCCTCGCACTAAACCAGTATCCGCAGGCGGTACTCGCACTCAGAAATGCGTTTATAAATATTGGAGAAATATACGCAAATGCCGGCATTTCTCTCACAAAAGATACTCCTGGCGCCTCTCTCGTAAATCTCATAAGTGATATGACGGCAAAACAAAAATCATGAAATCGCACTTTTCAATATCGGCACTTGCAATACTCCTCACTATTACACTTGTTGCACCTTCTGTTTTTCTAATTGCACCGCAACAAGTTCGTGCGCAGGAAGCAGTAGAAGAAATTGGACCAAATTTATATACAAATATTAAAACCACATTAGAGAGCACCATCAGCGCCGTTAAGAATACCATTACGGCCATTGCAGCTCCCGTCATCGCCGCCGCGACCGTCGCACAACAGGTCAACTCCTACGTGCTTCAGCCGCTTGCATTCGCGTTGTCAGGAAATTTACTGAAGTCAATTACCGCGAGTGTAGTTGGATTCGTAAATGGAAATACTAACGGCTCTGGCAAAGCACAGTTTGTGACAAATTTGCCGGGGACACTCCAAACAGTCGGCGACACGCAGGCACTCGCTTTTTTTGCGCGACTAAAAGGTCTCAACTCACCTTTCGCCGCCTCAATTACTTCCTCTCTTACCACAAATTATCTTCAGAATACGAGTATGGCAGGATTCTTCGCCGCCAATCAATGCACACTCGCCAAATCGTCGCCGAATGTTAATAAGTTTCTCGCTGGCGATTGGTCGCAAGGCGGCGTAAAAGAATGGTTTGCACTCACTACACAGAATCAGAATAATCCTTACACTCTCTATCAAAATTCGCAGAACGAGCTCGCTTCTGTTGTCAGCGGCGCGCAGTCCACTCGCATCACAGAGCTTAATTGGGGACAGGGCTTTGAATCATGGTGCGGCGGCAGCTCCACTTCCAGCTCTGGTGATCCTTGTACAAACAAAGACGGTTCGCCTGGCAAGATTCAAACGCCCGGCTCGATCATAAAATCATCTCTGGATAAAGCCCTCGGCACCGACCAGGACAAGCTCGTCAAGATGGGGAGCACGGCTTCTGAAATCAACAGCATCTTAGGAAATATCGGTGCGGTCATAAAAACGGCAGGTCTTACGTTTAGCGTTTTCGGCGGCGGCGGTACGTCTGGCGGTCTTCTCGGTATTGGGAATACTTCTTCGTCAAATAGGAACTCCTTGTTTTCGCAATATCAGTCATCAGGATTCTTAGGCACTACGCCGTCTAGCGTCGTAGCGCAAAATGCTGCAACACTTCCGATTGGCTCTGATATGGCAAGTCGCATTTCTCAATATCAATCGGCGTGGAATACCATCAGCACTGCAGCCAATACAGCATCAACTAGCGCAGCGACGCTCGCGAGCTACTGTTCATCGCAGGCGGTTGCCGCACACGACTTATTGAACGTAACTTACTCTGGGAATGCTTCGGCCGGAGAAATTTTAACGCCATTCATAAGCGCCAGTAACGCACAAGCAACCGCTTCGCGTACGGCACTTACAACCGAGATTAAGCCAGTACTTGATCAAATAGCGGCGGCATTCGCAACCATCGCGACCGCTAATGCTATGGCGCAAAAAGTACAAAGTGAACAAAATTCCATTACTGATGCGGCGTCTGGCGACATTTATGCAGCCGATATGCAAACGCTTCAAACGATGTCGCCGACTGGCTCCGATATCGCGAGCGTTTTGCAGGATTCGCAGGCATTCGGAACGGCATCTGCAAATCCTTCCGGATCACTTACTGTTTCTGGCGGTTCTCTTTTAGACAAAATGAATCTCATCAGCGCGAATGCAAATTCACTGAAGGCATCGTGCGATATTCCGGTCGTTCCTTCCAACGAGTCCGGTGGTTCTTACTGGTAATTTATATGCGACGATTTCTTTCCATTTCTCTCATCTCACTCGCACTTGTTACGGGCGCGGCGGGCGTTGCACCCGCCGCGCACGCTCAATATGAGTCGGCAGGAGATGCTGCGGCTTTCGATTCTCCTAGTACTCAAAATCCAGCAACACCAAAAACTGCGGCAACACCAGCCGCTGGCGCGCAAAATCCAACTCAATTCAATCAAAGTATGGATTCCGCCTACGACGGCGTGATGGTTAGGATTATGGGTCTATTTGCCTGGCTCGTTGGAGTTGCAGCGATTACGCTGGATAACGCAGTGTACTACACCGTCGTTACGATGGGGAAATATGTGAACAATCTCACAGCTGTCGGTGTTGTTTGGAGGATATTGCGCGATATTGGCAATATTATTCTCATATTCGGTTTTCTCGCCGTCGGTATTTCAACTATTCTGAATACAGAAAAATTCGGATGGGGAACCAAGATGCTTCCAACATTACTCATATCCGCCGTCTTTCTCAATTTTTCACTTTTCATCTCTGAAGCGGTGGTTGATACAGGGAATCTTTTTGCAACGCAATTTTATACGCAGATCAACGGCGGCAATCCAGCTGGAGCACAAGATTTAAATTTTGATAACATAAAAAATGCTACGAGCAATGGTATCTCGAGCAAGATTATGGGGCAGTTGGGGCTTCAGTCCATCTATGGTAAAGCGGTTACAAATACGGCAATTTTCAGTGGCGCTAATCCGTGGTTTATCGGTTTTATGGGTATCTTACTTTTTCTCGTCACGGCATTCGTGATGTTTTCGCTCTCATTCATACTCATTTCACGATTCGTCATACTGATTTTCGTTATTATTATCGCGCCAATCGGTTTCGCTGGTTATGCGATACCTAAACTCTCCGGCATAGCGAAGCAGTGGAAAGATATGCTTATTGAACAAACTATTACTGCTCCGATTTTGCTTCTTTTGCTCTATATAGCGCTCGCTGTCATTACCGATGTGCAGTTCCTTACTGGATTTGGCGTAGATAAAAATACAGGATGGGACAGTATCTTTATTCCTGGAGGTATCACTGGTTTTGCTGGTCTCTTACTTTCTTTCCTTGTCGCAATGGGATTGCTTCTCTCTGTTGTTGTCTTTTCAAAAAAATTGGGCGCCATCGGTGCTGACTGGGCATCAAAAACCGCAGGAAAACTTTCGTTTGGCGCAACTGCTTTTGGTATGCGCTCTACGGTTGGGTGGGGCGCTAATAAAGCCGCTAGAGGTCTGCGCAATACGCGGTTTGCGAGTATACCCCTTCTAGGAACAGGAGTCGTAAAAGGTCTTGATCGTGCTGCTAAAGGAAGCTTTGATGTTCGTGGTACGGGAGCACTAAAAAATTTCCCCGGCGGTGGCATTAATGCAGGCCAGGCGCAAAAAGGTGGATATCGAGCTGAGCTAAAAGAAAGAATAGGGAAGAGAACTAGTTATGCAGCAGAACTTACAGGACGAGGGCTTACTGGGAAAGAGAAGGAAAGTGTTGCGCTGACAGAAAAAAATCTAAAGAAAGCGCAAGAAGAACATAATACAGCATCAACTCAAATGGATTCGGCGCGTGAAGAAGGCACAGCTGCTGTACAGGAACTTCATAAACAAGAAGCAGAGGTCGGTCGACTTGAAAAGGAAGAAGAACAAGAACGTCAATTCTCTCCTGGAGGTGTCACACGAGATACTGGGCAAAAACTTGAAGTTGCGCGGAAAAATCTTACCACTAGCCAATTCGGCGTTAGAGATGCAGAGCTGAAATTACAGCAGGCACAAAAAACTCTTCAGGAAAAAGCGACAGTAAAGACAAAAGCAGAAGAAGCAAAAGAAGCAAAAGAAAATGAGATGAAGATTGCGAAGTCGAATGTGGGTGCTCAAGCAAAATACGCAAAGAATCTACAACTCGGTCTTGATCAAGAATCGTTCTTTAACAAATATATCAACCTCGCAGCTAATACAGACGCAGCAAAGGAAATTATTAAAAGGAAAGGAAAGAAAGCTGACAAGTATGGTTTTAATAAAATTCAAGAACTTCTTGAAAAATCTGAAGAAAAGGAATCCGGAGGTAAAGAGGAAAAGAAAGAAAACGCAACTGGCGGTATGAGCGATTACATGAAGAATTTTGAAAAGAAGGTTGAAGAAGCAAAAGCAAAGTCAAAAGAGGAAGGAGATAAAAAGTAATTCACTATGGAACCACAACAACAAGAACCGGATTTAGAAAAAAGCATCAAAGAGGTGATGCAAACATTGCCGCCGCCGATTCGGCAGTATCTCGCGCAAGGAAAATATTCAGAAGTTGCGAAAAACTTGATGACTAAATATGCGCTCCATGTTGATCAAGCGAGCATTCTTGAGCGAGAAATAATGTTGCTCTTAATGGGTATTGAGAATCCAGCAGAATTCACTCAAGCGCTCGTGGAAGAGGCGAATATAAGTCAACAAACTATCAATAACATAATTCAAGATGTAAACACTCAGATTTTCATACCTCTTCAAGAAGAAATGCGTAAAGGAGCTGAAATACTCAAACAACAACCGCTCAAAATACCAACTCCACCTTCTAATTTACCTCCTGCGCCGCCGCGCTCGTGGAGTGCGACGCCGACTGCAATTCCGCGACCACCGCAAATACACGCGCCAGTTCCGGCTTATACTCCACCGCAAACGCCACCCGCCTCCGCGCAGGGCTCTGGCGAGGCAAAGAAATATTTTCATTTGGAAAATAAATTGCCACCACCTAGTTCAATGCAACCGCGCCCTGTCGTATCTACACCACAGCCGATAACAAACGAAAAACTTCTAGAAGACCGCGAAGAACCACATATCGAATTCAACACAACGCCGAAACTTTCTGTCCCCGCACGAACTGCCCCTCCACCACCGAATCTTCCTGGAGTAATATTGCCCCCGACAGTTCAACCGAAATCAACTCCTCCCGTTCAGCCGCTGTCCCCTGTTTCTTCAAGACCTTATTCAGTTGACCCATATCGCGAACCAATTGACGAGAAGTAGGAGTGCACAGTTGCTTTCTTCTCGCAATTCCTTTATATTGTCGTTGACCCTCGCGGGTCTTATTTTAATGTCAACGATCAATCAACTTTCCAGAAAAGGGCGCAAGAACAAACCGTCAAAGACAGGCGTGCTTGCGCTCGCCCGCGGTTTTAATACGCTTTCAAATCGTCCGACCTATTATCCTTCTCCCTTCAAGCGAGGAGTGTGCACGAAGGTAACCACGAAGACCCCGCGAAAACCGAACTCCGCCATCCGTAAGATCGCCCGCGTTCGTCTCACCAATGGTATGGAAGTGACCGCCTACATCCCAGGAATGGGACATAATCTCCAAGAGCACTCGGTCGTTCTGCTTCGTGGTGGCCGCGTAAAAGATATCGGCGTGCAATACACAATTGTCCGCGGCAAACTAGACACAAGCGGCGTTGAAAAGCGTCGTCGCGGTCGTTCACGTTATGGCGCGAAACGCCCGAAATAATATGCGTCGTCCTCTAAAACATAAAAGAACTTGGCGCCCGGACCTGAAATACGGTTCGGAGACGCTCACACGTTTTATCAATGCGGTGATGTGGAATGGGAAAAAGGATACAGCGCGCGCAATTGTTTATGACGCACTCGCGGTGATAGAGAAGGACGGCGCGAATCCTCTAGAAACCTTTGAAGCGGCGTTGCGCAATGTGTCGCCATTGATGGAAGTGCGTTCGCGTCGTGTCGGTGGGGCGAATTATCAAGTTCCGCGTGAGGTGCCGCAGACGCGTCGTCTCGCACTTTCATTTCGTTGGCTCATAAACGCCGCTCGTTCAAAAAAGGGAAAGCCGATGGCTGAAAAACTCGCCGCCGAACTCGTGTTGGCCGCCAAAAACGAAGGCGATGCGATTAAAAAGAAAGACGAAATGCATCGCATGGCAGAAGCAAACAAGGCCTTCGCACATTTTGCGTGGTAAGCCGTATGAACGGCTTCCTCCATGCGCTTACCTCAAACAAATATATGCGACATATATTTGTTATTCGGTTCGCTTGGTAGTAGATTGGAAGAATTGTATGAATCGTGATTATCCACTAGAACGCGTGCGCAACTTCGGCATTATCGCTCACATTGACGCGGGGAAGACGACTGTAAGCGAACGAATTCTTTTCTATACGGGCAGTCAGCATAAAATCGGCGAAGTACACGAGGGAGAAACAACGACCGACTGGATGGAACAGGAACGCGAACGTGGCATCACGATTACATCTGCCGCCATTACCTGTTTCTGGACTAAGACCAGCGAGAAGGATAAAAAGGACACTTCAAAAAAATCTCGTTTCAATATTATTGATACTCCGGGGCATATTGATTTCACTGCAGAAGTGAAGCGTTCAATGCGCGTGCTTGATGGAGCCATCGTCGTTTTTGATGGTGTCGCCGGCGTTGAACCGCAGTCCGAGACCAACTGGCGCTATGCAGACGAGGCTCAGGTGCCGCGCATTTGTTTCATCAATAAGCTTGACCGCACTGGCGCGTCTTTTGAAAATTCTTATGCGAGTATTCTTGATCGGCTCTCGCCGAAGGCCATTCGCATGCAGATTCCTATCGGTGAAGAAACGGCACACGAGGGCTCTGTGGATTTACTGACGATGAAGGCCTATCATTTTACTGGGAATATGGGCGAAGAAGTGGTTGAAGTAGAAATTCCAGCGAACCTTCTTGAAGATGCGAAAAAATATCGCGCCGAACTCATTGAACGCATTGTTGAGCAAAACGATTCTGCAATGAACGCGTATTTGGAAGGGAAAGAACCACCGCTTGAAGAATTAAAAGCGATTTTACATAAGGCGGTCGTCGCAAATGAGGTCTTTCCGGTTTACTGTGGGAGCGCTCTGAAAAATAAAGGCGTACAACTTGTTCTTGACGCTGTTGTTGATTATCTACCATCACCATTCGAACTACCGCCAGCGACTGGCACAAATCCAAAGACAGGCGATCCGGTTGAGCGCCACGCGTCGGACGACGAGCCGTTCTGTGCACTTGCGTTCAAACTCCAAACAGATCCATTCGTCGGTGCGTTAACTTTCTTCCGTGTATATTCCGGTACACTTTCAGCCGGCTCTTATGTCTATAATTCAACGACAGGAACGAAAGAGCGCGTCGGCCGCATCGTGCGACTTCAGGCCGATAAGCGCGAAGAGGTTGAAAAGGTCTTTGCTGGAGAAATAGCCGCCGCTGTGGGTCTTAAAGATACGAAGACATCGCACACTCTCTGCGACGAAGCAAATCCAATCATACTTGAACAAATTAAATTCCCTGAGCCGGTTGTATCACTTCGCATTGAACCGAAAACGAAAGCGGATCAGGAAAAAATGGGCATCGCACTCCGCAAACTTTCTGATGAAGATCCGACATTCCGAATCAAAACCGACGATGAGACCGGTGAGACCATTATTTCTGGTATGGGCGAATTGCATTTGGAAATTCTTGTGGAACGAATGAAGCGCGAATTCAATGTCGTCGCTGATGTGGGTAAGCCACAGGTGGCATACCGCGAAACAATTCTCGGCTCTGCAGATGCTGAAGGGAAGTACATTAAACAAACAGGAGGTCGCGGTCAGTATGGCCACGTAAAGATAAAGATGAAGAAGATGGAGCCGCTCGTGGAAGGCGCGAAGATGCCGAAGAACATCACACGCGAAGATCATTTTGAATTTATTAACAACATCAAAGGCGGTGTCGTTCCGCAGGAATATATTCCAGCAGTGGAGAAGGGTCTCCGCGAAGCAATGTCGCGCGGATTCCTCGCTGGCTTCCCGATGGTTGATATTTCAGTAGACCTTTATGACGGTTCATATCACGATGTGGACTCGTCCGAAATCGCATTCAAGATTGCGGCGTCAATGGCGTTCCAAGAAGCGGCTAGCAAAGCGAAAGCGGTTATTCTGGAACCGATTATGCGCGTTGAAGTTATCGTACCGGAACAATTCATGGGCGACATCACAGGCAATCTCTCTGGGAAGCGCGGCCAGATTGAGGGAATGGAAGAACGCGGCTTAAATAAGGTGGTGAAGGCAAAAGTCCCGCTCTCCGAAATGTTCGGCTACACAACCACTCTTCGTTCAATGACCGAAGGCCGCGGCTCGATGACGATGGAATTCGATCACTATGACACGGTTCCCAATAACATTGCCACTGATATCATCGCGAGCAGGAAGTAAAAATAAACAATTGAGCACAAGACTGTCTTTTGAAAAAAGTAGTAGCGTGCTATTTTCAAAGCATGCTTTCGTGGAAGATATTGCATAGATTTGTTGAGGGAATGAATCACGAACCAGTAGTATGGTTTGAAGAGGACTATTTAGCGGTGAGAGATGGAAAGAAGAATCACACTGGACATTTAGAAATAGAGACACATTTTAAGACGGTAAGGGAAGCAATTGAAAACCCAAATGAAGTGCGTCAAGATAGGAATGAGGATAAAAGAAAGTGTTATTATGCTTGGTTTTCTGGAGATAAAGATTACTCGAATCAACATATGAAGGTTGTGCTAGAACATACATGGTATGGTAAGATAAGAGTGTTGACTGCTTATTTCACGGCATTTTTCCCAGAAGGAGAAGAAACTATATGGAACAAAACCTAAATGAACTAAAGGAAATAATGCTAGCTAATCCTAATTTGGATAGGCGGATTAAGAGTGATGCATGGTCAGTTTCCTATAATCGTAGGGCAGACATGGTTCTCATGGGGGAATCTTTTCCAAAGGGCAGTTTCTATGTTCCTGTCGAAGACGGAGTTTTAGTTCGTATAGGAAAAAACAAAAAGATTTATGGATTTGCAATTGAAAATGCGAAATCTTTTATTAAAAGAAACCCAAGAGGAGTAGGCCTTGCTCTTTCCTTCATCGTGTATCCGATTAGAAGCATGTTATTTACTTTGCCTGTGTTATTCATTACATATCAAGCAGCAAGAATGAGAAGCATACTCTCTGTGTCTGACTTTTTTGCAGCACGAACTACTTACGCTGTTTAGCTATAGTTTTTACATTTCCTATCACAGCCCCGAACAATATTGCTGCGGACATTATCGCCTCGCGAAAATAACTGCGCTTGACAAAATTGGACAAGTGCGCTATATTGTACGCAGACGTTTGGATCTGTCAAAATTCAAAAAATATAAGGGGGTGTCATATAGCATTTGTGAGATTTTTTCTCGGGACACCGAGACGGTTATTGGCGACACTTGGCGGATTTACGTTTTTTTACGGGCTCGCGTTTCCTCAGAAGCTCGGTGCGGCACTTAATGAGTTGTTCTATGCATTAGAACCGCTCTTCAAGGCCGCATTGTTACTCGGGGTCGTTTTCATCGGTCTCGGGGTGATGTTAAAGGGGGTGTGGAGAAAAGGAGGGAAATAAACACAACCAAAGCCCGCGATGCATATCGCGGGCTTTACTGTTTATCCACGACAGAACACCTTGCATTTATGCAGATGCTCTCGTATAGTGCCCATAACGCATTGTGGCGTCGCTCTTTGGCTTGTCTTTCGCCAGCTGGCGAATCTGTTTGATGAGCCGGAGAGTGTTTGTTTCCGACTCGCCTGCCTCGCCGTTGCTTCTGCAAGGCGGGCGTCGGATTTAATTCGTGAATTATTAATTTAATTTATCCGATTATGGCAGAATTTAATCGCAGTAAGCCGCACATGAATGTCGGCACCATCGGTCACGTTGACCATGGGAAAACAACTTTGACCGCAAGTATCCTGCATATCCTTTCAATGTTGAAGGATCAGGGCTATAGCGCCCGTGTTGAAGGAGTTGATAAAATTGACAGCGCACCTGAGGAAAAGGCGCGTGGTATTACCATCGCTCTCCACCATTCGGAATATGAAACACCGAATCGTCACTACGCGCACATCGACGCACCAGGACACGCTGACTACATCAAGAACATGATTACGGGTGCCGCTCAGATGGACGGTGCAGTTCTCGTGGTCGCCGCGACTGACGGCGTGATGCCGCAGACGCGTGAGCACATTCTTCTTGCGAAGCAGGTGGGTCTCAAGAAGCTCATTGTCTTCCTCAACAAGGTAGACATGGTTCAGGAAGCCGATCTTATCGATCTCGTTGAAGAGGAAGTCCGCGAACTTCTCACGAAGCAGAATTATGATGGAGTAAACACTCCAATTATCCGTGGTTCAGCGCTCAAAGCGCTTGACTCTAAGGATTTGACGGATAAATGGGCGGCAGATATCAAAAATCTCGTTGACACGATGGATACTTATTTTGATCTTCCGGAACGCGAAACAACGAAGCCGTTCCTTATGCCTATTGAAGACATCTTCTCTATTGAAGGTCGCGGCACAGTAGTTACTGGTCGCATCGAACGCGGCACCATAAAAGTTGGTGAGGAAGTTGAAATTGTCGGTATTAAAGCAACTGCAAAGACAACTGTTACCGGTATTGAAATGTTCAATAAACAGCTTCAAGAAGGGACCGCAGGCGACAACGCAGGCATTCTCTTGCGCGGTACGAAGAAAGAAGACGTGCATCGCGGTCAAGTTCTAGCGAAGGTTGGCTCGGTTACCCCACACACTGACTTTGACGCCGAGGTCTACATCTTGGGCAAAGATGAAGGAGGCCGACACACGCCGTTCTTCTCCGGCTACAAGCCACAGTTCTACATCCGCACAACGGACGTAACAGGCGAGGTCACTCTTCCGGAAGGGAAGGAAATGGTTATGCCGGGCGACACAGTCACTTTCAAAGTGAAACTAGTTGCTCCAGTAGCACTTGAGGAACAGCAGCACTTCGCTATTCGCGAAGGCGGCAAAACCGTCGGCGCAGGCGTGGTAACGAAGATTACTGCGTAATCCAAACATGCCTAAAGCGACAGCCACAAAGCCAAAAGCAAAGCCAAAAACGAAACCTTCTCCCTCAAAAGTTACGGAGAGTAAGAAAGTCGCGGCTCCGAGAAAGAAAAAAGAAGCCGTTGCAACTATCGTTGCGGAACATAAACTGCGCATTCGCGTCTGTGCGTATGAACACAAGATTCTTGACCTTTCGGTGAAGCAAATTATGGACACTGCTGCACGCTTTGATGCGGTGGTCGTTGGCCCAGTACCGCTTCCGACTGAGATTAAGCGTTGGACGGTAAATCGCTCAACCTTCGTTCATAAGGACGCACGCGAGCAATTCGAGATGCGCATCCACAAGCGCCTTATCGACATCATGAACCCATCGTCAAAGGTTGTTGAAGCCCTCACGAACCTCAATCTCCCCTCCGGCGTCACGATTGATGTAAAGATGGTATAAAACCAAGGAGTGTCCGCGCGACTATGGTTTTAACTAATCCCGAGTCAATCGAGGGAATGGTTTAAAAGTTAGGACACCGAGTGTCCTAACTTACGAAAAATCCCGCCTTCAAGGCGGGATTTTTCATGCTAATCTTGAATTCATGCCACAAGAAATAAAAAAATCATACAACCCGTTTAAAATGTTGGGAAGCTGGGCCGGTTTTGCTTTAGGGATAGTATCTTTTCCTGCTTGGGAAAGTTCGAAGATCTTCCTGTTGAACCCTATCTCATGGGTAATTCCGTTTGTTGGTGACTTTTTCAGCTACGGACTTCTATTTTATGTAATTGCTCTCTTCACTCTACCTGTAGTGTTCTTCGTTTACGGTTGGATAATACACGCTGTCCTTAGAAAAATTGGCAGAGAAAACCCAGGGGTAATAATCATTCTCGTTTCGATGCTCGTAATACTTCCGACCGTGTATGGACTCATAAAAGATCAGCAGACTTTTCAAGCAGCGCTCAAGTCCGCAGATTCCGACATCCATGCCGCGAAAGCCCTTCCAGAAGGAACACAAAGAACAGGAGAAGATTTTCGCAGGGAATCAGTTGCCATGAACGCGATTATGGTGATGGCGAAAGCAGAAACTGACGTCGCATCGTTCATGGATAAGATGATGTCCATTGCACGTAATGAATCCATTGCAATTGACGTACGCTTAACAGCACTTGATTCTCTATCGTCGAAAGTGAGCGCAATGAGTTCAGATCAAAAGAAAAATCTTAGCGACCAATTGGTGTCTTTTGATACCAGCTATTTATCTGGCGCGGACAAAGAACGAATGGTTGGAAGAATTACAAACTTGCAAAAATTACTTGCCCAGTAGAATTTCTTGCATCTTTTAATCCTTTCGTGTAGAGTGCCTAAATCGCTATGTCCCACGAGGGACCTCCAGCAAATCGCCCCACGCGATCTGCTGGGGCGATTTGCTTTAAAAAATGAAATTCATTCTCGCAAAAAAAGAAGGAATGACCCGCGTTTTCGCGGATGATGGTCGCGCGCGCGCGGGGACTATTCTCGTTGCCGATCCGGTCGTCGTTACCCAAGTGAAGACGAAGGATGGCAAGGATAAATACTCGGCAGTTCAGATTGGTTTCGGCACACGCAAAACAAAAAATATCAGCAAGGCAGTTCTTGGGCACACTGGCGGGAAGGGCTATTCAGCCATTCGAGAATTCCCCGTACCATTTGGAACTTCAGTCGAGGGAAACAATGCGACCGAAGTTGGGAGTACGATCGACGCGTCAATCTTCGCTGTCGGCGATATAGTTCGTGTCTCAGGACTCACAAAAGGAAAAGGTTTTGCCGGTGGAGTAAAGCGTCACGGTTTCCACGGCGGTCCGCGCTCGCACGGACAGAAGCACTCCGAGCGCGAGCCGGGCTCCATCGGCGGATCAGGTGGCCGTGCAGGTGGTCGTGTAGCCAAGGGCATTCGCATGGCCGGTCGGATGGGTGCCGATCGCGTGACGGTCGAGAATTTGAAGATTCTTGCGGTCGATGTGAAGGCAGGAAAGATAATTGTTTCTGGTGCAGTACCGGGACATCGCGGCACACTTCTTGAGGTCGTGTCCGTTCCTGCGCGTAAGCACGGTGCATCTAAGTAATTTTAATACTATGACTTTAACTAAAAAAATCATCTCTCAAAAGAAATCGGGACCTGCGGCACCTCGGAAGACCTCGGTGCCTGCGGCCGTAAAAAAAGTCGAAGCGAAAGCGCAGATGCCGAACGTGAGCGAGGCACCGATTTTCTCAATGAATGGAGAAAAAGTCGGAAGCATTGCACTTCCTGAGAAAATATTTAATGTTCCATGGCGTGCTGATTTGGTGCATCAAGTGACGACGGCGATGCAAGCAAATGCGCGCCAAAACCGCGCTCATACGAAAGATCGTTCCGAGGTTTCTGGGGGAGGAAAGAAACCATGGAAACAAAAAGGTACCGGACAGGCACGCGTTGGGTCCAGCCGTTCTCCAATCTGGCGTCATGGTGGTGTTACTTTCGGTCCGCGAAATGAACGCGACTATGGCGAAAAGATTAATCACAAGATGCGAATCAGCGCACTGCTCGCGGTACTTTCAAGAAAGGCGAAGGATGGCGAAATTATTTTTGTCGATACATTTTCTTTTGCGAAACCATCAACTGCTGTAGCTAAGTCGGCAATCATCGCACTCGCGAAAGGCGCCGATGCGAAATATCTTCTTAAAAAGAAAAATGCCGCGCTTATTGCTCTATCCGCATATGACGCATCAACGATAAAGAGTTTCAGTAATTTCGGAAACCTGAAGACAGAGGAAGTGCGCAATCTAAATCCTCTTGAGGTGATGACGCACAAATATCTTGTCATTGAAAAGCCAGAAGCGGCGTTTGCGGCGATTCTCTCTCGCGTGAATTCTAAATAAATCATTATGGCTATTTTCGGCGACAAAAAGAAAGAGGTAAAAGCGAAAAAGGAAAAATCCGTACGCGTGCATCATGCGCGTGCTATGAAATTGTCCAATGGAATCGCACACGAAATTATTCGCGCCCCGTGGTTCTCAGAGAAGTCGCTTATTGTGACCGAAAAAGGCATTTACACTTTTGAAGTGCCGAAGCGCGCGACGAAAGCAGAGATTGCAGGCGCAATCAAAGAGATTTACAAAGTCGAGCCACGTAAAATCCGTATCGTAAACTTGCCTGGGAAGAAAAAGGCAATGCGCACCAAGCGTGGAGTCGGTACACGCGCAGCGCGCCATAAGGCGTACGTTTACTTGAATGCTGGTGATTCAATACAATTCTCATAATTATGAAAACGTACAAACCAACCACAAAGAGCCGCCGTTTTATGACCACTCTGCCATACCGAGAACTTCTCTCGGGCGATGCGCCGCACAAGCCCTTGATGAAGGCGAACAGAAGCAAGGGCGGACGGAACGCGTTCGGGCGCATTACCACTCGCCACCAGGGCGGGGGACATAAACGTAACTTTCGCACCATTGATTTCTCATATAACAAAAAAGATATTCCCGCGAAAATTGAAACAGTTGAATACGATCCATTTCGTA
This sequence comes from Candidatus Kaiserbacteria bacterium, assembly GCA_026396675.1. Lineage (GTDB taxonomy): Bacteria > Patescibacteriota > Minisyncoccia > Phycocordibacterales > Phycocordibacteraceae > C7867-001. The sequence goes on along the minus strand of JAPLWI010000008.1, from coordinate 70,810 downwards.
GCGCCTTTATCGGGCTCGCGCTTTATCGTGATGGTGAACGACGCTACGTAATTTTGCCGAAAGAAATGAAGGTCGGGAGTTCGTTTGTTGTTGGTGAAAATGTGTCGATTATCGTCGGTAATAGAATGCCGCTTGGGAAAATTCCTGTCGGTACATTTGTTTACAATATTGAACTCTCTCTGAATGCGGGCGCCGTGCTTGTCCGAAGCGCTGGCAACTTTGCTGAAGTAGTCGCGCATGATGCCGGCTATGCACAGATAAAACTTCCATCAACCGAAATTCGCAAGGTATCCGATCTCTGTTGGGCGTCTATCGGTGCGGTTGGCAATGAGGAATATAATCTTGTCGTTATAGGTAAGGCAGGTCGGAGTCGTTGGATGGGCATTCGTCCTACCGTTCGTGGTACTGCGATGAACCCAGTTGATCATCCGCACGGCGGCGGCGAAGGCAAGCAAGGCCGCGGTTTGAAGCGCGAGAAGACCGCGTGGGGCAAGCCGTCGGGCAAGGGGCAGAAGACGCGCACGCCGAAGAAGTACTCTAACGTCTTCATCGTCTCGCGCCGCAAGGTCGGCAAGAAACGAAAGGGATAATTACGTTAATTTGACGGCGTATGACTATTCCTGTATCGTCTAACTACCGCGCGTAGCGGATTTTTCATTGCATGAGCAGATCAATTAAAAAAGGACCCTTCGTGGATGCAAAACTCCTGAAGAAACTTGTTGATAAGAAACCGTCATCGGCCGGGGTTATTAAGACGTGGGCGCGTCGAAGTCAGATAAGCCCTGATATGATTGGTTTTACTTTTGGTGTACATAATGGCAGACAGCATATTGATGTTTTAGTAACTGAAGAAATGGTCGGTCATCGTCTCGGCGAATTTTCGCCGACCAAGAAGTTCGTCCGTCACGGCGGTAAGATGCAGAAAGAGATGGAACAGAAGAAACAGGAAGCGGAAATCGCTTCCGCTAAGGCCGCGAAAGCGCCTGTTGCCGGCAAGAAATAATATGGCAAGCGCAACACTCAAGACCCATAACCAGACACCGCGCAAGGTTCGCCTCGTGACTGACCTCGTAAAAGGGAAGTCAGTTCCTGATGCACTTGCTGTGCTTCAATTCCTTCCGAAACGCGCGGCAGAACCAATTGCGAAACTCATCAAAAGCGCGGCGGCAAATGCGTCTGTCAATGGAGGATCCATCTCCGGCAAAAAGGGAGAAAAATTTGATGGGCTCATCATTAAAGATATAACAGTTGATAGCGCCGGAATGACAAAGCGATTTATGCCTCGCGCATTCGGTCGCGCGTCGGCTATTCGCCACCGGAAGAGTCATGTGAAAGTAACACTCTCCTAATCTTTTTATGACCCACACTGTCCATCCTTACGCACATCGTCTCGGCATCATCCGTGATTGGAAGAGCCGTTGGTTCGCCCGTGACGCGAAGAGTTACCGAGAAAATATCAAAGTTGACGAAACAATTCGTCGATTTCTCACAAAACGTTTGCGCGGTACATACACAAGCGGCATCGAAATCGAACGATCAGCGAGCACACTTCGCGTTATCCTTGCGACAGCGCGCCCAGGACTCGTTATAGGTCGTTCTGGCGAGAATGCAGTAAAGTTGCGCAAGGAACTTTCTGACGTGATTCGTACGGTAGCTCCTCTCGATCGTCGCGCACTAAAGTTCGATATCATAGAATTGCGCCAACCGGAAACGGATGCCTCTGTTGTCGCTTATATGGTTGTCGAAGGGCTTGAAAAAAGAATGCCGTTTCGTCGCGTGTTGAAGCAGACAGTAGAGAAGGTTATGGCGTCGCGCGAAGTTGAAGGTGTGAGAGTTACAATCTCAGGCCGCCTTGGCGGTGCAGAAATGAGCCGAAAGGAAGAAGTGAAGAAAGGCCGTATCCCACTTCAAACATTCCGTGCGGATATTAATTTTGCAAATGAAGAAGCGCATTTACCATACGGAGTTATCGGAGTAAAAGTGTGGATCTATCGCGGTAATGTGTATCAGGATAAATCCACCAGCCGACGGAGTGCCGTGTCTGTAGCTCGCTAATATTTTGCATATGTTATTTCCCAAAAAAGTAAAACATCGTAAATGGCAGACCGGACGTAAAAGCAAGAAGCGCTTGTCTCGTCCAGATACCCGCGGCACAACGGTTGTTTTCGGTTCTATCGGGATGAAAGCGCTCTCGAGTGCGCGAGTTACGAGCAATCAGATTGAAGCAGCACGTAAAGTGCTTACGCGCGCAACCGCGAAGACAGGCAAGCTCTGGATCCGCATTTTCCCAGATCGTCCAGTAACTGCTAAGCCAGCGGAAGTCGGCATGGGTAAAGGTAAGGGCGATCCAAAGCACTATGTCTTTGAAGTTCGCCCAGGGCGCATACTCTTTGAGTATGACGGCGTGCCTGAAACAATCGCTCGTGCGCATCTACGACAGGCCGGAATGAAACTTCCAGTTAAAACGGCAATCGTTATGCATCAATAATTTGCTTTTCTACAATTTTTATGACAAAAAGGGAATCAATGACGACAAAGACAGAACAAGAGCTTTCTAAACTTCTCGCTGACACGCGTGCGCTCCTGCGTACCGAGCGATTTGCGGCGGCCGGTGCACGTCCAAAGGACAGCAACTCCCCGAAGAAATTTCGCGCAGAAATTGCGCGCATACTCACTGAACAGTCCGCCCGTTCGCTCAGCTCAGGATCTGCGACCCGCTCCGCATAATTGTATGGAACAAAACACTACACATTCGACGAGTTCGACAAGCTCACCGCAGGCAAGCTCAGTGCCTTCGGCTCGTCCACAATCATTTACTGGAGTTGTCGTTAGAACGGCGGCGAAAGATACTGCCGTTGTCCGTGTTAATCGCTTTGTGAAGAACGCAAAATATAAAAAGTATTTCGTGCGGTCAAAAAATTATCTCGTGCACGACCAGGGCAATATCGCACAGATTGGTGACACAGTAACCATTGTGGCAACTCGCCCAATTTCGAAAATGAAGCATTTCAAGATTGCAGGCCGAGGTGACACCTTGAAGCAAGGAGTCACCTCGTCTCGCCCTACGAAATAATATGTTACAGACACAATCCATCGTAACGATTGCAGACAATTCCGGCGGTAAGGTCGCTCGGATTTTCAAGGTGCTCGGCGGCTCGCATCGCAGGTATGCACGCATCGGTGATACTGTTGTCGTTTCTGTACAGACAGCCGAGCCGCGCAAGGCGGTGAAGAAAAAAGATATTTATCGCGCAGTTGTCGTCCGCCAAACTAAGCCATGGGGACGCAAGGACGGTTCAAGCATTCGTTTTGATGAGAATGCTGTTGTACTCATCGAGAAGCAAGGCAAAGAAATGGGCCCGAAAGGAAATCGCATTTTCGGCCCCGTTCCGCGCGAGCTCTCTGAACGTGGTTGGCATTCGATTATATCCTTAGCGCAAGAAGTAGTTTAATCCCTCGTTACACTCGGGATAAATTAAGAAATTTATATGAAAATTAAAAAAGGAGATAAAGTAAAAGTGATTTCAGGCAAGGACAAAGGCGCTATTGGCAACGTCATGCGTGCTCTGCCGCGCGAAAATAAAGTTGTCATTGAAGGCGTTGCTATCTATAAGCGTCATCTGAAGGGAAGTGCGGGGAAGGTCGGTCGCATTATTGAACGCCCGCGACCAGTCGATGTTTCAAATGTAAAACGCGTCGATTCCGCCGACTCGGTAAAGAAAGAGTCCGTCTTTAGCGTAAAATAGAGGTATGTCTATCACCAAACAAAAACAGCAAACAGCGTATCTCGCACTCGCAGAAACATTCGGCTACACGAGCCCGATGCAGAGTCCGCGTATACAGAAAGTCATTGTATCTTCGGGCGTTGGCAAGAAGCGCGACAAAAAACAACTGGAGACCATCGAAGATCGACTCGCGAAAATTACTGGACAGAAACCATCCCCTCGTTCTGCGCGCCTTTCCATTGCGTCGTTCAAAGTGCGTGAGGGCGACACTGTTGGTCTTCAGATAACAATGCGTGGCGCACGGATGTACGACTTTTTGGACAAACTTATTCACATCGCGTTTCCACGCACTCGCGACTTCCGCGGACTCTCTGCGAAAGCAATTGATGATATGGGTAATCTCACTATCGGTATCCGTGAGCACACTATTTTCCCAGAGACCTCCGATGAAGACCTGAAAGATGTATTCGGTTTTGCAGTTACAATCGTTACCACAGCCAAATCGAAGTCCGAAGCTGAGGCATTCCTCCGCCATATTGGCGTGCCGCTGATTGTTGACAAGGACTAATTTAGTGCTAAATTAGCTCACAGAAGCATAAAAAATGGTTGGAGGTTAAACGATGGAAGAATATATGGTTATTGCGAATGTGAAGTGGCGTGAAATCTTTGTACGTCCATCTGGTATGGGTTTAGACAGTGTCGAAGACACAAGGCCGAAGTCCCTTTCTCTTTTCGAGAGGTTTAAATCCCCCAACTTGGAGGCCGCCAGAACCAAGGCGAACAGTCTTTTCGGGAAATTTGAAAGGAAACTTTCGAAAAAGAGAGGGTCTCTCAGGAACTATATGCCAGTAGAACCAGGAGACGAAGTACGGATTTTTGCCAAGGTTTTACGGAGGAGGTAAATCGTCGCTCATTATCTGAACGCCGCGCTAACCCGCGGCGTTTACAATTTGTTTTCGTTGTTGACAGAACAGTCATCTTTATATACTCTATCAACCAGAAAGGTCTTAAAATAAAAAGGGAAGGAGTGAGAGAAATGAAAAGAATTCTAGGATCAACGTTATCGAAGCTTGGTGAAGAAATACTCGCGAGGGCTGCGTTCAAAATGTCTGAGGACAATCCGGAAGGCAAGAAATGGCGCAGGCATCTGAATAAGGTTCTCGAGAAAGGATTGCCTTCCAGCTCAGTACATCCTAAGGCACGGAACAGATTGTCTCCTCGTCTTGAAAAGCTGTACGAGAAATCTTTTTAACATTTTATCCCGTATTCTGGCCTTTCCGGCAGAATACGGGATTTCCTTTTGGTCACCCATAAAATCCTGTTTTCAATCAGTTTGACGGCGCAGACGCTATTTGCTACAGTGTCAGCACGCTCTTCGGGGCTATTTATTTTTCATGGCTAAGAAATCCCAGCTGGCGAGATACGCAAAAAAGGCGAAACTCGTGAAGAAGTACGCGGTCAAGCGTGCTGCTTTGAAATTGGCTGGTGATTCCGAAGGTCTTCAAAAGCTCCCTAGAAATTCCTCGCCGGTGCGGCTGAAGAATCGTTGCGCGATTACTGGCCGCTCTCGTGGTTATATGCGCGCGTTCGGCCTTTCGCGAATTCAATTCCGCGAGCTTGCGCGCGAAGGAAAAATCCCGGGCGTTAAAAAAGCATCATGGTAGATTCATTTCCTCACTATCTATGATAACTGACCGCGTCGGGGACTTTATTATCCGTCTTCAGAACGCCGCGCGCATCGGCAAGCGCGATGTAATAATGCCGTATTCAACGCACCTCGTCTCCATAGCGGAAAAACTTAAAGAACTCGGGTTCATTACCGCTGTAGAAATAAAGACAAAAGAAAACGATAGCGTTAAAAAGTCGTTTGTCGTAACGCTCGCATACGATGGGCGCGGAGAAGCAAAATTGCGTGGAGTTAAGCGCGTAAGCAAACCAGGTCGACGACTTTACGCTCCGCACACTACCGCACATCGTGTAAAAGGCGGCACTGGTGCTCGTATTCTTTCTTCTTCCATCGGTATCGTTTCTGATGTTGAAGCAAGGAAGAACCACGTCGGCGGCGAAGAGCTTTTTGAAATTTGGTAGTTTGATAATTTTACTATGAGCCGTCTCGCAAAAAAACCAATATCTGTAGGGGAAACCGCCGTTTCAGTTGCGGGCGGGATGCTTTCAGTTAAGGGCTCAAAAGGTACTCTCACTAAGCGCGTGCATCCTTCTGTCTCTATCGTCGTTGGAGAAGAAGGTGTTATGGTGTCGCCGAAAAATAATTCACGACTCGCCAAAGCACTTACCGGTACCTTCGCTTCGCATGTGAAAAATATGGTACAAGGTGTCGAGACGCCCTATTTGGTAAAACTTATCCTAAATGGCGTCGGCTATCGTGTGGAGGTAAAAGGAAATAAGGTTATCCTCACGGTCGGTTTCTCTCACACAGTCCCACTTGAAATACCGGAGGATGTGTCAGTAACGGTGGAAAAAAATATCATAAAATTGGAAAGCATAAACAAAGAATCAGTCGGACAATTTGCGGCGGACATTCGACGCGTAAAGCCGCCGGAACCATATCTCGGGAAGGGCATTCGCTATGATGATGAAGTTGTCCGCCGCAAGCAGGGTAAGAAGGCCGTATAAAGGCAATACGAATCACGAAATATATGCAACACAAACCAACAACAAATCGTGAACTCCGAAAGCGTCGTCATATACGCGTGCGCGCTGTCATTAAAGGTACAGCAACACGTCCGCGTCTCGCGGTGTATCGGAGCAATCGTTTCGTTTCCGCACAGCTCATTGACGATGCGGCTGGTAAGACGATTGCTGCTGCGCACGGCCGCGAGTTCAAAGGCCCACAGTCGCTTCAGGCGAAGGCTGTCGGCTCTGCAATTGCGAAGGCAGCCAAGGCCGCTGGTGTTGGCTCAGTCGTTTTTGATCGTGCTGGATATCGATATGGTGGGCAGGTAAAAACGCTTTCCGACGCGGCACGCGAAGGCGGGCTCACTTTTTAAATAATTATGACAACAAAAAAAGAACCAGAGATTGTACAGGATGAGAACGGAACAACAGCCGTTGTAGTAGAAGCAGAGCAAGAAATGCGCGGTCCGGTCGCGCGCAGTCGAGGATCCATTCGTGGTCGGGCACCACGCGGCGGCGGTCGTGGCGACCGTTCTTCACGTGAACACAGTGAATTTGACCAAGTAACTATTAATGCCCGGCGTGTAGCGCGCGTGATGGCAGGAGGGAGACGATTTAATTTCAGTTTGGCAGTGGTCATTGGCGATCGGAAAGGTCGTGTTGGGGTTGGTCTTGGCAAAGGAGCCGATACTTCACTCGCTATTGATAAGGCGACTCGTGACGCGAAGAAGCATCTTTTCATTGTTCCTCGCACTGCGTTAGGATCAATACCACATCAAGCCATGGCGAAGTATGCATCTTCCACTGTTGAAATAATCCCATCAAAAGGACGCGGTCTTGTCGCCGGTTCTGCAGTGCGCACAGTGCTTGATCTCGCAGGAATCACAGATGTTGTGACCAAGATACATTCTCGTTCAAAAAATAAGCTCACCATAGCACGTGCAACAGTCGCGGCTTTGAAAAAACTTCGTGCACAAACAGGAAAGAATACTTTTGGCGGATAATATTTTTTTATGCAACTCAATTCACTCTCACCTCGCACAAAAAATAAGAAAGTAGCGCCTGTCGGACGCGGCGGTCGTCGTGGCAAGACAAGCGGTCGTGGCCACAAGGGTCAGTCATCGCGCGCCGGGCACAAAATTCGTCCTGAAGCACGTGACCTCATCAAAAAGATCCCGAAACTTCGAGGTCATGGCAAGAATCGCTCAAGAACGATTCGGACGAACCATACAGCAATCGTTCCTGTTAATATCGCGGCGATTGAAGCGGCGTATACTGTTGGTGAGACGGTTTCTCCGGCATCGCTTCTCGCGAAAGGACTCGTGCGTCGAATAAAAGGACGCGCTCCAGCCGTGAAGATTCTCGGTGCTGAGCCGTTTACAAAGGCGTTTGTTATCAGAGGGTGCACGATTTCCGTCAGTGCGCACAAGGCACTTCTCGCAGCAGCAGGCACATACCATGCTTAATTCTTTCATTCGTAAGATAAAACTTGCTCTCGGCGATTCTGAAATACGCTTTCGTATTTTGTTTCTCGTTGGCGCGCTAGCGATCTTCCGACTCCTAGCATCGGTACCAATACCAGGAGTGGACCGTGCCGCACTCGCATCTTTCTTTTCAAGCAACCAATTTTTCGGTCTTCTTAATATGTTCTCTGGTGGTGGACTTTCGCAACTTTCAATCGTGATGCTCGGTGTCGGTCCATACATCACCGCTTCTATTATTATGCAGTTAGGAACTATCATTTTCCCGCAACTTAAACAGGCATATGCCGAAGAAGGGGAAGCGGGTCGTGCAAAGTTTATAGAATGGAGCCGTATCCTCACGATTCCGATTGCCATACTTCAATCAATCGGTTTCTTGTTTCTTCTCCAAAACCAGAATGTCATCATGCATTTGGGCACAATGGCATTTCTCACGAACATCGCATTGGTCGCTGCCGGTTCAATGCTCCTTATGTGGATTGGCGAGCTCGTTACCGAATTCGGTATCGGGAATGGTGTTTCTCTAATTATTCTCGCGGGCATTTTAGCGCGTGTACCATCAAGTATCTCGGAAACCATCTTCTCTGCAACCGCAGCGAACATCCCGACCTATCTCGCATTTTTCATCCTCGCGCTCGCGATGATTTATGCGGTTGTGGTGGTGTCCGACGCCGAACGTTCAATACCGATTGCATATGCACGAGCCGTGAGAGGAGCGGCGATGTCCCAAGGTGCGGCGACTTATCTTCCAATCCGTCTTCTGCAGGCAGGTGTCATTCCAATTATTTTCGCGCTCTCGCTCCTGCTCGTGCCGCAAATGGCGCTTTCAATGCTCTCTGCAGCGCACATATCGTTCGCTTCCGGAGCGGCATTCTGGTATACGGCCTTTCTTTCTAATCCGTGGAAGTACGGTTCAATTTACTTTTGTCTCGTTGTACTCTTTACTTACTTTTATACCGCGGTTACTTTCGAGCCGCATCGTGTTGCCGAGAATCTTCAAAAAACCGGAGCATTCGTTCCTGGTGTGCGACCGGGTCGTGAGACAGAGAAATATATCGGCAGCATCGTAAACCGCATCACTTTCCCAGGAGCAGTATTTCTCGGTTTCATCGCGGTAGCACCGTCGATTATTCAAGGGATTACCGGTGTCACAACTCTAGTTCTCGGAGGCACCGCGCTTCTTATCGCGGTGCAGGTCGCGCTCGATCTCGCACAGAAGATTGATGCACAGGTCTCGTTAAGGGAATATTAAAAGTGTTAGAGTAAAAGGATGGAAACACATACGATATTTTTCATCGGGAAGCCGGGATGCGGGAAGGGTGATCAGGCGCGGTTGCTTTCGGAAAAGACCAGCTGGAAGATATTCACGGCCGGTAATGAATTTCGAGAGATGTCGGTAGAAACAACTCCTGTTGGGCGGAAGATGCAATCAGAAATGAATGCAGGACTTCTTCTGCCGAACTGGCTTCCGACATATTTATTTCTGAAAAATATTTTTTCACTCTCGAACGACGACAGCGTTATACTCGATGGTTTCGCTCGCAAGATCCCCGAGGCAGAACTCGTTATTGAATCACTGGCGTGGATCGGACGACCATTTTCCGTTTTGTATTTGAAAGTATCTGATGAAGAAATTTCTCGCCGCCTCGCGCTTCGAAAGGGGATTCAGGACCGTGCGGATGACAGTGTCGTTGATGAACGACTGAAAGAATACCGATCCTACACTGAACCAGTAGTTGAAATGTTTCGCAAGACGGGTGTACTGATCGAGATAGACGGTGAACGAACACGAGAAGAAATTGCTGCCGATATTCGTAAGGCACTGACGCTAGAATGATCATCACGAACGAAAAAGAGCGAGAGGATCTCATCGAAGCAGGGGAGCACCTTGCTAGTGTAATGGATGCGCTTCGCGCTAAAGTTCGCGCGGGTGTGACAGCCGAAGAACTCGATGATCTCGCTGAGCAGATGATTCGCGATGCCGGCGATTCTCCGTCCTTTTTGGGCTATAAGCCAGAAGGAGCGGCACGGTCGTATCCGGCGACTCTCTGCGTTTCCATAAATGACGAAATCGTGCATGGCATTCCGAATGAATCGGAAAAAATATTGAAAGAAGGCGATATTGTCGGTTTAGATTTCGGGCTTATTCATAATGGCGTAATTGTTGATGCAGCTGTTACCGTACCGGTCGGAACGATAAACGAGGAATCAAAAAAACTTCTTCGTGCGACTGAGCAGGCACTTGTAGCAGGAATCGCAGCGGCCATTCCTGGGAATCATATAGGCGACATTTCGTATGCGATTCAAGAAGAAATTAAAAACGCAGGTTTCAGGGTGGTGAAATCGCTCGGCGGACACGGCGTTGGCAAAAAAGTTCATGAAGAACCATTTATTCCAAATTTCGGTCACGCTGGAGAAGGCCCCGAGCTTCGTGAGGGAATGGTACTCGCACTAGAACCGATTTCATCGGCAGGAAAAGCAGCGGTCACACTTGCACCTGATGGATACACATTTCGTACTAGAGATGGCTCTCGCTCGGCACATTTTGAACATACTATCTTGATAGAAAAGGATGGAGCGCGTATTATTACCGAATAATCGATATTAGGATTTACGAAGTCCTGACATGCAAGTAGGAATTTAGGGACTTCGTAAATCCAATTTTTTAATTTATGGCAAATAAAAATCCGAAAGAAGAACGAACATATGTAATGGTAAAACCCGACGGCGTAAAAAAAGGCCTTATCGGTGAAATCATCAAACGTTTTGAACAACGCGATTTGAAAATCGTTGCGCTTGAAATGTTCCAGCCAACATTTGAAGAAATGGACAATCACTATCCGAAAGATCCCGTCTGGATTAGACGCCTTGGCGAAAAGACGCTCGGCACCTATGAAAAATATGGTTTCGATGCGATGGAGGATTTTGGTACAACTGACCCAGAAAAAATTGGTCCTAATGTGCGCCAATGGGTTATCGATTATATGACTTCGGCACCGCTCGTGAAGATGGTTGTCGAAGGCACGCACGCAGTCGATATGGTACGCAAGATTTGTGGTCCAACGCTCCCATATCAAGCAGATATGGGTACTATCCGCGGCGATTTCTCCAACGATTCTCCGGTACTCGCAAATGCCGAGAAGAGAGCTGTCGCAAATATTCTTCATGCTTCCGAAACACCAGAAGAAGCCGCGCACGAAATCAAACACTGGTTCGGCGACAAAAAAGTGTATAGCTACAAGCGTCATTGCGATTATTAATGTAAAAGTCAGACCTCTTGACACTGGGTATATACTAATAAGTGGAGTCTTTCCTTTTTTACGCAACTTGCCGTCTTTTCGGGAGCAAAGCATTGAGGCGTGTTTGGTGAATCCCTCTGCAAGCTGGGAATCCGATAACCGTCGTTGCAGCACCCACTTGGCAAGATAAAGTTGCTCTAGGGAATGACTCCGCGAAAAAATCGCTCCGCAAGGAGCGATTTTTTCGCGTCCCGAGCAAAAGCGAGGGGCTGTGTCGCATGCTAAAGTTCATCTATGTCATTGCGATTAAGTTTTTATGGTGGTACTGGTAAAGTAACCGGTTCAAATTTTTTAGTCGAAGGGAGGAAAGGTAAAATACTTATCGACTGTGGCATTGAACAGGGGAATGACTTCAGTGAAGCGCATATGCACGAGGCGTTTCCGTATGATGCTGCGACAATTGATGCACTCGTTCTAACACATGCCCATCTTGACCACTGCGGCCGCATTCCGAAGCTAGTAAGAGATGGTTTCCGCGGGAAAATCTACATGACGCCTCCGACCGCTGATCTTTCCAAACTTATCTTGCATGATTCGGTAGGGATATTGAGCGAAGAAGCAAAGCGGCATGGTCGTGAACCTCTCTACACCGAAGAAGACGTCGAAATTGCATTTTCTCTTTTCGAAACGCTCGAATATCACACAGAAAAAGAGACCGCGCCAGGACTCTCAATTTATTTGCGCAACACAGGCCACATTCTCGGCTCGGCAAGCGTGCGAATCAAAGACGAAGAAGGAAATGCAGTTGCTCTCACTGGTGATATCAGCAACTCGCCGTCACCGCTTTTGCCAGATTGGGAGCCAATTACTGACGCTGATGCCATTGTGATGGAAAGCACTTATGGTGATAGAGTTCATCCGCCACAGCAGGGGCGTGCCGAGGTCTTGGCCGAGGCACTTAAACGTGCAATTGCGAAAGGTGGCACCATTCTCATCCCAGCATTTTCATTAGAGCGCACTCAGCTCATGCTCTACGAACTCTCGAACTTTTTTGATGCGGGTGACCTGCCGAAGATTCCCGTCTTTCTGGACTCGCCACTCGCGATTCATGTCACACAGGTGTATGAAAAATGGGGCGCGACGTATTTTAAACCGGAGACCGAAGATGAGATGAAAAGGGAAGGGAGCATTTTCGAGTTCCCCTTTTTGAAGAAGACACTTTCGCGTGATCAGTCAGAAGAAATAGATAAACTTGTCCCCAGTACGAAAATCATCATCGCCGGCGCTGGGATGAGTCATGGCGGCCGCATCGGCCGCTGGGAGGAGAAGTATCTCCCCGACCCTTCCACGACGCTCTTTATAGTCGGTTATCAGGCCCCAGGGAGCCCTGGAAGGCGTATAGCCGAAGGTTCACCGAGTGTACGTCTCAATGGGCATGATGTGAAAATAAGGGCCAAAGTAGAGCTTTTAGAGGGTTGGTCGGCCCACGCTGATAGAGATGAATTATTGAAATTTGCTGAGGCGTCGCTCCCATATACAAAAACAATTTTCACCGCGATGGGCGAGCCATCTGCCGAGCGATTCCTCGCCCAACGCATCCACGACTATCTCGGTACTCGCGCCATTGTTCCCGAAATAGGGCAGACCTGGGAGATCAAAAATAATTCTGTAAATAGAATTTAAAAACCGCCCGAGGGCGGTTTTTGTTTAGACGACCAATTTTGAAATGCGAGCGAAGATTTCGGGCTGGTCGGAGGCGAACTGCGCGAGGACTTTGCGGTCCAGTGCGAAACCATTTTTCTTTAATTTTGCGATGAAGGTGGAGTAGGACTTGTGGCCATTATCGCGAACGGCGGCGTTCAAACGAACAATCCAGAGTTGGCGAAAGTCGGTCTTCTTATCCTTTCGGTGTGCGAAAGAATATTTGCCCGCACGCATGAGGGCTTCGTGTGCGTAGCGTTCTTTCTTCGAGCGCAGACCGCGGTAACCCTTCGCGCGCTTAAGGATATTTTTGCGACGTTTCTGTGCCGTGACGCCTCCTTTGATTCGTGCCATACAAGATTAGTTAGTAGTTTGTAGAAAGTAGTAAGTAGAAATGCAAATACTAAGAGCCGGGAAGAAAACGGCGGCGCGTTCGCGCTGAGAGTGTGATTGAAACTGAACGCCGTTTCGCGCTTCGCTGTGATCCGCTCTGCTTTGCATTGAAATGATCTTGACCCGGCTTGCGCACCATAAGCTTACCCGTGCGCGTTACGCGAATTCTTTTTGAGTATGATTTATTTGTTTTCATGTGGTAAGTGTTTGTTTTTCTTTTTCGCGCTTCTGTTGAACAGCAAGATCGCGTTCAATAACTCAAGCAAAACCTTTTGGGCTTTTTGTAATTGGTTCAGCAACTTTGTACGCGTACGGAATGCGCACAAGAAACTTCTCTAGGCGATCCTTGAGAAATGCCTCATCCATGCCCTTATAGCGGCCCTTAAGGAAAAGTTCAGCGCGCACCCGATGTCCCTCGGCGAGCCACTCAGCGGCCTTTTTCGCCTTCAGAAGCATGTCATTTTCTCCGGTGCCGACCTTAATCTGGACGTCCTTGGTCTCAGATATCTTGACCTTCGCCTTGGCGACTTTTTCCTTTTTGCTTCGCTCGTACTCAAATTTACCATAATCTGCAATCTTCGCAACAGGCGGAACAGCCGATGGCGAAATTTCGATAAGGTCTAATCCGGCGGTTTTTGCTGCCGTGAGTGCATCTGAAAGTGGAAGAACTCCAAGGTTTTCTCCTTCCGCGCCAATGACGCGCAGTTCTTGTGCGCGTATTTCGTTATTGATGCGAATTCGATCGGTAATCACTGGAAGTAACGCAAGTATAGCATGAAAAGGTAAGAGAGCGCAACTTATTTCTATTTTGAAATCTGGCTCGGGTCGGAGAGAATGATTTCGGCCTTGCCTTGATACGATGAAATTTTGCCGGTGAGAGTGACGGTCGTTCCGTTGTAGCGAGAAAGGTCGCCAAATTTCTTCACATCGTCGGCGAAGATGACTCCGGAGAATGTGCAGGTTTTATAACTCTTGCAGAAGTCCAAAAAGACCGTGCCACTCGCTGATGTGTAGGCGTCAACAAGCATGCCGCGCACGGAGGCAAGCGCGCCGATGTGTGCTCCTGCCTCAGTGTAGTCGATAGTTCCGATTGAAACGGGCGCGGCCGCTCCCGCGGCCGCGTTGCCTTTATAGGCGTCAAGTAAACGTTTCAAAATGTTTTCATAGGTCTGTCGAAGTTCTGAACCAGTGCCAATTTCAAGGATTTCATCATTCAAATTTGTCGCTGAACTGGTCCAATTATAACTACCGATTGCATATGCCGAGTCGGTAACGATTGCTTTGATATGCATAATGCCGTTGCCAGTTGTGTGTTTCTCGGTCACGACCGGAATGCCTGCAGCAAGCAATTTTGCAGTAATTGGCGCGCCGTAGCTGTTACTGCTTTGCTCTGAATCTATGATCCCTTTCACATCAATACCGCGTTTCTTCGCTTCAATAAGAGCATCGGCGATGCTTGGAAGAGTAAATGTATATATCGCGAAATAGACGTGGCTTTTCGCCGCGTCAATAAGAGCGATGATTTCTTTATCATTTTGTTTTTGGTCCAAACTATAAATCACACGAACAGAATTTGCCGCCGGTGCTGCAACGGTCTGTGCAGGAATAGAGATATTAGCTGTTTGTGCCGATACATTTCCGTTACCGAGAGAATATCCAGCGGCGCCGGCAGCTCCCACCAGCACGAGTGCAACTCCCGCACGAATAATTTTTTGTCTCATGTGTTCAGTATACTCATAAAAACAAAATCCCCCGTTTTAGACGGGGGAGGTTGGGGATTTGAGAGCGGTCGAAAGATCAGAAAATGAGAATTGCCGCGATAATAGCTATGCAGATCTGCGGTGCTACTAAGATGATAAAAAACAACAACAAGTTGCCAATATCTCTACAACCTACCAGGTTGCGTGCATCTAAGACAGAACAGATCATCGCGGAAAGTATTGCTGAAGCAAGAATCCCCGGTATGTTCTGGACGTCAGCATTTTTTATCAATGACGAGATAATGTAAATTCCCACCAAAAGTGCCGACATCCACAAAATTACTGGGATATGAGGCACTGTTCTGCCTATAGCACATACAACTGAGATTAAGACTCCCACAAAAATAGCGATAATCAATATCTTGTCCAAATTTGTTGGTGTTGCGAAGAGATATATTGCCGCCACCGTTATTACCTGAAAAAGAAGTGTTATAACAATAATCCACAAAGCTTGCCATTTTAACTCAGATTTCAATCTCGATTTCATTTCTCACCTCCAATGAGCGTTTATTTTTCTGAAGTGCAGGGTATCACAGCTGGATGTTCTGTCAAACTCATTCGCACTACTCTTCGCCACCGTTTTTCTTCGCCTGATACGCACGTAAGTTGTACCGGCCGATGAAGAAGGGAATGAGAAGGAACACAAGTGCAAGTCCCCAGCGAGCCGTACCAATCCATTCGGAGGTAAAGCTACCAAACCAAAATGCTGCAGAAAAAAGAATCGTTTCCCAAATCAAACTCCCGACAATTGCCATAAGAATGTATGTGGAGAGCTTGGAACGGAAAAAACCGCTTGCGATATAAGTCGTGAATCGCAGCCCCGGCACAAAATGACCGGAAAGTATCGTCAGCGCGTAGCGCTTCTCAAGCCACGAACGAAATGGCGCCGTAAAATCATGATCAATATAATGAGCAAGTCGCGGATGGGTTCGCGCGAGAGAACCGACAGAATAAAGAACGGCATCCCCGATTATTATCCCAATATAGATTGAAACGATTGCGAGCGGGATAGAAATAATCCCATCTGCCACAAGCACTCCGACAATAACCGTTGTCGCATCTTCAAGAATAAATGCACAGAGGATAATCGTGAGTGCCAGAATAACGGCCGTGCCACCAACCGCGCCACCAATAAAATGGGAAAGGAAAAGTGATGGAAACATGTAAGTCGTTTTATTCTAGCAAATTTCTTGGGCGCATGAAATGTTTGTAGAGTGGAAAGCGTAGTAAGATATGGAGTCATGACACTCGAAATGCACCCTCGACAGGGTGATGATGCATCAGATGAGGAAATTGTTCGCCGCACGCTCCTCGATAAGGAAGCATTCGTGTTTCTTATTAAACGGTACGAAGCGAAGCTAATGCGGTACTTAGAGCGGCTAGGTGTCGGGCTTCTAGAGGATCGGGAAGATATTTTGCAGAATGCTTTCATTAAAGCATATAAAAATCTCAATAGTTTTGATCCGACGCTAGCATTCTCTTCGTGGATGTATCGCATAGTGCATAACGAAGCAATGAGTTTCTTCCGTGCGAAACACGCTCGACCGCAGGTTGTCCTAAACGAAGAAGGAGAAGCACTTATTACAGAATTGCAGGATGAGACAGCGGACACTTCTCTCCTCGCAGAGACGCGTCTCTCGCAAAAGGAATTAACGAAAGCACTTGAAACACTCTCGCAATCCTATCGCGATGCTCTCACATTAAGATTTTTCGAGAATCGCTCTTATGCGGAGATGTCTGATATTTTACAAGTACCGGTGGGAACGGTCTCGACACTCCTCTACCGTGCCAAGCATGCATTACGGGATGCACTTCCAAAAACTTTTTCATCATGAACACAAATAATCACAACAAAGCACATATCGCAGAGCGAGTGTTCGACTACATCAAGAATGAACATCTCGTACCACGCCCGCGCTGGGAATTCGTAATCAAAAATTATTTTTTCTGGCTATTAGGAGCGCTTGCTGTGGCATTTGGCGCGCTAGCTTGTTCAGCGACATTCTTTGAAATCGCGAATGTCGATTGGCGTCTCTCAGCCGCGACGCACACCACCTTTTTCTCATTCTTTCTAGCCGCCGCACCATTCGTTTGGATAGGAACACTCGCCCTTTTCATTTGTATTGGATATATAAATATTCGTCGAACCAATCACGGATATCGGTATTCACTTCCTATCATCGCTCTCGGGGCAGTACTTACTTCACTCACTCTCGGTACAGGTCTGTATGCGATTGGTTTTGGCGGCAGAATTGATGAGGCAATCGGCGATCACCCTCCTTTTTATCGTCCTGTTCTCGTTCAACAACAATCATGGTGGCTCGCGCCGGAGAAGGGGCTTTTGGGAGGGGAAGTTATAAATGTTGCATCAGACCTTGCTTCCTTCACTCTCCGTGATTTTTCTGGGCATATGTGGGAAATCGACGGAAGTGATCTTCGCAATCCAGATCTAACTACTATTGCTCGCGGCGGTATCGTGCGTGTTGTAGGATTGCCTGTGCAGACAGGCACTTCTGCCTCAGCAACAAGTTCATCCTTTCATGCTTGCTTTGTGTTTCCTTGGAATTTCCGTGGAGGTCCTAAAAATGGGCTTCCACCGCCACTCGCAGTAGTTGCCTCGACGAGCAAACGAGATGCCACAACAACCCAAAGCGATTTGTGCAAGAATATTCGTCCCTATCAGCAACTCCGCGATATTGAAGACAGTGGTTTTTAAACAAGTAATTCATTGACAGCAAAATGGGGGGGGTAGAATTGCGAGCATATGACAAAATCACCAGAACAATATCGCCCATCTACGAAAGAGTTAAATGAAGCCAAGGGAATGATGAACAAAAAAGAAGAAAAAATGTCTAGTATGAGAGAAAAGGCGATAGAAAATATCGGGAGAGAATTATTTAGAGATTTAAAGGAAGGTAAATTTGATTTGAGAATTGCAAGTAATATCAAAAAAGATATAACAAAAAAAGATTTACAAAGACTTTATGATGAAGAATTTCAAACTGGCAATAATGGAGTGTTGGAAGGTAAGATAGGCGAACATCAAATTTATATCGAACTTGATCAACAGGCAAAACACGACTGGTCAAAATATAAAGCACATGGAGAAATTGACGGGGAACAAATCGATGACGAACTTGCTATTGAGTTGTTTAATAAATATCGAGATGTAGCAAATCTTCAGGACGGCGGTATTTTTAATTCTTTTGAAGAGGAAGCTGATAAAGAAATTCGTGCAGAAGAAGAGGAGAAGAGAAGAGAGGAAGAAGAAGAAAAGAAAAAGAAAGAATGGGAAGAAAGTCCAAAATATAAAGAGATGCAAGAAAGAAAAAAGGGAGAAGAAGAGGAAAAGAGGAAAGAAGAATATGAGCAAAAAAAGAGGGTAGATGCTGGAAAGGAGAAATATAAGGATATACTGTAGAAAAAATAATTCGCAAAAACAAAAGGAGCCCATTTATTAAACTGGCGCACCTGAATTAAGCAGATTGCACCAAGCCAACAAGACGCGTATTCTGTGGGTATGAAGCGTGCAGGTGTCGTCTGTATACTAATTCTCGCTTTTTGCGGCCTCTCTGACTCGATATATCTCGCTCAGCATGAGGCGAGCAATACTCCGCTTCTCTGTAATGTTGAGAATCTTTCCGGTTGTAACATCGTTGCCGCAAGTCAGTATGCGCGATTTTTTGGCGTGTCGCTTGCCGAGTACGGCGTCATTTTTTGCGCTTTCATGTTTATTGTTGCCGCGCTTGAGCTCGTAATCTTTGATCGACTTTTGCGGCGCATTCTTCAAGGTGTCTCGCTTGTCGGTATCGCCATATCGTTTTATCTTACTTTCATTGAATTTTTTGTTGTAAAGGCACTTTGTGTCTATTGCTTGGCTTCCGCTGGTGTGGCAATCGGTATTTTCATTTTTGCATGTCTCATTGAACCATTACGAAAAAGTTCTCTCTACCGTCCACCCTCATAATAATTTCTATGAATCGTTTTTTTCTTTTTCTATTCATCTCGTTCCTCATTCCAGCGAGTGCTCTCGCGGCGAATGCTCCAGCATCTTTTTCAGCGGCACGCTCGCTTAACACAGCTAGTTCTTCGCCAGGCAATGCGTATACTGCCGGCATTTCTGTTGTGATTACCGCGCCAGTGAAAGGGGATCTATCGGCAGTTGGCGGCAATATTGTTTCTGCCGCGCCAGTAACCGGCGACGAACTTCTTTTCGCTGGTTCCATTGATTCGCGCGCGCCGGTAATGGGCGATTTTAGAGCCGTCGGTGGGAGTATCGCAATTGAGAAACCAATTGCAGGCGATCTGGTTGCTCTCGGTATTTCCGTGAATGATTCCGGACGGGCAGGTGGAAATGTTTTTATCATTGCCTTGAACACCACTCTCACAAACGGCGCTTCAGGTCCGGTTACGATTTATGGAAACAATGTGTCACTTGCTGGTGACTTCGCAAATAATGTAAACATTGTCGCGAGCGGTCGAGTCACTATCGCACCTGGAACTAAAATTATGGGGGCATTATCTTACGAAGCACCCGAAGCGGCATCTATTCCGGTATCCGCTACTATAGTCGGTGGCACCACATATACGAACATTTCATATCTGCCGGATGCTGGGACTTCACGAACACTTGCACTCGCGAGCGTCGGATTCTTTCTCTTTGTGCGCATTTTGAGCGTTCTTATTCTCGCCGGTCTACTCGCCGGTCTTTTCCCACGCCTCGCAGAAGCAGTAGTCGAACGTGCCAGCAGAAGGCGTGTACGCAGTATCTTATTAACTCTTCTGCTCGGTTTTGCTATGCTTGTAGCTACACCGATTTTACTCATCGTTCTCGCACTTACTTTCGTCGGTATTGGTATCGCACTCCTTGCCTTCATTGCATATGCTTTTATTGTGTTTCTGTCGCTTATGTATGCAGGTATTCTTCTCGGCGGTATGTTCGCGAATCGTTTCGCGCATCGCGAAACAGTATTGTGGCATGATGGCGTTCTCGGCATGCTCGCATTTTCTCTCATTGCGCTCATTCCATTCATCGGTCTTTTCATCGTGATTCTTCTCACTACTTTTTCTATGGGCGCGCTACTGGTTATTTTCTTCAATTTCGCTTTTCCTCACGAAGAACAGACGCTTAATCTATGACGAATAGTATTGAACGGGAGCATCGAGCGAAAAAAATCGTTGCTTATTTGAAGAAAACCTATCCAAAACCAAAAAGTGAACTCACATATCAAACGCCGTTTCAATTTGTTGTTGCAGTTATTCTTTCGGCACAATGTACAGATAAAAAAGTAAATGAATGTACGGCAAAACTTTTCAAGAAATATAAAACAGTGAAAGATTTTGCGGAAGCAAACCCAGCGATTTTTATGAAAGAGATTTCTTCCATTCCATTTTTCCGAAATAAAGCAAAGGCAATTATCGGCGCGGCAAAAATAATCAAAGAGAAATATAACAGCATTGTGCCGCGTAGTGAAACGGAGCTCATTGGACTGTCCGGCATCGGCTATAAAACCGCCCATGTCGTCCTCGGCGAGCTATACAATATTTGGGAGGGAATAGCCACTGACACGCATGTAATGCGTTTTGCAAAACGCTTTGACCTTACCGACAACAATAACCCGACAAAAATCTCGAAAGATTTGGAAATGCTCATTCCAAAAAATGACTGGAAATATGTGAACAATGGCCTTGTTCTGTATGGCCGATATGTTTGTCCAGCGCGCTCACACGACTGCACAAATCATCCTCTCACGAAACTCTGGCCACCAGCCGCCCTCCGCTGGCCCGCCTCGACTCGCCCGTCAAGGCGAGGCGGGCCGAAGGCAGCTTGACTAACTTACACGAGGTTCGACCTCGTGCAGATTAGTTGACGAATTACGAGAAGTGCCGTAAGGTGCGGGCAGAAAGTAAAATAAGATCTTTAAGAAGGAGGTAGTCATGGAAAGAATACCGTGGGCAAAAATGCCCCATGAGACAACCAAAAAATTCTGGGCTGCACTCGGTGATAGCGCAGGCGTAGTAGCGGCTCGGATCAACCTTGACCCGAAGTTCCTTGCAGATCTTGCGGCTCTTACTGTGAATTTAGCGACTGCGGATAGAAAAACAAACGAGAAGGCATCAATTCTCGAACACATCGCCGCCGTCGGAGTCACCGGCACCGATTTATTTATTGCTGCAGAGAAATTCCGCGAAGGGAAGACGACCGATGGTGTAAAAATCGCCTGGCTCGGTTCGAACTTCAAGAAAAATCTTCTCATTAAGATGGAAACGAGCATCGCCCCGGCGATGCTTCGTATTCAGAAATTGAAGGAACGGTCGTGCGATGTTTCAATTCTCGCAGAACTCGGCGACACGGCTGTAATCGCTCTCGCACATGTCTTTGAATTTCTAAAGACCGCTGGCAAGAGCAAATTGTATGTCTTTTATGTTGCTGACTGGGTTATGTACGCGCGCTGGAACACCGACTCCGACGATGACGGTTGGTTTATTGAGGCCTATTCAGTCGCGAGCCTGCTCAAGTGGGATATCAATAATCAGGTTGTCTCCCGCTGACTAATTCTTTTTGATCTTTTTACATTTGAACTCTCTGAAACTTTGCAAAGAAATTTGCAGAGCGGAGGAGAGTCCTTTTGTTTTTACATCCCAATCAGGACAGGAATCACCATCGGGGCTTTGTTGGTGCGATTGAAGAGGTAGCCCGCCATTACATCAGTC
Organism: Candidatus Kaiserbacteria bacterium; assembly: GCA_026396675.1. Lineage (GTDB taxonomy): Bacteria > Patescibacteriota > Minisyncoccia > Phycocordibacterales > Phycocordibacteraceae > C7867-001. Next base: position 49,163 of record JAPLWI010000008.1, on the reverse strand, counting down.
AGATTATTTTTTACATAATCCAAATCAATCGGATTCATATTGCGTGTTGAATCCTCAACTGTTTTTTTGATGAGAATGCGCGCTTCGTTTAGAAGATTCTGCGATTCGCGCAGATAAATAAAGCCGCGGCTGATAATATCAGGCGACTTACGCAATTTGCCGGTCTTAAGATTGACGCTCGCGATGATGACGAACATACCATCCTTCGCGAGTGACTGGCGATCACGAATTACGACTTCCTGTATATCACCGATATTGAATCCGTCAACAACCATCGGTGTGGAGGGTACTTTCTGCTTGTGTACATTCATCCGTTCACCATCTTCAATGTCGATGACGAAGCCATTGTCAGGAATGACGATGTTTTCTCGAGGGAATCCCGATTGCTCGACGGCCTTCGCGTGGCAACGAAGCATTGAATGGTAGCCGTAAGAGGGCATAAAGAATTTCGGATGAACCTGTTTATTAATCCACACGAGTTCGCCTGTGTTGCCATGGCCAGTCGAGTGAACATCCGACGAACGATAATTGATAAGCGTAACGCCATGACGGTAGAGATTATCCTTCAATTTCTGCACATTGAGCTCATTTCCCGGAATAACCGATGATGAAAGTACAATCGTGTCGCGTTCAGAAAGCATGATGTATTTATGCTGTTTGGTTGCGATACGCATCAAGGCGGCGAATTCTTCTCCCTGTGCGCCGGTTGAAAGAATGACGATTTTATCTGGCGGATAGTCCCCGATATCTTGTGCGGGAATGAGAGTATCTTTATTAATCTTCAAAAGCCCAACTTTTTCTGCGATTTCAAGGTTGGTTTTGATGGAGCGACCTTCAGTAACGACTTTTTTATGCAATTTTTCCGCTATCTCTATGATATGAATCATGCGCTCAAATTGCGAAGCGAAAGTGCCGATAATAAGGCGTCCGGAAACCGTCTTCACAATATCTTCCAACGTTTGAATGACGCGTTTCTCGGGAATAGAGAACCCGTCTTTTTCGGCGTTCGTCGAATCGGCGATAAAGAAAATATTATTGTCTTTGCCGATATCGCCCCAGGTCTTTACCTCGCGTTCTGAAGGAATGCCGTCATCGTGTTCAAGTTTCAAGTCACCGGTGATGACCACGTTGCCTTGCGGCGTTTCAATTGACACGCCCATGGAGTCGGGAATTGAATGCGTAACTGGGAAAAATTTTACGCGCGTCTTACCGATAGTTACAGTTTGGCCGATTTCAACGATTATCAATTCTGGCTTCGGGATATCTGGATATTCCTCTTGCCGTTTCTGAATCATTATTGAAGTGAGATTCTGAGTGTATACAGGAGGGTTCCCGAAACGCGGCAATGTGAAAGGAATACCGCCGATGTGATCGAGGTGTCCGTGCGTAATGATGACCCCCTTCACTCGCTCGGCATTCTTCTCAAGATACTTTGTGTTTGGGAGAATATAATCAACGCCCGGAGACACATCTTCGGAAACGAATTGAAAACCTGCATCGAAAACGAGAATGTCGCCGGTCGCACCGACCTCAACGGCAATCATGTTGCGCCCCACTTCTTCTACTCCGCCGAGCGGAATAATGCGAACCGTTGTCGCGCTCGGCTGAGAAGGGAAGTAATCGGCGCTCTTAATCCGATGTGTCGGGTTCGCCGATGGGCGACGAAGAATTCGTTGAATTCGACGCGTTGCGCCTCCTGGGCGTGGCCCCTTCCTACTCGCCTCGCTAAATCCTCGGCGAGGCGAACTTACGGGCGGGCGTTGTCCAAGTGGACGACTTCCTCTTTTGTCAAAACGCCGCGGAGAAGAAGGACGAGAGAAAGAATGTTCATCGCGCGAAGGACTCGGATTTGCCGGACTCGGTGCCGGGGCTGGTGCTGAATTCATAAAGAAGTTAATTATTTTTTATTTACTAAAAATGGCCACACTTTATCGGTCACGCGATACCACGATGCGACTGAAGCGAAACGATCGGACGGCGTTATAATTTGTGGCAATTCAACACCCTGTAGATCATTCGGCACTGCGTAGACGAAATTCGGTGCATACAAGAATGCGGCGGGGTAATCTGCGGCGACAAGATTCTCGATTTTCTGAAGATCTGCAGTTCGTTCTTGTTCGCTCGTAGAACTACGTGCATCTTCGAGGAGATTATCAATTGTCTTGTTCGCATAAAGCGCAATATTCAAACCAGGGTCGTTGCGCTCTTGTGAATCCCAGAAAGCATACAGGTCTTGATCGCGGCCGATGACCATACCGTAGAGAAGCGCTTCATACTTACGCGGACGGATTACATTTTGTGAGAGATCGCCCGGCTCGTAGAGCTCGATTGTAACTGGAATACCGAGTTTTTCCCAATCCGCTTTCACAGCACTCGCCACATTTTTTAATTCAGGAACATTTGAAGTTCGTATTGTAATACTATCGATTGTTTGTTTTGCACCTATATTTTTCCAAATGCGCGCAGAACTGTCATATGTCCATCCGGCTGCCTTAAGTATTCCCGCAGCCGTTTCCGTCGGATTACTCGATTGCGGAATTGGAACCTGCTCCACCTTTCTTCCTGGTGGCACAGGACCCATAATTGCTGTCGCATAACCGCCAAGCACCGTATCGGCAATTGTTTTTCGGTCGAGCGCGAGCGAGAGCGCCTTACGAACCTCCGCGCGAGCGTACACTTGTTTTTCGCTTGGATTCCAGAACACGCCGAAGACACGTGCATACGGAGCGGTTACTGTCGTTCCATTTGAATGGATGTCATACGCGCTCTCTATACCGCCGCCAGCAAGAGCACCGACGAGATCTTCTGTTCGTGAATAGAAGTCAAAACGAATGCCGTCAAGATACGGTCGTCCAAGCGCATAAAAAGAGTTCTGTGTAAGCGATACACTCTGTATGAGTCCTGATGCATTACGCGAAACGCTCGTTACTCGGAAGGGCCCTGCTCCAACTGGGTTTGTCTCGAGCGTAGAGAATGCAAATTCTTCGTTTGATATGTTCTGCCATAAGTGTGCAGGTAGGATCCCTAAAGTTGTGAGTCCTAGGAAAGGGGCATACGCTTTTTGGAGAGTGAAGCGCACGACATGCGAATCAACAGCTTCAACAATAATTCCCGACCAGTTCGCATATTCAGGACTCTTTAGTGCAGAATCCTGCGCTTTTTGTATTGTGAAGACAACATCCTGCGCTGTAACTGGCACTCCGTCTGAAAATTTAGCGTTCGGACGCAGGGTAAACGAATACACTTTTCCATCAGCTGAAACAGTATAGTCGCTCGCGAGTACTGGGACTAGGTTCCCAGAACCAGAGAGGCCCATAAGTCCGGCATAGGCGAGTGCCGAAAGGTCACGGTCGGCGTCGCTGATAGCGAGAAGTGGATTTATAAATCGCGGACTCCCTACTTCGCCCTCAACGAGCGTTCCGCCGTATGCGGGCACTTGTTTGAGGAGAGATTGTTCAAGAGCATAAAGGCCTGTAAGCGAGGCGATGCCGACTAGGGTCGCGAGAATATAAAACATAATACGATCGCTCGGAGAAAAAGCGCGAATGCGTTCGTTGAAACGTTCAAGAACTGGAATGTTCTGAATACGCGTAAGTCGTTCCCGCAATTCTTTATTCACCCCATTAGAAATCAGATTTCTAATGGGGTTCATGGATTCGCCAGAAGAAAGTTCGCTACCGCCGCTAGTACGAGGAGAACGGCGATTCCGATTGTCGCATTGAATAGAAATTTTTCAGCGCCCCTGCGCTTGTAGAATGTCGATGCGAAATTATCACCTCCGAAAGCCCCACCCAAGGTCGCGCCGCGCTGTTGGAGCACGATGCCGACAATGAGGAGGATCGAGAGGATAATTTCCGCGTACGGCAATGCCGATACGAGTGCCTCCATCTGTACAGGAGAGAATACCATGAACAGGGAAGCGAGCGCAACTGTGTATACCCGAACACCCAACTCGGCATGGCCGCAGGCATTCCAGAGGAATGATGCCGAATTGGGTGTGCGGGTAAAAAAAGAGAAACCCCGCTCGGAAGCAGGGCTTCCTCGCGGGGTTAATTACCTTTCTCCTTTTCAGGGTCAAAACCATAGTACCAAACAACAGTACTTTTGGTGGTCTCCCCACAAACCATTTTTTCAATTTTGTTGGGTACATTTCTATACCCAAGCGCTCTCGGCACGATGCCAAAAGCAAGATAAAAGAATAAAACAAGAACAATCAAGAAACGAATAGATGTTTCAAATCCATCCATACTTCCTCCCTTTTCCGACTGATTTATATTAAGACCGTAAAGGTCATCTTCGACCATCCTAGCATACCGCCATATTTTTGTCAAGCGTTGTGAGTTAGATAGCAAAACCCCCGCGATTCCTCGCGGGGGTTGTTCTTTGTGCAATTGACCTACTACTGCAGAGCTACAGGGTTGCCGTTAACCAGAGTGAATTTCTCTGGAAGCGGCCCCGTATCCTTCACCCTGATTGCGTAGAACTTTGATGTACCAGTCCTACTTATAAGGGTGATACGATCAACTCCAACGGTGTGGGACGAAAGAGCCCTGTAAACTACCCCTGCATCAAGTCGTTTCGTGTACTCTTCTGCACTTTGGGGTACATGCCCGTACCCTAATTCGTTTGGGGAAATGCTAAAGACTGTCAATGCAAGAGCACCCAGAGCAATAACACCAACGCCTGCGCCAAAAACCTTCGCATTACTAACGAGGAAGTACCACGCGGCACCTCCAAAAACAAAGAAAACAACCAAACCCAAGACGATACCAAACATATAGCACCTCCAATTTCTTCTTTTATTTAACTTCGTACTTCTGAAACCAATATAGCAAGACAGTACTGTCTTTGTCAAGTTGCTATACCACAAGAGTTTCTCTATACTCCTTCTACCCGTGCGCGATTATTCATTTATATAAAGGTATATGGCAAAGAAATTTCCACTTCAGCCGCTTGGCGACCGCATTGTAGTTCAGCCGTCTGAAAAAGAAGGCGAGAAGCGACTCGCGTCCGGGATTATCATTCCCGAGGCAGTAAATAAGGAGAAGCTTTTAAAAGGGGAAGTCATTGCAGTTGGTCCAGGCCGACGAAATGATGAAGGGAAGCGCATTCCGGTTGAGGTGAAGACGGGCGGCACGGTCTTTTTTAAGAAGCCATGGGACGAGCCGATAAAAGTGAATGACATTGAATACTACATAGTTTCTGAGTCAGAAATTTTACTTATCGCTTAAACCTTATCCCTTAAACCTAATCAACTATGGCAAAACAAATTCTTTTTTCTGAAGACGCGCGCAAGGCAATAATGAAAGGCATCGCGCAGGCGGCGCGCGCGGTGAAGGTGACTCTTGGACCAAAAGGGCGCAATGTCGTTATTGAAAAAAGTTATGGCGGCCCGCGCATTACGAACGACGGTGTTTCTATCGCAAAAGAAATTTCTCTTAAGGACCGATTTGAAAATATGGGCGCGGAAATTGTGAAAGAAGTGGCGAATAAAACGAACGATACAGTTGGAGACGGCACAACGACATCGGTTGTTCTCTTTGAAGCATTGGTTGAAGAAGGACTCTCGCGCGTGATGAAAGGAGCGAATGCAATGGGAATTCGTAGCGGTATGGAAAAAGCAAAGGACGCGGCGCTTGCAGAACTGAAAAAAATGTCGAAGCCGGTCAGCGGGAAGGCGGAAGTGAAGCAGGTCGCTTCTATTTCGGCGGAGTCAGAAGTACTCGGCTCTATCATTGCCGAAGCGGTTGAAAAAGTAGGAAGCAGCGGCGTTGTCACTGTTGAAGAATCACAGGGAATGGAACTCTCATACGAAATTGTTGAAGGTCTCCAAACGGACAAGGGCTATGTTTCTGCATATATGATTACAAATCCGGAGCGAATGGAGGCGGAGATGAAGGACGCACTCATTCTTATTACCGACAAGAAGATCGGCAATGTTCAGGAGATTTTGCCGGTATTGGAAAAAATCGCGCAATCAGGGAAGAAAGAACTCGTCATTATTGCCGACGATATTGAAGGCGATGCACTCGCAACTTTTGTTGTCAACAAACTTCGCGGTACCTTCAGCGTACTTGCAGTGAAAGCGCCTGGTTATGGCGACCGAAAGAAAGATATGCTTGCCGATATTGCGACAGTAGTCGGCGGTCAAGTTATTTCAGATGAAGTCGGCCTCAAATTTGAGAACATGACACTCTCAATGCTCGGCAAAGCCGCGCGCGTGGTGGCAACAAAGGACTCCACCACTATTGTCGGTGGGAAAGGGAAGAAGGCGGACATCGCCGCGCGCATAGCACAACTGAAGAGCCAAGCAGAAAATACTGACTCAAAGTTTGACGAGGAAAAGTTGGAGGAGCGCATCGCGAAATTATCAGGTGGAGTCGCGGTCATATCAGTTGGTGCAGCGACTGAAACAGAAATGAAGTATTTGAAAGATAAAATTGACGATGCAGTAAAGGCAACTAAGGCCTCAATTGAAGAGGGAATTATACCTGGCGGCGGAACCGCGCTTGCAAAAGTCGCGAAGAAAATTGCCGCGCATGATAGCAAGATGAGTGTTGACGAAAGAACGGGCTTCGACATCGTTGTACATGCACTCGAGACGCCGCTTGCGCAGATTGCAATCAATGCCGGCAAAGATGATGCAGCGGTTGTCGTATCTAAAGTGCAGTCAGGAAAGGCAAATGCTGGCTATGATGCACTCAAGGATGAAATTGTTGATGACATGCTCGCTTCGGGTATTGTCGATCCGGTAAAAATGTCGCGTATGGCTCTCGAAAATGCTATTTCTGCTGCGGCAATGATTCTCACAACTGAGGCGGCAATCGCTGACATTCCAGAACCGAAAAATCCTCCAACTAACGGTGGAATGGACGGGATGTATTAAATCGTCTCGTTAAAGCTCACAACTTTCCAGCCGCATGTGCGCGAGAAGCGGAGCCACGGATGATATTCGCAAATACTGATTCCCGCATTGTCCACCATATTGAAAAAAGAAAGCTTCGCATAATCGGAGGCATGGAGCCGTTCGCGGTAGAGCATGCAAGCGAGCAACATTTTAAGAAAAACATGATGCGTGATGACACAAGTTGTGTGCGCTCCTTGGCGTGCGAGTAGATTCAGACATTTTCGAGCACGATCCCTCAAATCAATAAAATTTTCTTCATCCGAAAAGCGGTACTCATCCTCGTGATAGGCAAGATCCATCTGGTCAACGATGCGAACAACAGTGTGGTCATCCCGATTCTTTCCGATGATTTCAGATGGATTGCGCCGTTCGACGAGAAGCGGAGAATATGAAATAGGAACTCGGAGATGCTTATTAATGATAGCCGTTGTTTCGCGTGTGCGTTCATATGGGCTAGCGATAATTTCTTGTATATGAAGTAGCGCGAGCCGTGTACCAACCTTTCCCGCTTGTTGTTTCCCTAATTCGCTTAACCTTCCTTCCGCCCCTTGTTTGATGTGGGAAGCGTTCAGAAGCGTTTCACCATGTCGAACAATATAAAATCGTCGAGGACGCATAAGAAATATAATGCCAATGGCAATACCAGTAGTGATGCCGATGGAAAGAGGCGACATAATACATCCAGTATAGCGTAACCACGTTTTGCACAGGGCCTCTTCGAGGTGCTCTTGAAAGAGTCATACTAAAGAAAGCGGACCACCCTGGCCGGGCAGGCCACCCCCGCTTTAATAACTTTCACTAACATGAAAGCAATACATAAAATAGCGTTTGTCCTAGTGATAATTGGCGCTCTCGACTGGGGTCTCATGGCAATCGGTTACTACATGAGCAGCAACTGGAACGTCGTGAATCTCATTTTCGGTTCATGGCCGTCATTTGAGAATCTCATCTATCTGCTCGTCGGTATCTCGGCACTCCTTCTTCTTTTCAAAAAGAAAGAGAACTATGTTAGAGATGCTTCTGAGAGTATAAATTTGTAATCGCTATAAAACGAAGAACCGCCGGCGCTCCGCGCCGGCGTTTCTTTTTATTTTGCGGATGGGGTGGGATTTGAACCCACGAGAGGATTTCTCCCCTGCCTCATTAGCAGCGAGGTGCTTTCGACCACTCAGCCACCCATCCTCTCTCTCAATGATGCGATAAAGCGGCTGCGAACACAAGGAGACACCTTACTTCGTAAGGAGTCACCTTGTGGTTAATGCGCGAGAGCGAGCGGAATAATATGCTCGGCACCAACTTCTTTAAGTGCGTCAATAGCGGCCTGAAGTGTGGCACCAGTAGTGATTACATCATCAACAACAATGTAAGTATGTTTTGAAATTTCAGCTCTGCTTGCACTGCGTAGCTTCAGCGAAGCAGTGAACGCACCGCGCATATTTTCTTCTCGTTTCTCTCTTGGAAGCGAAACCTGCGAAGTTGTCTCGCGCGTGCGAATAAGCAGATCAGTGTCTATCTTGATTTCTAATTCTCGCACGGCTCGTTTTGCCACTTCTTCAATTTGATTGTATCCACGCTTTTTTCGTCTTTCTTTCCCCAATGGTACTGGCACAAAAACAAGGTTGAACCTTGTTTTGGGTAGGTCATCAGCATCGCGGAGATAATCGGCAAGTGCTGTTGCGAGGAATAAGAATGCGTGTTCATTGCCGTGATATTTTGCCTCGTGAAGAACTGCACGTACGCTAGGATCACCAAAAGAAAGAAGCGCGACAGTTCCAGGCCGTGTCTCCGGTACGAGTCGCGGAGCAACTTTCGCGAGGAAGTCGTCAATCGAGACATCTCTGAGCACGATTTCATCAGCTCGCGGAGGGAAAAGTAAATCAAGCCACTTGTGGTGAGCGAAGTTGAACCAGCGCATATGGTAATATTCTATTATATGTCGTTCCTAGGCAATCTCTTTGCGAAGAAAGAAAAGAGCGTTGTCGGTATTGACATCGGCTCGTCATCGCTGAAGGTTGTACAACTACGTAAGAATCACGGGAAAGCAGTGCTAGAGACATATGGCGAACTCGCACTCGGTCCCTACGGCGGAGGAGAAGTCGGACAATCAACGAATCTTTCTGTCGAACAGATTACAGAAACGCTAAAAGATCTCTTGCGCGAAGCAAAAGTAACGACCAAAAGTTGCGGTGTCTCAATTCCGTTTGCACGGTCTCTGCTCACACTGGTTGATTTGCCATATCGCGAAGATCAAAAAGAACAAAAAACCATTATTGAACTTGAGGCGCGGAAATATATTCCCGTACCGGTAAGTGAAGTTCAACTCGATTGGTTCATTGTGCCTGAAATGAGTCCGTCAGAGCCAGTCCAAAATCAGCAAACTATGGGGAAGAAAGTTGAAGTGCTCCTTGTCGCAGTCCACAACGACGAAATCACATCGCTTCAGAGCATCATTTCTGGTGCCGGACTTTCCGCGAGTTTCTACGAGATTGAGATTTTCAGCACTATTCGTGCGGTTGTTGAAGAACATATAAAGCCGGTTATGGTACTTGATGTCGGTGCCTCTTCGACGAAGACCTACGTCGTTGAACGTGGTGTTGTAGCTCTTTCGCACGCCATAAACGCCGGAAGCCAAGATATTACACGTGCTATTTCTGTCTCTGGTAACGTCTCCCTTGCTCGTGCCGAAATGTTGAAGAAAGAAGAGGGAATTGACGGCACAGGTACGCGCGGTTCTCCAGAGTTTGTATTTTCGCGGATTTTCGCCGAGGCGAAGCGCGTTCTTATGCAGTATGAGACGGAACATAAGAAATCAATTACTTCAATCATACTTACCGGCGGCGGCGGAGTGACTAAGGAACTCGGTTCGTATGCAAAAAATATTTTCTCGATAGAGGTGCAAGTCGCGAATCCTTTTGCGAAAACCGAAGCACCAGCATTTATGCATTCAGTTCTTGAAGGAATTGGCCCAGAGTTCGCAGTCGCCGTCGGTCTCGCGCTCCGAAAGCTCGAAGAGATTTAAATAAATGTTTTGCACAGAGGCACCGCGCTATACTTGCGCGAGTATCGTATACTGAAATAAAATGGACTTTCCTCCCACCATACCGACTTCGTTCGTGCCAAGGCCTGCGTCTGCAACGCCGCAAAAGTTTCGTTCTAATTTTACTGGCGCTTTCGGTTTCATTGCATATTCGGTTCTCGGCACCGTTTTCGTGCTTGCTCTCGTCGTGTTTTTTTACAATCAAATTCTCATAAATAGACAATCCGCGAAAGACGCCGAACTCACGAAGGCCGAACAAAATATCGACCTCGCATCAGTTGATAGTTTTATACGATTACGCGATCGCCTTACTTATGGGAAAGACCTACTTTCCAGTCATGTCGCATTTTCTGGATTTTTCTCTTCACTTGAGAAAATTATGCCCGCCACAATCCGATTTTCTTCTCTGCATCTCTCGGTTGGCGATAATGGGAAAGTAATTTTTGAAGGATCGGGCACCGCTAAAAATTTCAACGCGCTCGCCGCCGCTTCCACAGCATTCGCCCATGATGGCCGTATAAAAGACGCAATCTTTTCAAATATTGTTGTGAAAGCAAAAGACAATTCCGTATCTTTCAAGCTTACTGCCACGATTGATCCGAAAATGATCACCTTCTCGCTATGAACAATCGCATCCTTCCCGTCTTCGCACTCATGATCGCTGTAGGTATATTTTTCATGTACATAAATCCAAAATGGTCCGATTCAATTGCCGCAACCAAAGCCGCCATTGCCTCTGACGATCAGGCGCTCGCAGCCGCAAAAGAATATGACGCGCAACAAAATAAGCTTGCTTCAGAACGAAGTAAGATTAATCAGGCGGATCTCGCACGGCTCACTACGTTTTTACCCGATTCGGTAGATAATGTTGGGCTTATTCTTGACTTAAATGCTCTTGCCGCCAGAAACGGATTATCGCTCTCCAATATTGACATTACGACAGATGCCAAGTCCTCCAAATCCTCAGGTGCCACCACTCCCGGGACGTCTTCCACAGCGTCGGCCGGCCCGCTAACTTCGGCGGAGTTATCTCTCTCGGCGGTTGGCACCTACACTTCGTTGCAGAACTTCTTGCATGGAGTTGAAAAAAGCCAGCGCCTTCTTGACGTCCGAGATATTGTCGTGAAGGGTTCCGAAACCGGCGTATATTCCTACGAGATGAAGATACGCCTTTATTGGTTGCATTAAGAATTATGAAATCCAACACACTGATTATCATAATCATTACACTTGCCCTCGCCGCGGGAGCTTATTGGTATTTCTTCATGGGGACGGGGAATCAACCTCCGTTGTCAGCCGATACAACAGTGAATCAGGCGCAGACGCGATTCCGGACGCTGGCGAGCAAGCTACAACCGGTTTCATTCAATATCGGCATTTTTTCTGATGCACGCTTTAACGCGTTGGTTGACATCACTACGCCGGTATCTCCAGAGACAATCGGTCGTCTTGACCCATTTGCCGCCGTTTCCGGCGTCAGTGGTGAATGAATGAATGAATCTTCTCGGACTATTTGTTGACAAAGGATTTCTTTCTGCGAGCGATCGCGCGATTGTAGAAGCGGAACTCGTGAAGAAACGACCGCTTGATGAAGTGCTTGCCGAGCACAATGTTTCTCTTGCTGATGCACTCAAGGAAGCTGGCAAGATATACGAACTTCCGACGCGATTACTCGGTGATCCTCCTGCCAATCAACAAGTATTCAGTTATGTGCCGATTGATTCGGCGCGTCATTATGGATTCGTACCGCTCGATATAGTCGACGGCGCGCTAGAAGTCGGGATTACAGATCCGGACAATATTGAAGCACTTGACGCACTTCAGTTTATTTCCAGCAAAATCGGCATCCCATATAAAATTTTTCTCATCACAAAACAGGACTTCGACCGCGTACTTGATGCATATCAGAATCTTTCAGGCGAAATTGGTAAGGCGCTTTCTGAATATGAAATAGATACGTCCGCCAAAAGCGCACCTTCCGATAAAAATACGTCTCCCAACATGCATCAGCAGATGAAAGAGACATTAGCAACTTCAGTAGATATACCGGAATTAAGCGAAGAATCGCTTACTGGCCCGCATGAATCGTTGAAAGAAGACGCTCCAGTGACGAAAATCGTTTCAACAATATTGCGATACGCTATTGAAGGGCATTCATCCGATATCCATATTGAACCGTCACCGAGTAAGACGCGAGTTCGGTTTCGCATGGATGGAGATCTGCATACTTCTCTGGAATTGCCAGCAAAGGTACACGAGGCAGTCGTTGCACGCGTCAAGATACTCGCGAAATTACGTCTAGATGAGAAGCGAAAGCCACAAGATGGCCGTTTTTCGGCAAGTGTTGAAAAACGACGCATTGATTTCCGCGTTTCAACTTTCCCGACAGAATACGGTGAGAAGGTTGTGATGCGTATCCTAGACCAATCAGCCAATACAACGACTCTAGAATCAGTTGGATTTACCGCAGAAAATCTCGCTGATGTTCGAGAAATGATGAAAGTGCCTTACGGTATTATCCTTATTGCTGGGCCGACCGGTTCGGGTAAATCAACAACTCTTTTCGCGATGCTTTCTGAGACCAACCGCGAAACCGCGAATGTTGTTTCGCTTGAAGATCCTGTTGAATACGAGATTCCCGGCGTCTCTCAGAGCCAAGTACGGCCAGAAATTGGTTATACCTTCGCTAACGGACTTCGTTCCATTCTTCGCCAAGATCCAGATGTCATTATGGTTGGTGAAATTCGCGATAAAGAAACCGCCGCACTTGCCGTTCAAGCGGCTTTGACCGGCCATCTCGTGTTTTCCACTATCCATACCAATACCGCGGCCGGTGCGATTCCGCGCCTCATCGACATGGGCGTTGATCCATTTCTTATCGCGCCGACTCTCGTTTCAGTCATCGGTCAACGACTCGTCCGAAAACTTTGTCCTAATGCAGGGAAGCCATTTCCCATTACCGACAGCATCAAAATATTTCTCGGCCGAGAGTTCGCCGACCTGCCGAAAGAATTCCAAAGCGCCTTACCACCATTTAAGGAGTTTTATCATGCGAGCTCGACAGCTGAATGTCCAAATGGGACACGTGGTCGTACCGCCGTCTTCGAAATCCTCCGCATGAACAAGAATGTTGAACAAATAGTGCTGAAAGAACCGGTTGAAGAAAAAATTTACGCTGCAGCACGCGCAAGCGGCATGCTAACAATGCGCGAAGATGCGATTGTGAAGGCGCTCAGAGGCGAAATACCTTTTGAAGAAATTAATACTCTTGGCGGCGAACTTTTTCCAGATGAGGAAAAGAGTTGACGAAGAATGTAGTATACTATCCTGATTATGGCTTACCACATTTATCTCGTTGATGATGACAGATTTCTTCTCGATCTCTACTCGGTAAAGTTTAAAAATGCCGGGCATGAAGTAAGCGTATTCGGAAGCGGGGAAGATCTTTTGGCTTCACTCCGGAAAACAGATATTGCTGCACCCGATGCAATCCTTATCGATCTAATCATGCCAGGCATTGGCGGTTTTGGTGCGCTCGAAACAATACGGAAGGAAAATCTCGCGAAAAAGTCAAAAATTATAATTCTTTCAAATCAAGGGAAGGACACCGACATTGAGAAAGCGAAACAACTTGCTGTTGACGGATATATCATAAAGGCCTCCGCAATTCCTTCTGAAGTACTTGCCGAGACATTGCGCACGATAGAAGTAAATTCGTCGAATGCAGCGAGTCACTAAAGGTTATGGCTATTGATAAACGACTCGGAGAACTTCTTGACCTCGTCGTTAAAGAAGGAGGATCGGATCTCCATTTATACGCTGGCGGATCGCCAATGATTCGCGTCGCGAGTGCTCTAATTCCAATAACGAAGTACCCACCACTCACAAGTGAAGAAACTGAAATAATGCTTAAAAGTATTGTTCCCGAAGATCGCTGGAATTCATTTAAAGAAAACCAGACCATTGATCTTTCCTATGCACACGGGAAGGATATTCGCTTTAGGGTCAATGGTTATTATGCGCAGGGAACAACATCTCTTGCATTACGACTCGTGCCACACGCGATCCGGACATTTTCTGAGTTGAATCTACCGTCCGTGCTTGAGGTCTTTACACAGCGCAAACAAGGATTCTTTCTCTGTGTGGGGCCGGTGGGGCAGGGGAAATCAACGACGCTCGCGGCGATGATTGATCGCATCAACGATTCGCGCGCGGAACATATTCTTACTATTGAAGATCCGGTTGAATATCTTTTCACACAGAAGAAATCAATGATTCATCAGCGCGAGATCCATATCGACACCCCTGATTTCCATTCTGCACTGCAGAGTGCATTCCGCGAAGACGTTGATGTCATTATGGTCGGGGAGATGCGCGATTACGAGACCATTTCATCGGCGGTAACCGCTGCCGAAACCGGTCACCTCGTTCTTTCCACTCTCCTTACTAACAACGCCGCGCAGACCATTGACCGCATTATTGATATGTTTCCTGCCGAGCAACAGAGTCAAGTGCGCGTTCAGCTTGCGGGCTCATTGGCCGGTATTTTTTCCCAACGTCTCATTCCGCGTATCTCCGGCGGACTCATTCCGGCTTACGAACTTCTAATTAATGATAATGCCGTGAGTACACTAATCCGCGATGGGCGCACTCACGAAATTGGCGCAGTAATTCAGACCTCTTCGCAGTCGGGGATGATCGATATGGACCGTATGCTCGCGGAACTCGTGAAGCGAGGGGAAGTGACCGTTGAACATGCATACGAACACGCAACGGATCCAAAAACCTTTGAGCATTACATTTGAAATATTTAAATTTTTAATATGCTCTTTAAATACCACGCAATTGATCAGGATGGACATGAACGGGATGGAACCATTGAGGCACCTTCTCAGGAAGTAGCCGTCTCCGCGCTCCAGAGGCGAAACCTTATCGTCTCAATAATCGAATCGGCTGAGAAACATTCTGTGCTTGATTTCAAATTGCCATTTTTTGGTAGAATTTCCAACAAAGACATTGTCATTCTCTCGCGTCAGATAGCGACATTGTTTGAAGCACAGGTTTCATCGCTTCGCATCTTCCGTCTGCTTGCCGCCGAAGTTGGAAATAAGCAACTAGCAATTGTCCTCTCTTCAGTCGGAGATGATATCCAAGGAGGAAGCCCAATTAGCAAAGCGCTTTCGCGCCATCCGAAGGCCTTTTCTCAGTTCTATGTAAATATGGTTCGCGCTGGTGAAGAATCAGGAAAATTATCTGAGACATTCTCGTATCTCGCCGATTATCTCGATCGTTCCTACGATATCGTCAGCAAAGCCGAAAACGCACTTATTTACCCGATTTTCGTCGTCGCTGTATTCTTCGGTGTTATGGCGCTGATGTTGACAATGGTTATCCCGAAGATTAGCGCGATATTGCTTGATTCTGGTCAAGAAGTACCGATTTACACAGCCATTGTTATCGGGCTTTCAAATTTTCTGGTCAATTATGGAATCTTCGTACTCATCGCGCTTGCCGGGGCTGGATTCTATGCATGGCGTCTTAGTAAGACCGAACATGGGAAGCTCGTTCTCGACGGCTTGAAATTGTCGGTGCCCTATATTGGCGACTTGTATACGAAACTTTATCTCTCGCGCATCGCTGACAATTTTTCCACCATGCTTCTCTCCGGTGTTTCAGTTATTGAGGCCATTGAAATCACCGGTTCAGTAGTTGACAATGCTGTATACAACAAAGTACTTGTTGAAGTCGGGGCAGATGTAAAAGGCGGGTCTTCTATATCTGATGCATTTGCCAAACATTCAGAAATGCCGAGCATTATGATCGCAATGACAAAGGTTGGTGAAGAATCCGGCGAGCTCGGGAAGATTCTCACCACACTTGCGAAATTCTATAACCGCGAAGTAACGAATGCCGTTGACACACTCGTTGGGCTTATTGAACCGATTATGATCGTTATGCTAGGCCTTGGTGTGGGCGTCCTTCTGGCCGCGGTTCTTCTCCCGATCTACAACCTCGCAGGTTCAATTTAGTCCGCTATCCACAGCCCTGTTCCTGCGGAGGTTTAAACGGCGTACAATTTATCTATTAACCGCATATTATAATTTATGTACAAAAATCGTTTACTGGGCTTTACGCTCATCGAATTACTCGTAGTCATCGCTATCATCGGTATTTTGTCAGCAGTTGTTCTTGCATCGCTTAACACCGCTCGCTCGAAGGGTCAAGATGCTGCCATTCAGTCTGATGCGTCGGCTGTTGCGACGCAGGCAGAGATTTTCTACGGTAACACTAGCAATACCTATGGAACTGCCCAAGCGACATGCGCTGCAACAACTGGTACTATGTGGGCCGACTCGGTAATCACAAAAGCTCTTGTTGCTGCAGTGACTGCAAGTGGCGGCTCTGGAACTGATGCACAGAAGTTGGCTAATACCGCTAAGATAATTTGTGATAGTTCGACGACACAATACTCTTTTGCAATAAAGCTTGTTGCACCAGCGTCAGCATATTGGTGCGTGGATTCGGCAGGTACATCGAAGCAAGTGACTGCTGCCATGCCAAGTCCTCAGTTGGTATGCCCGTAGTTAGAAATAATTAATTAATCAAAATAACATGAAAAAATCACGCGGTTTTACACTTATTGAACTTCTCGTCGTCATCGCAATAATTGGTATCTTGTCGGCTGTTGTATTGGCTTCGCTTAACACCGCCCGCTCCAAGGGCAATGATGCCGCTGTTATGTCCGATCTAGATGGTATTAGGACGCAGGCCGCAATCTACAACACCACGAACGGCAATTACGGCACCAATGCTGCGCTCGTAAGCGACTGCACTGCGGCTGGCGCTGCCAGCACAGTTATCGCCGACACGACTATTCAAAATCAGATTGCAGGAGCTCTGAAGGCAAACAATAACGGCACGATAACCTGCAATGTAGCCATCAAGGGCGCTGCATATGCAGTGTCAGCGGCACTTGTTGCGACGCAGGGAACATACTTCTGTGTTGATAGTACTGGAGTGTCAACAACTACAGAATCAGCGCTTGGTGCTACTGCCACGCACTGCTAGTCGATAAAAATATGCGGAAATGCACGACCCCGCCTTGGCGGGGTCGTGTTACGTTATACTTAATTTTATATGGAGATATTTTCAATCGTCATAGTATTTGCACTTGGCGCAATCATCGCGAGTTTCGTCGGGGTAATCGTCGCACGGCTCAATACTGGGCAGGGATTTCTCACCGGTCGTTCTCGTTGCGATGCATGTGATTCGCTACTCACGCCGCTCTCTCTCATTCCGATTATCTCTTACATCGCCTCGCGTGGTCGCGCGCGCTGCTGCAGCGCGCGCGTTTCTTTCGTATCACCATTGACTGAAATCCTGCTCGGAGGGCTCTTCACGCTATCATATTTGAAAATCGGTTTCGGAATGGCGCTGTTTTGCATGTTCATTTCACTCGGAGCGCTTCTCGCACTTGTGCTTTACGACCTAGTTCATCAGATATTGCCGCCGACGCTTCTCACGACATTCGTAGTGGCGGGTTCAATAACTGGTTTTTTGCTCGCACCGTCTCTTGCCGCATTTTATTCAACACTTCTGGCCGCTCTTTGTATCGCACTTTTTCTCGCACTCATTCACTTTTTCTCGCGCGGACGCGCGATGGGTCTCGCAGATACGCCATTTGCATTTGGTCTAGCGGTTCTCACCGGCTCGTCCGCGTTTCCGGGTTTCGTTTTTTCGTTTTGGATTGGTGCAATTATCGGCATTGTCATATTGTTGTCGAGGCCTCGAGGAACTAGAATGGGAATTGAGGTGCCGTTCGCGCCATTTCTCGCGGCTGGCTTCCTTCTCGCATATTTTATCCAATGGAATCCATTTCTTTTCGTCGAGGTTTTTCATTAGTTGAACTTTTGGTTGTGTTGGCGATTATCGGCATCATTATGTCGATAGTTCTTACAAGTCAGAGTTCGTTTAATAAAACGCTTGTCCTTACGAATACGGCGTATGATATCGCTCTAACTTTGCGTAATGCTGAGAATTATGGTCTTGGCAGCCGTGCAGCGAACACGATCTCAAATGCCGGATACGGGGTGCATTTCCAAACAGGGAATTCGTTTATACTTTTTGCCGACACATCAGACGGCCAGTCTTGTGTGAATATGCCCCCGGACTGCAAGCTAGGGGACGGTCTTTATACTGCTGGGGATGCTCCTCCGGTACAAACCTACACGCTCAACAATGGCATCACCATAAGTAAAATCTGTGCGGATACGTCGTGTAATATCTCGTCGCTTGACGTCGTATTCTCACGCCCAAACCCTGATGCGCACATAAACGGATATAATTCTTCATATGCAAAGGCATGCGTTGTGGTCATGTCGCCACAGGGAGACGAAAAATATGTTTCGGTCGCGTCATCAGGACAAATAACTGCGAACGCCACACAATGCCCATGAAAAAAACTCGCGGTTATACCCATACACCCAATGTGCCGTTGCGCGAAGCGCGGAGAATTCCGACGGCACGGTGGGTGTCTGGGTATACGCTTATTGAACTTATGGTCGCTGTCGGACTCTTCGCGCTCATCATGACGCTTGTTTCAGGCGCATACATTATGATGATCGGCATTACACGGCAAGCGCAGGGAATGGCGACAGGCATCGATAATCTTTCTTTTG
Source organism: Candidatus Kaiserbacteria bacterium (assembly GCA_026396675.1). Taxonomy (GTDB): domain Bacteria; phylum Patescibacteriota; class Minisyncoccia; order Phycocordibacterales; family Phycocordibacteraceae; genus C7867-001. Next base: position 30,541 of record JAPLWI010000008.1, on the reverse strand, counting down.
CACTTGAGACAATGACGCGCACGATTCGTACAGGCACGGATTACAATGATGGCTTAAATTGTTCTGGTTGCACCAGTTTTTCTGTGGTAAATGCAAGTGGTGCAACGATAAATTATAAGCGTTCTGTTGACAGTAATGGTAATGGCTCCATCACTCAAAATGATGTTGTACTTACCGATCCAGTAGTAAATGTTACTTCACTCACATTTATTGTTTCCGGCGCCCCATCAAGTGATATTTCTCAACCATATGTCACTATTATTATCTCCGGTACTGTCTCCTACGGTCCAAAAAATAAGATCCAACCATTTGTGGTAGAAACAAGCGCAACTATGCGAGGCACTGACTTATGAAAAACAACGGCTTTACTCTTATAGAGACCATGGTTGCCATTACCATTCTTACCATTGCTGTAGCTGGACCGCTCTATGCGGCGAATCGCGCCATTGTCGCCGCAGAAATCTCGCGCGACCAACTTACTGCCTCATATCTCGCACAAGAAGGAATCGAATATGTGCGCTCTATTCGCGACAACAAATATCTCGAAGTACATACTGGTGCAGATGCATCAACCGTTGCTTGGACCAATTTTATTTTTTCACTCGGAACAGGGATAAACTATCCAGCTCCAAATCTAGGAATTTCAACAACTTTTACACGTAAAATTCAAGCGACTGCTATGACTGATGAGGATGAAAAGATTGTTTCAACTGTCTCTTGGAGTTTCCACGGAACTACCTATTCGGTGGCCATTACCGACCACCTCACGCCATGGCAATAAAAATCTCAAATCTCAAATCGCAAGAACCAAATGGAATTCGTTTGGTTCTTGGAGGTTGGTTCTTGGTTTTTCGCGTGAAGCGCGGGTTTGCGTTACTGGTTGCCGTTATATTTATGTCTGTGATGCTGACACTTGGTCTAGCACTCGGCTCGCTCGCTTATAAACAGCAAATGCTCGCTTCATCCGCCACTGAATCGCAGTACGCATTTTATGCCGCTGACGCTGGTCTCGAGTGCGCGCTGTATGCTGATCAAGGGCAGAATCAGAATATTTTTGCATTTCCGTCAATCCAACCTTCATCTGCGCCCAAAATGATGTGCGACGGCGCTAATGCAGATTTCCCAACAACTTTCCCAACGGGCATAGTCTCATATACGATGGGAGTCCAGTGGGTTGTTACAGAACGTCTCTCGCTTGATACAGGTAAGCATTGTGCGGATGTGACTGTGTACAAACCAGCACCAAATACTGGCACAACTTATATTTATTCTCAGGGCTATGATGTTCCATGTAGTACTGTACAGAATCCGAACGGAGCTCGCTTTGTGTCGCGCGGCCTCAGCTCCCATTACTAAAATCACCGAGCTGGTATAGTAGTAATATATGGCTCCAAAAAAGGCGGAAATACGCGCAAAAAAGCTTCGTGAACTGCTCACACACCATGCTCACCAATATTACACGCTAGATGCGCCGGAGATTTCAGATGATGCGTATGACGCGCTCCATCGCGAACTTCGCGATCTAGAAGAGCAGTACCCCGAATTTGCAAAAGGTGATTCAGTTACGAAGCGAATCATAGGCGACGCGTTGCCATTTCTAAAGAAAGTACGGCATACCGTTCCGCAGTGGTCGTTTAATGATGCATTTTCTGAAGAAGAAATACGCGCATTTGACGAGCGGGTTCGTAAATTAAGCGGAGTGGTATCGACTTATGATCTGGAATTGAAGATAGACGGACTCAAAATTGTTTTTACTTACGAAAAAGGAATATTAATACGCGCGGCGACGCGCGGCGATGGCGTTACCGGCGAAGATGTCACGCATAACGTCAGAACAATTGCCGAAATTCCAGAACGTCTCGCGCAGTCGATTGATCTTGTTGCCGAGGGCGAAGTGTACCTTACGCGTTCGGGTTTTGAAAAGTTGAATGCTCTGCAAAAAAAACGTGGCGAGCCACTTTTTGCGAATCCACGCAACGCTGCCGCTGGTTCCATTCGCCAACTTGACCCTGCCATCGCCGCTGCCAGACCGCTTGGGGCATTTCTGTATGACGTTGCGGCAACGAGCGAGAAACTTCCTGAAACACAAACCGAAGAACTCGAGTATTTGAAAAAACTTGGGCTGCCAGTCAATCCGGAACATCAACATGCTGATTCAATTGAAGAAATTTTTGCGTACTGGCAGAAATGGAAGGGAAGAGAGCGAGAAAAAGTTGATTATCAAATTGACGGTATCGTCATGAAGGTTGAATCGCGCGCAGCGCAGGAGACGCTCGGCTATACAGGCAAAGCACCGCGCTTTGCGATTGCGTATAAGTTTCCACCAGAACAAGTTGAGACGGTTCTAGAAGACATATCGTTACAGGTCGGACGTACGGGGAAGCTCACTCCGGTCGCGCATCTGCGGCCGGTGGCTGTTGCGGGTAGTGTTGTCGCACGCGCGACTCTACATAACGAGGACTTCATTGTTGAGAGAGATATTCGCATCGGAGACACAGTCATTCTACAGAAAGCTGGCGATGTCATTCCAGAAATCGTTTCTGTTATAAAAGAATTGCGGCCGAAAAATGCGAAGTCATGGCGATTCCCGACACATTCATCACTCTGTGGCGGCGATGGGAGCATCGAACGAGTGAAGGGCGAAGCGGCACATCGCTGTGTTGTTGCTGGTTCATTTGAACAACAGGTACGGAGAATTATTCATTTCGCAGGGAAGAGCGCTCTTGATATCACTGGCTGTGGGCGCGAGACCGTCAGGACTCTAATGGAGCAAAATTTAATTTCTGATTTTGATGACATCTTCGAACTGACGAAAGATGAGTTGATTACTCTTCCCGGGTTTGAAGAGACAAAATCAGAGAACCTTATCCAATCAATAAAGAATGCGAAAAAAGTTTCTCTCGACCAACTACTCGTCGGTTTGAGTATCCCGCATATGGGTGAGGAAACCGCTTTCTTGCTAGCGACACACTTTGGATCGCTCGCACAGCTTCGTTCCGCGAGCGGGGAATCATTATCGAAGATAGAAGGTGTCGGACCAATTATTGGTCATTCGATTGCGAATTGGTTTGAAGATAAAGATAATCAAATACTTCTCACACGTCTCTTAAAGCATCTCAAAGTAGCGAGGGTAGCCCTTGCTACAACAGTAACTTTACAGGGACAGACAGTGGTGATAACCGGTACTTTGCCGACTTTGTCGCGAGAAGAAGCCGAGGCAAAAGTGCGCATCGCTGGCGGTAAAGCTACAGCGTCGGTTTCTGCCAAAACGTCTTTTGTTGTCGCGGGCGAGAATCCGGGCAGTAAATTCGAAAAGGCAAAACGACTCGATATTCCAGTCATAGATGAAGCCGAATTCCTCAAAAAATTAAGGGCATGATACACTGCGGATAATGGCAACGAAGGAAGAGGTAAAAAAGCTCGCGACGCTCGCGCGTATCAAAATAGATGATGCAGATCTCGAGAAATTTACGAGCGAGTTCGATGCGATACTCGCATATATCGGACAGCTCGAGAAACTTGAATTGTCAGATGTAAAAGAAGAAATACCAGCACTTCACAATGTAATGCGCGAAGATGGGAAGCCGCACGCGCCGAGCGCGTATACTGAAAAAATTGTCACACAGTTTCCAGCTAGTGAAAAGAACGCACTCGTTGTGAAGCAAATCATTTCACATGAAGAAATTGAATGAAATGACAATAACAGAAGCCGCGCGGGCGCTTCGCGCCGAGTCCGCCAGCCGGCGGATTTCAGTACGCGAACTCTGGGATGCCTGTTCCGAAATCGCAAAAGCGAAAAATCCAGAACTCAATGTATTTTTGGAAATATTTGATGCAGATGAAGCGGCGATTGAAAATGCGCAGAAGCGAATTGACGAAGATGCAACATCGGCATCGGGACGCTCGGCACCGATGCTTTGCGGAATTCCGCTCGCAATAAAAGATAATATTTTAATAGAAGGAAAGATCGTGAGTGCCGCATCAAAAATGTTAGCGAATTACCACGCGACCTACGATGCAACAGTAATAAAAAAGTTGAAAGATGCTGGCGCGCTCTTTATCGGCCGTACCAATATGGACGAATTCGCGCTTGGGAGCTCGACCGAGAATTCTGCGTTCGGCGTCACGAAAAATCCGTATGACATAACGCGTGTTCCGGGCGGCACCTCTGGTGGTTCTGCCGCAGCGGTTGCCGCGCATATGGCGATTGCCGCGCTTGGCACCGACACCGGAGGTTCAATCCGCTGCCCCGCGAGTTATTGTGGCGTTGTCGGATTAAAGCCGACCTACGGTGTCGTCTCGCGTTCGGGCGTCATCGCGGCGGTTTCGTCATTTGACCAAGTCGGACCAATTACAAAAACCGTTGAGGACGCGCGTATTCTTTTTGACACTATTCGCGGGCAAGACACACTTGATTCCACGACTATTCCAGATGGTTTGTATTCGGAAAACAAAAAAGAAATAAAAACAGTCGGTGTGCCAAGAAATCTTTTCGCCGGGATACTTGGGGAAGATATGCTCGAGCGATTTACTTCGGCGCTCGAGAAGACCGGTTGTAATGTTGTGGATATTGAAATTCCGAGCGCGAAACCAGCACTCGCTGCGTATTACATTATCAACTTCGCCGAGGTTTCGACCAACCTCGCGCGTTTCGACGGTATGCGCTACGGACACGCTTCGCGTGGCGAAACACTTCTCGATGATTATCTTCTCTCGCGTACGGAGGGATTTGGAGAAGAAACACGACGACGCGTCCTACTCGGCACCTTCGTGCTTTCTTCGGGATACATCGATGCTTATTATCGAAAAGCAGTTGCCGCTCGGGTGCAACTGACGCGCGAATTCAACGATGCGTTTAAAAAAGTCGACATAATCGCGACACCAACAATGCCAACACCAGCATTTAAGATAGGAGAAAAATCAGATCCACTCTCGCTTTACCTCGAAGATGCTTTTACCATTCTCGCGAATCTCACAGGCATGCCGGCAATTTCCATTCCGATGGGTTTTGTGGAGAGAGAAGGGAAGCAGCTTCCTGTCGGTATTCATTTTACCGCGCCGCACCAGGCAGAGAAGATGCTTTTCACAATTGGCAACACAGTGGAGAAGACACTCTGATTTCTTTATACCGCGTATACTAACTATATATGATCGCAATTCAGACAAATGTCGAATATTGGTTTCGGCTTATTTATGAATGCCTGCACGGCGCGTGTTATGGAGGAACAATAACAGCCGCTGGATTTTCTACGGGACTTACTCATATCTGGATTTGGGTTACCAACATCGGATATATACTCTCAATCGCAGGCCTCTTTGTCATCATATATACAACAATGCGTCTTTTTGAATTACGTAAGCGCGAAGAAGAATATTACAGTACGATTATTCCCGCACCTGGAACTATGAACATTTCGCCGCGCTGGCAACATATAGAATCGCTCGCGAGCGGAGCGAGCGCGAGCGAATGGCGCGAGGCGATTATCGAAGCCGACATTATGCTTGATGATTTGCTCACACAGCGCGGCTTTATAGGAGAAGGCGTCGGCGAAAAATTAAAGAGTGTCGAACCAGCTGATTTCAGTACGCTACAAGATGCGTGGGAGGCGCATAAAGTGCGGAACCAGATCGCACACGAGGGGTCGGCATTCAATCTTTCTGAATCACTCGCGCATCGCACAATCGCGCGCTACGAATCTGTTTTCCGCGAGTTTAAAGAAATATAAAAATTATTTGTTGCGGGGGTCGGAATCGAACCGACGTCTGGGGGTTATGGGCCCCCCGAGGTACCTCTCCTCTACCCCGCGATATATAAAGATATTACACCTGTAAGAATAGGTTACGCAAGCAAAATGTTATGATGCATTTCATACTATCATGACCCAGCTCGACATGTCGATTTTTTACGCGATACACTCGCTTTCCGGACACGGAATAATAGGCGATTTTTTGATTGTATTTTTTGGTGAGTATTTTATTTATCTTGTGCTTGCGATTTTTATTCTTGTCGCGTATCGCGCGTATAAAAAAGAAAAAAATATTGCAGTATTGAAGCCATACTTTTTGGCAATTATCGCTACCGTTGTCGCTCGATTTGTCATCACGCCTGCGATTCGTCTTTTCTATCATCATCTGCGGCCATTTATTGCGCTCTCAACTTCGCATCTTTTGACCGATACTTCGTATTCTTTTCCGTCGGGGCACACTATTACTATGTTCGCACTCGCGGTAGCGACTTATTTTTTCAATAAAAAATTCTCATATTTTCTCTTTGCTGCCGGACTGATAGTCGGAGTCGCACGAATCGCTGGCGGTGTACATTATCCTTCTGATGTTGTTGGGGGCATCGTGCTTGGTGTTATAACTGGCGTTGTAATATACAAATTGATTGACATGGCATAAGCGTTAGAGTAGGATATTTCCTACATGGCTAAATTAAACAAAAAAGAGAAGCATCTTGTCGGCGTCACAACTGTGGGGGAAAAAGGACAAATCGTTATACCTGCTGATATTCGTGCGGCTCTCAAGCTCGGGAAGGGCACAAAACTTATGGTTGTCGCGCACGATCAAGGAATCTTCTTGATGCGGCCCGCCGCTCTCGAGAGTATGGCAAACCGTTTTGGCGCTTTGCAGGCACTCATTAAAAAATTTAAATAATTTCCATGTTGTCAATCACTTCTCATATGAACCGACTGAAGAAACTGTTCGTCTCACACTGGGTGATCTCAAGCATTGCTGTGCTAATTCTTGTCGGCGGCTTGTGGTATGTCTTCGGGAGGGCAAAAAATTCATATCAATTTATACCAGTCACTCTTGGCTCAATTACCGAAGTAGTTTCCGTTACTGGCAACACGACGCCGACAAAGAGCGTCTCGCTTGGTTTCCAGAACACTGGCACAATCGCGCGTGTCAATTACAATCTCGGCGATCAGGTGAGTGCAGGAGAAATTATTGCACAGCTTAATACAGCAAGCCTTTCCGCAGCACTTCAGCAAGCGCAAGCAGCGTACAATTCTGCGGTCGCATCGCGTTCTTCCATTTCTCTTCCTGAGATCACAACCCAAGCGAGAAATGCTTACCTTTCCGCATACACCACGCTTGATACTTTACTTCAAAACGATATCGACACTTTCTTTGGCGGACCGACGGTCTATGGCTCGCAGCTACTTATCATCGCACCAAATGATTACGGCGAATTGTCGAAAGAACGTACAGCGCTTACCTATGAGATGCAGTCGTACCAGAATGCACTCTCCAGTGTCGACACCGCCGATCCGACAGCGCTTCTCACAAGTGCCACTGCAGTCGCGCAAGATATTTCGAACTTTCTCTATAAGCTCGCAGTGGCAGCGAATGATATCGGATCTAATGCGACCGTTACACAAATCACAGCGCTCGCTACCGCACGCGCAGGTGTGAATACTCTTCTCACCACGCTTTCAAGCGCACGCGATACATACCTGACAAAAAGCGTTGGAGCGACTTCGCTTGCGAATGCCAGCGTTGAACAAGCACAGGCCGGCGTCGCCGTTGCAAAGGCCAATCTGCAAGGTACAGAGATCATCGCGCCGATGAGCGGCGTAGTGACACAACAAGATGCGAAAGTCGGGCAGTCGGCATCTCCTGGCACACAGCTCGTCTCCATTATAAGTAATGCAGGATTTGAAGTAGATGCTGGAGTATCTGAGACCGATGTTGGGAAACTGTCGGTCGGAAATACCGTAATGATGACTCTCGATGCATTTCCGAACGAGACCTTCGCTGGGACGGTGTTTTACATCGCACCAGCACAAACGAATACCCAAGGAGTTATTAGCTATCAGATTAAAATTTCCTTCGACAAACCGGATCCGCGGCTTAAGAGTGGGCTCACGGCAAATGTCGATATACAAACAAGACATAAAGACAGCGTGCTGATTCTTCCGCAGTACGCGATCCTACAAAATGACAACGGTACGTTCGTCGAAACGATTGTGGGAGGAATTGCAACGACCACTCCAGTAGTGTTCGGAATCCAAGACCAGAAAGGGAATGTCGAAATTCTATCCGGTGTCACGGAAGGCGAGCAGGTGATCAATATCGGACTGAAAGCGCCACAGTAAGTAATTCTGCTGAATCAAATGATTGAGGTATACGATTTACAAAAGGAATATGTGGAAGAAGAAACGCCGACGCGCGCGCTCCGTGGCGTTTCGTTTACGATTGGAAAAGGCGAATTCATTTCTATTATGGGTCCGTCTGGGTCGGGGAAGTCGACGCTTCTGCATATATTAAGCTTCCTTGACCGTCCAACCAGCGGGTCATATAAATTTCAAGGGAAAAGCATTGATGACATGACGGATCAAGAACTTGCCAAAGTTCGTAACAAGGATATGGGATTTGTTTTTCAGTCGTTCAATCTTCTTTCTCGTTTGACCGTTTATGACAATGTTGAGATACCACTCCTCTACTCGAATATCCTGCCAGCCAAGCGCCGAACATTTGTAGAAGAGGCAGTAAAATCGGTCGGGCTTGAAGATAAATTGCACATTGAGGCGGGGAAGCTCTCTGGTGGGCAGAAACAACGAGTGGCTATCGCACGCGCGCTTGTTACTGATCCGAACATCGTCTTCGCCGATGAACCGACTGGGAATCTTGATTCGGCATCTGGTCTGCAGATTATGGAGATACTTGCATCGCTCAATGATAGAGGTCGCACGGTTATATTGGTGACGCACGAAACCCAGACCGCAGAATTTGCGAATCGTATCATTAGAATGAAAGATGGAACAATAGAGAGCGACCAAGCAATTACAACAAATCGCGTTCGCAGCAATCTGAAATAATAATATGTTAATTCACGACGCATTCAAAACAGCCACGCGCTCGCTCGCACACAGTAAGATGCGCTCGATTCTAACGATGCTCGGTATCGTTACCGGCATAGCATCGGTAATCATTATTATGTCATTGGGCGATTCAGCGAAGTTATATATTGTTGGCCAGATTCAATCAATGGCTCCCAATATGATTAATGTTCAACCCGGCGCTCCAGTGATGGGCGGGGCGCCTTCGTCTGTGATGGGTATCACGATCAAGACACTCAAGGCACGTGATGTAGAGGCGTTAGAGCGAGAACCGTCTATAACGAATGTGTCCCCCAATGTCACAGGGAGTTCCCGTATCGTTTATGGGAATAAGAGCAAATCTACTCTCTGGGTCGCGACGACAGCGAACATTTTCAAAATGACGAACCTTAATTTTGCTAGTGGGTATGGGTTCACAAAAGCGGATGAGACCGCATACAAACATGTTGTCGTTCTTGGTTCTAAGTTAGCAAAAGATTTATTTGGAAGTAATGTTGAACCTGTTGGTAAAACTGTTCGTTTTGAAAACATTACTTTCAGTGTCATTGGGGTTCTAGAACCGAAAGGTTCAGGCATGTTTAGCATGGACGAATACGCACTTATTCCTATTTCTGTCGGACAAAAGCAAATCCGCGGCATTGATTATTATCAAGAATTGAATGTCCAAATTGATCCCGCGTATGACACTGCGTTCGTTAAAACAAGGATGATATCTATTCTCAGGGCATCTCACCAGATTACGGATCCAACGAAGGACGACTTCATGGTCACCTCTATGGACGAAACACTGAATATGCTTGGCAATATTATGTCAATTTTCACCATATTCCTCGCAGCAATCGCGTCGATATCGCTCATTGTCGGTGGCATCGGTATCATGAACATCATGCTCGTATCAGTTACCGAACGAACACGCGAAATCGGTCTTCGCAAAGCCGTTGGTGCGACCGAGCGCGATATTTTGGAGCAATTTCTTATTGAATCAGTACTGCTCACAATGGTTGGTGGACTCATCGGCATTGCATTTGGGGCTGTTATCGTTGGCGCAATATACTTTGTGTTATCTACCTTTTTCTCAATCGGCTGGATATTCGCATTTCCGATTTCGGCAGTATTGCTCGCGCTCTTTGTCTCGACTCTCTCAGGTCTCGCGTTCGGTATCTATCCCGCACGCCAAGCCGCGCGCAAGAACCCGATTGATTCACTGCGATACGAGTAACCTATTGGCGCCAAAACCTTTGGTATACTCATCTTCATACGTCTATGGAGAAGGATTCACCAGTATCAGAAACAATGAAAGAGAAAAAAACTCGGTTTGGTCGTTTGACGCGTATTTTTGGGCCAGGATTGATTACCGGTGCTGTCGATGATGATCCATCCGGTATTGCCACCTATTCACAAACCGGAGCACAATTTGGTTTCGGGCAATTGTGGACGGCACTGTATCAATTGCCGCTAATCATCGCGATACAAGAAGCGTGTGCGCGTATCGGTGCGGTTACCGGGAAAGGATTGGCTGGTGTCGTGAAGGAACATTATTCAAAAAAGTTGCTCATTGCCGTTGTTTCCCTCGTCGTGATTGCCAACACGATCAACATTGGTGCTGACATTGGTGCTGTCGCCGGAGCATCTCAATTGATCTTCAATCTACCTTTTGCGTTTTATGCAATTGCGGCAGTAACGGTGAGCATTCTCCTTGAAATTTTTATCAGCTATAGGAATTATGCAAAATTTTTGAAATTCCTCGCTTTATCGCTTCTCGCATATCCTGTCACAGCACTTATTGTACATGAACCATGGGGACAGATTATAACGGCAACCATTATTCCGCACATAGAATTCTCATTCCAGTTTTTCTTTATTGTTGTTGGTGTTTTTGGGACGACTATTACGCCGTATATGTTTTTCTGGCAGGCATCCGGTGAAGTCGAAGAAGAAATTGCACATCACCGCCTTGCGCAGAAGGGTGGCATACCGCACGGCGTGAAGAAGTTTCTCAAGGATGTTCGTATTGATACGACGATTGGGATGTTCGCGGCGGAGTTGGCACAATGGTTCATTATCATTACGACCGCGACAGTTTTGTTCAGCCATGGCGTCACTAATATCAATACGGCCGCCGACGCAGCGAAAGCGCTTGAGCCGCTCGTTCGTTCATTCCATAATTCAGGACAACTCGCAAAAGATATCTTCGCGGTCGGTATCATCGGACTCGGTCTACTTGCTATTCCTGTGCTCGCTGGCTCGACTGCATATGCGATGTCTGAAGCGTTTAATTGGCGTGAAGGGCTGTATCGTAAATTTAATAAAGCAAAAGGTTTTTATGGCATCATCATCGTATCAATGCTCGTCGGTCTCGCGATGAATTTTGTCGGTATCAATCCGATTAAGGCGCTCGTGTTCGCGGCAGTATTTAATGGCATCACGGCAGTGCCTCTCCTATTTATGATCAACAAGATTAATAAAGACGAAGCAATTCTAGGTGTCTACAAAGGCAGCAGATTATCACAATCGGTGATTTGGATCTCCTTTGTAATAATGGGGACTGCTGCCATCAGTATGTTCTATACGCTTTTTGCTTGAGGGAAATCTTTGCATCAAATCGCGTTTCGTTGTATATTGAATCCATTGCCCACAGGGCTTTTTATTTTTTATGGAAATTCGTAACATCGCTATCATCGCACACGTGGACCACGGGAAGACGGCGTTGACTGACGCTATCTTAAAACAGACGCACGCGGCGGTAGAAGGTACGACGATGGACACTAACGTGCTTGAACGCGAGCGCGGTATCACCATTTATGCGAAAAACGCAGCGGTTGAATATAAAGGCACGAAAATAAATATCGTTGATACGCCCGGACACGCGGATTTTGGCAGTGAAGTTGAACGTGTTTTGCGCTCTATTGATTCAGTACTTCTTATCGTTGACGCGGCAGAAGGACCTATGCCGCAAACGCGCTTTGTTTTGAAGAAATCATTAGAACTTGGTCTCAAACCCATCGTCGTGCTCAATAAGATTGATAAGCCAGCAGCTGATCCGGCGCGCGCCGAAGAGCAGGTGCTAGAGCTTTTCCTAGAACTTGGCGCAACGGATGAACAATCTGACTTTCCGGTTGTCTACGCAATCGGGCGCGATGGACGCGCGGCACTAAACCCAGATGATCTTATGGCGAGCGATTTGCCCAACGGCGACCTCTCGCCGCTCTTGGATATGGTTCTTGAAAAAGTTCCAGCGGCAAATGTTAACGCTGATCCAAATGCTCCACTGATGCTTCAGCCGTTTAATCTTGCCTACGATAATTTTATGGGACGACTTGCAGTCGGACGTATTTATGCGGGAACAGTTCGCCCGAATCAAACGGTTTTTATCAAGAAGCCGAATGGCCTGACCGGCCAGGTAGAAACGCGCGTCGGTCGCATTACGAAAGTATTCACCTTTAAAGGACTCGATCGTGTTGAAGCGGATGAAGCGTCGGCGGGTGATATTGTACTCATCGCCGGTCTTCCAGACATTTATATCGGCGAGACGGTGACAACGGACGAGTCCACGGCGTCGTTGCCGGCTATCGCGGTGGATGAACCGACAATCGCACTCAACTTCCTCATCAATAATTCGCCATTTGCAGGGCGGGAAGGGAAGTATGTTACAAGCCGTCAGATCCGCGAACGACTCGAAAAAGAACTTGAGGTGAATGTTGGCCTTAAGGTGGACTTTTCAGGCACTGACTCTTTTCATGTGTCCGGTCGCGGAGAGCTTCACATCGCAGTGTTACTTGAAAATATGCGCCGCGAAGGATACGAGATGCAGGTTTCGCAGCCGCAGGTCATTTTCCACCAGGAAAATGATGGTGAGCGTAGCGAACCATTCGAGGAAGTTACGATTGATGTCCCGTCAGAATTCCAAGGTGCTGTCATTGAGAAATTAGGTCAGCGCGCGTTCGTACTCCAGAATCTCACACAACACAGCAATACGGTGCGTCTCACTTTCACTGGACCGACACGAGGACTGCTCGGGTACAAAAACATGTTCATTATTGATACGAAAGGCGAAGGAATTCTCTCTTCGCGCGTTATCGGTTTCAAACCATACGCTGGCGAGATCCGTCGCCGAATTGTGGGTTCAATGATTTCTATGGCAGACGGAAAGGCACTCGGTTACTCACTTTGGAGTTTACAGGATCGCGGTCAGCTTTATATAAAACCGGCAACTGAAGTTTATGAAGGTATGGTCGTCGGTAACACATCAAAGGGCGAAGAGATGCAGGTGAATCCGACAAAAGGGAAGAATCAATCAAATGTCCGCTCTTCGGGTATGGATGAGGCACTAACGCTCGTTCCGATATTTGACCTCACGATTGAGCGTGGAATGGAAATAATGGCGGATGACGAATATCTCGAAATCACACCGAAGTCGGTGCGCCTGCGTAAACAATTCCTCTCACAAAACGATCGCGCAAAGTCGCGCCGCTAATATAAAAACAATAAGAGCCGGCAACCTCGGAAGGTTGCCGGCCAGATCATATTGGTTTCAATTCGTCGGGTCCGAAAGAAAAACGGGTCATTCCTTCCGGAATGTTCCTATGGAACCATTCGGTAGCCAAGGCCGATTTCTTTGAAAGCGCCTCAAGAGCACTCGCCACTTCAACGGACCATCCTCCACGATTCCCGATGAATTTTCCAGAGGTAAAGTCACGCTCTACAGAAACCGGCGAAATCGGTCTGCCTGTCAGTTTTACACCAACCCATTCCTTTCTGACCCATTCTGGTGCCGGGCCAGCAGGAATTTTAACTATTTCCAATTTTGTTAAATCCATGATTTCCTCCTTTGAAAGTACATTATCGGCTAGATAAATAGCCGATTGCCGGGACTGACAATAACAGGAATGTCAATGAAATGCAAACTGGAGTATACTTTCCTTATGACCCTCGTTGAGTACAAAAAAGTGTTTCTGAAATACGCACCGCTTGAGAATTTCGCGGCAGGTATCGAGCTGTCCGGTCAAGAGGTAAAATCATTGCGCAATAAACTTGGTTCGCTCGACGGCTCGCGCGTCGTGGTGCGCGGTGGAGAGGCATTTATCGTCGGAATGACCATTCCACCGTATCAAATAGCGAACGCGGCAAAAAATTATGATCCAGAGAAAGCGCGGAGATTATTGCTCGCTAAAAAAGAAATCGCCATGCTTGCCGATGCTGAGTCCAAAAAGGGCTTGACAATTGTGCCGATTGAGATATATACTAAAGGTCGGCTCGTGAAGGTGCGTATCGCAATCGTTCGCGGAAAAGGAAAAGCCGACCGCCGCGAAGATTTGAAAAAACGCGATGCGCTACGCGAAACGGCTCGTGTCGTCAACAGGAATTCAAAAATTGATCGCGCTCCGGGCCGCTAGGCCAAGTCCTACTATCAATTTTTAAATCTCCTGTTTCCTCCCGATCAATCGCTGTCAGCTTGTAGACAAGTATGCGTATAATCTGACAGGGGGGTGACCGGCTTTGACGGTCTGTTCTTTGAAAGATGTGCGACGCAGTGCACTCCCGTTCATCACTTAAAACTGTCGGGAACCAAACTTGCCAAGAACACTCTTGCAAGCGTGAAGTCGCCGTACTTCGGTATGCGTGACTTCGCGTTCGCCTACGCAGCGTAAGCTCGCTTAGCGACATTCATTCTTTCGGGTTTCTACAGCCGAGGGTCTGGGTGGAATTTTCTGTAGAATCGTCCCTCGCGTTCCCACGCATCGGGATTAAATAAGGGATCGGGCAGGAATGGTTTCGTCTGCGTTCCTCGCATCCTGCCTTAAACTTAACGCTGACTATGCGTCGTAGAAACACTTTCATAGATTGACTCGGACCGGGGTTCGATTCCCCGCACCTCCACACGTAGAGGATTTGTTACGGCAAATTCCTCAAATAACCGCGTTTTACTTAGCGATTCGGCAGTTCGATAGCCGGTTTCTTTTGCGTACGCGAGTTTCGTCTCGAAAAGGAAGAAAAATAGCCGATGTTTTTCCAAAGTATCGACGGAATCCCAAATGGATACAGGCTTTCTCAGCATCCCTGTGGCCTTCTCCAGTGCAGTTCGATAAGGAATCGCCAAGTCTCTCCTGTGTGCGATCTGGTGCTCCAACTGCTGCAATCGCACTGCAGTTTCCTCCAATTGAGACTCGAACACTCTCTGTATCGCCTCGGACTTATTTCCTGCCCCGAGAAGAAGGTTGCTGAGACCGCACACTTTCTCTTTCATCTGGCGAGCTTCGTTCTCATCAGCAGCTTCTCTCTGCTTCAGAGACTGAACCTCCTGATCCCAGACACGATCAAACACAAGGGTGACAAGATCCGCGACCTCTTTCTTGAGACAGTTTCTTTCTAGCAAGGCATGGAAATCATCCTGTACAGAATCCCGCTTGAGCATTTTGCTATAAATGGGACACTCGCGGTACTGGCAATAATAGTAGGCATACTTCCTAGAATGACCCTTCGTCCATGCGCCAGTTAGATGCCTCCCGCACTCAGAACAAATTAACAGGCCACGGAGCGGAAACTCAGGAGATATGTCGACTCGGATCCGGGCTCCTGCGTTTTCTTTGCGCAGTCGTACTTGCATACGGTCGTATGTCTCTATGCTAATTATTCCTTCGTGCTGACCCGCCCTTCTGGATATCTCCCACTGTGGATACACAATATCTCCACAGTAAAAGGGATCCTTCATAAAGCCTACCAACTTATCAATGTACTTGTCTGGTCTCTGTTTCTTCCAAAAACCACAATCTACTAGGAAACGACATACGTCTATTTTCCGTACCAAAGTTCCGTCTGCAAATCTTTCGAAGGCAGGTTTCAGCATCTTGAGACCCTCATTATTCGGAACCGCTAACTTTCCGTGCGTAGGATTCTTCAACATGTCGTATCCCTTTTTGCTACCGAAAGTCCAGTATCCTTTTTCGAGACGTGCTTTCATTTTTTGAATCACTTGCCGCCTGTTGCTTTTACGATGGTACTGACTAAACGAAGCCATGACTGTTTCCATCACCTCCCCCTCGTCGGTGTCATTAAACTCGTAATTTGGCGATTCGATGGGAACGTCTTGCGCGCGCAAGATGGCGCGCAACTCAAAATGACCACGAACATCACGCGCTATCCTAGAAATGTCATCAACGATAACAACAAACTTCCGGTGGGGAAACTTATCTATTGTTTGCAATAAAGCTACCTGGCCCGGTCGTGATGTGTAACCGCCGCCACCAGACGCCGCGTCCTTAAAAACCTTCTCAAGAGTGTATCCTCTCTGCTCAACGAAACTTATACATCGTTGTTCCTGACTCTCTAGTCCATGACCCTCCGATGCCTGACGATCAGAAGAAACGCGACAATAAATCAACGCACGAACCTCGCCTTCCCTAGATGAGGGAACTTTACTCCCGCGCAGTCTCTTCTTCTTTTCTCTCAAATAACTCGTCATATTACGAAAGTTCCGCCACGATGATGTTTCTGCATAATGATTCCAAGTATCGTAGACGCACTGTAACTTCTTTTTCCGTACTTTCCCAGTCGCCAGTGACCCTGCGATATTCGGACAGCGTTACCAGAGTTCCATCCCTGGGTACGTCGAGAGCGCTATTTGATACTGGAGTTTGAGATTCGTGTACCTTTCCCATCGCACTGCCGAGGATAAGTAATTAAATCCTCGATGAATAGTGCTATTGTATTGCAATACTGCAATAGTATTTCACTATTTTACATCCGCGAAACCCTTGAAATAAGCCACGATTCGGTATCTCTCTTTAAAAAAACTTATCCACATCGGCACTTAAA
Source organism: Candidatus Kaiserbacteria bacterium (assembly GCA_026396675.1). Taxonomy (GTDB): domain Bacteria; phylum Patescibacteriota; class Minisyncoccia; order Phycocordibacterales; family Phycocordibacteraceae; genus C7867-001. The sequence goes on along the minus strand of JAPLWI010000008.1, from coordinate 13,883 downwards.
AACTGACCTCCGCAGTTGGCTTTAGGCCAGTGCCTGCTAAACTGAACGAGTCGCCCTCCGGGGCGACTAAGTAGCCTAAACCGCCGAGCAATCAACGGCATGGTGAAAAGAAAGTCCAATCACGACACGAGAACCCGTCATGGGGGACTGTCGTGATTGGCCGCCGGGGGAAACCTCGGTGGAGGGCGCAAGCCCTCACCCACGTGGCGGGTTCTCGTGTACCTACGTGGGCTTACTTGCATAAAGTCCAATCACGAATATGGAAGATTTTAAATTCTCGACTGAGGGTAGTGGCTCCAAACCACTTAGAGTCGACAAAGATAAGGTGCTTCAATGGATGCGTGCGCACAAGATTGCAACGGTACTTTTGTTCCTTGTTATTCTGGGCGCGGTCGGAAGTTTCTTGAGTCCAACATCAAGCACTCCGTCGCCAAGCTCTAGTGGCCAGCAGACCACCAGCGATAGAAAGTATGTTTCGATCGCATACGCCGAATCGGTTATAGAACAGATACTGAAATCTCCGTCGACTGCCAAGTTTACCGATGTGCAGGCTTACGAACTCTCTAACCAGAAGGATGTTTGGGCAATAAACGGATACGTCGATAGCGAGAATAGCTTCGGTGCTTCGCTCCGCAGCATATGGGAGGTGGATCTCGATTACAGTGACGGTAAGGGAGGTACGGTGAAGAGCATAATGTTTGACGGCAAGAAGGTTCAATAGTGAGCGGCCAAAAACAGACTATACCGCCGTAGCAGTAAAATTCTGATGGCTACACCATTTCTAACTGCCTTTCTTTCAGCAAAAAGGCGTCAGCAATTCGCATGAGTTCTGTCTCAATCTTTTTTACGTCTACGCTCCGTGACACGACTATCTGTGTGGGTTGCTGCACTTGGAGTTCCTCAATTTCCGCCCCTCTCTTGAACTTCGGATGTCTGATGCACAAGAACCGAAACGCCAAACGTCCGTCCGTGCGCATGGCCGTGTTCAGTGCGTCCATCGCCCAGAATGTCTGGAAGCTCTCACACACTTCTTGAACCCGACAAAAGTCCGGATGCCGATTGTTGAAGTACAACCACTGCCGCTCCGAAATACCGGCGTAAAAGCAGGCGTGTTTGATGATATGACCCGCCTTAAATGCAGAAATCAGGCGTTCAACTTTTGCACTATCCTTCCACCAAGCATTATCGGTCTGTACGACCTCAAAATCGCCGAAATGGATGTCTCTGAGCGTATACGCAATCTGCCTCGGCATCGGCCGATTGTTGAACCCTATGCCTTCGGTGACGGTGATGTCGAAATTCATCACGATCTCCGGCGGCGGAATGGCAAGCACTCCTCCCGCTCTCTCCTGAATACTTATGACCGATTGATCCATGCGCCCATTATTCCACCGGTCGATGGAAGCAAAATCCCCAAAGTTACTGCACCTAGTGCAGTAACTTTAGGCAATAATTTCCTGTTCTACCTCGACTGGGAGTTCAATTTCGTTCTCAATCCTGACCATTTCGTAAACGTTTATATTTGTTGCGCTGAGAGCCTCAAAACTGACTGCAACGGAATATGGAGCCTTCTCGCTGAGATCGCCCTCCCAGCCACTGTGCCCTATGACCGCTAAGCTCAACGCCTCCGGTAATCGGTTAGACTTGATAGTGCACCAGGATTTCTGCAAAGTGCTGTCTTGCCTTCTTATTCCTTCAATTTCACTCCAATCCTTATTTTCTCGGATAACCCATTTGATCGTATCCCTATCCTCCACTTCAGTTTCTGGTTCGTCCATGTCCTTAAGGACACGCGGTACAAACTGCTCATATGCCTCATTTAACTTTGAAGATTCCCAGCTCAGCCACGTAGAGAGATACGAGTGAGTACCTCTTCTAGTTCGTCGGGGCCGTGCAGTAAACGAGAGGGTAACTTCAACGAGAATATCATAGTCCTCTCCCGGCCTTCTCATTTGAGAAGGTATCTTAATGGAGTAAACATTCGCTTGTTTTGCAGATAAATCTCCTGATGCGATTAGTGTTATGCGGGATTCAGAATTTTGAGTTGCTCTTTGCAAACTGGGTATTCCGTATCCGTAGTGACGTATGTCATTTTCGCTTGGATTACTAAAAATGGAAGCCGGTAGTCTCGCTGACTGCACTATCAGCGTTCTATACAAATTGGCGGACTCCTCTGGATAAATTTTCTGCAGAATTGCTGCAATGTGCGAAACCCTTGGAGCGGCGAAAGAAGTCCCGACATCGTCCTTACCGATTTCGCTGCCACCTCCGTATGTCGATCTTACAAGTTCAGGTGAGACGGAGGGTTCGTGAGAAATATTAGGGTTAGCAACCTTCTCCTTTACGAAGTCTCCACCATACTCCACAACGTCAGGCTTGATCATTCCCCACAAGCCGAGACCCGTGCGCGAAAATGAGGACGGCTGATCTTTGGAACCGAAAGATTCTTTTAACGCATCATCGAATTTCTCAAGACACACCGAACCGACCGTTAGAGCAAAACAGCTTTGGGCTGGATTACCTATTCTGCTTGAATTCTCCAGAAGAAAATTCGGATAATTTCTATTCGCATCAAGGTGTTCTTTAATGCCCGGCTTAAGGGTGTTGTTTGTAGAACTGTTTAAATTTCCTGTTGAGATAATGAAGAGGATGTTGTGGGTGTGCATCAACTTATCGATCGCAGCAGCCCACTGTGACATATGAATTAGCTTGCACGCGTTATAGGAATTGATAGACATGTTGAAAATTCTCGTTCCGACAAAATGAGTTACGATATCTTCCATCAACTTAGGAGGATACAGATTCTCGGGCAATACGGAACGAGTACCCGAACGTGCCAAAACTCGCGCATTTTCAATAAAACATGGTAATAAATACTGTCCCTCTCTGGGTATCTGCTGCGGATAAAGCACGGCACCTGCGACTTTTGTACCGTGACCACCATTTGCAGCAACATCTGCGGTACTCGCATCACTCGGAATGAATGACGCGGATCTTCTGTTGTCGATGGCTGGCGCAAGAAGTCGATGTGCTTCTTGTATTCCACTATCGATAACGCAAACCCGCGGAGAATTCGCGGTGGGAGCAATCAATTCAGGATCCACTTCAGTCCCTTCGCTCACAGAAGCGTCTTGCAGCACAAGAGAATCATGTTCTACAACCTCAAACACATATTGGTAATTCATCACGATGTCCTTGAGGCCCTTCCCTGAAATCTTGATTCTGCAGGAAAAGCTATCGTCGAAATCTATGTAACTACCAACCAACTCTCCTTGATATGCAGAGACGAAAGTCTCGAAATCTGTTTGGCGTTTTATAGCAATCTCATCCCTCTTAAGTTCCTGGTTGTTTTTCCTCTCTTTCCATGATGCCATTCTTTCGCGGAACTTCTCGGCCGTCTCCTTCTTCGTTTTCACCGGCTGTCCAGATGTCCTCACGTAACACGCGATACCAACATCCACTATTAACTCCTCATCGTCTTCTATCGAAGCCCATTTAGCCTTGAGATCATCAGAAAGAATTTGATCAACTCTCCATTGCTCCCCTTCGTTTATTTGCCACAACTGAGAAGCCTTGTCTTTGAATTTGCCCTCCGTGGCCATAAATTTTGTTATCTTCTGGCGAAGGGAATTGAAATCATCGCTTGAGGCTCCGATGATAAAGCCGTTCTCTTCTTCCGCTATGACTTCGATCCCAAAACTCTTTAACGATTCGATATCGAATCTTTTGGCATCTACACGTAGGAAGACAGGAACTACTGCTGGGTTAGGCAACGCAGGCAAGTCAGCGACTGTACGAGCAACAATATTATTTCTCCAGTACTGAGAAATGCTATCAATATTTCTCAAAAGAGTGCCTCCGTGTCCTTCTCGATTGTTGAGATATCCCTGTGTAGTTGGATCGATTTCCCTTGGGCCACCCTGTTTCGGTTTATGAAGTCCGTCGATTTTCTTTGCTAACTCCAAATGAGGAAATCCAGTCATAGAACTCACTTACTATAATCGATGACTTCTTCCAGAGCTTTAAGTAAATGGTTCTCTCCTATCACCTTGCTGTTTTGGATTACTGCAGTTCGAGCTGCATTGTTCGCAACTCTCACGACAAGCGCTGCGGAAAATCCCGCCATCTTTTTTGCGAGATCCCACCAATCAATTTCCGAGGACGTACTAATCGAAGACAGTGTATTTTTTAACAAGCGTGCAATCTCTTCTTCGCCTGGTTTAGGAATCTCCATAATGTCGTCAAATCTCCGGAATAGTGCTTTGTCGAGGGTTCCTTCAAGGTTAGTCGTTGCAATGAGAAGTCCAGGCGCATCATAGTCTTCAAGCAAGTTGAGTAGAATATTTACCATCCGATGCATTTCCCCAACATCCTGTCCTGAAGAACGTGCCTTCGCAATAAAATCAAACTCATCCAACAATAAAACGCAGGGGTAGTGCTTGATTGACTCAAATAAACTTTTCAGATTACTAGCTGATTCGCCGAGATATGAAGAAACGATCGCTTCGAACCGGACCTTCAAAAAAGGGAGACCAATGTTCCATGCAATTCTCTCGGCTCCCATGCTTTTCCCGCAACCAGGAGCACCATAAAGAAGGATTTTTTGTCGTGGTTTTAAACCGAAGTGAGCTAGTCTTTCGCGTGCCACATATTCTTTTTCGATACTCTGAAAAGTGGCCTCCACCGGTTTTGGCAGAATCATTTCGTGACGAAGCTTATCGTTATCAATAACGACAGCAAGAGGAATGTTATGCCGCTTGTCAGTCGGAATAAATGTCCCTATAGGTAAAAGCGTTTTGAGTTCCTTTTTAAAACTCAAGTGGCTTGCAACATTTGTATCCAAAATCCCTCTCAATCTCCCAGCCAACTTCGCATGTCCTTTGACCTTCTCGTTCTCGATGATTTTCTTGGCAACTTTTACAAGATCATCATCCGAATCCCCTTCAATTGACCGAAAGAGTCTCACCATTAAATCTTGGTTCATGCTCATAATTGTAACATGCAAGCTTCGATGTCTCTGTCGAAATGGTTTGTTTGTGCCTGTGTAAAAGAATGCCGATACTGCGCGATCTCGAAATCAGCGAAATTACTGCACCAGGTGCAGTAACTCTCAACGATGGTACACCCACCAGGAACACCCTGTATGCCCTGAAATTACCCCGCCATCGCGAGTGGATCAAGCTTTAACAGTGATGCAGGATCTGGCACTTCACACCGATAAAATTGGCCCCTCCCCCAGACCCCCACCCAGGACAACGTCTCCAAGAGACGTTGTCATTCTTAATACTCATACTGTGATCCCATAAGTGTCCCGGTGGCGCGTTATATCAAGCTTTTTTGGAGAACAGGACTAGCTTGATAATAAGCCCAGAAACGAACAAGATAGGCTTTAAGCGAGTCCAATGTTTTACTCGACAAGTCCACAAATGAGCATTTTAGTGTTATTCTGCAGTATCTTTTATGTCATCGAAATTACAAAGAAAAGCTAAGAATATGCCTGCCGGAAAGTCGAGGAAGCCCGCGCCAAAAAAGAAACGCACCGGCTGGCGCGCGCTTTTTGGCGGCCCATCGTTTTTCGGAAATCTCATCACTACAATTCTTGTATTTCTTTTCTTGATGAGTGCGTACTCTCTCATTGCAAGTTTCTTCCAGCCGACGAACGATACTCCACTTTCAGCTGTTGCGGCCGATGTTGCGGCGGGGAAGATAAGTGCGATTACGGTCAACGGCGATTCGCTCAATCTCGTATATGCAGATCAATCCACAAAGATCTCGCGTAAGGATCCTTCATCTGGGCTTCCGGAGACGCTCGCAACATATGGCGTTACGCCAGCTGAACTTGCGAAAGTTGCGATTACAATTCAAGGACAGTCAGGATTCCAATTTTGGTTTGCAACACTCGCTCCGATTATTATTCCACTTCTTTTTATTGGATTTATCTTTTGGTTTCTCTCGCGACAAGTGCGAGGTGCCGGTATGCAGGCCTTCACTTTCGGACAATCCAAGGCACGCATTATTGACCCTGCCGATTCTTCACAGCGCGTCACTTTCAAGGATGTCGCTGGTGCTCGCGAAGCGAAAGACGAACTATTGGAAATTGTGGATTTTCTCAAGAGCCCGAAAAAATTTCTTGATATCGGTGCGCGAATTCCGAAGGGAATTATCCTAATGGGTGCTCCAGGAACAGGGAAGACATTGCTCGCACGTGCGGTTGCCGGTGAAGCGGGAGTGCCATTCTTTTCCATTTCTGGTTCTGAATTCGTGGAAATGTTTGTCGGTGTCGGTGCTTCTCGCGTGCGCGACCTATTCCAAATGGCGAAGAAAGCCGCACCAGCCATTATTTTCGTTGATGAGCTCGATGCTGTCGGGCGCATTCGCGGCACTGGTGTTGGCGGCGGCAATGATGAACGCGAACAAACACTCAATCAGATTCTCGTTGAGATGGACGGTTTTGAGCCAACCGAAAAGGTTGTGGTAATGGCGGCAACAAATCGACCCGATGTACTGGATTTGGCGCTCCTACGGCCTGGACGCTTTGATCGACGGGTGACCATTGATCTTCCAGATCGACGCGATCGTGAGGAAATTTTGCAGATCCACGCGCGACAAAAGCCGCTAGGACCGGATGTAAAACTAGCAGTTATCGCCGAGCGCACTCCGGGATTTTCAGGCGCGGAATTATATTCACTTATGAATGAAGGAGCAATTCTCGCCGCGCGCGAAAATCGGAAAGAGTTGACGCAATATGATCTCATTCGCTCAATAGAGAAAGTGATGCTTGGTCCGGAACGCAAGAGCCATTTACTCTCAAAAAAAGAAAAAGAACTCACAGCGTATCATGAAGCCGGTCACGCACTCGTTTCTTCAGTGCTTGAGAATGCCGATCCAGTGCACAAGATTTCCATCATCAGCCGTGGCCGCGCGGCTGGTTACACGCTGAAACTTCCGTTTGAAGATAAAAAGATGCAATCGCGAAAGCAATTTTTAGACGATATCGCGGCGACCTTAGGTGGTTATGTTGCCGAAGAGATGCTTTTCGGCGATGTTTCAACAGGACCATCTAACGATCTCTCTGTCATTACGGCGATTGCGCGTGACATGGTCGTTCGTTATGGAATGAGCGAAAAATTAGGACCAATTGCATTCGGAGAACGGCAACTCGGAAACGAACCGTATTCAGAACAAGTCGCAGCAAAAATAGATGCTGAAGTTACGCGCATTATTGAAGAAGCGAAGGCGCGCGCGACAATAGTCATAAATGAACGGCGCGAAGCACTTGATGCTATCGCGAAAGAACTGATTGAAAAAGAAACCATTGAACGTGCTGAATTCGAGAAAATCCTCATCGCAAACGGTATAACGCCGAAAAAACGCGAAGAAAGTGAAAGTGTTGTAGTATAAAAAAAGACCGCCCCTAGCTCAGTTGGTTAGAGCATCGAGCTTATACCTCGAGGGTCCTTGGTTCGAGTCCAAGGGGGCGGACATAAAAACAAAAGAAGCCGCGCGCAATGCGTGGCTTCTCGTGGAGGGTCTATACTCGTACAGCAGCAATGCTTTCCAGGATGATTGTGCCGAATTTCTTGGATTTCCCTTTTTCTTAGTCCCTTGGCTTTTCCTTCTCTTTTTACTCACCCCCTTTTTATGATAAACAAATGAACGCCTACCCTCCGAAGACATCATAACATCTTCATCAAAAAATGTGCACCTACTCTAAATGCATTTCTTTGTCGGCAGTGAAAGCGCGCGCCGCGAGCGCAGGATGATTTTTTAGATCTGGATCATAGGCGACAAGAGCCGCTGCCTCAGTGCGCGCGGCCTCCACAAGTTTTATATTTTTTAATGCTTCCATGGCGATATCCGAAACGCCCCATTGTTTCCCGCCAGCGAGCTCGCCTGCACCGCGAAGCGTAAGGTCATATTCAGCAAGTTCAAAACCATTTTTTGCATTCGTAAATGCTTTCATTCGCTCGCGCGTCGTTTCGCCCGATGATTCAGGAAGAGCAAAACAATATGACTGATGCGTTGAACGAATAACACGGCCGCGCAGCTGATGCAGCTGCGTGAGCCCGAATCTTTCGGCTCCTTCAATCAAAATGACTGTCGCGTTTGGCACGTTAACACCCACTTCAATCACTGAAGTTGCGACGAGAATATTTGTGTTGCCATTTTCAAATTTTTTCATCGCCGTTTCTTTTTCTGCTGGCGTCATTTTGCTGTGCAATATGCCTATTTCTGCTTCATGAAAAACTTCTTTTTTCAGTCGCGCCGCTTCCGCTTTGACCGACTTTGCTATAAGAGCGAGTTCTTTCGCAGGGTCTGGCTCGTCTATTCTAGGGCAAATGACATACGCTTGGTGGTTCTTCGCAAGTTCAGAATGCACCTGTTGGTACGCCTTCTCACGCTCTTTCGGTGTTAGCACTTCGGTTATGACCGATTTCCTGCCAGCAGGCATTTCATCAAGTAGCGTTAGATCAAGATCTCCATAGAGCGTAAGCGCGAGCGTGCGCGGAATTGGTGTTGCAGTCATCGAAAGCAGGTGTGGAGCCACATCACTTTTCGTCACTATTTTTTGACGGTGCATCGTACCGAAACGATGTTGCTCATCAATAATAGCGTATGCAAGATATTTGAACGAAAGTGATTTTTCAACAAGAGCATGCGTGCCGATGACGATCGGTATCTCGCCATTCGCCACCATTTTTTTAAATGCAGGTTTAGAAAGTTTTGCGGATTCTTCGTAACGGATTTTGGAAGGGAATTTTCTGCACTCGCTTCCTGTGATAAGGCCAATCGGGATTGGATGATCGCGGAAATATGAAACGAATGTTGAGAAATGCTGTTTCGCGAGCACTTCAGTGGGGCAGAGATACGCGACTTGGAGTGTACCGGCGATTCTTCCCGAGGGAAGTGAGGTCGCCACAAGATACGCCGTTGCTGCCGCAACGGCGGTCTTGCCGCTTCCAACATCGCCTTCAAGAAGGCGCATCATCGGGTGTGTTTTATCGAAATCATTAACAATTGTCTCAATCGCGTGTGTTTGCGCGGCGGTCGGAGGGAAGGGAAATGAAGCGACAAAGTCCGCAAGCGCTTGCCGGTTAACTGCAACTGGCAATGCCTTTTCGGCACGTAGCGCGTGGCGGCGCTGTTGCATCACCACTTGAAGCGAAAAAATTTCTTCAAATGCGAATCGTTTCCGCGCCGCGGCGGCGTCGGACAGCCGCCGCGGTGAGTGTATGAAAACAAGCGCTGAAGCAAGTGTTGGCAAGTTATAGCGCGCGAGAATTTTTGTAGGAATCGGATCCTCAATATGTTCATGTGCCTTCGTTTCGAATATTTTTCTGACCGCATGCAAGAACCAAAGTGACGAAACGCCTTGGCTCTCAGGGTAAACCGAATACATCTCTGCGTCCGAAATACACGAGGTTGAACCTCGTGCAAAGAGAGAATCATGGACAGCGTCAGGATCAATGGGAGTTCGATCAATGATCGGATTCGCGAGATACATCTTAGATCCTTCGCCAGCTACGCGCCCGCTCACTTTCACCACCATTCCGTCATGAAGCGTCTTCGCGATGTATGGCTGGCTGAACCACATCATTTTTATTTTTCCAGACGCGTCTTCCAACCATGCCTCGGCAATCGGTCGGCGGCTCTTCCATGTCTTCCGAATATCGGGCTTTCGCACGGTACCGTAAAGCGTTACTTCTGCGCCAGCCGCAATACCAGCAATCGTTCCGGTCGCGCCCGCACTCTCGTATCTGGCTGGAAAATGGTAAAGCAAATCGCGGATTGTCCGTATCTTCAATTTATGCAACGCCCGCTTCTGCTCCGGTTTGAGGCGAGTGAAGTGCTTCTCTATCGAGTCATCAGGATTCATGCGCTCAGTATAGAGCAATCAGTTCGGGAAGTAATCGACAAGCTCGTTTGAATGATAGAACTCGGCAGCGAGACCGCCGAAGCTATAGGTAATGCCATCAATCGGTATCGCCGCGCCGCCGACCTGCGGCGCGGCGTTTGGGCGCGAATGTTCAAAACCGATGTTAAAAAGAGTACTCACGATGTCCGGCTTATTTGAAATATCAAATCCGGCCTTTTGCCACTGCGTCATCAACTCTTTTAAATAGAGTGCGCCATAAAGATATGAATAGGAGCGATTATGCTGGTCAGTAAGACGCGCAAATCGTTCTTGGTCTGGATTGTCAGTGGTGAAATCAAGCAGGTGTTCGTACAATGTCCCGAGATAAAATGGCGAACTCGCATCTTTCAGATTATTTTCTATGGCGATCGCCGTTTCCTGCTTCATGCCCATCACGCCCCACGAATATTGACTCTGGATGCCGAGAATCTGGAGTGGAGCGAAAACGGTCTTAAAAAGCTCGCGATTGTCAGAAAAAAGTCGCAATTGCTCGACCATTAAGCTTGCCACTAACAGGCGCGAAGGAATACCAGCCACGGTGCTTGCTTTATAAATCGCCTCACGATCTTTCACGATGGCCGCTTTCAGCGTGCTCCACTCATCCGTCTTCGCCCATGCTGGTGTTCCCAACGAGGTCGAACCTTGTGGAGAGGATGTAGAACTGCTTGCGGTTTGATTTGAAGAAAGCATGCTTCGCCCGGTGTCAGCGATGCCGGACTCGTTCGTCCAGTCGAATTTCACGGCGAAAAATACTCCGGTCAGGAGCACACCAAAAACCGCGAATCCGTACACAAATAAAAAGAAAATCTTTTTCGGCATTATGCAGGCACCATACCATAAATCAAAGAAAGAACATTCAAGATGTTTCTGTAGTATACTTGCATCCTTATGGATGCGAAATCAAAAAAAATACTGGCGGCTTATAGGGAACAGGGCGCGCGAGTAGAAACGAAAGCGCGCGTGAAGTTGAGAGATAAAAAGGATTTTTCACTGTGGTATACGCCGGGCGTTGCCACGGCGTCACGGCACCTCACCGCGCATCCGGAGGATGCGCGATTGATGTCCGTGAAAAAGAACAGCGTCGCAGTTGTTTCTGACGGGTCGGCGGTACTCGGTCTCGGCAACATCGGCCCATACGGGGCGTTGCCGGTGATGGAAGGGAAGGCGCTTATTTTTAAAGAAAAAGGAAATGTTGATGCGTGGCCGATTGTCCTTAATACACAGGATTCAGAAGAAATCATAAAAATAGTAAAAGCCATTGCGCCAAACTTCGGCGGTATCAATCTTGAAGACATCGCGGCGCCACGCTGTTTCGATATTGAAAGACGACTTGTTGAAGAACTAGATATTCCGGTAATGCACGATGACCAGCACGGTACGGCGATCGTTGTGCTCGCGGGGCTTCTGAACGCAACGAAGGTTGTAAAGAAAAATTTCAACAAATTAAAAGTGGTTATTAGCGGTGCGGGCGCTGCCGGCACGGCGGTCGCGAAATTGCTCAAGGCAGCTGGCATCTCGGACATCATTCTTCTCGACCGCACAGGAATAATCTACGCAGGTCGTGCTGGTTTGAACGGACATAAGAAAGAACTTGCTGCACTTACAAATCCGCGGAAAGTGAAAGGTGGTATTGCTGAAGCGATGCATGGCGCGGATGTGTTCATCGGCGTTTCGGGGAAAGGGCTCTTAAAATCGGAGCAGGTAGCAACTATGGCACCGCGCAGAATCGTCTTCGCGATGGCCAATCCAGACCCAGAAATTTTGCCAGAAGAAGCTAAGAAGGGAGGGGCAGCAGTCATCGCGACTGGCCGTTCCGATTATCCAAATCAGATCAACAACGCACTCGTATTCCCGGGCATTTTCCGTGGCGCTCTTGATAAAGGCGTGAAAAAAATTACTACAGAAACCAAGCTCCGCGCCGCTCGCGGACTCGCAGCGCTCGTCATTCGACCGACCGCCGCCAAGATCATTCCCGACCTCCTTGATTCGCGCGTGGTCAAAGCAGTTGCACGCGCCGTACGTTAATCGACGTTGCGTCGTACTGGCGAGTATCTTATAATTTCGACATGTCTACTACCACAATTGTCATTCTTATCGTTTTCGCGATTATTATTCTTTGGGTTATTTTTGCTTATAACCGCCTAATTACACTCGTGAATCGCGCGAAAGAGGCGTGGGCCGATATTCAAGTGCAGTTAAAACGTCGATACGACCTTATCCCTAATCTCGTTGAAACGGTAAAGGGCTATGCTACACACGAATCAAGCGCATTTGAAAATGTAACAAAAGCGCGCGCTGCCGCGATGGGGGCGACTGGCACAACAGAAAAGGTAAAAGCAGAGAATCAACTTTCTGGTGCCTTGAAAACTTTGTTCGCTGTTTCAGAGGCGTATCCGGACTTGAAAGCGAATCAGAATTTCTTGCAACTACAGCAAGAGCTCGGCGATACCGAAGACAAGATTCAGGCATCTCGACGTTTCTACAACACTACTGTGATGGCGCTCAACACGGCGGAGCAGTCATTCCCGAGCACGCTCATCGCTTCATTATTCGGTTTCAAACCGATGGATCTTTTTGAGCTCACCGCATCGGACGCGGCGGCGGCAGAACCGGTCAAGGTGCAGTTTTAGGATGAATCTGTACGCGCAACAAGCAAGCAACATTCGCCGAACATGGGCGCTAGTGTTTGGTTTTTTGGTCGTTGTTATTGCGGTTGGGTATGCGATTTCGTGGTATTACGGCGATCCGATGATTCTTATTATCGCGGTTATTATTGCCGTCGGAACGAATTTCTACGCATATTGGTCGTCAGATAAACTCGTGCTCTCGTTGAATCACGCACGACCGGCATCGCGCGAGGAATTCTTTGATTTCTATACCGTGACCGAAAATCTCGCCATCACGGCTGGATTACCGAAACCGAAACTGTATGTGATAGATGACCTGGCACCGAACGCATTCGCGACCGGTCGCGATGAAAGTCATGCTGTTGTTTGTGCAACGACCGGATTACTCCAAATGATGAGCCGCGTCGAGCTTGAAGGTGTGATCGGCCACGAACTTTCTCACATCAAAAATCGCGACATACTCTTAATGACGGTCGCAGTGGTACTCGCGGGCTTCGTCGCCATCGTGGCGAATATCTTCCTTCGCATGTCATTTTTCGGTGGGGGACGGAGCAATGATAGGGGAAATGACAACGCGATCTTTATGATTCTTGCAATTGTAGGAATAATTCTCGCACCTATTGCCGCGAAGCTTATCGAGCTCGCCGTCTCTCGCCGGCGCGAATTTCTCGCCGATGCCTCAGGTGCATTGCTTACGCGATATCCTGAAGGCCTCGCCTCTGCACTTGGCAAACTTGGTAGTTATACGGCGCCGATGAAAAGTGCGAACCTCGCAACAGCACATCTATTCATTAATGACCCATTTGGAGAGAAATCGAGCAGTCCCTCGTCGCGAGGCTCCTCGGGATTTTCAAGCTGGATCGAACGCTTATTCTCCACCCATCCACCGATTCAGGATCGTATCAAAGCGCTTCTCGCTTCGCAGGCATAATTAACATTTTTCTGGTATAACTCGAGATACGGAAGCGTCGGATAGTGGTTTATTCCACCGCCTTGGAAAGGCGGCAGGTCCGAAAGGGTCTCGAGAGTTCGAATCTCTCCGCTTCCGCAATTTTTCGAAAAGGGTTTCCGAATGCAAAATGGGGTCGGCGCGAAGCGCCGACACTAATGAATTTCCCCCGCCGAATTCAGAATCCAAAAGGGTTTTCCACGCTCCGCGTGGCTCAAAAAGTACGGTTCGATCTTTAATTAAAAAGTTCGAACCGACTTTTTTAAACAAATGAAGATTTTCTTCATTTGTTTTCTCGTTAGCCAATTCCACCATATGAAGATTAGCTTTTAGAAAATTTTCGGTAAGTTCGTACCGATTATGAGATTTTTTCTCAAAAGCTGATAATTTC
>JAPLWI010000011.1 GCA_026396675.1 Candidatus Kaiserbacteria bacterium | reverse complement strand
GTTCTTCCCAGCTCTTTTTTCTGGCACTCATTAAAGTTATCCACACTCCCTTGCATTTTTTTGGCATTTCTGTCATACTGTTTTTACTCGCAGAGTATTCGAGCTTCGCTCGGTTTAGCCGTTCGCCAGCTGGCGAAGGCGAGCCGCAAGTGTTCAGTTTCGGCGAGGTTAATCAGTTATATCCAATACATGGACAATGCAGCATCAGTACAGGGGAACAAGCTCTACGTGGGCGGTATCCCCTATCGCTCGACGGAAGACGATCTTAAAAAGACCTTTAGCGAGGTCTGTAATGTCGTGTCCGCGAGTATTATTTCTGATCGTATGACGGGCCGCTCACGCGGCTTCGGCTTCGTCGAAATGGCTTCCGAAGCGGAGGCGCAAGCGGCAATCGATCGTTGGGACGGTAAGGAGATGGATGGGCGCACGCTCTCGGTCTCTTTCGCCCGACCGCAGGGTGATCGCCCTCCTCGCCGCGAAGGCGGCTTTGGAGGTGGCGATGCAGGCGGTTATGGTCGTGGCGGCTACGGTCGCGGAGGATACTAATTCTCTTACTCATTTCGCCACAACAAAAATGCTCCGCTAGGCGGAGCATTTTTGTTTTCGTGGTAACTTCTTTATATGACCAAGGATGAACAGTGGCTTTTGAAAGAAAAATACAATGGGAAAGAAACACCGGAATATGAGGCCGATAAAAAGCGGCTCGCCAAAGGCGAGCCGCTTGGATATGTCATTGGTTGGCAACCATTTCTAGGATTGAAAATTTATCTCGATTCAAAGCCGCTCATTCCACGACCAGAAACAGAGTGGTGGACCGAGCAACTCTTAAATCATGTGGGGTTTCGGAAACCCCACATGACATTCCTCGACATCTGCGCTGGAAGCGGCGCAATCGGATGCGCGGCATTAAAAGCACTACCATATATGGAAGTATTTTTTGGAGAGATTGACCCTGCACATGAGAAAACTATTTTAAAAAACATTCACGAGAATAATTTGAATGCATCACGAGCACACATCGGTATTGGTGACCTCTTTGAACCCTTCGGTAATCTGCAGTTCGATGTCATCGCCGTGAATCCGCCCTACATTCCCGACAATCGCATATTACAGTCGAGTGTCGCTGATTACGAGCCGTCTCGCGCTCTGCGAGCTGGCGTTGATGGCCTCGACCTAATCCGCCGTATCGCGCTTTCCACGAGGTGTCACCTTACGGAAGGAGGTGAGACGTGGATTGAGTGCGACAGTGAACACTCGACAATCGCGCTCTCATTGTTTGAGTCACAAGGATTGCGTGCCAAAATATTGAATGACCAGTATGACAAGCCACGCGTAATTTGCGCCAAAATGATATAATTTTTGCATGTCAGAACCACTTTCTACCGATCCTTATAAAGGCGTCCGTGATTTTTACCCATCTGATTGGGTGCGTCTTCAAGCAATCTTCACACGAATCAGTAAGACATTAATGTTGTGGGGATATGAGGAATACAACGCTTCCCCCCTAGAACGCGCCGAAATTTACGAAGCGAAGACATCTGAAGAAATTGTTGGTGAACAAACTTACACTTTCATGGACCGGGGTGATCGTCGTGTGACACTGCGTCCCGAAATGACGCCGACACTCGCACGAATGGTTGCCGCTAAACGCCGCGAGCTCGCGATGCCACTCCGCTGGTTCTCTATCGGTAATCGTTTTCGCTATGAACGGCCGCAGAAAGGTCGATTGCGTGAGTTTTACCAAGCGGATATTGATCTCATCGGTCTTCCAGAAGGTGAAGCGGATATCGAAATTGTACGATTAGTGTCTGCTCTGTTAAAAGACTTCGGTGCTACGGAAAGTGATTTCGTCATCCGTATGAATTCACGGACACTTCTAAATGCCGCCTGTAAAGCGGCTGGATTAAAAAGTGACGGTGTCCGAAATTATCTGCGTCTCCTGGATAAAAAATCAAAAATGACGCCCGCAGCTTTTGTCGCTGCATCTTCTACGCTCTCGTCAAAAGATCCTTTTACGATTATCGAAAACACTGGAGCGGCAGACGAGGTAGCGAAGGAGAAAAGTAAACTTCTTGATCGTATAAATGGATTAAAAGCGCGCGGCGTTGGGAATGTCGTCTTTGATGCTGGTATTACGCGCGGTTTTGACTATTACACTGGCATGGTCTTCGAAGTGTATGACACTAATCCGGCGAATCCTCGGGCTCTCTTTGGTGGCGGACGATACGATGGTCTTGTTGCACTCTTTGGTGGAGATCAGATCCCAGCTGTCGGTTTCGCGCTCGGAGATGTAACTCTTTCTGATTTTCTTGAGACGCACAAACTCACCATCGACACGAACAAAGGAAGGCCGCAACTCTATCTTGGCACGCCAACCGTTGGTGACATTCCCGCCGCACAGGCCTTCGCCGACACACTACGAAAACAAGGTGGTCGTATTTTCGTAAACCTGACTGATCGAACACTTGGTGATCAAATAAAAGATGCTGTGAAGCGCGGCATTCCGCTCTTTATCGCATACGGCACAGATGAGATTTCAGGCAATTCACTTCGTATGAAAATTCTCGCGACTGGCGAGGAAGTTGGACTTCCCCTTTCCGAATTACTCGTACGGCTTCGCGCTGGCAGTTAAGTATGCGCGCTATTACTTTCGATATTGAGTCCATTTCTGACTCCGTTGTGCGCGGTCACATTGATGTACGGGAACAAGAACTCATTGTGGTGGCTATTCATGATTCGCATACGGATGAGTATTCATCGTTCGTTAAAGAAGAATTGCCAAAACTCTGGCCGATTATAGAACACGCCGACATGCTTATTGGTTTTAATTCTGACTCGTTCGACATTCCGCTTTTAAATCGTTATTACCCCGGCGATCTCTCGCATATTCGTTCGCTCGATTTGCTTGTTGAAGTACAAAAAGTGCTCGGTCGTCGTATTCGACTTCAGTCGCTCGCCGAAGCAACGCTCGGTAGTGGGAAATCAGGCGATGGGTTGAAAGCTGGAGTGTGGTGGAAAGAAGGAAAGAAAGATCAGGTTCGCGACTATTGTATTGATGATGTGCGCATCACGCGTAAATTGTATGAGTATGCGCTTGAACACGGAGTACTTAAGTATAAAGATCTGCGAGATATTCGTGATATTAAAATTGATACGTCGCTTTGGAATCATGAAATAAATAAAACATCAACGATGACGCACGCACTCCAATTATGAAATCCCAACTTACAATCCCAATCGCGATTATCCTCGGCGGAATTGTCGTTGCAGGAGCAGTGTATTTTTCAATGCGACACCCGACGATAACGACACCGGACTCAGGCAATCCGGCACTAGTACGGCCGATCGGTGCGAATGACCACTTGTTCGGGAATCCTGCAGCGCCAGTCGTGATCGTAGAATATTCTGACTTTGATTGTGATTTTTGCAAAAACTTTAATGAAACGATGAATCAGATTATTGCGAACGAAGGTACTAATGGGAAAGTCGCGTGGGTGTATCGCGAATTTCCTCTTGTTGAGATTCATCCGAATGCATTTTCACACGCTCGCGCAGCCGAGTGTGCCGCTGCTGTTGCAGGCAATGACGCATTTTGGAAATTCGCGGACGCGCTTTTCGCAAATCAGCCGATTGGTCCTTCACAATATGGAAAGTTCGCGGCAATTGCGGGCATTTCGGGGGACGCTTTCGCTACCTGCTACGCCAACGCATCTTCGACTCTTGACGCGCGAATTAATGCTGACCGCCAAAATGCGCTTGATGTCGGTGCGAAAGGAACTCCATATTCTCTCATTCTCGTAAAAGGTCAGGTGCCTATCGTAATGAACGGCGCGTACTCCTATGACGCAGTTAAACAATTAATTGATCAGGCACTTTCCACGAGGTGACACCTTACGGTTTCCGTAAGGTGTCACCTCGTGGAATCATCCACCAGGCCAAGGCGGTATATATCAAAAGAATTTTCGCCTTCAAACATGTCAGAAGGATTCGGCAAATAGATGCGCCGACGAGAGATTTCCGTTGTCGCGTCGTTTAGTAGTCGATGGAAAACTGAGAAGTCCTCTTCATGATTTTGGAAATCAATTTCATACCGTCGCACTTGTTTGCTTCCATCGGCGTTTTTTGTTTTTTTGCATTCATAGACGATAAACCGCCGTACCGGTTTGCCGAAAAGTTCTCTGACGGTGTAATAATTGAAAATCGCTTGAATCATAAAAAGCGTCTTTTCCGCGCCTCCTTTGCTAAACGATGCAACGAATTTATGGTCAATGATATCAACAGCGCCTTTCTCAATCTTTGAGACGACAACCAAATCCGAAACGGCTTTAATTGGTAGAAGAAGCCCGTCGACCGACACCACGCCTTTTACTTCAACACCAAGCACTTTGTGCCGCGGCGGTCGCTCAAGATAAAAAGAAATTGCTTGGAGATATTCTCGTTCCATCGCCGCGCGCTTTTCCTTCTTCGCACGACGTGTTTTTAATTTACCGAAATCAATATCAGCATCTGAAATGGCGCGCAGATATTCAAGACCTTTCTGCATTGCGACATTCTTTGCTTCGCCCCGATAAAAATGCTCGAGCGCGAGGTGCCCCGCGCTCCCGACAATAGATGCGGGAGTTCTAGGAGTGTCATATATTTCTTCTACATATCGCTTGTACCACGCCAATGGGTTCCTTAAAAAAGCCATTAAGGACGAATGACTCCAGTGTTTAATCGGGAGTTTCATTCTCTTTCCCATAATTATTTAATACGACTTCAGATGGCGGACTTTGTCGTGCGTGCGGATTTTCTCAAGCGCTTTTGCTTCAATTTGGCGGATGCGTTCGCGTGTGACGCCGAATTCCCTGCCCACTTCTTCAAGTGTGTGATAAATGCCGTCCATCAAGCCGTGGCGCATTTCAAGAATCTTGCGTTCCTTCGGCGAGAGATCTCCTAGAATCGCGCGCACCTGCTCGGTAAGAATGCGTTCTGACGATTCCTGCATTGGCGAAGGAATCTTATCGTCTGGAATGAAATCGCCGAGTGTTGACCGGTCGTCGTCGTCAGAACCGACAGGGTTCTCCAATGAGAGCGTGTCTTGATTTATTTTTTCTATTTGGTAAATCTTCTCTGGCTCTACACCCATTTCTACCGCAATTTCCTCTGCCTGCGGATCGCGCCCGAGCATTTGTGAGAGGCGCCGCGAGACCTGCTTATATTTCGCAATCGTTTCCACCATATGGACAGGGATGCGGATTGTACGCGACTGATCTGCGAGTGCGCGCGTAATTGCCTGGCGAATCCACCACGTTGCATAGGTTGAGAATTTATAACCCTTCTTCCAATCGAATTTATCCACCGCGCGGAAGAGACCAAGGTTCCCTTCTTGAATAAGATCAAGAAGTGTGAGGTCGGGACTGCGACCGACATATTTTTTAGCAATGGAAACCACGAGACGAAGGTTGCTGCGCGCGAGAATATTGCGTGCTTCGGCATCGCTTTTTTCAATACGTTTCGCCAATTCGCGTTCTTCAGCGGCCGTTAGAAGCGGATATTGCCCAATCTCGCGAAGATATATTTGTATGGAATCGTAACTAGTTGAATGGCGGTCTTTAATATTACGCGTGGCGAGGTATTCATCAGCAGCATCCTCAAGCATTCCGCCCTCAAGAACATCGACGCCTGCGACGGCGAATCGCTCATAGAGCGACTCGAGGAAACTAACGTCCTCTTCTACATGAGGAAATGATTTCAAAATCTCACTATAGGTGACGTAACCGCGCTCTTTGCCCTTCTCGATAAGTGTTTCTGCCGAAATCGCTTTCTGCGACGACACTTTCGCTTTTGCCGAACGGGCTGCCGAGCGCACAATTTGTTTCTTGGTGCGAATTATTTTTTTTGTACGAGCAGGTTTCTTCGCCTTTTTTTTAACGGATAGGCGCTTCACCGCTCGTTTCCGCGCAGGTGCTTTCTTCTTTTTTTTAATTTTTTTTGCCATGATGAAAAAATAGATAGGTGAGTTATCCGAATACGGCAAGACGGGTAGAAATTTTCGCACACTGCGCCTGTGCGCTCTCGATTGCCTTTGCATCTCCCGAGGATTCTATTCTTCGCAGATGCGTCACTGCTTCTTGATACGCCTCTCGAACCACTAATTCTTCAAAAACACGGAGGAGTTCATCCGCCGCGTCTTCTTCCGGATCTTTGCCGAACAACCGTTCCGCTTCGAAAAGGGCCGGCTCCACAGGAGCATCGGCGGGCAATTGGTCGGCTTCAGTAATCTGAAGATACCTCGTTTTGACGCGTTCGGCAAGGGGGGTATCAGGATACGCGTGGACAACGGCAAGAAGCGTCTCTTCGCGATTTTGGCGTGCAGATCGTTTTATCACGGTGACAGAATCCTTCATGGTCACGGTCTCTTCCACACTCGCGCGAGGTAATTTAGTAAGCGAATCGCGAACTGCCTCATTTGAAAGTCCAAGTGTGCGGGCAGTGATTTGTATGAAATGTTCGCGCTCCATGGGGCTCTGCATTGCGGCAATAAGCGGAAGAATGATTCGTTCGGCGGCAGAAATAAGTCGGTGTGGATCACGCTCTCGTTCTGTCAAAGACACCAAGAAAAATTCAACAATCGGTTTCGCGGCTGTAATGTATTTTGAAAATTCCTTTTTGCCAGTAGCTGTATCTCCACTGATGAGTTCTGCTGGATCTTTTCCTTTTGGAAGTCGGGCCGCTTTTACTTGCAGTCCGCGAGATAGCGCGAGTGCAGCAGATCTTGCAGTCGCAGAAAGTCCTGCTGTATCGGCATCGAGGACTAGCAAAAGATTTTCACTGTAACGTTTAATAAGCGCGAGGTGCTTTTCTGAGAGTGCTGTGCCAGAAAGTGCGATTGCGTTTTCAAAACCGATTTGATGCGCGAGCAAGACGTCCATTTGACCTTCAACGAGAAGAGCGAACTTGCGCGTGCGAATCGCATCTTTTGCGCGGTCTATGCCGAAAAGAATTTCTGACTTATGATACAACTCCGTTTCTGGACTATTGAGATATTTCGCCTGGTCGTCCGCGGACAGAGCGCGTCCAGTGAATGCGACAACACGACCGGCGTTGTCTGTAATCGGAAACATCAGCCGATTGCGGAAACGATCATAAAACGTGCCGGTCTTCCCATCGGCCTCCTTTATCAATCCTGCTGCGAGAAGTTCTTGCACTGTGAATCCTTCAGCTGAAAGTGCTTCAAGGAGCGCGCGCCACGCGTCTGGCGCGTAGCCGAGACGCCATGAATGAATGGTCTCTTTCGAGAGGCCGCGCTGCTTCGCGTATGTTTCGGCTGGACTCCCGACAAGTTTTCCTGCATACCACTCGCTCGCTCTGCTAATCACTTCGCGCAAGCGATCTTTTTTTGATACATCTTCTTTCCCGCCGCCACTACCATATATGGTAGTAATTTGAACTCCTGCTTTCTCTGCGAGAATTTTTAACGCGCCTTTGAAATCAACACCTTCAACTTTTTCGATAAAAGAAAATCCGTCACCGCCCAGTCCACAGCCGAAGCAGTGCCATGTGCCGCGATCAAGCGAGACATGAAAAGATGCTGTTTTCTCTTTATGGAATGGGCAGAGCCCGACGAGTGACTTCCCTGCCTTCGTCAATTTTACATATGGCGCCACGATATCCTGAATCGTCAGGCGCTCCTTAATCTGCGCGACAGTGTCGGTCATATTCTCTTGATTCTACCTTGCTGCGCTGGTGCTTGACAAAGAAATAGAAACCTTTGCAGAATTTTAGAGTGCCCTAGGAGCGCGCGAATAGCTCGGGCGTGAAGATGGTGCTACTGGCCGTTCGGATTGAAGTTTCGTAATGTGCGAGTATTTCTTACTTCCCGCGAAACCTGTTCCTGATGGAATGAGACGCCCGAGAATAATGTTTTCCTTCAGTCCGCGCAAGCGATCTACACTGCCTTTAAGCGCCGCGTTGATAAGAATCTTCGTTGTCTGCTCAAAGGATGCCGCGGAGAGGAATGAGCGACGCGAAAGCGCGCTCTCTTTGATGCCAAGCACAATCTCACGCGCCTGCGGCGCTATTTTATTCGCTGCCTCCATCTCCGTCACCGCTTTCGCAAATTCCCAGTCCTCTAAAACATCGCCTATTGAATAATCGGTATCCCCTGCATCGGTAATTTTCATGCGTGAAAACATCTGCTTCACAATGACTTCGAGGTGCTTACGTGATACATGAGCGCCTTGCAATTCGTAGATTTTCGACGCTTCGGCGATAATATATTCCTGCACCACTGCACGGCCGGCATATTCGAAGAGGTCGTCGAGGTCGGCAGAACCGTCAGTAAGAATCTGGCCCTTCGATACTGTATCGCCTTCTTTCACAAGAGAGACGCGCGGATATGGCGCGAGATATTCATATTCCGATCCATCTTTTTTCCCTTGCCCTTTTATCGGTGCGACGACGATTATTTTCTCACGACCAGCATCTTTTATTTCTGTGACAATACCATCCGATTTCGAGATGACCGCCGGATTTTTTGGCGAGCGTTTTTCAAAGACCTCTTCAACGCGCGGAAGACCTCCGGTGATGTCACCACCTACTGAAGCCACGCCACCTTGGTGGAAGGTACGAAGTGTGAGTTGTGTGCCCGGTTCACCGATTGCTTGTGCGGCAACAGTACCAACCGCTTCTCCAAGATCAACGGATTCTTGTGTTGTGAGATCCATGCCATAGCAGGTCTGACAGATGCCGTAACGCGTTTCGCAAGACATCGGCGAACGAGCAACAATAGAAGAAATAGAAGAAGCTGCAATTGCTTCAGCATCACCAGCGGAGAGGTAATGCTTTTTCTTAAAGAGAACCGTTCCGTCTGCATCCTTTACATCCTCCGCAAGAACACGGCCTCTAAGCGCCTCAGCGTAATCAATCTGAATGCCAGAAGCGCTGATGCGATTAATCTTCACTCCACGCGATGTGCCGCAATCCTTCTCGGTTACGATTGAATCCTGCGCAACATCGAAGAGACGACGCGTAAGGTAACCGGCCTTCGCGGTACCAAGCGCCATATCGGTGAGACCTTTGCGTGAACCGTGTGTGGACATGAAATACTCAATCGGATTCAATCCTTCGCTGAAGGAAGATGCGATCGGGACTTCAATGGTTTCTCCAATGGTATTTTGAATGAGACCCTTCATTCCGGCCATTTGAGTCAAGTTACCCATTGAGCCACGCGCACCGCTCCGCACCATATCGGCGACTGAACCCATTGGGTCTAGTTCTTCGGCAACAAGCTGTTCGACTTCTTGTTTCGTTGCCTGCCAAATTTCTATAACCATGCGGCGTTTCTCTTCTTCAGAAAGAAGTCCGCTTTTATACTCTTCTTCAATCTTCGCCACTTTAACGGCAGCCCGTTCAACGACTTCCGGCTTCTTCTTCGGCACGGAGACATCATCAACACACCAAGAAACACCGGATTTCGTAGCATACTCAAAACCAAAGTGTTTTACCTTGTTCACGATATCCGGCACAGCATCAAGTCCGTAGCGCGCAATACAATCGGTCACGATACGTGCTAGGACTTTTTTAGTAATCGTTTCGTTCACGAACGGATAGTTGGCTGGGAGCACGGTATTGAAGAGAAGCCGACCAACCGTCGTTTCGAATGGATGTCCATCAAACATCGCGTATTTTTCTTTGCCGGCGACCGGCAATATCTTAATCTTTGCGCGTATGTTGATAGCATCATATTCGGATGCGAGAATTGCCGAGTTTGGAGAAGAGAAATGATCACCTTCACCCTTCGCTTTTTCAACCGCCTTCGTAAGCCAGTAGACGCCGAGAATAATATCAAGTGGTTTGCCTGTAAGTACTATTATATCGCCTGAGCCCGGTTTTAGAATATTTTTATTAGCACTCATTATATGCTCGGCCTCCCACTGCGCTTCTTCCGAGAGCGGAACATGAACCGCCATTTGGTCGCCGTCGAAGTCAGCGTTGAAAGCATTACAAACTAGCGGGTGGAGTTGAATAGCATCGCCTTCAATTAGTCGCGGACGGAACGCTTGGATGCCTTGGCGGTGAAGCGTCGGCGCGCGGTTTAGGAGTACATATTTATTGGCAATTGCCTCTTCGAGTATTTCCCACACTTCCGGCACACCGTCTTCGATGAGACGACCGGCGCCGCGGATATTGAAGGCGAGTTCTCGCTCAAGGAATCCTGCGATAACAAACGGGCGGAAAAGTTCAAGCGCCATATGTTTCGGAAGTCCGCATTCATCAAGTTCAAGATCTGGACCGACGACGATGACTGAACGACCAGAATAATCAACGCGCTTGCCGAGCAGGTTCTGACGGAAATATCCTTGTTTCCCTTTAAGATAATCTGCGAGTGACTTGAGTGGACGACGCTGTGCGAGCGTAATGGCTCCTGCAGAAGCGCCGCTTTTTCTGATGGAATTATCGAGAAGTGCATCAACGGCCTCCTGAAGAATGCGCTTTTCATTTCTGAGAATTACTTCTGGCGCGTGAATATCAATTAGTTTCTTGAGACGATTGTTACGGTTTATAACGCGGCGATAAAGATCGTTCACATCAGAAGTCGCGTGGCGGCCACCTTCAAGCGCGACCATTGGCCGTAATGCCGGTGGAATAACAGGAATGCGAGTAAGGAAGAGCCATTCTGGGCGAATGCCAGACGCAATGAGACCGGCAATAAGCGATAGACGTTTTGCGAGTTTCTCGCGCTCAGCGGCACCGGCTTTCTCATAACGAGCCGAGAGCGTCTTCTCTAGTGCTTTCAAATCCATGGAGCGGAAAATATCGTAAATTGCTTCTGCACCGATACGCGCATCGAAGAGGCCTCCATATTTCACAGAAAAGCGATGATATTCGAGTTCGTCGAGAACCTTTCCGACGATGACACTCTCGATTTCATTCTTCGCAAAGGTCATTTTTTCTTTAAGTGCATCGCGTTCTGCATCACTCCCGAGCGACTTATATTTTGATTTGTATTCGCCTTCAAGTTCGCTAATGAGACGTTTCTTTTCTTCCTCTGCAATTTTGGTAACGATGTATCCCGCGAAATATACTACTTTTTCTATATCCGCCGCTGGTGCGCCGAGTAAGAGCGCCATGCGAGATGGAACGCTCCGCAGGAACCAAATGTGCGCGACTGGTGTGCATAGTTCGATGTGTCCCATTCTTTCGCGACGAACAATCGAGCGAGTGATCTCGACGCCGCACTTGTCGCAAACTATTCCTTTGTAGCGGATACCCTTATATTTTCCGCAGTAACATTCATAGTCCTTTTCCGGACCGAATATTTTTTCATCGAAAAGCCCGTGTTTCTCTGAGCGCTGGGTACGATAATTGATTGTTTCTGGTTTGGTCACTTCGCCTGATGACCACGCGAGGATGCGTTCAGGTGACGCGAGAGTGAGGCGTAATCCATTCCACATATCCTGACGGCTCGCTTGGTGAAGCTGGCCGGCAGGCATGCGCGAGGAGAAACTGCTGCGGGAATTTGGTGCCATAATTAAGGGGTGAGGGAAATTAATAAAATTATTCTTCCGGTTCTGGCGATAGATTTATCGGCTCAACATCCAGCGCAAGCCCGCGGATCTGATTCGTAAGGACAGCAAATGATGCAGGGGTGCCGGTATGACTAATAGATTCATTCTTTACGATAGCGTCGAAGGCCGCTGAACGACCTTGAATATCGTCCGATTTTATCGTAAGCATTTCGCGAAGCGTGTAAGCGGCGCCGTAACCAAGAAGAGCCCAAACTTCCATTTCGCCGAATCGTTGTCCGCCGTTCTGTGCTTTGCCGCCGAGCGGTTGTTGAGTGATGAGAGAATAAGGACCGATTGAACGCATATGAATTTTATCCTCCACCATGTGATGCAGTTTAAAAACATACATGTAACCGACCGAGATTGTTTGTGCGAATGGTTCGCCAGATTGGCCGTCATATAATTGTATTTTCCCATTTTTCGCGAAGCCGGCCTTGACGAGTTCGTCGCGAATTTCATCTGCGGACGCACCGGCAAATGGCGGAACGATCGCCTGATAACCAAGAGTGTACGCCGCAAGACCTAAATGCATTTCAAGAATTTGCCCAAGATTCATACGACTCGGAACACCGAGTGGAGTGAGAATGATATCGACTGGATTGCCGTCCTTGTCATACGGCATATCTTCAACCGGCAATATGCGACTGATAACACCTTTATTGCCATGTCGTCCTGCGAGTTTGTCGCCGACGCTTACATTTCGAACCTGCGCGACTGTAACGACAATCTTTTTAATAATGCCTGTTTCTAGCTGGTCACCGCGCTCTCGCGAGAAAATTCGAACACCGATGACGCGACCGCGCTTGCCACCTTCCATGCGAAGAGAAGTATCTTTCACATCTTTCGCCTTGTCGCCAAAGATGCTTCGCAGAAGCCGTTCTTCTGGAGTAAGTTGTGTCTCACCCTTTGGGGTTACTTTACCGACAAGAATATCGCTGGGACGCACTTCTGCGCCAATACGAATGACACCTTCTTCATCAAGATTCTTAAGCCGAAGTTCACCAACATTCGGGATATCGTGGGTCGTCGTTTCAGGACCGAGTTTCGTGTCGCGCACGATACATTCAAAATCCTCAATATGAACAGTCGTGAATTTAGCATCTTCAACAAGACGTTCGGAGATGACGATGGCGTCCTCGTAGTTCGCACCGTTCCAACTCATGAAAGCAACGCGGACATTTTGACCCAACGCGAGTTGACCATGGTCAGTTGAAGAATTGTCTGCGAGTACGTCGCCCTTTTTCACAGTCATACCAATGTTGACTGATGGTCGCTGCATAAACGCGGAATTTTGATTTGTTCGTGTAAGTCCTTGCAAACGATATTCCTTCAACTTCCCCTCCTTGTTTTTCACAATAATTTTTCGCGCTTCAACATGAGTAACTTCTCCGGACTCAGTGGCGAGCACGAGACGACTTGTACTGCGCGCAGCGTGTGATTCGATACCAGTGGCGACCAAAGGCGCTTCAGGAATAAGAATCGGCGTTGCCTGCTTCTGCATATTTGAACCCATTAAGGCACGGTTCGCGTCGTCATGATTCACGAATGGAATCATATCGGTCGCAATAGAAAACATTTGATATGGCGAAGAATCAATAAGAGTGATTGCATCGCGTGCGACAATGACCGGTTCGCCCTTATGGCGTGCTTCAACAAGGTCAGTCGTGATGCGATCGTTCTCATCAAGCTTGGTTGCGCCGTGTGCTATTGTTTCAAGCTCTTCATCCAGCGCGTTGAGGTACACAATATCTTTTGTCACTACACCGTTCTTCACGCGAGCGTATGGCGTTTCAATAACGCCGAAATCGTTAGTTCGTGCGTGTGTTGCAAGGCGAAGAATAAGTCCGATGTTCTGACCTTCTGGTGTGTGGATTGGACACAGACGTCCATAGTGCGACGGATGCACATCACGAACTTCAAAGCCAGCTCGCTCGCGGGTGAGCCCTCCTGGGCCGAGTGCGGAAAGTGTGCGCATATTTTCTAGTTCGGCGAGAATATTCTGTTGATCCATAAACTGCGAGAGCTGGTTGGCGGTGAAGAATTCATGAACTGATGCATGGAACGGGCGTGGATTGACGAGTGTCATTGGGAGCGTTGTTTCGGTCTGCGTTGTAGACATACGATCTTGAATATTTCGTTTCATACGACTCATTCCGACGCGCATACGCGCCTGCAGGAGTTCGCCGACAAATCGTACGCGGCGAAAACCAAGGTGGTCTATGTCATCTGGACGCGCTGAAGGATCTGCATTTAATCTCGTGATTTCTGAAATAATATGAACGAAGTCAGCGAGTGTAAGTGTGCGCTTCTCAAGCGCTTTCTCTGTCACCGGCAGACCGAAACGCGTGTTGAGGCGATGGCGACCGATTTTCCCGATATCATAACGCTCGGCAGAAAAGAGTGACTGCACGAAATTCTTTGCGTTCTCTGGCGTCGCGAGATCGCCGTCGCGCATACGTCGATGGATTTCTATATAGGCCTCTTCAACCGATTTGGCTTCATCATGCTCAAGTGTCGCTTTAATCGCCGAGAGCGCGAGCGGATCGTTTGCGAAATGCTTTGCTACTGATTCGCCAACACCGCCGCCAAAGACGGTAAGTAATTCGGTAATAGGGAACTTTCGCTTCCGGTCAATTTTCACAAAAATAGCACCATCCGCCTCCGATTCAAATTCAATCCAAACGCCACGCAAAGGAATGATTTTAGCGCCGAAGAACGACTTACCGCGCAGAAGTTCTGAAACAAAAAATGCGCCGAATGAACGTGCTAACTGCGGAACGATGACGCGCTCAACCCCTGACACGATGAAAGAGCCGTGAGGTGTCATGAGCGGTATATCCGCAAGGAAAATTTCCTGTGATTTCTCCGATCCAAGTGTCTTATTAATAAGCTTCACAGTTGCTTTTACCGGTGCTTCATAAGTGCGAATGTTTTCGCGTGCGAAGTCCTCATCATATTTTGGTTCACCGATTTCAAAACTTTCAAATCGAAGTTCAAACTTCTTTCCTGAATAATCAGCAATCGGCGAGAATTCTTTGAAAAGCTCCTTGAGACCGTCAGTGAGAAGCCACTCGAACGAGTTGCGTTGATGCCCGACGAGATCCGGAAATGGTACTCGTGGTGCTTGATATGCACCGAATGTTTTCTGAACGAGGTTTTTACGCATGTGGTGGTGGCGTGAAGTGGTAAATAATTAAGATTTTTCTCTAACAGTAAAATATATAAATACAAACGCACACGGATTCGCCTCGCTTTTGCGTTTTTATGTAGTTCCCGTATTAATCAATTTCGCTCCAGCCCTTCATTACTCACTCAAATCTATACTTTTGAAGATACCATAAAGACCCTATTCCGCGCAAGTGTGGATAAGGATTTATGCATGAGGTGCACGAGGTTCAACCTCGTGTAAACAATGAGCAAATGGAGTCCTTGCTCACGGTTATAAAAAACAGAAACCGCCCTCCAACGGTTCTGTTGTGGGCGGAATTATCTTTGGTATCGAAAGTAGGAAACTCTATTTCTATCTGCGGGTCTCTTGAATCCTTTGCCCGTCTTCTTCGGAGGTCTATGGAAGACTATTGCAGCGACAACAATCATGAAGACAATAACCAACGGATAGAACAGCCAATTTGACCAAAAGAAAATGTTCATACTATTCCTCCTTCTCCTTTTAATAGATTTCTGATGAGAATGTTATTTGCTAGAACGCCATTTGTCAATATTCGCGTGGTGGCCGGTCCCTCCCGCAGACGGTTCGGGACTTTGCTCACTTCGTTCGCTTCGTTTGGCGCCACGAATCTATTTTTGCGTGATGCCCCGTACGTAAAACTGTTGGGACTTTATAGTTTTTCTTTTTATAGGTGATGGTTTCTGGGCGCGTATAAACAGCCGATGAGGCGATGCGGCGTTCCTCGATCGACGCATCTTTACCGAGTACACCCGGCAACCGGCGCGTGACCGCGTCCACGATCGCGAGTGCCGGAACTTCCCCGCCCGTGTAGACCGCTTGGCCAACAGCGAATTCTTTAATCGGCGCAAGCGTTTTGAGTATTTTTCTTGCACGTTCATCAATACCCTCATAACGACCACAGACGAGCACAACTTGGTCGTATTTTTTTATGAGTGAATCAGCATCTTTGTTGGTGAATTGCTTCGCGCTTGGCGAGAACCAGATGATGACTGATTTTTTGAGTTTCGTCCCTCCTCGAAAACTCGTCGGGATCCGCAATGCCCGTTGAACTGCACGGGCAATGGGCATTGCGGACATCACCATCCCCGGACCGCCACCGTACGGACGTTCATCTACCTTTCCCCATTTGTTCTCAACAAAATTGCGCGGGTTCTGATACTGTATGAAAATCTTTTTTTCCTTTCGCGCGCGCCCGACAATTGATGCACTTAAATATGCATCGCACGCTTCTGGAAACAATGTAATTAAATTAAATTTCATCGATCACTTGATCGACGGTCTTAACTTCTGGTCCTGTCTGCACTGGTAAATCTCTTTTCCCACCGACCGGCTCATTGATCTTTAAATTCACGCGTGCGTTCCCTTTCATCCCAACCACGCGCAGAAGAATTCGGAGGGCTTCAGCGGTCTTGCCACTCTTACCGATAATTTTCCCCATATCGTCTGGATGTACGGTAAGCGTTAGGAGAACACCCATCTGATCAATAACGCGTGTGGTTTCGACCGACTCTGGGTGCTCAACGAGTGCTTTTACTGCATACTCGAGGAACATTTGATCTGGTTCCATGGATATTTTAGAGGGACTCCGCTTCTGCCGCAGCATCCTCTACAACTCCTACTACGTCTTCCGCTACAGCTTCTTCTACTGGAGCTAGTACCTCTTCAGCGGCAACTTTCACGTCAGATATTATTTCAGATTTTATTTCTGGTTCTTCCGATTTGATCGGGGTTTTCTTCGGTAACACATTCACCTTCTTCCCTTCCAAGATGCCTTTTGTAATCAAAAGATTCCGGATTGAGTCGGTTGGCTGTGCGCCTTTGGCAATCCATTCCTTAACTCTCTCGGCATCAATCGTAAGCGCTTTGCTCTTCGGG
This sequence comes from Candidatus Kaiserbacteria bacterium, assembly GCA_026396675.1. Taxonomy (GTDB): domain Bacteria; phylum Patescibacteriota; class Minisyncoccia; order Phycocordibacterales; family Phycocordibacteraceae; genus C7867-001. Next base: position 42,855 of record JAPLWI010000011.1, on the reverse strand, counting down.
TTATAGGTGCCGAGCTGTTCTGTGATACTGCCAGCTTTCGCTGCACGCGTTTTCTCCAATAAAACAATGCGAAAAGCCGGATCATTGGTCCGACCGGTCCGTTGGAATCGAATCATCAACATACGCGCGACTATAGCAGAATACCGCCAATATTGCTAGAGTGTCTTAAATGCAAGTGGATACGATATACGAAGGTCCAATAGCGATGACTCGGAAGGGTTTCGGTTTTTTCTCACTCTCCTCTAAAGCTACAAAGAGCAAGAAGAGTGACGAGGATTTGATCATTCCTCCTGAATGGACTGCCCACGCACTCGCTGGAGATATCGTGAAGGTCATTCCAGCGGGAATGTATCAGGATCCAGCCGGGCGAATGCCGCCGCGTGCTTCTGGAAAAGTGATTGAAATAATTTCGCGCGCGCGCGAGACATTTGTCGGCACGCTTATAGAGGATGCGGGAAAGATATTGCTCGCGCCTGATTATAAAAAGATGTATGTGCCGATTGAAATAGTAAACACGAGAAATGTCCAGCTTGGCTATAAGGTATTGGTACGATTGCAAGATTGGAAAGAAGATGCAACATATCCTACCGGCTTTGTTGAAGAGATAATCGGCAATGCAGGTGTACACGAGACAGAAATGCGCGCTCTCGCGCTTGGGCAAGGATTCTCGCCGAACTTCCCTCCAGGAGTTGTTATTGAAGCAAAACGACTTGAATCCGAAGGCGCAGCGATGCTTGCGGAAGAGACAAAGAATCCTGGGCGGTGCGATTTCAGAAATGTTCCAACGTGTACAATTGATCCTGCAGATGCGAAGGATTTCGACGATGCATTATCGATACAAAAGCTTGCTAATGGGAAAATAGAAGTCGGCGTCCACATCGCTGATGTGTCTTTCTTCGTAAAGCCCGGAAATGCGTTGGATAAAGAGGCATATGAGCGCGCGACAAGTGTGTATCTCGTCGATCGTACAATTCCTATGCTCCCAGAAATTCTTTCAAACGATTTATGTTCGCTAAAACCAAATGAAGACCGTCTCGCGGTCTCGGCCGTTTTCACACTCGATAACGAAGCTAGTGTCTTGGACTCATGGTTCGGCGAAACAATCATTCATTCAGACAAGCGCTTCACTTACGAAGAGGCGCAGGAAGTGCTTGATAAAGGTGAGGGTGTTTTGTTTACAGAACTTTCTATGCTTCAAGATCTCTCGAAAAAAATCCGAGCGAAGCGTCAAGCGAATGGCGCAATTGAATTTGATACTGCCGAAGTAAAAGTCGAACTTGACGCCGAAGGGGTACCTATCGCTATCCACCTAAAAGAACAGAAAGCGACAAATCGTCTCATTGAGGACTTTATGTTGCTCGCGAACGAGGCAGTGGCGAAGCACCTCGCTGCGCTCGGCACGAAAGGCAAAACGCCTTTCGCATCACTGTATCGCATTCATGACGTACCCGATACTGACCGTATTGAGAATCTAGCGAACCTACTACGTGTTATGGGTTATCATTTGAAGACCTCTGGAAGCGGGAATGTTACTGGCGCAGAATTAAATAAACTGCTCGAAGCGGTGAAAGGAAAGCCGGAAGAATATCTCGTTAAAACAGCGACTTTGCGTTCAATGAGTAAGGCAATTTATGCAACGCAAAATATCGGTCACTTCGGTCTCGCATTCGATTTTTATACGCATTTTACTTCGCCAATTCGTCGCTACCCTGACCTTGTTATTCATCGACTCGTGAAGGCGCACTCGGGTGGTACGAAAATTTCTGAACAGGAAATGCGTGAATTTGATGCACTCGCACTTCATGCTTCTGAACGCGAAGTTGCAGCGGCTGATGCCGAGCGCGATTCAATAAAAATGAAGCAAGTCGAATTCTTAGCCGACAAAATCGGGCAAGAGTTCGACGCTGTTATTTCTGGCGTTACCGAACGCGGGTTGTATGTGGAAGAAAAAACGACGCACGCCGACGGGATGATCAATATCCGTTCTGTCGGAGACGACTTCTTTGAATATGATGAAAAGCACTACTGCCTCACCGGCCGTCGCACGAAAAAAACATTTCAACTTGGTGACCCAATCCGCGTAAAATTAATCGCTGCGCGCATTCCCGAAAAAGAATTGGATTTCGTACCTGCATAATCTATTTCGCCACGGCGACGGCTTCCTCGAACTTCACAGACAATAGCTTACTGACGCCGTCACCGCCCATCGTAACGCCGTAGAGGATGTTCGTGCGACTCATTGTCTCACGATTATGTGTAATGACGATAAGTTGTGACTTCTTCGCGAGATTTTCTATCATATCGCCATAGCGGCGGCTGTTAGCTTCATCAAGAGCCGCATCGGTCTCGTCCAAAATTAAGAATGGCGGTGGATTTACTTGACTCATCGCGAAGATAAGCGCGATGCTCGTGAGCGCGCGCTCGCCACCAGAAAGTTGCATCAGCGAGCGCACTTTCTTTTTTGGCAGATTGACTGCTATTTCTATTCCGGGACGTTCTTTTACTTCGTCGCGGAGCTCCTCAGTATCTTCTCCCTCGTCGCCAAGCTCCTCGGGATCGACTTCGGCCTTCAGAGTGAGGCGTGCGGAGCCGCCGCCAAACATCAACGCAAAATATTCATTGAATGACGCATTAACCTTTGAAAGTCCTTCTGAGAAATGTTTTGCGAGCTCTGTATTTAAATCGTCAATAAGAGCATGAAGTCCTGACGCTGATTTCGCGAGATCATCGAGTTCAACGGCGAGAAATTTTTCTCTTTCAGAAACTTCTTTATGTTCTTGTCGTATTTCTTCATTCATGCCGCCTGCTTCTTCGAGGCGAATTTTTGTGCGTTCAAGTGTGCGTTTCCGTTCCTCCTGTGTTTTCCGATCTTCCTTTGGAAGAGATTGGAGTGATTCATATGAGACAGCCGTAGTACCTCCGATGGCAAGCACTTCTCTTTTATTTCGCTCTAGTTCTTCCGTGAGAAGGTTTAATTCATATTCTCGGGCATCGGCCTTTGCTATTTCGCCTTCCTCATGTGCCTTATTTTGTGCGAAATCAAGAATGCGGCGTCGAATTTCATGACTGGTCTCTTCTAGAGCAAGCATTGCTTCGCGTGCGCGTGCGCGTGCGGCTTCGGCTTTTTCGAGTGCGATAGAAGTCGCGTCGTATTTCTCGGCGAGCGTGGCGCGTTCGGTCTCAAGTTTGAATGCAGCATCCTCCTCGTCGGAAAAATAATCGTCGCGTGGGGCATTGTGTCGATTGAAAAGAAATTTTACCGCCGTACGAATAGCGACAAGCGCTGCGCGTAGCGCTTCAATACTTCCCTCGCGTTCGGCACCGAGAGCGCTTTCAACTTGTTTTTCAACCTCGTTATGGAGCGCTTCAAGTTCTTCACGCGGCACTTTCGCGTACGGCTCTCGCGCAGTTGCAGTTGCACGCCGTTTCACTTCTACAAGTGCGCCTTCTACTCTACCGATATCGCGCGAAAGCGCCGCGCGCGTTGCAGAAAGTTCAGAAACTTCGCGTTCTGCATTCCGAAGCGTCTCTGTGCGTTGCATCGTCTCGCTATCAGCCGATTTCGGATCCGCAATACGATCGAGCTCGGCACTTGCGAATACGAGACGTTCTTCTGCATTTCGCTTCTCTACGGCAACTTTTGATTTTTCTAGTGCAAGATATGCATCTTCAATTGCGAAGTATGTTTGTGCTGAGTTGACCAGTTCTTTTTGTAATGTTTCTGCCCGCTCAAGTTTTTCAACTTGTTTTTCTAGGAATCGCAGATGCGGTGCAAGTTCTCGTCGGAGCGAATTAACTTGCGCAATATTCTCTTCTGTCTTTACAAGTTTCTTTTCCGCCTCTCGTTTTTTGAATTCGTATACCTTAAGTCCAAGAGCATCTTCGAGCATCATTCGCCGCTCACGCGGCGAGGAAAGTAATATCCTGTCGGCTTCGCCTTGCGAAATAATGTGATGGCTGGTCTCACCGATATTCGCGCCAGCGAGGAGTTCTTCGATGTCGCGTAGACGCACTCGTGAGCCATTGATGGAATATTCGCTTGTTCCGTCGCGGAAAACTGCCCTTTCAATCGCGACTTCGTCAAAATCAATTTTGAAAGATCTTCTGGAATTATCGAAAATGACAGAAACCGCCGCGCGCGAAGCGCGCGGCACCGAATGCGAACCGCCCCAAATAAGATCCTCTGCGCGTTTGCCACGCATACTCTTCATCGATTGTTCGCCGAGTGCGAAACGAAACGCTTCTGCAACATTGCTTTTCCCAGAGCCGTTCGGGCCGACAATCGCTGTGGTGGAATTAGAAAAATCCAAGACCGTCTTCTTGGCGAACGACTTGAATCCAACGATCTCCAATCGCTTCAGCATTGCTGATTATTGTATCACCACTGCATCTTCTTTAGTCCTGCTTCGGCGGCGGATTGTTCGGCCTCTTGTTTGCTAGCCCCTTCTCCGCGCGCAATTTCTTCATCTCCGATGAAAACACCGACGGTAAAATGTCTTGCATGATCGGGCCCTTCTTCAGAAAGCGTTTCGTATCTCGGTGTGATTCCCTTTTTCTCCTGCGACGATTCTTGGAAACGACTCTTTGCATCTTGATACGCGCGACGCGAAATTATTTCGTCAATTTTCCCATACAGATTCTTTGCGATAAACGCTTCGGCACTGACGTAACCAGCATCAAGATAAATTGCGCCTATAATCGCCTCAAATGCATCGGCGAGAATCACCTCACGCGCACGGCCGGTATCCTTCGCTTCACCTTTTGAAAGCAGTAAATAATCGTTGATGCCGAGCGCCTGCGCGCTCTCGGCGAGCGATACTGTGTTTACGAGCGCAGCGCGATAACTTGTGAGATCTCCTTCCGGCTTTGCGGGAAATTTTTTAAAAAGGAAGTCAGTGGCAGCAAGTTCAAGAACTGCATCGCCGAGAAATTCTAGTCGCTCGTTATGATTGCCAGTATAGTCACGGTGCTCATTTAAATAAGAACGATGCGTCAGTGCCTCTACCAAAAGATCTGGGTTGTTGAAAGAAACACCAATTTTTTGTGTAAATGGGGAGAAATCAGGCATGCGCTGGCATCCTATCGCGTGTACTGCTCGCGTGGTCAAGAAGTTTTTGTACAGCCATAGTCACGATTGGGAGCATATCATCATAAAAATTAAGGTCAATGATGTCCTTGAGACGGAACCACTTTGCGTCATCGAGGCCACCACTTTTTTTCAACACAAGCGGTTCAAAGTCGCTTGAGGCAAGGAAGAACCAAACGTGTTTACGCATCTTCCCTTTTTCAGGATGCGATGCGATATATTCATTCTCGCCGACTTGATTTTCAACCTTTACATCGAGGCCAAGCTCCTCCTTTATAACGCGCGTAACGCCTGCTTCGGGCGTAACGTCCTCTCCGATGTGACCTTTTGAAAGCGTCCAGTGGCCAAATACATCGTGCACGAGAGCGAGATAATATTGTCCGTCGTGTTTCGCGTAGACGATGGCGCCACCCATTTTCTCTATCGGCAATTCCTCGCGCTTCGCTTTCTTTTCTCCCTGTTCATTTTTCCCCGGCTCACCGAGCTCTTTATACACGGCACCGAGAACGCCGTTCACAAAACGCCCGCTTGAATCACCGCCGAATGTCTTGGCAAGTTCTATGGCCTCATTAATAGCAACTTTTGCTGGCACCTGCGTCCGATCGGCAAATAGAAGTTCATAAAGTCCGAGGCGCAGAATATTGCGGTCGACTGGGGCGATTCTTTCCAGCGACCATTCTGGCGCCGCTTTTTCAATAATGAGATCTACATCGCTTTTTTTCGCTAAAACACCAAATAATAGGTGCTCCATAAATAACTGGTCAACATCAGCGCCACCGAATTCTGCAACATTGCGTGCGAGAATATTCTTCGCTTCGGTTTGCGACGCGTGTGTGGTGTCCCACTCAAAGAGTGTCTGGAGGACGACAGAACGCGCTAAATGTCGGTTCGCCATGGAAAGATCTATAGATGTGAGTATAGCAAACACCGCGGCCACGCAATGTGGCCGCGGTGGATTAATTTCTAACAACTAAACGCCGCCGCCAAAACCGCTCCGTGCTTTTGGACGAGTTGCTGTTGCCACTTTTCCAGAAATACCTTTCGAGCTTTTCGCTTCAGCGTTTGAATGTTCTTCATGAGCATGCTCATGCGTACGCTTTGCCGTTGGTTCCGTATCAGAACCTTTTACTTTTGTTTTATGTTCGCCCTTCGCTTTCGGCGTAAAAATCTGATTGCCACGGTACATACCAGTAGCTTCATCGAGCCGATGCCCGAGGCGGATATCTTTGAGCGCATGATGCGACCGGCGATTGCCAGTGTGACCGCTCGTATGGCGCATGCGAATTGACATGCGGCTACCCTACCATGCACCGACAAAAAAAGAAAGAGAAACCCCGCGCGACAATAGCCGCGCGGGGTTGAATTATCCGCGAATGTACTCAAGAGCATTCGACAATCTTCCCAGTTTCAGAGCTTTTCCGGAAATACGGTCGAGCTGACTCTTTAGCTCATTCGAGGTGCGTTCATAGGCCGTTTGGAGTTCACTTATGAGCTCGACAGCCATTCGCTCATATGATGAACCAAAATGCTCGCGGAATTTCTCTAACGGAAGGGAATGTGTTGTGATTTCTTTAATCACATACCTCGCCTCGAGCGGAATTTTTTCGTACTTGAACTCGACAATGACAAGGTTTTCATCGGCCCTCGTATGATTATTGGGCCTCCGTAGCGCCAAAATTTTGCCGTTTCCTCTGTGATGATAAGCCGACCTGCCCCACGAAACTGCCGTTTGATAGTCCCTAGTTTCCTCGTCCGATTCGTGTCGTTTGAAGATGGCGGCCCTTCTCACGCGGGAAAGAGGCAAGACGTAAGTATCCAGATTAACTTGGGGTTTCTCTTCATCGGACTCGGTATGAAGGGAGACATTTGGATCTAAATCCAAGAACTCCACCTCTAAAGTGTGCACGGGAGCGCCGCCGTACATGAAACTCCCCGGATGAATGATCAATAAATCTTTGAGGGGCTTAAATCCGCGCAACTCTCTCAAATTAACCTCCTCCAATGTAGACCGTAGCAGCTTATCTCCTTCTTCTGTGGATAGCTCGCCGAAGGAAACGCTTTTTTGACCAAGGGCAAATTCCAACATCTTTTGGGCTAAAGTTTTACTGACCGAAGCCATTTGTTCCTTTCCCATTTGACACCTCCGAAAAGATCAATGTATGAGATCGAGACCTCACCGATATCACTTATACTCTCAAAGAAAGAATGGGTCAAGAAGCGTAATCAATGCAGAAACGAACGACGATGAATGGCGCATGGACCAAATTCTAAGAGCGCGGCGTAATGCGCGCGAGTACCGTAGCCCTTATGCTTTTCAAAACCGTACTGTGGATACTGGAGTGATAATTCTTTCATCAGTCGATCACGAGTTACCTTTGCGGCAATTGATGCGAGTGAAATAATTGGTATAAGTTCGTCGCCGTTAATGATGGTTTCTTGCGAATATTCTGGCGGCGCGCGAAGCGCGCCGTCTAATTGTATTTTTACCAATGCTGCATCTGGTGCAAGTGCATTCACGCCGCGCCAGAGCGCGTGGCGAACTGCGAAGACGATGCCTTCTTTATCTATTGTCTCAGCACTTTCAAATTCCACACAGAAACGCGCGTCGCCATAGGCGACGCGTTCTTCAAGCATTTCGAAAAGCTTTTCTCTCTTCTTTTCTGACAGTTTTTTTGAGTCCGCAACTCCAGGAAATTCTCTCGCCACATCAAATCCTTCCTGAACTGCAATAACTCCGACCGCAACCGGCCCAGCGAGCGGCCCGCGCCCCGCTTCATCTACCCCCAACGTGAATCTCATTAAGAAAGTATATACTGTGCCAATGGCGAGCCGATTCATCCACCTTCACACTCACAGCCATTATTCCTTTTTACAAGCATTGCCAAAGGTAGAGGAGTTGGTTGAAAAAGCGAGGAAGGAAGGTATGGATGCGCTTGCACTTACCGACGCCGGCAATATGCACGGCGCCATCGAATTCTACAAAGCCGCAATCAATGCGGGAATAAAACCGATTCTCGGCGTTGATGCGTATCTCGCACCGCGTTCGCGGCACGATAAGGATCGAGACATTGACGCGAAACGTTCACGCATTGTACTTCTCGCAGAAAATAATTTGGGCTATAAAAATCTGCTCGTACTCGTGACGAAATCGTGGACGGAAGGATTTTTTGAGCGGCCACGTCTTGATAAAGAACTTTTGCGCGAGTATCACAATGGTCTCATCGCGATTCTGCCGTCCTTCGCTGGTGATGTTGCACAACTTTTGCGGGCAGACGATGCTAATGGCGCCGCGGCGGCGCTCGCGGAATTCAAACAAATATTCGGTGAAGGAAACGTTTTCCTTGAAATTACACACCACCCACGAGTCGCTGGACACGAAACACGAATGAAAAAAATCGTAGCACTCGCGCGAGAAAGTAATACTCCGCTCGTCGCTCAAAATGATGTGTATTATCTGGAGCCCGACGATCGCGAGGCAACCGAGATTATGCGGCGCATTCAGCATGGCGCGCGTGGGAAAAATGAAGACGAGGATTTCTCTTTCATAAGCGAAAAAACTGCCGAGAAATTTTTCTCCGATATTCCAGAAGCGATAACGAATTCTGGCTTAATCGCTGAACGCTGTAATGTAGAACTCACTCTTGGGAAATTCGTATTCCCGAATTTTCCTCTTCCAACTGGGAAAACTGCTGATGAAGTCTTGCATGAATTGTGCCTCGATGGCATCAAGGTGCGCAGACTAGACGACCGAAAAGATGTCCTAGAACGTCTCGAATATGAGCTAAACATCATTAAACTAAAGGGTTACGCGGCATACTTTCTTGTTGTAGAAGACCTTGTTCGCTTTGCGCGCGAACGAAATATTTATACCAACATCCGCGGGTCGGTGGCAGGATCAATGGCTACTTACTTACTGCGAATCACTAAGATAGACCCTCTGGAATATAAAATACCGTTTGAACGATTCCTCAACCCTGAACGTCCTTCGGCACCGGATATAGACATGGATTTTGCTGACAATCGTCGTGATGAAGTCATCGAATATGCGCGTGAAAAATACGGGGATGACCATGTCGCACAGATCGGTACATTCGGCACAATGATGGCGCGTGCCGCTGTTCGCGACGTCGCACGTGCTCTCGGCCATTCATACAACACTGGCGATCGCATCGCGAAACTCATCCCAATCGGCTCGCAGGGATTCCCGATGACGATTGATCACGCGCTTGAATTGGAACCGGATTTGAAAACGCTGTATGACGAGGATGACGACACACGAGAGATTATTAATGTTGCGAAACGCATCGAAGGCTGCGTACGACATGTTGGCGTACACGCCGCTGGCGTCGTAATTGCGCCGACACCAGTCGTTGATTGGACGCCGATACAGCCTGACCCAAAAGGCACAGGTAAAATCATTACACAGTACGATATGTATTCTGTTGGTGAGGATGGCGTTGGACTCACTAAATTCGATTTCCTAGGCATCAAAAATCTTTCTATTCTTGCGGATACAATCGCACGAGTTAAAGAGACGCAAGGTATAGCTATTGATATTGAAAGTATTCCAATTGATGACACAAAAACATTCGAGATGCTCGCGCGCGGTGAGACCGAAGGAGTGTTTCAACTAAATGGTTCCGGAATGACTCGTTGGCTGAAAGAGCTCCGGCCAACAACAATCCACGACATTAACGCGATGGTCGCTCTTTATCGTCCTGGGCCAATGCAATTTATACCTCAATACATTGAGCGAAAACACAATCCAAAACTCATCACCTATCTTGATCCTGCAATGGAGCCAATTTTGAAACAGACCTACGGCATCCTAGTTTATCAAGACGACCTCCTGATCATGGCGCATGAGTTCGCTAAATATTCTTGGGGCGAAGTAGACAAATTCCGTAAAGCGGTCGGCAAAAAAATTCCAGCAGAAATGCAGAAGCAAAAAGATAAATTCATAGAAGGATGCATCTCGCACTCGGGATGGCCACCACCCAAAGCCAGAAAGGTATGGGATTGGATTGAGCCATTCGCCGCATATGGATTCAACAAGGCGCATTCAGCATCTTACGGGCTGGTTGCCTACCAAACCGCATATATGAAAGCGAATTATCCGGTTGAGTATGTCGCCTCTCTTCTGACCGCCGACTCGGGCGATACTGAACAAATCGCAATCTTCGTAGCCGAGGCCTCTCGAATGGGCATCAAAATTTTACCGCCTGACGTGAATGAAAGTGGCACGGCGTTCACTGTCGTGAGTGAAGATGCAATTCGTTTCGGGCTTTCTTCAATTAAAAACTTCGGTGACGGCATTTCAGAAGCGATTATCGAAGAACGAAAAACACATGGACAATTCAAAACGCTTCCAGAATTCCTCTCCAGAATTAGTTCGAAAAACCTCAATCGCAAATCGCTCGAATCCTTGATCAAATGTGGTGCGTTAGATTCTCTTGGCGAACGAGGAACTCTTCTAGAAAATGTTGAAACGCTGCTCGCATTTCATCGTGAAGCGACCGCGCAGGCGCCACAGGACTCTCTCTTTGGTTCCTCGCTTGGCTCGGAATCTTCGCTTACCCTCCGACAAGGGAAATCTGCTTCGCTTCTCAATAAACTTGCGTGGGAAAAAGAATTGCTTGGTATTTATGTGAGCGGCCATCCGCTTGAAGCATACGCAACACTGCTCGCGAAGGCGAAGATTACAATTGCAAAAATTATCACGGAACCGCAACCGGGGATGCCAGTTATTGTACCGGTTCTCGTTATTTCAGTGCGCAGTATTCTCACCAAGAGCGGAGAAAAAATGGCATTCCTTAAATTAGGCGATATGACCGGTTCAATTGAGGCGGTCGTCTTCCCGAAACTTTTCAAAGAACATGCAAAGACGTTCGTTTCGGGCGAGTGTCTCCTCGCGAAGGGTAAGGTCTCAGTCAGGAATGGCGAACCATCAATTGCGATAGAAGAACTTAAGGTGCTTTGAGAAATGTGATATATTCTGTAAATATGGATGATAAAGAACGAGACCATAAGAAGCTCGGCAAAGAACTTGATTTATTTACTTTCTCCGAATTAGTTGGCTCTGGCCTTCCTCTCTGGACACCGAAGGGCACCATTCTTCGTCAAGAACTTGATCGATTTGTATGGGAATTGCGTTCCAAATACGATTATCAACGCGTCACTATTCCGCATATAACGAAGCGTGAGTTGTACGAGAAGTCAGGACACTGGCAGAAATTCTCCGACGACCTTTTCAAAATAGAATCCCGAGATGAACGCGAGTATGCACTCAAGCCAATGAGTTGCCCACATCATACTCAGATTTTTGATCGCAAACCGCACTCGTATCGTGAAATGCCACAGAGATATGCGGAAACGACGATGGTATATCGTGATGAGCAGTCAGGCGAATTAAATGGTCTCACTCGCGTTCTTTCAATTACTCAAGATGACAGTCACGTATTCTGCCGCACTTCACAAATTAAAGATGAGTTCTTAAAGATCTGGGACATTATTGATACATTTTATAAAAAGTTTGGGTTCACAGAACTTAAAGTACGCCTCTCATTCCACGATCCGAAGACACCAGAAAAATATCTTGGTACGCCAGAAATTTGGAAGAAGGCAGAAGATGCCCTGCGAGAAATCGCTTCTGGACGCGGTACCGATTCGTTTGAAGCGCCTGGCGAAGCTGCGCTTTACGGACCGAAGCTCGACTTTCTCGCCACCGATTCTATAGGCCGCCAACATCAAGTGGCGACTGTCCAGCTTGATTTCAATATGCCTGAACGTTTTGACCTAGTGTGTATAAATGAAAAAGGAGAGCGTGAACGGGTCGTTATGATTCACTCAGCGATTATGGGTTCTATCGAACGCTTTGCTGCCGTTCTTCTTGAACACACAGCTGGGGTGTTGCCGCTCTGGCTCTCGCCGGTGCAGACCAAGGTGTTGAGCGTATCGGAGAAACACGCAAAATACGCGCAGGAAGTTACTGATGGACTGAAGGCAGAAAATATCCGCGTTGAAGTTGACGACTCAAACGAAACCCTTGGTAAAAAAATCCGCTCTGCGAAGATGGAAAAAATTCCCTATCTCATCGTCGTCGGTGATAAAGAAGCCGAATCAAAAACTGTTTCAATTGAGAGTCGTGATGCGGGCAAACTAGACATCACTTCGCTCGCCAACTTTATATCCCGCGCGACCGAAGAAATCAAAACGCGTAAATAGGGAAGTCAGACTTCCCTTTTCTCAAGAAATTATAAATCCACTGTCGCCAATTTCGCGTTTGATTGGATGAAGGACTTGCGTGCGGCGACGTCGGTGCCCATGAGAATGTCAAAAATGCGGTCAGCTGCTTCGGCATCTTCAACATTCACGCGCTTCAGCACGCGCCGCGCCGGATTCATCGTCGTCTCCCAGAGCTCGCTCGGATTCATTTCGCCGAGACCTTTATAGCGCTGAATATTTACCTTAGTTGGTTTCCTTTGGCTCGCCGTAGCTTCAGCGGAGGCGGCTTCTGCAGTTTCTTCTACTGATTCTACTTCGTCACCCTCACTGACTACCGCTACTTCATTCGCCGCGATACCGAATTCTTTCAGCACCGATTCTTTTTCTTTATCAGAATACGCATACGCCATCGCCTTCCCTTTCGTGATTTTATAGAGTGGCGGCTGAGCGATATATATAAAACCACCATCGATAACCGGCCGGAAATGACGGTAAAAAAGTGTGAGAAGTAGTGTACGAATGTGCGCACCATCAACATCGGCATCGGTTGCGATTATAATTTTGTGATAGCGCAATTTTGATAAATCAAAGACATCACCTATAGCTGTACCGAGTGCGACTATAAGCGCGCGAATTTCAACTGAAGCGAGCATACGGTCAAGGCGCGCGCGCTCGACATTCAAGATTTTGCCACGCAACGGGAGAATCGCCTGCGTGCGACGATCTCGACCTTGCTTCGATGAACCGCCGGCCGAGTCACCTTCAACGATAAATAGTTCACCTTCTTCCGCACTCTTGGTCTGACAGTCAGCGAGCTTACCTGGGAGGGTCATCCCTTCCAACGCGCCTTTGCGTAGTACCGAATCCTTCGCCGCCTTCGCCGCCTTTCGCGATTTAAGCGCTAGAAGAACTTTATTGATAATCGCGCGTGCATCGTCCGGATTTTCTTCAAGAAAAGCACCGAGAGCTTCGCCGAAAATCGTCCCAACCGCGCCCTGTGCCTCGACCGAACCGAGCTTCGCTTTAGTTTGTCCTTCGAATTGAATTTCTGGAAGCTTCACTGAAATGACAGCTGTGATGCCTTCAAGCACATCATCACCGGTAAAATTCTCGTCCTTCTCTTTCAAAATATTTGCGTTTCTTCCGTATGTGTTCAGAGAGCGTGTGAGCGCCGTTTTAAAGCCAGTGACGTGCGTACCACCTTCGATGTTATAGGTATTGTTCGCAAAAGCGGTGATTCTCGATGTAATGTCATCAACATATTGGAATGCAACTTCGACCGTGACTTTGTCCTGTTCACGTTCAACATAAAAAATATTTTTATGTATGGGTGTCTGGTGTTTGTTATGGAATGCAACAAGCGATTTCAAACCGCCTTCGAAATAGAATGTCGTTGATGGAACACCGAGTTTTTGTTCACGAAGAAAAATCGTGTCTGTCTCAAATGCTTTTTCGTTCGTTCGTGAATCAACCACCGAAACTCGAACGCCTTTTACCAAATATGCCTGTTGACGCAGATGCGTTATGATTTTATCCAAATTAAATTCGACGCCTTCTTTGAAAATTTCAATATCCGGTTTGAAGAGTACGATGGTACCGTGTTCTTTACTGGTGCCGATTTTTTTCACTTTTGCGAGCGGCTTGCCGATTTTATATTCCTGCATATGCATACCACCGTCCTGATGCACGACCACTTTCGTTTTTTCTGAAAGGGCATTTACCACCGACGCGCCTACACCGTGCAAGCCGCCCGATACCTTGTACGCTTCATTATCAAATTTACCGCCAGCATGAAGCGTCGTCATAATGGTCTCAAGCGCTGAAACCTTCGTTTTCGGATGGATGCCTACAGGAATGCCGTTGCCGTTATCGGCAACGCGTACATAACCATCCGGCAAAAGCGCGACTTCTATATCGTCGCATCTGCCCACCATTGCTTCATCACGTGCGTTATCAAATATTTCTGAGACGAGATGATGGAGACCGTCAGGACCAGTTGTACCGATGTACATTCCAGGGCGCTTTCTCACCGGCTCGAGCCCTTCGAGGACGGTAATAGACGAGGCGTCATAGGCCTTCTTTTTAGGCTCTTTTTCAGATATTTTTACCATACCGTTATTTCCTATATTGTAGCATAAAATATGCTATTCTGGAACAATTATGGATATCAAAATATCGATGGCGGAGGAGGAACGATTACGGGCAGATTTAGAGGCACGATCCGATGTTGACGCGGCGAGAATGAAGCGTTATTTGGCAATGCCCGACTTATCACGAACCAGCACAAGTCCTATAGCTGAAATCGTAAAACGCGTGAAAGAACTGCCTATAGTGAAAGGATTTGATGTTATTGAAATACCAGAGATAGTGCCTGCGAGCATCAGTTTTGACCTATTCGACTTCCCCGACGACCACCCAGCACGTTCAACCTCGGACACATATTATGCAGACGACAAGAACATCCTGCGCACGCACGATACTGTATTCTGGTACTACTATTTAAACCAGCCGGAGATTAAGGCGCGCATTGCAAATGGCGAATCGTTGGGCACACTCTGTTACGGAAAAGTGTATCGCAAAGACGAAATTGACCGCCGGCACATGAATATTTTCCATCAGATGGGTGGATGGTATTTGGTACCGGACTCTGAGAAAACCTTGGTACTCGATGACTTAAAAAACATACTGTCTGAAATCGTGCAGAGCGTCTTTGGCAAAGAAACTGAATATCGCTTCTTGGATGATATCTTCCCGTATACGGATCCTTCTTTGCAGGTCGAAGTTAAAATTGGTGACGAGTGGGTAGAAATACTCGGTGGCGGAATGCCGAAAAAAAGCGTTTTGAAAAAGATGGGTCTTGAGGGATATAATGGCTGGGCATTCGGTTTCGGTCTTGAACGACTTGCGATTATTTCGATGGAACTTCCAGATATTCGTCTTCTTTGGTCAGATGACGACCGTGTTAAGAAACAGCTTCGGCTCGGGACGAAATTTAAAGAGGTAAGTAAATACCCGTCTATCATTCGCGATATCTCATTTATCGTGAACAAAGATTTTGAACCGAATAATTATTTTGATCTGGTGCGCGATGTCATTGGGGATACGGCCGAACAAATGGAACTCATTGATAAATATGAAAATGAAGAAAAATTGGGTGTCGGCAAGGTGAGTTACGCATACCGAATCACTTATCGCAGTTTGGACCGCACACTTACCAACGAAGAAGTGAACGCGCTTCATAAAGAACTAGAGACCGCAACAGTTAAAAATTTCGGAGCGATAATTCGTTAGAGGACATTTTATGCTATAGTTGTGCCATTATTATATGAATCTACAGGTACTTACCTACCCATTTCTTTTCATCGCGCTCTATTTTGAGTCATTTTTACTAGTGACCTTCCTTTCGGGACCGGCACGTGCGTCCCGAGGAAAGATGATCAAGCCATTCGCCATGGAAGTTCCGCGTGTCGCCATTGTCGTTCCCTGTTGGAACGAAGAGACCACGATCGCCGGAACAGTGGAGTCATTACTCGAGCTTGAGTATCCGAAAAAGAAACTCTCAATTATTCTCGTGGACGACGGTTCAACTGATGGCACGTCGTTAGTCATCGACCGATTTTCTCATCATTCGCAGATCACCGCACTACATAAGGAGAATGGTGGGAAATTCACTGCTATGAATCTTGGGATAGAATACGCGAAAGATGCTGAGATTATTGGATTCCTTGACGCTGACTCTTTTGTTGCTCCCGATGCCTTGCGCGAGATCGTTGCGGCTTTCAATGATAAACATATTTCCGCAGTTACTGCGTCAATGTCGATTCACAAACCGCGTACGATTCTTCAACGCATGCAATATGCGGAATACTCGCTAGCGATAACGCTCCGACACGTTTTTGCGTCGATTAACGGCCTTTATGTTACGCCAGGACCTTTTTCATTCTATCGGCGATTCATTTTCGCAAATATAGGACTTTTCAAGCATGCGTATCTCGCGGAAGATATGGAGATGGCAATGCGTATGCAACGCGCCGGACTTCACATCGGTAATGCAATCCGCGCACGAGTATATACAAAAGGTCCTCCAACCTTCGCCAAACTCATCAAACAGCGCGTTCGCTGGACAACTGGATTCATGCGCAATATGTTCTTTGATTATCGTGATTTACTCGGCGTCAAAAAAAATGCAGTTCTTGGAATATTGGTCTTGCCGCTCGGTATCATAGCGATTGTGAGCGGCATTTTTCTTTTCTTACTGAGCATTTTTCAGGTCATACGACATGTCATACACGCATTCTCTATGACACAAGCTGCACCGCTTTCGTATATGCTCTCGTGGCATTCATCGTTTACATGGTTCTATCTACCTATAACGGTCCTCACGCTTCTTGGAGTAATGATTGTCGCTGGTACATTCGGTTGGATGATTGTGGGCAAGCGCATGTCAAGAACGCCTGGGAAACTTATGTTTAGTATGGTACTGTATCTTCTCCTTTATGGAATCATCGCGCCATTATGGTTAATGCGTTCAGTTTCTGATGTGACACTCGGCGTACGCACGACGTGGCGTTAAAGAAATAATATAAATATAATAACCAAGTACTATGTCGATTTTCGTCCGCAATTCTCTTATCGCGCTCCTAGTCGCAGGAGCCATTACTGGCACTGTTATCTACACGATCAATTATCTCAATGATGCGCGTATCGCCGAATTATCAACCATAGAGAATCAGATTTATGTCGATACACTTTCACTCGACACGCAATTCTCATTGCTTGAAGCGGCGCCTTGTGATAGCGTCGCTTCCTCAACAACGCTCACCGGTGAACTCGCAGATTTGGGTGAACGTCTTTCGTATGCCGAAAGCCAACTTGGTACAAATGATTCGCAAGTCGTCCAACTAAAAAAACAATATTCGCTTCTCGAGATCCGCGATTATCTCATCACTAAAGAACTTGCCGCCGCTTGTCATACAAAACCGGTTATAGCGTTGTATTTCTACAGTAATGCTGGCGACTGCAGTGACTGCGACAAGGCCGGCTACGCGCTTTCTTATTTGCGCACGACCTATCCGGCTCTACGCGTGTATTCCTTTGATTACAATCTTAATCTTGGTGCATTAAAAACTCTAATTGCGATCACGAAAGTTAATGGTCCACTGCCGGCCTTTATCGTTAATGGTAAACATTCTTACGGCTTTACCTCCCTTGCTGATTTCCAAAAACAATTTCCAAAAGGCACATTCGCCTCGACAACCGCGACTAATACGAAACCTTGAGCCGCCTCCCCGATTCGGACGGGGGACCTTCGCTTTACAAAAGCGTTGCTCTACCAACTGAGCTAAGGCGGCAATTATTTCCTACTTCTCTAATTCAATATATCAGGAATCTCGGGCGGTGACTCCTTCAACTGATCTTTGAAATCGGAAAGTGTTTTGACAAACTCCCGTGCATTTTCGCGCGGGACAGTGTCAATCGCGCGCTGAGTACGAAGATATCGGACTATGCGCGTGAGCAATCGTTCTACGGTACGAACTGCCTGAAGCGAAAGGTGTGCGACATCGTGTGTAATACGCTGTATTACACTGCGAATTTCTCCGCGAAGAAATGACCCGAGATTAACATTCGTCAAAATGAATTCGGCTCGTTCTACCTGTTCATCGAGACGAACACGTTCCCGTGCGAAAAAACGAGTGCCGTGTCGTCCTTCATGATCGGAAAGAATGAAGAAACCAATCAGAAGTGCGAGTGAGACAAGAATGAAAATTAGATACGCCATGAAGATTAACGAACCGATATACGAACGAAACGACTCACTTCAATGCGTTCGCCAAATTTCTGTGTCGCTTCATTGAGTAAGTCACGCACCGTTTTGGTCTCGTCTTTGATGAATGGCTGATCCAAAAGCACTTGGTCTTGGAAGTAACTTGATAGTTTTCCTTCCATAATTTTCGACTGTATATCTTTCGGTTTACCTACGACTTCTTTCTCGAATACCGCAATCGCAGCATTCCTCGCTTCGCTCGGAATCTCCGTAACAGTAATATATTTTGGATCGGTCGCTGCGACCTGCATTGCAATCTCGCGTGCAAGCGCGCAAAATTCCGGATTCCTTGCGACAAAATCAGATTCTGAATCGGCCTGAGCGAGATTCCCGCCCGCTTCTTCAAGCGCTTTTTTACACTGCATAACTGACACACCGGTCATTTCTCGCAGTTCCTTAATGATTTCAGTCGTGATTTCCATAGTAATTTAGATAATAGCATACAATGCATGTTTGGACTTCGTAAATCCATCATCAGATGATGGATTTACGAAGTCCCTCAATACATTATGCTGTTTGTCCTTTTTTAAATGCACTTGTGAGCTCGGCGAGGATAAATCGAACCGTCTCGCGGGATGCGTCATTTGCGACGATTGGATATGCCGCGTTACGCAAGTCGCAATCGGAATTCATAATCGCGATAACGGGAATACCCGCATCATTCGCCTCTTTTACCGCATGCTTTTCGTGCTTGGTGTCGACAACAAGAAGAGCGTCCGGATGTTTCGTTAAAGTCGTGATGCCGTCTAGCCGTTCTTCGAGTCGCTTCTTCTCGCGGTCGATATGCACTAGCTCAAGTTTGGTATGCTGTTTGGCGCTCGCTCCCGTCGCCGCATTTTCAGAAAGTTCAGCAAGGCGTTCAACGCGCTTTTTTATTTCACTCCAGTTAGATATCGTACCGCCTAGCCAGCGTGCCGCGACAAATGGAGCGGCGATTTCCTCTGCCGCTTTTTTCACGACTGCGGCAATTTCTACTTTCCCTCCAACGAATAATATTGTCTTCCCTTCCTTCGCAAACGCTTCCATGACGGCTTTCGCGGCCTCAAGCTGTTCGGTTGTTTGCACTAGGTCAATAATCTCTTGTCGCCCTTTCGTTCCCACCAAGTACGGCTTCATCGAAGGATGACGACGGCTTTTTACCTGCGCGAAATGCGCCCCTGTGTCGAAGAGGCGCTTCAATTCTACCTTGTCACTTCCTGCCGTCATTATGGGACTACTGTACTTGAATCACGAGATAGATGCAAGCGATGCTTCATCGCGCTGTCGAGCGAGGAGCTCCTCGACAATATCGTCGATGCCGCCCGTCATAATCTTCGGCAGATTGTGCCAGGACTTCTGTAGTCGATGATCGGTCACACGATCTTGGAGATAGTTATATGTGCGGATTTTCTCGGAACGATCGCCGGTGCCTATTTGCGCCTTGCGCTCGGCTGCGTGTTCTCGCGCCTCTTTTTCCTCGTGCAGTTGCTCAAGTTTAGCGGAGAGAATCTGCATTGCCTTCTCGCGATTCGCCTGCTGACTGCGCTCGGAGGACGATCGCACATCAATACCGGTTGGAATGTGCACGAGTCGTACTGCCGTTTCAACTTTATTCACATTCTGTCCTCCCGCTCCGCCGCTTCGAGAGAATTCCATTTGAATATCGCCAGGATTTATTTCAATCTTTGACTTTGCACGAATCGGCAACACAGCGACCGATGCAGTCGAAGTATGAACACGGCCGGTCTTCTCAGTGAGCGGGACGCGTTGGACCCGATGCACGCCGGTTTCATAACGCAAAGCGTCATAGGCGTCTGGACCGGAAATTTCGAGTGTTAGATCATCAATAATATGCGTTCTCCATCCGCGATGCTCGGCATATTTCTGATACATCTCCTTTAAATCGCGAGCGAAAATGGCCGCTTCAGAGCCACCAGCGCCCGCGCGCAGCTCCACCACAATCGAAATTGGTTTTCCGTCCAAACTGTCTTCGGTCTTGCCTTTCGCTCCATTTTTTAAATACTCTGCGTAGTCCATATCTTTATTAAAGCACGAAATTCCTAAGCACGAAATCCGAAACAAATTGGAAATTAAAAATCAAAAACTGAATTCATTTTGAATTTAAAATTTTGGTGCTTGTTTCGGATTTCGGATTTCTTGCTTATTTCTTTTTCGCGGCGCGCTGCTTGAAGCGCTCGACTCGACCGGCCTTATCAAGCATACGGTCTTCGCCCGTATAAAACGGGTGCGACTTGCTGGAGATTTCTACGACTGCTTTCGGATACTTTTTCCCTTCAAAAGTAGTCGTTTCTGACGATGCAATGGTAGAACCAATCAAAAACTTCGCGCCAGAAGCGAGATCTTCAAACACAACGGGTCGATACCCTTCCGGGTGGATGTCCTTTTTCATGACAAGTCCTGTGCTTACAAGTATATAAAGTGTTGTTCCATTTCCAATAAAATTGGTATAAGACGCACTGGCGGATTGTTCTGTCGAAGTTGCTTTCGATGCTACTGTAGAAACAAGAGAAGTGGATGAAACTTTCAACGATCCGTCAGGAAGATTTGTGGCGGGAAGAGGTTTGTTTGGTGCTTTCGTCGGTGGCAAAGCGGTTGGATGATTAATCATAAATTTAAAGATTAAAACTCTTGGAAGCTTGCTAGAACATTCACGGTGACGGAAGCGGTCGCGTGCGTGCCGTGGTTATTTAAACAATCAATTTTATAGACCGTCTGAGATGTAACAGAATCAGTAATGCCAGGTGAATTAAGACCTGTATTCCATGGAGAATTATTCTTGGTGACTGTACATGAAGACGAGTTCGTAGATGTCCAGGCCACTGTAACATTATTCGCAGTATTTTGGTTCACGCGAGTCGTTCCCGTCTGGTTATTCACTGTCAGATTAACAGTCGGGACAAGGACGGTAACGGTAGTATTCGCGGGAGGCGGCTGGCCGTAGGTTCCGCCGGTGCAGGTAAGCGCGTATGAGGTAGTTGGAGGGACCGGAAGAACGGCTGCATTTACTGGACCGCCAGAAATGGCTCCACCCGTATTGAAGCCGCTCCCGGAGCATGAAGAAGCGCAGTACGCTCCGCCCGGTACGCTCCATGTAATTGAAGTATTCTCGCCCTGCTCAACCGTATACGAATTCGCTGAAAGCGAAGAAGTGCATGACCCGACGCCTACGCCTGTGCCTCCTACTTGGCTATTCGTCGGACCGTTCAGCTGATTCGCTCCTGTGGTACATGTAGCAGAGGATGTATAGCCAGAGCGTGTGTCGGTTATAGAGAGTGATGCTTGCTTCACTCCGGTTGTTGTATAAGATTTCTCAACTGATGAGTTTGTACCTGAAAGACCTTCACTGCCGCTCCATGAATAACTGTATAAACGCGATCCGCCAGATACCGAAGAATTCCATACGACTGGCTGATTAATATATGGATTGCCTGGAGTACCAGAACATGAAACCGAAAGAGCTGGATTAGTAAGTGTGATGGGTAACCATGCGGATGGTGAGACAGACCAATTACCGTAGCCGTCATACGCCCATGCGCGGGCATAGTATGTACCAGCGTTGTAGTCAGCATAATGACCATCAACACTTCCCCAACCGCCTGACCCAACCCAAGCAGACCATTGGGCCGCTGCGGAATCGCCAGACCATTCGAAGTAATATGCTAGGTTTGAGCCGGATGGGCTAGAGGCGTTTGCATACAAAGTATAGCCGTTTGGATAGTATGCCGAGCCAGTGGTACCGATGTAAATTCCTACTTGATATAGAGCGGAGAGTGTTGGAGTTGTCGGAAGACATGTTGCATTGGATGGAACTGAAGCGGAACAAGAACCGTTGCATTGGATACTTCCAGAATTGGTTTGGCCGCAGGAGTTAGCGGCTGAAGTACAAGCACTGCCGTACCCGCTAGGATTCGCTGGCGTCGAAGCATTACAAATACCATAACAATTTATATTGCCCATTGAAGATTCCCCGCAGGAGTTAGTGGCTGAGTAACATCCCCAACCATAACTCTGAACGCAGTCACTGCCGCTCCAACTATCGCCACTGCCGCCACCATCGCCAGCACCGCCACCATCGCCAGCACCACCATCGCCACCACAACCGCCGGAACCACAACCTCCCCCGTCTCCTCCACCTCCACCTCCACCTCCATCGCCGCCATCGCCGCCATCACCATCGGCGTGAGCTGTTTGATTCAGTGTCAAAAGTGCGTTTGAAATCGAAATAAAAATCTTCCCTGAAAAGGGATTCGGGAAAGCGCCCGATAGACGCACAAAAATGACCGACATCAGTATAAACACTCCAAGAATTAGAACTATATTCTTTTTTTTATTTTTTATTTCCATGCGCCGAACCATAAATACGACTTGTCGTCGCTGATTAAAGTAAGTAGTTTCACTGATTTGCCATTGGACAGGTCATATCCCATTATAACCGGATATTCAGTACCATCGATGCTGTCCTTTCTCCATTCGTCGACAGCTAAATATTTTCCATCAGGAGAAAAAACAGACCAATACGCTTTGGTTTTTATAACTAGAAACGGACTTATGGAAAATGTGTCCCATGAATTTATATGCGAAACGACAACCTTCATTGTGTTCTCAGACGACCAAGACATCATTCTTCCGTCTGTTGAAACAGATATCTTCATCTGTTCAGAAGCCCTTCCACCAACTGTTTTTACTACAAGTCCCAAATGCTTCGGATTTGTCCATACTCTTATATCAAAAGCATGCAGTCCATCGTTCTGAAGGATGAGCAATTTTTTTCCATCTGGAGAAAAAATAGGATTGACACCAGCAGCTATTTTTACAACATTTCCTTTGAGATCGGTCACATATGTCGACCAACTCTCTGGTATATTTGGGTCGGGATCATTTGCGGATGATTTTGTTTTATGCGATATATAGGCAATTAGCTTACCAGACGGGTTGAAAACCGGTTCTCTTTTATATTTGTCAGGAGTATTAGTAATCTGTTGAGCATTTGTGCCTGAAATATCACTGGTAAAAATCTGAAGTAATTGGGCACTCACTTTCCCTCTTGCAAAAGCCAGTTTTTTACCGTCCGAAGAAACCGAAGGGGAAATGCTTATGTTATAATCTCCATCTTTCGTTATCCTGTCAGCAAAAATTGTAGTGAATTTCGAACCAACAGTGCCGTTAATATTAAATGTATATATTCCCAAACCAAAATTACCATTTATTTTCTTCAACGATAAATATAGAGTTCCTTTAAAATCAAATGGTTTTTCTGGTGCCGGCTGTCCTGTAAAGACAACTGTAGCTGGAGATAAATCTACACCCTGTCCTTGAGTATTCTTTTCAGGAAGTGCTGCTGGTACTACATTTTTGTATATAAAATATCCAACCGCTTGGAGAATGAGGATTACTACAATCAATCCTCCGATGTACTTCAAATATTTTTTAATCAACCCAGATTCCATTGCTGATTAATCGTATCCCAGACAAGCAACTTTCGTCAAGACGACTGTACACAAGCTATGGTTCATCATCAGTAGAACCATAATCCTTTCATTATTAAAAACCTTCCAAGAGAGAAAGAGATTGAATTACAAACGAGAGAGATTATCAAGGAATTTTTGGTGCTTGTTTTAAGATACATTCTATAAAATAGCGCTTCTAATAAAACGGCAAATATTTCGCTGTAATGGACAGAAGTACCACGCGTCCAGTCAGCAAGATTTGGGAAAACATACCACACATAAGGCATGGTCGAAAAAGAAGCGAAAAATCCAGCGAATATAAGTCGAGTATTGCTAATCTTATCTCTCGTAACATGGAAAAACACTCTTAACAAAAAAATAAGGGTTAGAGTTTCTGAAGAAACTGTAAAAATTGTCCATATTATGAAAGAATCTGTATAAGTAATCATTTTGATATTATATAAAAAATTAATCGTTCATCCATCCTTTCTCTATAAGAAATTGATTAAAATCCGGCAGTAAAGAAGCTATATTCATTATACTCTCATAATTTGACCCTTTTTCTTCTTCGGGCTTGGTTAACTCATTTTCATAAAATCTCCATGCCACGGTACGATTGGCAATTCCCCAATTCCCCGTCTCAATCATAGTTGGAGCAATAATCTCCTCAATTTCTTTTTTGTAATCAGCTCCATGCAAGTACGCAAGCATCGAGGCGTAATAAAATCTGATGAAGGACTCTGTGCCTAAGTAGTTTGGGCTGTTGTCATTTTTGTAATACATTTCTTTTATTGTTTTTAAGCCGTTGTATACACTTGTTGCTGATTTCTCATAGATGCGGTCAACTTGAGCAAGTTCCGCAAATGCTTGTAATTTTTGCGACTGGCCTGAAGGTAAAAAATCATGAATGAAACTTCCTTTTATAAAATCATTCATGTTTACTTCCTTTTTCAACAATTCATCTCCTCTTTGTATAAGAGAAAGGATTTCTTCTTTCCTTGAGTTTATTTCCTTTTTACTGATATTTTTCATTTCGTCTATAAACAAATAGCTTTTGCGCGCAGCGAGAATATAATCGAGATAAGAATATTCATGAATGCTATTGGCTTTTTCCAGTAAATGAATAGCTGCTCTTCGTAAATCTTGTTTATTTTCTATATTCCCTTCGCCAAGCGCATCCTTCATCATTTGATTATCATCATTGAATATCGCCTGCATTATTTCTTTTTTCTCATTGCCGGAATAAGCCATAACGATGCGAGCAATCGCCTCCGATCTTACTTCTGGGGAAATTTTTTCATTGAAAGCTACTTTTTTAAGAATCGGCAATCCAGTGAGATAGTCGCCGTTCTTATCATATTGAAAACCTACTTTCATCATCATTCGCGCCGCCAAATTAGTGTTTCCTTTAAGTGAATAAAGAAAACTGAGTTCTTTAAATTCGCGTATGTTTTTTTCAAATAAAAAATTTGATGCATCTGCTGTGGCCTGCGCGCTTAATTTCTCTATCTTTTTATCGTCAAGAGTAACCCAACTAAATTCTGTTCTGTAGAGTAAAAAACAAGACAAAACTATGCATAAAAAGAAGAGACCGAAGTAAAAAAATTTATTGGAATGTATCTTTTTAAGAAGCATAGAAAGACATATTTGTGATTCGAATCATACCATTCCTTAAATCAAAATGCCGCCCGTTAAATGCGGCGGCATTAAGAACAACCTTAAAGAACTTATTTCTTCCTGATCGCGGAAACGAGTTCTCGCAATCTTCCTTTAACAGCTGGGTTCGATATTCCAGCATTTTGAACCCAGATGGTGAAGCCGAGTGTCTCCGGCTTCTTCCCGTCATTATCGACAAATGTCGATCCTTCAGGCATCGGAATGTTGAAGTGGTAGAACGAGACATAAAATGTCCCATGCTGAAGAGGAACTTCACAATCATTGATAACTCCTTTCGGATCCGCGGCCGACGGGAATACTTCTTCTCTACAAGTTACCTTTCCGTAGCCGAGCCCTTCAGACATTGTGCGATAGACCATTGCCTCAATCGCGGTCGACTTAACGGACGGAACTCGCCAAAGAGAGACCGTCCAATATTCCTTGTCTTTCTGCCGACAGACCCAGTTCTTGAAGACATTAACCCCATCCTTTGGAAGGAGTTGTGTTGTTGCGGAACATTCGATGTTCCAGAAATCAAACCTCCCACCTTGTTTGATGTCAATAGTCCAGCCATAGTGCTCAAGAAGAAACGGTTTCATCTCTGCGGACTGTGCTGATAACCCAAAAACAAGAAACACGATTACAAAGAACATTGTTATCTTTTTCATAGATAATCCTCCTTTTTTTGGCGAGACAACCGTCTTACCTTTTCTGAAAGAAAGAATATACTATAATATATAATTGTCAAGCGGACTTAGAATTCTTGGAAGCCAGAAAGGATGTTTACCGTAACTGATTTATTTATCGGGGTGCCATTGGTTTGACAGGTGATAGTGTAGACGGTCTGCGAAGTAATGGTGTCGGATATACCTGAAGAACTAAGACCGGTCTTCCACGCAATACCGTTTCTCGTAACTGCACAACTATTTGCATCTGATGAACTCCAAGAAATTATGGAGGTATCGCCAGAATTGACGCGAGAAGGGGTTGCACTGATGGTCGCATCCGGAGAAAGAACCGTAACGGTGGCAGAAGCCGGTTGAGATGTGTTGTCCGAATTCGAGCAGGTGATTTGGAAGATTGATGGATTCTGTGTGAGAGGACCACTGGAGACGCTACCCGAAGTAGCGCCGCCCGTTGAAAATCCTCCAGCTGCTGTGCAAGATGTTGAATGTGTAGAACTCCATATCAGAGTTGTTGATTGACCGCTGTCGATTGTTGATGGGTTCGCAGATAGAGTCGCGGCTGGCGCAAATATGGTGCAGGTTGGAGGATTGTTTGTGCCATTGTTACATACGCCTCCAGTGCATCCTCCATTACTACATGCGACACAGGAAGATGAGGAGCCGGCCCACACGAACGGGTCAGAACAAGTGTTGCAGGTCGGATAATTATTCGCGCCATTTGTACAATCGCCACAAGAAGGACCGCCGACTCTATAGGCATAACCGTCAGCAGCAGTGCCCGCAAATTTAATAAAACCAATATCCTGCGAACCGTAGGCATATCCGGACCAACAACTGTTGGCTGCTGAAGTAATGCTATAACCTGAACCAGACAGGTGAATCCAACCGTCCCATCCGCCGCTTCCAGAATCGAGAGAGCCGCTACAGGCATTTTTATTAGAAAAAGACGCACAGGAACGCGCCCAACCGGTTACTGAGCCATTACCAGAAATATTCGCCTGACAAGAGCCGGAAGGACAATCATTAAGTTCGCTTTCGTTGAATGTTATCCAACCGAAGTATGGCGACCACGCATAGCCGGAAAGTTTTCCGGTTGTAGAATCCTCATACACGCCGTAATTGCTACCGTTGAAATGAATCCAGCCAAGATAATCAGACCACGCATAGCCGGTTATCGGCAGAGAAGTAGAATCGGCTTTCGTAATAGATACTTTGCCAAAAAACAATGTGCCGGCAGCAAGTACGAGCAGTCCGAGAAGAATTATGCGAGAAGTTTTAGATAATAAAGGCATATTATCTTTTTGGAGTGAGCGAATCCAGCACAGAAGAAGTAATGGTCGGCGTTTCCTGCGATGACTTTGTTGATTGAGTTGGGCTCGATGATGTCGCAGTAAGTTCTTTTAGCACCGTGTTCGGAATAGTTTCGGAAGTCCCGGTCGCAGTGAGCGAGTCATACACTTTCTGATAGGCCTGTTGCTGCAAAGTTGTTTTATACGAGAACGGGAAAAAACCGAGGAACCACGCCACTCCAAGCCACCCAACAATAATCACCACAATTGAAAACAGAATCC
Organism: Candidatus Kaiserbacteria bacterium; assembly: GCA_026396675.1. GTDB lineage: Bacteria > Patescibacteriota > Minisyncoccia > Phycocordibacterales > Phycocordibacteraceae > C7867-001. The sequence continues at coordinate 15,361 of JAPLWI010000011.1, read as the reverse complement.
ATACCCGCCACTTCCCTCTAGGGTTTGTATGATTAATCATTTCCTGTAGCGGTATGATGTTCATATTTGTTAATTCGGTGCTGCTGGAGCTGTTTTAGAAACAGCCGGAATAACCTGAAGTGTTATTTTCGTTGCTGTGAACTTTGTCTCTGTTTTGATATTCTCTCCGGCTTCAACGGTGATCTGATCTCCGACTTTTAAGTCAGAAAGCGAGATTTCTTTCTCTGTGAAAGGTATTGGAGGGGTCGGAATCTTGGTCTTGTCGGTTTGGGCACTGGTTATCTTCTGATATTCTTCCAACTCTTGTTTAAATACTGTCTGATCTTTAAAATCCATCTTTACTATTTTAGTATTTTCTCCGACAACCACTTCCCTCGCGGTCGGCGAATCATCAAATGGGCTGGTTTCGTTCACCGCAATAGTAACTGTATTTCCATTGATTCCACTTATCTTCCCAGAAACACCTCTCACATCTTGTGCTGAAGGAAACATCGCTTTAGCTTTTGCCAATTTCGCTTCACAACTAGAATCGGCTACTTTGATGTTGATATATTTACCTCCTGCAAAACCAATGGTGATTCCGATGATTAGAACTAACAGGGTGGTGATTGTTTCTTTCATGCAATTATATTTTATGGTTCCAAGTGGCCAACATAAGTGCAAGAAAACCATTGATACAGTCCGTATGCACAACCATTACAAAAACAAGAAGATTGGGTACTTAAGAATGGGGTGACCCAGTCCTGATAGGGAGAATAACAGGTCGCAGGACAGGAATAGATGGCGTATCCAACATTTGTTGGCCCAGCTGGTCCTTGTGGTCCCGTAGCGCCAGTTGCGCCAGTTGCGCCCGTGGCACCTGCCGAACCTGTTGCGCCAGTTGGTCCTGCCGGCCAACTCGAATAACAAGTTCCGTTGATACAGAGTTGCGTGCCGTTGACTGCTCCGCTCACATCTAATGCAAATGCTGGGTTTGTTTTGTCGATGCCGACTTTGCCGTATTGCACGATGAGACCGTTGGCCGCACCGCCGCTGTTAAGGAGAAGGCCTCCTGCTTTTGCATTTGCATTTGCACTGGTATCAAGTGGCGCGGGAGCGTTATAGCTGGTTGGAGAACCAGATGGTTCAGAGAAGGTTGAGGCAAGAGCATTCAAGCCAAATGAGACAGCGGCGGTGAATAATACGGCGAATATGGGAAGGAGATAATGGGGTTTCATATGTGTATATAGTGTATCATCGCGCGGATGCTAAAAAAAATAACACCGGTGTATATTTATGGCCCACCCAGTTGATTTATATCCTGCTGGAATCCGGCGGCGAATTCCATTACACCGTCACCGTAGAATGCGTAAGCGGGATTGTTCGCATGCGTCCATCCGGCGAAGTAGCGGAGTGCCGCGAGCCGTTCGGCAGAAGGCGTTTGTGCAGACGCGCCGTTGTCCGCCATAAGCATCGCGGTCGCCATAATCGCGACTTGTGCTGTCCATGGATTACTCGGCGAGGATGCGCCGAGTAGTTTTCGCACACGGTCTTTACTAGAAGAGTATTGCCATGGACCTTGCCAGAATGAACTGCCTGCGCCAGATGGCGGAGAACAGGTTCCGGTATTTGTGTTCACGAATCCGCCATAACAAACCCAAGTTGAAGGAATGAATTGTCCAGGCCCCATCGCGCCGCCCCAACCATACGACGGCTTCCGAGAGACCGGCATTTTGTCAGGGTCGAGACCGAGCGTTTGTGTGATATAGGAGAAAACCGGCTGGTCGCGCGTCGGCGACATATCAACGCGCCACGACCCTGTGCCGAGATTTTCGCCGAGGTTCGTCTCTTGTTTCAAAACTCCGAGCGTTACTGCTGCGCGTGTGCCGGTCGCCTTCTCAGCCGCTTCAGCATAGGTCAGCGCAGTGCCGAACGGTATCGCCGCCGAATCTCGCAGGGTGAAGAGTTCTGAGCGAATCTGTGCCGCGGTCTTCTGGTTCGTCGCAATCATTTTCTGATAATTTGCTTCAACGCCTTTAGTCTGCGTCAGAAGTTTCTGTTTATCTTGTTCTTGTGCTTGAACCTGCTGCTTGGCGAGCTGTGCAACGGTGCGCAACTGTTCTTGTTCCGCGAGTCGTGCTTGGAGTGTTTCCTTCTCTGCTTCGGTTGAAACGCTTGTTTGTTGAATATGAGCAAATGATTTTGCAAGTGAACTTTTTATAGAAGTAAAAGCGTCAAGATCACTGAAGAAACCAGAGACGCTCTGGGAGCCGAGTGCAACACTGACGACAGAGTAGTCATCAAGCACTTGGGTCTGTCGGAGAATCTGAGCGAGCGATTCTTTTTCTGCCGATAATTGCCCAGAAAGCGAAGAAAGCGTTTTATTATGCACGCCGATATCGCCATTCAACAATTGTTGCTGAGCGGCAATCTGGTTCTCAACATCTGCTAGTTTATCCCGTAATTGCTGTTCGTAATTGGTGGCCGCCTGCGCCACACTCTGCGCAAGTACAACAGAAGGTGCGCCGATAAGTGCGCACCAGAAAACAAGAAAAATAAACTGACGCATTGCCAGTTTATTTTATCACGCCTCCGGTGTTTCTTCCGTTTCCTCTTTGCCTTTCTTTTCTACTTCAATTGAGCCGATATCTGCCGGTGCCGGCAATTCTTCCTTTTCAATAACAACTTCTTGTATGAGCGCGACCACATCATCTGGTTCAGTGATGAGTGCGGCCCCAGAAGGGAGTTTTAGATCCTTCGCGTGAATTTGGTCATCAATCTCTTTCAGCACGGAGATATCAACTTCAATGGCATGCGGAAGATTCATTGGATCTGCCTCAACCTCAAGTTCGTGGAGAACCTTCACAAGATTCGCTCCTGCCTCCACTGCCGGTGATTCGCCGACAAATGAGAGAGGAATTGCTACTTCAACTTTTTCGCCCTTGGTTACCGCATAGAAATCAACATGACGTGGTTGATTCGTGATTGGATCGAAATTAACCTCATGTATGAGCGTTGGGAGTGGTGTACCGAGACCTGTGAGCGAAACGATTGTCGCTTCGCCGGCCTCTTTCAAAACTTTTTCAAACGCGCGTGCCTGCATGGAGATCGGTGTAGCAGCGTGATGTGCGCCATAAACTACCGCAGGAATAAATCCAGCGCGGCGTAGCTCAGCGGCGCTCTTGCCGCCGTCTTTCCTCTTTTCTACCGTAAGAGTAAGCATGATGTTTGAATATACGGGAAAGCGTGAAAGAAAGCAATTATATGAGTACGGCGGAAACCTTCGCGAGACGCGCGAGAAATGCCGCGCGAGCGACAGAAATATTTTCTTCCTTCCCTTTCCAGGAAGAAAGCGCTTCTTCTTGAAGTGCCCGTGCGAATGAAAACGAAATCGGCCACGGAGTAGTTCCTCCATCCTTTTTGGACAACTGACAAATTGCAGACAAATTGTCGGTCGCCTGATCAGGCGTCTGTCCACCTGAAAGAAAAACAATACCCGCTATCTGTCGCGGTACACTTTTTAACAACGCCGCGAGTGTGTCCTCGGCAACTTCTTCTGGTAAATCTTTCTTCTCGTTCGCATCTCCTGAAAGCGCCATGGATGTCTTCAAAATGATGCTTGCACGATCAACTGCGTGTTCGTCGAGTACAGAAAATAACGTTTGTAACGTTTCTTCAATAACCGTGCGAGCACGAGTGCGGCTGTGTTTCCCTTTGAACAAAACTTCCGACTCTAGAATAGGAACGAGACCTGCAGTTTGCGAGTCCTTCGCATAACTTGCGAGTCGTTTCGCGTTCTCGTGTATCGCTTGTGCAGATGGGAGTGTACCGCCGTCAATGCAAAAAACTGTGCGCCATTTAGTAAAGACGGCTCCTTGTTTCTTATATTTGGCGATGCGCTCTGGTAGATCGAGAAGCCCTTGCGTAATGAGTTCGTGCTGGCTCGCTGGGAATGGTTCAGTTCCGAGATCAACTTTCACGCCAGTCATGATGCCTCGCTTTGTGAGCGATGCAGAAAATAATTTTTTATCATTCCCTTTTTCTAGAAGCGTTTCAGAGAAAAGTATAACGCCCGATAAATACTGCTCGATGCCGATAGTACCGATGAAGAGATCGCGATACTGCCGGCGCATCTCCGCGCTCGTGGTGATGTTATGTGCAGCAAGACGCTCTGTTGCGGTATGCACACTTTCATCAGCGGCAAGGATTCCTTTACCTGGTGCGAAAAGTGAACGAGCCGTTGCGACAAGATCAGTCATAAAACTAATGTTAACACGTGTTAGAATTGTCGGATGGACTTTATTGCTATCGGCGACACAACAGTTGATGAATTTATTCGGCTCAAAGAAGCACAGATTAATTGCGACAATAATAATACGAACTGCACTATTTCTATGCCGTGGGGCGACAAAATTCCCTACGATTTTGTTGTGTCCGTACCTGCTGTTGGAAATGCAGCTAACGCGGCGGTCGCCGCCGCACGTCTTGGTCTCTCCTCTGGATTCGTCTCAAATGTTGGTAATGATTATTTTGGTAAAGAGATTCTTGCGACATTCATGCGCGAAGGAGTTGATACAAAATATGTCGCCGTAAATGATAACATCCCTACAAATCATCATTTCGTACTTTGGTATGAATCAGACCGTACTATTCTTATCCGACATGAGGATTATCCATATATCATTCCTAAAGAATTTAAACCGCCGAAATGGATATATCTTTCTTCAATCGGCAAAAATTCTGAATCATTTCATGCCGAACTAACGGAGTGGCTTGCCGCACATCCTGAGACGAAACTCGCCTTCCAGCCCGGCACGTTCCAGATGGAAATGGGAAAGGAAAAACTCAGTGCTCTTTATACCAGAACAGAACTTATTGCATGTAATAAAGAAGAGGCGGAGCGCATCCTTGTAGTTGGAGAAACGGATATAAAAACGCTTCTTGAAAAAATGCATGCACTCGGTCCGAAGATAGTTCTCATCACGGACGGTGTTAATGGCGCTTATGCCAGCAACGGCGAAAAAATATTTAAAGTGCCTATGTATCCGGATCCGAAACCGCCACTAGATCGCACTGGCGCTGGCGATGCATCAACTTCGTCAATTGTCGCAGCACTCGCGCTCGGCAAATCGCTTGATGAAGCGCTTCTCTGGGGACCGATAAATGCGATGTCTGTCGTGCAGGAAATTGGCGCGCAGAAAGGTCTCCTCACGCGCAAGACACTTGAAAAATTTCTCACCGAAGCTCCTGCAGAATTTCGCGTTGAGTTATTGTAGAGAATGAATTTGCGTTTGCAACATGCATTATGAGTAATGTTGCACCAGCGCCCATAATAGCAACGAGTAACATTGAAAAATAAAAATTTATTCGTCCCTTCATATTATTTATTATATAAGCACAAACGCACGTATGGTATCCGCTATGTGGAGAGCGTCTAGCCCATAATGCGCCAACAGCTCTTCTGGAGAACCGGATTGACCGAACTGATCGAGGACGCCGATTCTTTTTATCGGAACAGGATATGTCTCTGAAAGAAATTCGGCGATGGCACTCCCGAAACCGCCGGCAACTTGGTGTTCTTCAACAGTGACAATGCGACCAGCACGTTTTGCCGCATTAAGTACTGCTTCTTCATCCAATGGTTTGATAGTTGAAATGTGCAAAACGATTGATTCTACGCCATTTTTTGAGAGCTCGTTCGCTGCCGCTAGGGCAGCATAACTTAATGAACCGGTTGAAAGAATTGCGACTTTTGGTCCACCAGCTGACGGATTTGAATCCCACAACGTTAAAGATTTTCCTATCTGAAAAGGGGTCTCTGATGTTGTGAAGACCGGTGTTGCAGAGCGTCCAAAGCGAATATAAACAGGACCGTCTGTCTTCGCTGCTACGATGACTGCTTTTCTTGCTTCTTCCGCATCACAAGGAACAATAACTGCCATTCCCGGAAGTGTCCGCATCATTCCGATGTCTTCCAACATTTGGTGCGTCGCTCCGTCAGCGCCAACAGAAACGCCTGCATGCATGCCACATATTTTTACCGACATTTTATTGAGCGCGATGGTTGTGCGAATTTGTTCGTAATTACGGCCTGGAGAAAATACTGCGTACGATGTGATGAAAGGAATTTTTCCTGCGGCTGCCATGCCGGCGGCGACTGTCGCCATATTCTGTTCGGCGACACCCATTTCAATAAATCGTTCGGGAAATATTTTTTTAAATGATTCCGCACGCGTGCTCTCTGCAAGATCAGCACAGAGCACGACAACACGTGGGTCTGCCTTTCCTGCTTCCACGATGCCCGTTCCGAAACCGTTGCGCACTGGCGTTTTTTCAATATCATCCGCAAACACTTTTGCGTTTAGTTTTGCGTCAGGATTTATCATATTTAAATGTTTAAATATTTAATAAACCGCTCGCATTCTTCTTTTGTCGGAACTTTCCCGTGCCAGTGATAATCATTCTCAATTTCTTGCACGCCTTTGCCAGGAATGGTGTGCGCAATAATTAGAGTCGGTTTCTCACTTGCTTTTGCCTCATCAACCGCAACGACAAATGCGGAGATATCATTGCCGTCCACTTCAAGCACATTCCAGTTGAATGCGCGGTACTTGTCCGCGAGCGGCTCTAGTGGCATTACCTCTTCAGTCATTCCATCTATTTGAATACCATTGCGATCAATAATCGCCGTAAGGTTCGACAATTTATTTTTCCCAGCGAACATCACTGCTTCCCAAGTATTCCCCTCATCTTGTTCGCCGTCACTCATCACGCAATAAATTCGTTTTTCGTGTCGAACACTCGGTGTTTGACATGCGTGTTCAACACCGAGTGTTCGACATATACCCATACGGAGCGCAAGCGCCATACCGGCGGCTTGCGAGAGACCTTCACCGAGCGGCCCAGAAGTTGTTTCAATACCGGGCAATCGTAGGCGTTCTGGATGTCCTTGGAGCCGACTGCCAAATTTACACAGAGTTAAACATTCTTCAACAGGAAAATAACCGGAGTGTGCCATCGCTGCATACAATGCAGGACAAATGTGTCCGTTTGAAAGGATAAGTCGGTCGCGTTCTTCCCACTCCGGATTCTTCGGATCATGCTTTAAAATATGAAAATAGAATGCGGCAAAAATATCCGCCATGCCCAAGGAACCGGCAGTGTGCCCACTGCCTGCTGTTGTGAGCATTCGAATAACCGTCTCGCGAATTAATCTCGCTTTTTCTTTAAGTTCTTTTATTTTCGCATCCGCAGGCGGCATTTTCAGATTATACCTTATCAAACTCCGTATGGACTCTGAAGTTCCTCAAACGCCGCGACTGCAGTAATTGAATCGCTTGCGCGAAGAATACCGGAACCGATTACGAGATTTGAAACACCTAGTGCAACGAGCTCATGCGCGTTTTCGAGCGAGATGCCGCCATCAACTTGAATTGGAATTTCGGGATGACGATTGCGAAGTACATGTACTTTCTCAAATACGCGTCTGTCGAATGGTTGTCCTTGTCGTCCGATCTGCGCGATGCCCATACATTGTATGAAATCTATCTGACCCAAACACGGTTCAATAAGCGCGAGATCACTTGCAATGTTGAGAGCAATGCCGAAGGAAACAAGTGATGAAAATTCGCCGCCACCATATCGTTTCCTTGCTGATGCGAGAAGTCGTGGTAGATCAGTCGCACTCTCAGCGTGGAATATGAGGCGCGATGCGCCAAGAGCGAGCCACGCTCCAGCCGCTTGTTCAGCATCAAGACACATTAAATCAATTTCATATTCAAAACGGTCAAGGTACGGAAGCATTTCGCGATGCTTAATCATCTCTAAAAATTCCAGAGGGGCGGAGTATGGCCATGAAGTGGGTGAAACGAAACGACCATCGACCACGTCAATCTGCACTCGGGTAATGGAAGAAATCCGAGAAAAAAGTTCCAGCTTCTCCTCTAGCTCCTGCTTCGAGGAAAGAAGCACGGCCGGGACAACGAGGCCCATTTGGTAAGTATACTACTAAAACTTTGCAAGACGGCGCGAATGACGCGATGAATCGGAAAAAGGCGTTTCGAGAAATATGCGAGCTGCCTCATCGGCTTCGTCTCCAGAGACAAAGCGCGCGCCGATTGAGAGTACATTCGCATCATTGTGCCGGCGGGGAAGTCGCACCGCATCGTATCCGTCTTCGGAACGGCCTCCTTCAATATCGAGTGCCTCTGTTACTCGTCGAGGACCATAAAACACGGCGGCGCGAATCCCCTTCACGCGATTCGCGCACATCACTTCGCCCTGACCGCTTCCGCCGATGATGATGCCGCGTGCGTCCGGCTCAGCCGCAACGCACTCCGCAAGCGGCGTCACGAAGTCCGGATAATCATCACCTGTATCATGTGAGAATGATCCCATATCCTCCACCTCATATCCGAGTGTGCGAATGTGTTCAACGAGTGCGTTCTTGAGCGCGAATCCGGCGTGGTCAGAAGCAAAATATACTTTCATGCTTTCGCGGCGGCTTGCGCCAAATCCGCTGACGGATTCGGCATGATTGCCGCGGACGCGGCAATCACATGCCGAACTAGCGACTCCGCATACCCCATCTCGTTATCATACCAAGCAAGTACTTTCACGAGATTCCCATCAACAACGCGAGTCATTCCGAGATCGGCAATTGAAGCGTATGGTTCACCGATGACGTCGCTTGATACGAGTTCTTCGTCAGTCGTTTTGAAAATGCCTGTCCAGCGCGGCGCCACTGCGGCGCCGCGTAACGCCCCATTTACTTCCTCAACAGTTGTTGGTCGCTTCGCGATGAAAGTAATGTCCGCGATTGACCCAACAACTACCGGAACGCGAAGCGAGATGCCATCAAATTTTCCGGCGAGCGATTCGTATGCTGCCGTGACTGCCGTTGCCGCACCAGTTGAAGTCGGCACAATATTTTGCGCCGCGGATCTTCCCTCTTTCATATCTTTTTTTGATGGCCCATCTACAATTGACTGACTTGCTGTGTACGCATGCGTTGTGGAAAGTATTGCTTTTTCTATACCAATCACCTCATCCAAGATCGCGATAATTGGACCTGCGGCGTTGGTAGTGCAGGAAGCGTTTGACGAAATCTGACACGACGCGAGCTTCTCCTCATTCAAACCCATTAGCACTGTCGCACCACCTCCGTCGACTGGCGGAACCTTGACCGGTGCGGTAATTACGACACGTTTTGCGCCAGCAGTAATGTGCACGCTCGCCTTTTCATAATCGGTAAAAAGTCCAGTTGATTCTACGACGACATCAATGTCTAAGTCCTTCCACGGTAATTTCGCTGGATCTTTTTCCGAAAAGAATTTCACCTCTTTGTTATCTATAAGAAACGCGCCCTCCTTCGTTGAAACTTCTGAGGGGAACCGCCCATACACAGTATCGTACTTAAGCAGATACGCGAGATTTTCCAGCGAGCCGAGATCGTTTATTGCGACAATTTCAACACCACGATTTTGCGCGCGGCGCGCAAATGCTCTACCTATCCTCCCGAAACCATTAATGGCAATGCGAATGTTTTTCATAAATAAAAGTGTAGCACACATGCAATATCTGCAACTTCCAAAACATGTCCAACACCGAGTGTTGGACAAAATGCCCGTATTTCTGCGACAATGAAACTGTATGCGAAATGTTCAAATAAGCATTGGTGAGTATTATCACGTGTACAATCGCGGTACACAGAAGAAAATTATTTTTCATGATACCTCGGATTATTCTCGATTCCTCTTTTTAATTTTATTTTTCCAATCCGATATTGTTTTTGATCAAATTTCCCGCCGTGTGCGTCGTTTTGTCCAACACCGAGTGTTCGACATTGGTGCGGAGGATGTTACGAAAATCATTAAGAATCGGTATGTGGAACTTACCGCGTTCTGTCTCATGCCGAATCATTTTCATCTTATTCTTAAAGAAACTCAAGAAAATGGCATCGCACGATATATGCAACGCGTTTTAAATGGTTATACAAAGTATTACAACACGAGATACAGAGTGTCCGGACACTTATTTCAAGGACCATATAGAGCTATTCATATAGAAGACGACGATCAATTGCTTTACCTCTCGACTTACATTCATCGCAATGTAAGAGGTTTGCAACAATGGAAAAGTAATGAACAAAAATACGAGTGGTCTAGTTACCAGGACTACATCGATAAAAGTCGTTGGGATAAGTTACTTTCCACGGAAGTGGTCTTGGGGCAATTCAAAACGGCAAGCGAATATGAAATGTTTGTGCGAACGAGTATTGCCAAAACACTCGGTGAGGTTTTAGAACTTTAAGTTGCCGCCCAAACATGTCCAACACCGAGTGTTGGACATGTTGTTTACAATGTGTCGGGCATTGTCGGACACTCGGTGTTGGACATGTTGGACACGATTCAACCCACTGGTGTTTCTACAGCGGGAGTGGTGGGTGTTTCAGGAGCAGGTGCTGCTGGTTCAGTCGGCGCGGTTGTATCGTCAGGTGGTGAGTTTGTCGAACCATCGGCTGGGGCTGGAGTTTCAGCAGGTGCGAGGACTGTGACAACGCGCGACACGGTGCCTGTATTCCCTGCCGCATTCGAAGCTGAATAGGTGAGTGTGTAAAGTCCGGGCGTTGCCGTATTGACCGAACCGGTCACCACAATCTTCGAGGTCACATCACCGTCGACTGGGTCAGTCGCAGTTGCGCCGGGGTCAGTGAATGTGCCACCAACATTTATCTGTATCGCCGCCTCGCCAATGAGTGTCACGACCGGCGGAGTGGTGTCTGAAGATTCCGGCGTTGAAGTCGCAGTAGTTGTTGCCGTTGTATCGGATGTTTCGGCACTCGAGTTTTCTACAATAATCGGTGCCGTTGTAACGGAAGAATTATTGTTTGTTTGTTGATCGCTGACAGCCGCCGTACTCGTTGAAATTTGACCTTCCGTTTGAACCAAAAAGTAATCAAATGAGACATCGCTGGCCTGCGGTGTCGAGAGGACAACGCGGAACGAGCCAGTAGCTTTGTCGCTCACCCACCAGCTTCCGGTAATTTGCGAATTGAATGTGATGAAGACCTTCGTGGACGGCATTACCAATGAATTGGTGACCTGCGCAACCACATTTCCCGTCAAGATGCTGACAGAACCAGCTGAGGAAGCACCTGTGGAATCAGTCGCCGCGACGAGCCGTTGGAATACGAGCGTATTAAATTGCGCGATGCCCTTTTGTATTAATACGCCGAAGCCGTTCAAGGCGTTCGCCAACCCCGTGCCGAGCGTCCCCGTGCCGAAGTTGCCACCGGATGACACGGATCCTGTTTCCAGCGCTTCCACGCGCGCTTCGAGCGAGACCATTTCCGTCTGCTCCGCATCCACTTTAGCCGCAAGCGATTGTTCTTCTGACAGCGCGTAAGTTGCAAGTTTATAAATATCAACACTCTTGTCATCGGCATTCAAAACATCGGAAGGAGCATTAGCCGACAGATTGCCCGACTTCAAGACATAGGTGTTATGCGCAAAAATATCGTCGCCGACGAAGTTGTGTGTTCCCTCTACCTCAATATCGTAAACCTGCTCGCGGCCAACTGGTTTTATGGAAGTTATTTCATCCCAAGCAACATTTCCGTTCTCGGAAGGAACAGCGATTTCAAGTCCAGGTGTCAAATCGGAAATTTTGCGCCACTTCCCCTTAACGTCTTTTGTTTTGTTAAAAAATGGAAACATACATTTATATATGATTATAGCTTGACTGCGCCCAACGCGCCGCGCTCACGCGGCGCGGTCCCCCATTTCTTCCACGAACATTCCAAATGAAATGCCTTGGTCCGCGTCTCGGCATAACGTGCGATAATCTCATCAATTACACCGGCATCAACCTTTGCTCCGTACATACCTTTAATATGTTCCAGATAGATAATCATCTTGTTGCACCCCGACATTGCTTTTTCCATCAAACCGAGTCCCTTCGCGAAATCGCCGAAACGGATAGAGTGTGCTTCGCCGATAGAAAGCGGCACCGTCATCGTGCAGTCCATTAGCCCTTCCAAAAACGGGTATTTGAGCGTTACCAATTTCGGCCGGATATTCTTCACGACAATGACTGCACAGTTCATCGCCTGCTGATAAATGTCCAGGTCGCGGAAGGTCTTGACCGGCTTCCTCGGCGTAAACGCCTTGTTGGTCTGATATTTATATTTTGATTGCGCGTAGTTTTGCATATTTTATTTATGCGACTTTAAACACGTCCTGGCGCGGAATTTCCGCTACACTGCCGTCTCTGTAATGCACTTTCCGCGCGCGTTTTTTTATCTGCAATTTTTTAACGACATGCAGCGGATAGAACTCGTAGAAATCCTTGTCGTCAAACCACGCGCATTTGAATTCGAACAAACGCAGACCGGTCAGGCGCGAAAGCGCAAGCGCGTACCATGTAAGCTGTTCAATCGGCTTCTCCTTGCTCGCGTTCGGTTTGTAGTCAAGAATGTGCACCATACCGTTGCGGATTTGCAGAATGTCAATGTGACCGGTTAAGAGTTTTGGAAACGATTTGCTTCCCGCTGCCGATTTTGACTTAGCTTTGTCTGCATGTCCCTTAATCAGTAGCCCCTCTTCACCTAAGATTTTGAACTTCAGCACATTCTCCATATGCTCCACATCTTCTTTCCGAATATACACCGGCACCTCGGTCGCTATCGTCACCGAGTCGTTTGCAATCATGAAGCGTTGCAACGCCTCATGCCGCGCGTTATTATCCGGCACGCTCCGCAAGACGAACTCGGCGGTTTTGTTGGCGAAATTTGATTTACTTTTGATAATCATATCGGTTTTGTCGAATTTGCTCCTGATCTCGCTCATCCGCTCTCCGTCTTGAAAATATTGATGCGGTGTCTCCGCAGAAACATTATCCAAATATTCTTTCAGACGACCGAAACGACGATTTTTAAATTCTTCCATTGACAACAGCGTTTTTGCACGATGGTATCGGAATCGATAAAGTTGGCGGTGCGCCATCGTAACCACTTCGATCATCTTCTGCGGCGGAAATAATTTGACGGCGTACGGGCGCATTCGTTCAAACCTGCAAATCGGCTTATATTCTTCCACCCACGACGCCAGCGTAGCTGGCGTCGGTGCTAAAATATTTTCATCTTTTGAGAATTTTTCTTTTAAGATATGACAAGTTTGTTCCAGCGTTAATCCCAAGTTGTAATAACTGATGCCTTCCAGAATGACTTGTAGAGGGAATCTTTTTCCTTTCACTCTTTCGGCTGTGAAAGTTCGACCGCATTCCGAATTCCGGCACAAATAAAGTTGCACGACTTCGTGCTTCTTCTGTCGAATGCCGCGCCTGACAAAATTACTCGAATTGCAGTACGGACATACGGTTTTTGTCGTCATCGTCGCTTTAGTCGCAGGAATTGCCGCAGGCGCAAAGACAACATCAGGCACGGGGGCGCCGAAAAACCTCTTCAATAAGTTATCAACAACTCCCTTTTTCTTCATTGACTTTTCAGTTGTGGTCATATATCATATTTGGACAGTTGGCTTCGGCCTTGCCCCCGCAAGGGGGAGAGAGTCAGAAAAGCCGCCAGAGAACAAATCTCTGGCGGCTTTTCGTAATTTTGAAAACGCTTTCGTTTCAAGAAATCCGATCTTTTCCTCCAAACGACGAGTATCTACAACACGAATTTGAGATAGGTTGGCTCTCGCTTCTTGTCCTTCAACCAAACCGACAGTGACACGTAGCGGGTGTTCGCGAGTTGATGTCGTGAGCGGCACAACCAAACAAGCATCGGAACCAAATCCTCGCAGAATAATACAAGGCCGGACAGACCATTCTCCTTTCCCATCTTGTTCTGTACCAACATTCACGCCAAGTCTGCACCACCATATCTCGCGAACCGTATACAGGCGCGGATGCTCTGTGTGCGTTATTTTTTTCACCTCATTCCATCCGTCAAAGTTCTTTTCCATAGTATTATGCTATGATTCCTTTGCACTCTGTAGCAAGTGCCGTCGCGGGTTGACAACCGCTTCGTCGCGCAATCGCGCGAAACCATGTAGTTTCGTGCTGGAGCCAACTTTTATTTTTATTCGGAAGAACGCGCGCTTCCAGCAATCCGGCCTCGGCAACGAGGTCGGATTTGTTTGTTTGCAGTTCAGAAAGTTCAGAAGATTTTTTCATATCCTTTTTCTGCCTGAGATATCGTTATCCACACCCGCCGGCAAAATGCTTGACTCAGAAATAGCCTTTGCTATAATTGACCCTGTTAACGTCGCCCCGGCCGAAAGGTCGGGGTTTGTTGTTATTCCGTATTCTACCCACTCTCTAATCAATTCAAAAAACATATGGTTTTTAAGACGGAGTTCCCACGCCATATTCTTTTTGTAACCCATAAATATGAGGGGCTTCCCGCGCTCAGCTACATACTTTTCAAGCGCGAGATAATCACTGTCACCGCTCACGACAATCATAGCGTCCACATTCTCAAACCTTTCTATGACATCCACCGCAAGATCAACATCAATATCTCCTTTTTTTATCTCTCTTTTCTCTTCATCACTCCAGATATACTTCATCTGCTTTTGACACACCGTAAATGCCGCGGAGGCCTTTTGTATGTGTGTGAGCGTTTTTGCATAATTCACATCATCCTCACGCGGAACAATAATATGGTAGTTAATGAAAGATAGGTCACAAGTATGAGACAACAAGTTTCTCAATTTTCTGAAATCAATGCGCCATCCGATTCTAGCAGATGTGTGATACAGATTCCCTGCATCAATAAATACACCGACTCGGGGCTTTTTCATACAATTTTCGCTTCTATATCACGAATAACCGTGCCGGAAATCTCACGAGTTTCGGTGTTTTTCGGAGTTGCCATAAGCATCTGTGATATAAAATCACCTATTTTTATGCTATCTTTTTTGACAAGTGTAAAGAAAATCGGCATAAGGTTTTAGGACAATGTCGCCCTTTCCCGAACAAGGTACGGATGATTTCCAGTGGTTCTGATAGTGCGACCGGAGGCGGTTTTGAGTTCAAATATTTCTTGCACACCCATGTCCAAGAGCGCGTTCACGCGCGAGTACACGACCCGACCGGTGCGCTCGTCGAGCGAGGCAATTTCATCACCAACCGCAACATCGGCAATCGCGATTTCTTCGTATTCGATGCCGACGTTGCCGTCGCTTTGTGTGTTTCCTTTTCCTTTCCTTCTTCTCCGCAATTTCGTATCCCCCACAACACATTGCGCATCGGTACCCGCTTCTACGCTAAGAATCGCCCCAGCGGCCTGCAATTGCTTCATGTTGGCGTCTAATTCTTGAATCGAACGAATCATCGGGGCGATAAGACCGTAGTAGTTTACGACCAGCGTGCCATC
>JAPLWI010000012.1 GCA_026396675.1 Candidatus Kaiserbacteria bacterium | reverse complement strand
TCGTGTCCGGCCGCGTGGTGAACACTTCAATTGAAAATTGTGAATTGAAAATTGAAAATTTAATTTTTGCTCCTTCTGATTTCCCTATCCACGCCCGCTGCGCCTCTTTTATCTCTTCGCGCCACGGGAGCGTGTCTAATCCCGCAAGCAATCGCTCGGCATAATCGGTAATTTTGAGAAACCATTGGGTAAGCCACTTTTCTTCTACCGCCGTGCCGCAGCGTTCGCAGCAGCCATCAATGACCTGTTCATTCGCCAGCACGGTCTGATCTTTCGGACACCACTTCACCGCCGCTTCGCGGCGTTCGGCAAGTCCTTGTTCAAAGAACTTCACAAAAAGCCACTGCGTCCATTGGTAATAATTTGGCTCGCAGGTAACAACTTCCTTACTCCAGTCAAATGATGCGCCCATCGTGGAGAGCTGTCCCCTCATACGCGCCATATTTTCATACGTCCATTTTTTCGGATCTTCGCCGTGCTTCATCGCAGCATTCTCTGCCGGTAATCCAAAAGCATCAAAACCTATCGGGAAAAGAACTTTCTTCCCGCGCGCACGTAGCATTCGTGCGTATATATCGGTCACCGCGAAGGCGTACCAATGTCCGATATGAAGATCACCCGACGGATACGGAAACTCGCAGAGTAGATAGTAATGCTCGCCGCCAGCTGACGGATGGTCATCCGATAAATTAACAGAAAAGAGATCGAGATCTTTCCATTTCTCTCGAGCTGCTTTCTCAATTTCTGAATGGTCGTACGACATTAATCGCGGAAGCGACGCCAACCGATATATAGAAGCGCAACTAGTCCTACCGTGCTGATGCCGAGACGGATCCAGTTCCCAGCACTTCCCCAATATTCCATCGAACCGATGATGAATGCGAGCACTCCACCATAGGAGAGACCGGAAGAAACAATTGAAGAACCGAGTGGGATAAGTCCAATAACAAGGGCAACGACGCCCAGACCGACCATTATGACGAATGCGTACAGCGCGCGGTGGTCAACTGCTGCCTGATACGGTTTCTGACATTTCGCGTACATATCGCAATATCCCGAAGACGACATGGATTTTGCTGCCGAAGGTGCCGAGACATCCGGGGAGCTCGGCGTGTATGAGTTCCAAACACCGCCTTGGGCATCGCAAGTGATAGCATCAGCCGGCGCTGTTGTTTGCTGAATGTTTGGACAATAATCGTTATATTCCGGCGATGGATACGCGAGTGCAACAATAACCGTAAAGAAAACATTAAGAATAATGACAATACCTAGCATAAGAGCCCAACGAACAAATTTTGGCGGGGTGTTTGTTTCCATATGGGCGAAATTATACCACGCAAATTGCTAATTGTGAGTCAACCGTGCAAAAAGACCATAACATCGCCGTCTTTGACGATATAGTCCTTCCCTTCGGTGCGGACTTTTGCGCTCTCGCGTGCTGCGGACCATGAGCCGGCAGCAAGAAGGTCATCTGTGGAGACGACTTCGGCACGAATAAATTTATCGGCGAAGTCGTTGTGGATAGCGGCGCCCGCAGCGGGCGCCGCGCTGCCCGCTGAAATGGTCCACGCGCGTGTCTCGTCAGTGCCAGTTGTAAAAAATGAAATGAGACCGAGAGTGTCATAAGCACCGCGAATAAGATCGGCGAGACCGTCTTCTTGCACTCCGAATTCTTGTCGGAAATTGTTACGGTCTTCGTCTGCGACATCATTCAGTTCACGCTCGGTCGCGGCATCAACGAGGACGAAACGTGAGCCGAGTGATTTAATAAGTTCGTACGCGCGCTCCGCGCGCCCATCGGCCGCCTCGTCGAGATTATGTCCGCCGCTCTTTTTATTCAGCACATACAGAATCGGCTTCATCGTGAGCAAGTTGAGATATGCAATGTGTTTTTTCTCATCATCCGATAACCCTGCGTGAAGCGCGAGTTTCCCAATCGAAAATCCCTGTTCGAGCTTGGAGAGCACAGAATCCTCTACAATCGCATTTTTATCGCCTGTCTTCATGTCACGAATCAATTTGTCGCGCCGCTTCCGCACTTGTTCTGCATCGGCGAGTACGAGTTCTAGATTGATGACTTCGATGTCTTTATCTGGCTCAACCGTTTCTTCAACATGTGTAATATTCGTATCATCAAAAAATCGGACGACTTCGAGTATCGCGTCGGTTTCGCGGATATTCGCGAGAAATTGATTCCCGAGACCTTCGCCTTCTGCCGCACCCTTTACCAAACCGGCGATGTCCACAAATTCTATCGCCGCAGGGATTGTCTTCACGGACTGTGAAAGTTCTGTGAGCCTTTGAAGCCGCGTATCCGGCACGCCGACTACACCAACCGATGGGTCAATTGTGCAGAATGGATAATTTTCCGCTGGCACCGAGGCCTTGGTAAGTGCATTAAATAACGTCGACTTGCCGACGTTCGGTAATCCGACGATACCAATTTTTAACATAGTCGCACTTTAGAACCACCTTCCCTTACTATGCAAGGCGAGAAAATGAATCAAACAAAGAACTGCATAGACAACTGCCGCTAGAACTATAAATAAAGCGGCAGCAGCTCCATACGAAATTGATAACTGCCCGAGAGTAAGATAAACCAGAAGCCACCACGCGGTGAGAAGAACGGCGGAACCAAGCACAAAAGAAATATTCTTCCGCGAAAGAAACCATGAGATACCGATAATCAGAAACGCGAAGGAAATAAAAATCCAATAACTCGCCGTCATCGCCGGCTGAAGTGCCCCATGAAGTGTATATGAAACGATAATTAGTGCGAGCGAGGAAAGAAGAAGCAGAGTCATACCAAAGCGCAATCCATTGCCGATAATGCGGAGATGCGTGCGTTCTGCGGCGTCTATCTTTCCATCACGCATTGCGAGGATATAAGAAATCTCGCCCCAAAAAGATGTGAGTACGCCGACAAAAGCACCGAATGCCTGACAGAAAATAAGAAATAAAACGAGTGTGTTCATGTTATTTATGGTGAGCTTGTCGAACCATTATTTCTTCTGCATAAGCACAGCGAGTTCGGCTCGATACTTTTTCATCACTTCCATTGACGCCTTTATTTCGCTCTCGCCGCCTTTTTTGCGTCGTTCAATTTCCTCGCCAATCGCTTTAAAGAGTTGCGGATCTTTAGAAACCAGCTCCGTCATTCGCTCGCGCTGATCAGCCGGCACGTCTTTTAGCTTCCATTTGGCGTATTGTTTGAGAAGAAATTTCTGGATTGACATAATGCGAGTATATCACGGCTCGTTGGGGATAGGACACACAGCCCCCATTTGTGTGGTATACTAGATCGGTCAAGTTAATATTATGAATTAAAAATAATTATGGCAATAAATTCAGCTCTATCAAAACCGCTCAACCTCTCTCCTGAATTGGAGGCGGTTGTCGGTGCAGGTCCGATGCCGAGAACAGAAGTAGTAAAACAGCTTTGGGTATATATCAAGAAGCACGACCTTCAGAATCCTCAGAACAAGCGAAACATTCTCGCCGATGAAAAATTGAAGGCGATATTCGGAGGCAAAAGTGAGGTCACAATGTTTGAAATGACGAAACTCGTTTCAGCGCATTTAAAATAGCACCAATTAAAAAAGATAAAACGCCGATCCTCTGGGTCGGCGTTTTTGTTTACTGCTTAAAGAACAAAGGAGCAATGGCAGGGAGAGAATATATGAGCTCGCCTCCTTTTCTGTGGCGCGGAGCATCCATATCCCAGAAACCACGACGAAAGTATGTTTTCGTCGAGATTGACCCATTGCACTCCTCGTACACTGGACAGAGAAATCTCATTTCTGTCCTCCTGTGACAACCGTTGCACCCATTACTGCAAAGAAGCCATATCGCATGAGAAAGATCAAATCTTTCCCATTTTTCTTCCGCGCACACTGCGCAGTACAGCGGTCGTAACTTCCTCTCGAGCTCTTCGTTAATTACCATTCTTCCTCTCCCCGTGGCAATACCCGTCGATATCGCAAAGCGTTGGACATGTACATCCACCGGAAATGCGTCCGGCGGCATGGATATAAGCCCGAGCTCTGCGTAAAACAACGACAATAACGAAAGGATCTTAGGCCCGAATCCGGGAAAGAGATTACCATCCCCGTTGTCCTTAAAAGCGAGAATCGCGTTTATCGAGCCAAATACCCGATATATCGAGAGCGGGTCGCCGTTGAAACGCTCGAAAAGCGTTTTCGCAGAACGCGACCAATACTGTGCCGACTGTCCCGGTGAACCAATTTTTTCTTTAGAGAGTAATTCTGCAATGTGCGCAGATGACATACCAATCGCTTTTTCGGAATATAATTCTGGAGATATCTCCCGAAGCCGCTTGTGGCTCTGATATACTTGCCAACTCACTTCTCTCCGGTCAGTCATCGCGGCGAAGAAGAGCCAGATTTGATGCCCAATGCTTCCCTTTTCCACGCCTTTCGGAAAGAATACCCATTGTGGAGCATTTAGTTCCCTGGTGATGTGCTTGAAGATCTTACTTCCACTCATAAATGCTTCATACAGAGGTCGCAACACTTGTTTGGCTCGCTCTTTGTAAACCGCAAGTCGCGGTCCTCTTTTCCTTCCTTTGTTGAAAATCCTATCTTTTCTCACGGTTTTCCTCCTCTAACTTTTTGGCGACAGTTCGAACACTGTCGCTCCTTTTGCTTGAATTCGTGGTTGGTTCTGTTCTGGCAGCCGATAACACTGCAGTCCATCGAATCCTGGCAATACAATTGCCGATGGCTGTAATGCGTATGCCTCTTGTTCGGTTAGCGAACTGATGTCGATTTCGAATGTTTCAATAATAGAATCTAGCACCTCACACAAGTGCGGCATCGTCTTTTTCTTCGCGATTTCTGCGAAATAGTTGCGTAGAAAGATGCGATAAAACGGCGTGTAGTGCTGCTGCTGTAACAACTCCTTTACGCGCCGAACTCTCGCGAATGATCCCAACTGCTTCCGCGAGTAATACGAACGCTGGTAGTTCCGCAACAACCAGCGAATTTTCCTCGCGTGGCGTTGCAGATACTTCTCCATACGATATCTCACATCCTCAAGCATCATCTGCTTGTGCATAAATGTATCGTTGTGATTTACGGTGAAATGGATTCCTTTCTGGATCTCTCCGGGACCTTTCGTAAACCACGGTTCCTTCACCTCCCACGACTTCCGTTCTTCATCAACGATAATTTTCATACACATAATGATTCCCGGATATACACACATGAATTCTTCTTCTGTGAGTGCACGGACTCGCGGACGTTGTTTTAGATGCCAACGCTTTTCTTTCCGCTCCCTTTTTTCTCTTTTCCTTTTCTCGCCATTTGGCAATGGCTTCCTTCTTGGTTTTCTTTCTCCAACTTGAGTTTGGTCCTCGAGCGAAGCATACGGCCTCGTTCGCTTATAGCCAATTTCCATCAGAATACCTTCTTTCCCCAAGACCGCGATGATTTTGGCGTATGGAAGACCTTTTGCTCTCCGCTCGCCGTTGTCAATAACCTCAATACCTTTGCCGTTTAGAACAAAGGCAAATCGCGAATACTTCTTGAGGTTTTCTACATCACGTTCCAATTTCTCTTTCGTTGCCACCCTCCGAATGGAGGGATTCTCTGTTTCGTTCATGATTCTCCCTCCTTGCATTCTTTATTTTTTGTTTCAATGTTCTAATCCTAGCCTATGCTAGCACTATAAGAATCTCCGCACAATTTGTGCCGCGCACTGCGAAACTTTAGTGAAGTAGTGGACCCGAGGGGCTACGATCCCCTTGCCTCGTCCATGCCATGGACGCGCTCTACCAATTGAGCTACGGGCCCTGAGTGAGGCAGAATGAAAAGTGTCTACGCTTATTCATTCTTGCCGAACGAAGGGTCAGTATCGGCGTTTTCGATACGGGCCCTAATCATAAAAGAGTAACACATTCCCCGCGTATTTGACTTTATTATTTTAACATGCTACATTTCCCGACAGATTAAATACCGACTAAGGAAGGAGGCGTATCGTGAAAAAAGTTCTTTGTGTGTGCAGGGGTAATACATTCCGTAGCTTGGCTTTGGCGGTGCTACTCCAAAAAATACTCGGCGGCAAATGTGTTGTGGAGAGCGCCGGAACGCATGCGGAGGCGGCTGGAAAAAATCCTGATTTTCTCTCAATTCGCTGCTTGAAAGAACAAGGAATCGTGATCGACGACAACCACAAAGGTCGCTGGATAAATCAGATTGACCTCTCCCAATTCTCCCATATTGTGTGTGTTGACAGAGGGACACGCCACTATGTCGAGAATCTTCTCGGCAGAGAAGTTCGCACGGTTGTTGTCGTCGCGAATGAAGAACATGGTGGCATTCCGCTTCTGCCGGGCGCAAAGGGAGAGGAGTATAAGAAATGTATCGAGCTTTTGGAAAGGATAACCCCTGAAATTGCGGAGAAAATTCGTAAGGGATGAAAATCGAGGGTCCGGCGTTTTAGCGTCGGGCTCTTTTGATTAATCTGACCATTCCTTTTCTTGAATCAATCTCCACCACATCGCCGTTTTTCAGGATTTTTGTAGCAACTTTGGTTCCTACAATGCATGGAATTTTAAACTCTCTTGCCACGATGGCCGCATGGCTGGTGATACCGCCTTCATCAGTAACAATGGCCGCGGCTTTTCTAATAATCGGCAAATAATCAGGATTTGTATTGGCAGCCACTAACACATCGCCCTTTTTAACTTTCCCGTAGTCCTTTCTTGAGAGAACAATTTTAACAATGCCTCCGGCTTCCCCAGCATACGCCGTAAAGCCCTTAACTATTTTTTTATTTTTTACCCTTTTATTCTCTGTCATCAATATTTTTTTAAGTTTTTCAATACTGTTTCGGTCGCTTATAACTTCATTATTAAAAATAATAAATTCACGCATATTTTCTTTATATCCCGTAATGTATTCGGGGACGGTTGTTTTTTGCCGTCCAAAAAATTTATCCGCGTCATAAAAAAGCTTCTCTGTTTTTTGTCTAGCTTCTTGGCAGTAAGCCACTAATTTTTTGTCGGCTATTTTCATACCGTGTTCTAAAACCAAGTGTGGAACGAGAAAAGTAATTCTTTCCAGCGGTGAAAGTTCAGAATTTAAAATAAAGAGTTTTTTGCCATCTTTCAGGAGCGGCTTCTTTTTTGTTAAAATTTTGCTTACTTCTCTTGTCTTTTCCGAGAATTCTGCGATGACTTTTCTGACAAATTTTGGTTTCATTTTTTCTTCCAACAAATCCTCCAAAGCAGTGCTTTCTTTCCCCAATAAATAAAAAGCCGAATGTTTCCGACTTTTGTAAATTAAGACATCAGATAATTTTGCTCCGAGATACTTCGGATAAGCGAATTTATAACTGTCATAAAGACAAAAAAGCGTTGTGTCACTTAAATAATCCCTGGCGAATTGCTTTTCCGCTTTTTGGGCAAAATCAATAAGTTCCACTTTTTCGTGCAAAGTCGTGATCGGTCGGCTCTGCACGATATAAAACTTCCCTTTTGCAAATGCCCATTCTATGTCCTGCGGGGCTTTAAAATGTTTTTCTATCTGAATGCAGATTTTTGCTAATTCTTTTATCTGCTTTTCTGAAAGTTTTTGCTTTCCTTGTTTCTGAACATCGAGCAATTTAAAACTTTTCTTTTCAATGACATAACTATCAGGTGTTACCTGCCCAGAAACGAGTGCCTCGCCGAGACCAAATACTGCCTCGATAATCATTTGATTTCTGTCTTCGGTAACCGGATGCACCGAGAAGGCAACGCCCGCGATCTCGCTCGCAACCATTTTCTGCACCACCACCGCGACAGAGATTTTCTTTTTGGTGAGTTTATTTTCGGCGCGATAGAAATTCGCGCGCGGTGAAGAGAGCGACTCCCAACATTTCTGCACATTTTTAAAAAGGTCTTTCCCTGTGATATTTAAATAGCTTTCTAACTGCCCTGCCCATGCAGCATTTTTTGAGTCCTCAGCGGTTGCGCTTGAGCGCACCGCGACCTTCTTTGCTCCCAATTTTTTGAATGCCCCCTTTATTTCTTCTGATACTTCACTTTCGTTCAGCACCTTCGGCATCTTTAACATCTTCTTTTCTCTCACAAACTGCTCATACGCTGAAGATAGAATCACGAACCCGGGTGGAACTGGTATTCCAATCCGCATCATTTCGCCGAGCGACGAACCCTTCCCACCGGCTATTGCAATATCATCCTTCTTTATGTCTTTTAAATCTCGTATCAATTCCATTTGTTGATTAAACTATAATAAATGCTTTTTAGCAAAAGCACATCCGGAACTCGATTTTAGATATTTCTCAAAATTATATGCTGCTATTTTGTTTGAGAAAGCCGAATACCATGCAAGAAGATAAGGGCATTTAGTACTTGAGTATCGAGCGTTACCACTGTTGTGTTCTTGCAATCTGCGCTTTAAATCAGAAGTGACGCCAACATAACGACTGCCGTCTTTCTTGCTTTTTAAAATATAGACGTAGTGCATATGCCCCACTTCGCTAGTATAGCTTCGCGGGGCACCACTCCGCTAAGATTAGTGTGCACTTCATACCTTTCGTATTTTGTGGTGCTTGCACCGCGTAGCTCGTAGTAATCTACGAGCGGAGTGGTGGTCTCTTTATAACAAAGTTCGGACTTATTTCCAAACGAAGTGGTGGTCTCTTTATAACAAAGTTCGGACTTATTTCCAAACGAAGCCCGAATGATTACTCGCCCGCTCGCAGACTCGCGGGCTCGCCGCCGCGGACGGCGGCCGCCCTTCGCCCTGCCGCTTCCTATGCATTTTTGTTTGGCGGGGGGAATGCATTGAAGAATGGAATGGAGCGGCAGGGCTTGGGCGGGAACGGCTCAAATCTTCCCGCCTAGCGGCTCATATGGGAAGAAATGAGCCGTTCCAGATGCAAATACAGAAAGGTGCCTCGCCAAACCAATTTCAAAGGAATGGCGAGGCTCAAAGTCTATGTGCTTGCCCACCCTCCCGCCGCGCACAAATCCCCGCCGTTTTGAAGAGAAATTATAAAACGGCGGGGATTGCTCCCTTGTGGACAACGAGATGCACCAAATATTATGGTATAATTTATATTGAATTATGAGCGTAAAATTACAAATAATTCGTAACCATCTTTATGGACGTTATACTTTTTATCGTCGGTGTTTTCTTTCTATGGAAAGGCCAAATGCAATTAACGAAAACATCTAAGCCGTGGCCGCAATCAACGAGGACGGGGCGAATTATTGGAGGTGTCCTTTTGAT
Organism: Candidatus Kaiserbacteria bacterium; assembly: GCA_026396675.1. Classification (GTDB taxonomy): domain Bacteria; phylum Patescibacteriota; class Minisyncoccia; order Phycocordibacterales; family Phycocordibacteraceae; genus C7867-001. Next base: position 1,196 of record JAPLWI010000012.1, on the reverse strand, counting down.
TCCAATGATCATTAGTTTCTTGCGGATTTTTCTAGCTTAAGTAGAAATTCACTGTAGTTGAAAATGAAAACTTCATTCGGAACAATTGTAGTTCAGATTATATTCCTTTTATTTTTAGGTTTAAAAAGTCTTGGGCAGTTATTTTCTGTGTTTGGTCGTCTTGATACACCCGGGGGAGTTGCTACATTGATAGGGTCTTCGCTTTACATTATCGCAATCATAGGAATACTGCTAAAGAAACGCTGGGCAGTTGTTCTAGTTGCCATAGTTTTATTCGTAGAGATAGTATCAACAATGATCAATCCGTCGATTGATTCGGGAGAAAGAATAATCGCATCACTTATCGATGCTGTCCTTATTTCTTTATCTTATTTTCTTTATAAAAAATTTGGTTCATCTCAAAAAACAGATACCTAGATAGTCATGAGAATATTTTCTCTAGCCACAATAGAAGATTTTAAATCGTATATTTCTGTCCTGTTCTTTTTAATTGTTCCGCTGATTTTAATTTTACTCATCCCATATTTTCTTTATACCACAGCGTTTATTGATAGTTTTTCGTATGCATTTGATTTTGTACATAAACTTCCCACCGTCTTGCGGTCGGTACTATTTGCAATAGTACCCGGAATAACCGCAGCGCTTTTTTTATTCTGGAACGCAAAAACTATCTTTATTGAGGAAAGCGCAGTCGAGATTGAATATAAATCAGGGAATCGAGAAAAAATCGCTGCGTCAGATATAACACAATTTATAGCGTACAAAACTGCAACACCGTGGACATGGGGTGATCTATCTAGACCTGTAAATTACCCGAGTCTATTTCCAATAGCCATTCGGAAAATGAACAGCAGTACGATAAACCTTTTTATGCGTGGTGAAATATGGAACGCGCTAAAAGAAACTTACCCTGACGTGTTAATCGTTCAGGTATCAATTTTTAATCGTTATTCGTTTTTTATCGCGTTGATTGCTCTACTCAACTTTATTAATGGTGTTGTCTATTTTATTCTAGCTTTTGAAAATAGCGTGAAATAAAAAACGATACTTTTCTGCAATAAAATGGTTATCTTAAGCATGAGCAAATCTGACATTTTGACGATTGTGGCCGCATGTCTTTTGGTACTCGTTGGTTTTATATTCGCCATTTTGTACGGTGGCGAATTTTCCGCAATATATTAACCCAAAACCCTTCG
>JAPLWI010000019.1 GCA_026396675.1 Candidatus Kaiserbacteria bacterium | reverse complement strand
GCGGGCGATATTTATAAAGCGGCATATGAGATAAAATATTGTGTCGGTTGCGAGCTTGAAAAAACCGATTCGGAACTTGTTGATGGATGTTGTCCGCTTCATCCAAATACAGAAATAGAAATCCGCGAAGAAGAAAATTATTATTTTCGTTTTTCAAAATATAAAGATGCACTTTTAAAACACTGCGCAGAACAACAGGATTTCGTTCTACCAAAAGAGCGAATGAATGAAATTACTTCTTTCGTTACAGCAGGATTGAAGGACTTCAGTATTTCGCGCCGCAGAGAAAAGATGTCGTGGGGAATACCGGTGCCTGACGATGACGAACACGTGATGTATGTCTGGTTTGATGCTCTGGTTAATTATATTTCCGCTATCGGCTGGCCGGATGATAAAGAAAAATTCAATAAATGGTGGCCAGCAACGCAGCTCGCAGGAAAAGATAATCTAAGACAACAGACCGCCATGTGGCAGGCGATGTTGCTCTCGGCCGAACTCCCTTTATCGCGGCAGATTTTCATACATGGTTTCATCACTTCTGGCGGGCAGAAGATGAGTAAAACACTCAGGAACGTGATAAATCCGATAGATCTCATTGAAAAATACGGCGTTGACACAGTTCGCTATATTCTCTTGCGTCACGCGAACCCATTTGAGGACTCAGACCTCACAATTGAATCTATTCATAATTACTACACCGATCACCTGGTCAATGGTCTCGGTAATCTCGTCGCGCGGGTGATGAAGCTGGCGGAAGAACATTTGCAGGGTCCAGTAGCGATGCCGCCGCAGGACTTTCAACCTGATGCCCAGTTTGTGAAAAAAATTGAAGAATTCCGCTTTAACGAAGCCCTTGATTACATTTGGGAGAAAATCGCAGTCGCGGATAATTATATGACCACCAGCTCTCCATACAAGAAAGTAAAAATGGATGAAGAATATTGGCAACAGAAAGGTCGCGAGGATATTTTTAAATTAGTCGGAGATGTCGGCATTATAGCTGTCCACCTTCAGTCCGTGATGCCAAAAACAGCGAAGATTATTCTGGCAGCAATATTAGCAAACAAAAAACCCGAGAATCTTTTCCCAAGAATTTGATATGAACGTTCGATATATCGATACTCACTGCCATCTCCAGCTCGGGCAGTATGAGCATGACCGGGAAGAATTGATTGAGAAAATGCGTGCTGAAGATATTATAGCTATTGTCGTCGGCGATGACTATGAGTCATCACAAATGGCTGTTGCCCTCGCAGAGAAGCACGAACGACTCTTCGCGTCTGTTGGAGTACACCCGGATCATGTTAAGGACTTCGTAAATCCATCATCTGATGATGGATTTACGAAGTCCATCATTCATGAACTCGCGAAACATCCAAAAGTTGTCGCGATAGGGGAGTGCGGGTTCGACTTCTATCGTTTTCCTGCTAATGAAGCAACCTACTCCGCTGAAGCTACGAAGGCCAAGCAAAAAGAACTTTTCAAAAAACATATTGCGCTCGCTGCGGTGCTCGATAAACCACTCATCATTCACGCACGATCTTCAAAAGGAACATCCGATGCATATCAGGACTTGATAGAAATTCTGAAAGAAGCGAAAAAAGAATATCCAAACTTGCGCGGCGTCATTCATTTCTTCGCTGGAGGGGTCGCCGAAGCAAAAGAATTTTTTGCGCTCGGTTTTTCCATTTCTTTTACTGCTGTCATCACATTTTCTCATGACTATGATGCCGTCATTCGCGCGGTACCACTCGCTAACATTTTGTCGGAGACCGATGCTCCATATGTCGCGCCCGCTTCTCGTCGCGGGCAACGAAACGACCCACTTGCTGTTATTGATGTTGTGAACAAAATTGCAGAAATCAGGGGCGAAGACCCAGAACTCGTTCGTCAAACACTCCTCGCCAACGCCAAACGTTTATTTGTTATTTAATTGACATTTTTAAGAAGTAGATATATTGTCTTCTCAGAAATTTGTACAAAATAAAAGAAAAGGGAAGGTGGATTATGAGTATCGAAAAATTTATAGAGGATGTTTTTAAGTCCTGGGACCAGGAACCTGCTGCCGCAAAAACAGAAGAGTTAAAAGCTATCGTGATTTCTCCGAAATCTCAAGATTACAAGGCACTTTCTGAAAGCACAAAAACGTCGGAGTTCGGGGAATACACACTCAATCCAAAGGCCCTAGGTCTCGACCTGGAATCTCTCCAGATCTTTATCCCAGATCTGTCGCAATTCAACGGCAAACCTCTTTATGAAGTGATGATATATGTTATGGACATTTATAGCGGCAAATATCATCTCCCTGGAATTGAATATTGGAAATGGTTGCATGAAAATCCCGGCAAGAGCCCAGCACACTTAAAAGATGGTAAAAGTTACTTCTTCCCAGGTTCTATATTATGTCGACCTAAAGATCGCTGGGGTGTTCCTTATTCGTTCTGGCGGATCGGAAGATTTGTGAGAATCGCACGCCAGCTCCGACTTAACTGGGACCAAGATTGCCGTGTTGTGCTCCTTGAAAAACTTTGATCCTGAATCGTAACTAACCGCGGCTCTTTGGAGTAAGAGTCGCGGTTTTTTGATTGCTTGCGGGCGGTCTAATCCCGTGCTAAGATAGCGCCACTATGGCGAAGCAAGATAAAGAGATAAAAGAGGATGAAATCCTCGAGGAGGATTCTGAGTCCCGTGTCTATGAACTCGGTTTTCATATTGATGCCGAACTTCCTATTGAAGAAGTAAAGAAGATATACAGCGCGATGCGTGAATTCATCGCGGCAAAAGGCACGATAATCGCTGAAGGCGAACCAGAGAAAATTCAACTCGCTTATATCATTTCGAAACAGGAAACCGGTGGGCGGCACGATTTTAATACCGCCTGTTTCTGCTGGATTGCCTATGAGACATCTCCATTACATCATTCAGAAATTATTGAAACAGCGAGCGCCAACACACACATAATTCGTTTCATTGATCTTCTGACGACAAAAGATGCCGCCCGTCATTCCGTCGAAATGCACGAACTTTCTCTGAAGACACCTGATCGTTCTAAAGAGACAGAAGCAGATCTTGACGTGGAACTAGACGTCGCGCTCGAACACGCTGCAGTATAATATAAAAATTATGTATTTAAACAAAGTATTTCTCTACGGCAATCTTACCCGCGACCCGGAATTGAAGGCGCTTCCTTCAGGACAAAATCTTGTTTCCTTCGGCCTTGCGACGAATCGCACTTATAAAGATAAGAACGGACAAAAACAGGAAGCAACTGAATTCCATAACATAGTCGCATTTGGTCGCCCGGCAGAGGTTATCGCTCAGTATATGAAAAAAGGTCGTCCACTCTTTATTGAAGGTCGCATCCAAACGCGTTCGTGGGAGGGGAAGGAGGACGGGAAGAAACAGTATCGCACCGAAATTGTCGTTGATAATTTTCAATTTGGTGATGGTGGGAAGGGCGGTGGATTTTCTGCGAGCTCAGGACAAGCGGCACGAGGGGAAGAACCGCAGAACGCCCCAAAAGATACTAATGAGATTCAGTATCCAGATGAGGAAATTAATCCAGAAGATATACCTTTTTAATTATGGCCTACCAATCTGAACGAGAAGAAATAGAAATCAAGAAGTTTGTCGACTATAAAGATGTCGCCTATTTGAAGCAATTTACTAATCCGCACGCGAAAATGTTCTCAAAAAAGCGCACTGGCATTCCTGCAGGGAAGCAGCGTGACATCGCTCAAGCAATCAAAAGAGCGCGCTTCATGGCGCTCCTCCCATACGTTGCCGCGTAGTTTTACTATCAGAAGTTTCGTCTACGCCTTGCCGACTCGTTCTGCGTAAGTGCCGGTGTCGGTGTTGATGCGAACGATATCGCCTGCGTTGATAAAGAGAGGCACATTTACTTTTGCGCCTGTGTTGAGCACGACCGTCTTGGTGCCGCCAGTTGCAGTATTCCCTTTTATTGTAGGGGGCGCTTCTCGCACTTCAAGCTCAACTTTCACCGGAATCTTTATCGCCATCGGTTTTTCTTCATACGTCAGTACCTCAACGATTACATTTGGCGCGAGCCACTGCACCTTGTCACGTACCATCTCTTCAGGAAATGAAAAACGATTTTTCAGGTTTCCTTCCTCTGCGAACCAACTCTCTCCGCGGGCGGTATAAAGATATTGCGCCTGTATTTTATCAACTTCGGCCTCGTTCGCTGTTTCATTCTGATGAAAAGAAATCTCAAGGACTTTGCCAGAAATGAGGTGCCGCAACTTAGTTTGGTTTACAGGTTTGCGCATCTGCATGCGAAAAATATGCGAGGAAAGGACCTCGTATGGTTCGTTATTATAGGTAATGATAATTTTTGGAAGAATTTCGTTGTAAGACAATACGGACATATTTCTGAAACTAGTTTCTGATAAGTCGAGTTATAAAAAGTGCCCGAGAAGGGCGATTCATGTATGCTAGCAGACATTATGAGTTTTTCAAGCCGTATCGAAGATCATGACGCACTTTCGGACGCCGAGGCGCTTTCGCGTTCTCGGAAAGAGCCGGAATTTTTCGCAGTTCTTGTCCGACGTTATGAGGCGGCTCTTCTGCGTAGGGCTCGCCGTATTTTATCTTCTCCCGAAGACGCTGAAGAAGCAGTACAGGATGCATTCACCAAGATGTATCTATATGCGGACAAATATCACCCACAGGAAGGCGCTAGCTTTTCTTCGTGGGCATACACGATTCTAAATCGTGTTGCCTATACGAAATATAAGAGCAGAAAGCAGGAACAGGAAGCAGTTGCCCATCTTGAACCAGAACATTACGAATCATTGCCAGATGCACAGGCAGAATTTCTTGAAGATCTTTCTGTGCGAAACGAAGTCCTCGCAGTGCTCGCCAAACTTCCTGAAACCGCTGCGAAAATATTGCGGTTGCAATTTATTGAGGGGAAGAGTCAAGAAGAAATTGCTGTTTCTGAACAACTCTCAATCCCTGCCGTGAAGACACGCGTACATCGCGCGAAGAAACTTTTCAAACAATCCTATGATAAGCAGAATGACTTACAACATTATGAATAATTTTGAACAAAGCAACATTGAAAAAAATGTAATGCGGCGAGTACATTTGCTTCGTATTTTGGGGCTCATTATTTCCACTGGAATGCTTGCTGCACTGACTTTTGTCGTTGCGCTTTGGGGTGTAGGGAAGGAAGTATGGGTAGAGCGTGTTTTCTCAAACGGCCCACAAGATTTCATCGGGCATCTTAACTATCTCCTATACGCCTTCGGTCACACACGTTTAATCGTCCAAGTACTCTCGCTTCTCTCGGTCGCATCTTTTGTCTTCCTCATCCGCGAATGCGTTCGCACGTTTTCTTCCATCTTTGCTAACGAGGTCTCTTAGTTCTCGGTGAGTTTTGCTTTTATTTGTTTTAGAAGATCGTTTGCGATTGGTTTGTTCTCACTTAAGAACTTGCGTGACGCGTCATAGCCGACGCCAAGTTTCTGTTCTCCCATTTTGTAAGTAGCGCCAGATTTCGCGACAATGCCGTACTTCTCGCCGAGAGCGATTAGTTCGCCTTCGCGGCTGATGCCTTCGTTGTAGAGCAGGTCGAATTCTGTTGTTCGAAACGGCGCGGCGACTTTATTCTTCACTACTTTCACTCGCACGCGACCGCCGACTACTTCCTCGCCTTTCTTTATTGATGCGATTCGGCGGATATCAAGGCGCACCGATGTGTAAAATTTAAGTGCTTTGCCGCCAGGCGTCGTTTCCGGATTACCGAACATCACGCCGATCTGCATACGAATTTGGTTGATGAAAATAACAATCGTCTTACTCCGCGAAACAATCGCAGTAAGTTTACGCAACGCTTGGCTCATCAGACGTGCCTGCTTGCCGACGTGCTGTTGTCCCATCTCGCCTTCGATTTCATCTTTTGGCGTGAGTGCGGCGACCGAGTCAACGACGATAACATCGACATTGCCACTCCGCACCAGCGACTCAACAATATCAAGCGCCTGCTCGCCCGTATCCGGCTGGGAAATAAGAAGTTCGGTGAGTTTGACTCCAATGCGCCGCGCATATTCTGGATCAAGCGCATGTTCAGCATCTACGAATGCTGCAATACCATTTGCCTTTTGCGCTTCAGCGATGACATGGAGTGCGAGCGTCGTTTTCCCTGACGACTCCGGCCCGAATATTTCAATAATGCGTCCGCAAGGAAGCCCTCCCACTCCGAGAGCGGCATCAAGTCCGATAGAGCCCGTCGATATGGCAGGGATTTTTTTCGGCGTGCCAGCGCCAAAAACAGTAATCGCTTCGTCACCAAACTTCGTACGAATCTCTTTCAATGCTTGGTCGATTGATTTTTGTTTTTCATTTTTGTCAGCACTCGATGCAGTAACGGTTTTGAGAATTTTTTCTTTTTTTGGTTTTCCGAAGGCCATATAAATAGTGAGTAAATTGTAGTTGGTAGTAAGTAGTTAAATCAGGGAACGAAGATGTTTCGCGTTGCGGTCACCGTCCTGCCGAAGCGGTCAGTGGCTACAAAGGTAAGTATAGAACCCCCGCGCGGAAACGAAAGCACCGACGAAAAACTACCATTCTCTTCATGAAGTGTGGGCGCACCATCGAGTGTTAATTGCGCAGCACGTTCTGCTTTCCCGCTGATAATGACAATCCCTCCCGGGAAGGCAGTGTGATCTGCTGGGGAAGCGATTGAGAGAGAAGGACCCTGAATAAGCGGCCATGCTTTTATGAAGCCATAGCCAACGAGTACGAGGAGAATTACACAAATCAAATACTTAGTCATAGTGGTTAGAAGACATCTTCCTCACCGTTTTCTACAAAAGCAGATTTCCGTTCAACTGGTACGCCACGACGAGTGAGCACCTCGCGTGGCTTTGATCCGTCTGCCGGGCCGATTACACCATGTTCTTCGAGTACATCCATCAGTCGTGCAGCGCGCGAATAACCGATTTTCAATTTGCGTTGCAGATATGAGGTGGATGCACGGCCAGCTTCTTCAACCGAAATGCGCGCATCCTCATACAACGAATCGTCAATTTCTTCGTTAAAACTGCCGTTTGAAAACGCGCTGAAATCATTTTGTTCGATATTCGTTCCATTACCGCCCTGGCCGGACAGGCCGAAATCAATGCTTGAGAGATCGCCGGCGTTGTGGCTCTTGATATAACTGACAACCTTCTTAACTTCGCTCTCGCTGATAAAAGCTGTCTGAATACGCACCGGCTTCTGCATTTCACTTGAGAGATAAAGCATGTCACCTGCGCCAAGCAATGTCTCCGCGCCTGCGCCATCGAGAATAGTGCGAGAATCGATTTGTGAAGCGACCTGAAGCGCCATACGCGTCGGTACGTTGGCCTTGATAAGTCCTGTGATGACATTTACCGACGGTCGCTGCGTGGATAGCACCAAGTGAATACCAACGGCACGTGACATTTGTGCAAGACGGACGATAGATGCCTCGAGTTCGCGAGGAAAACTGTGCATAATATCGGCAAGTTCATCAATGACAATAACAATGTAAGGAAGCGCTTCTGGTAAATCGACATCTCTACCTTTCGCAGACGCTTTTGCCGGCTCATAAATAGAAGAGTGGTACGAACCAATGTCGCGCACATGTTCCGCTTCTAGGATATTGTATCGGCGTTCCATTTCCTTTGCCGCCCATTTAAGAGAGAAAATCGTTTTCTTTGGATCAGTGATAACAGGCGTTAATAGATGCGGAATACCGTTGTAGGCGGTAAGTTCAACGCGCTTAGGGTCAATCATAATAAAGCGCAGCTGGTTCGGGCCGTTCCGATAGAGAAGGGAAGTGACGATTGCATGAATGGCAACCGATTTTCCGGATCCGGTCGCACCGGCGACCAGAGCATGCGGCATCTTTGATATGTTCACATAATGCGGAGTGCCGGCAATATCACGACCAAGCGCAGCAAGTAATGGTTTTTTACTTTCAGCCCACTCTGGAGCCGAGAGGAGTCCGCCAAGACCGACCATCGCTTTAACTGTATTCGGTACTTCGATGCCGACGAGCGATTTACCAGGTATAGGTGCCTCTATTCGAACCGGATGCGCCGCGAGCGCGAGCTCAAGATTATTTGCTAGTGACACAATTTTTGAGAGCCGTACTCCCTCAGCTGGCTTCACAGCATATCGAGTGACAGTTGGGCCAACCGAAACTTCGTCCATCTCGAGATGGATACCGAAATTTTGGAATGTACGTTTGATGATATTTGCATTCGCCTTGATGTCGCCCACGCCCGGCTTACCCTTGTCAGCGCCGAGAATAGAGAGCGGTGGCGGGTCGTATTCGGCATCAAAGTTTGCTATGGGTGTTCGTTTTACGAACGAATCGTCAACACCAGCGGTACGATTAAAAACAGTTACCACCGGCTGGTGGTCATGAGCATTTTCATATTGAGACGCATCTTCTAATTCGTTGGTCTCATCTTCCGGAACTCCAACAACTCCAAACTCGTCAAAGAGTTCTTCTTTATCTGAACGCGAACGAATGCGTTCCCAGAGCGAACTAACAATTCTGCCCAAAAGTGCACCGATCATTTCAAGGTCTATTACGACAGCAATACCAATAGCGATAATTGCAATTAAGAGTACGAATGCGCCCCAGAAACCAAAAAATCCAGAGAGAATCCCTCCAAGCCAAGTACCTGCTTTCCCTCCGAAGCGTGTGCCTGGGAAGAGCCCCGCAAAGGAAAGAATTGAAGCAAGCGAAAGCATGAGGCCAGACGTGGTAAGCGGAGCGAATATAGATCTACCGAATCCCGCATATACTCCAACAGCGATAAGCGCGAGCGGCAGGAGAAAAGCGCCAATACCAACGATTGTATAGCTCGCATCAAAAATTACAGTTCCTACTGGCCCAGCCATGTCGAAGATCGCGAGCATAAGCAGAACACCAGCCGCAAAAAGCACTACAGCCGACGCATAACGAATGAGAGTATCGTATTTCTGCACTCCCTTCTCACGTGCGCCATTTCGACGTCCATCGGTATTATTTTTACGAGCCATAATATGTGTATTGTACCATCGTACGATACATTCAGAGTAATTAATATGAGTGGAGAGCTTGCACGCTGCTAACAGAGATATATACTGTCCTATACGATATGGGACACGAACTATCTTATATAGGACATAAAACTGAAAACAGACAAGCGCAGATAAAGATAAAAGATGTCTGCTCAGATGATTTTGTCCTAGAAAAAAGTATATTTAACAACATTTTTGAAAAGGACATACGCAGAGTTTTTATTTATAAAAAGACCGAACGACTTGCAAAAGCAATCCATCTTATTACCCCAGCTTTTTCGGAATCAGCGTCCTTAAAAAGCCGTATTGATTCAATCGCGATGAATCTTATTGACGCGGCGATGTTGCAGCCAGGAACCGGAAGCATCGTTTTGTCCCGCGAGCTTCTCGCACTTTCAAGCATACTTTCTCTAGCAAAGACGAGCGGGCTTCTTTCCCATATGAATGCTGAAATAATAGCCCGCGAAACACGCATTTTACTTGAAGAAGTCGCCGATTATGAAGAACCCCGCCTTCTCCTTGAGGAGACACCGACACTTTCTCACATTGCTAAAAATGTTCTCTCGCGAAATGATAATAACAATAAGCATATATCGCCAACAAAACATGTTACCCACAACGATTACATCAAAGGTAGGTCCGTCTCGGGCGGGGAGAGACATATAAAGGACACAGAAAAGATAAAGGACAGACGAGAGACGATATTGTCCGTTATAAAAAACAAACAAAAAGCCAATATAAAGGACATTTCAACTCTAATCAGAGGTGTCTCTGAAAAGACCATTCAGCGTGAACTCTCGGCTCTTGTGGATCAGGGAGTGGTGTTGAAACAAGGCGAACGTCGTTGGAGCACCTATTCGCTCGTGTGAATGCTTTGACTTCGCAGGGCGTATTTGATAGTATGCGGTTTGTGGTATCGACTGGAGCGTAGTGCAGTAAAAAGGTCGGAAAACGGCCTCTTTTCTGTACCCATCCCTTATTCGTTATCCACAGACAGCATCGAGAAATAATTGTTTCCGCTGTATACTAGTCAACAGTCCTTGCGGGGACATTTGTTCTCGAAAGGGCGTACTTTGATAAATGAATAGCGGCTATGAAAAAAGCCGCGTCAACTCTTGCCAACTAACCTATGACGCACTGGTCGATACCGTGCGCTGTGGGGTAGTGTGAAAGTGCTTTGTGCGAAATCACCAAGTAGGTGATTGTGTTCAATCACTTGATTATCATGTGCTTCTAAAAAATTAATAATTGTTATGCAAATGTTAACTATGAAAGCAACGAAAATTGCAGCAGTAGCGACAGGACTCGCGATGGCAACGTCAATGCTCTCGCTCGCGCCTGTGGCGCATGCGGCGACATTGACCACCTCGCAGGTCTCGTCTATCGTTTCGCTTCTTTCTTCGTTCGGTGCAGACAGCGCGACAATCGCGAATGTCAGTGCGGCCCTTACAGGTACCGCAGCCCCAGCAGCTACAACTGGTTCTTCTGCTACCTTCACGAAAGATCTCACGATCGGTTCGTCGGGTGCGGATGTAACAGCGCTTCAGAATGCGCTTATCGCGAAGGGTTATGCGATCGCAGCTGGTGCAACTGGATACTTCGGTGCCCAGACACAATCTGCTGTAGCAAAGTGGCAAGTAGCTGCCGGCGTTACGCCAGCAGCTGGTTACTTCGGTGCTAAGAGTCGTGCAGCGTTTGGTGGTACTACAACTACAACCACGACTGGTGGTACGACAACAACCACAACAACCACGACAACGACAGGTGCTCTCACGGGCAATGGTCGTCTTACCGGCGAAAGCACGCTCGGCGATGTTACCTCTGACCTTCATAATGGCGACAGCGCCACGAGGGTTATCGGTGAATCGTTTGATGCAACGGGTGGCGATGTCGCTGTACAGCGCGTTGATGCGACATTCGTCATCGGCGGAACGACTGGCAGTGCGAACTTGGACAAGTATGTCAGCGATGTGTCCCTCTATCTCGGTGATACGAAACTTGCATCGGCTGACCCTTCGACAGGAGATAAGAATAGCCGCACATGGACTATCCGCTTCTCCGGTCTTAATGGAGTCATCAAGAGTGGGACGACAGGCAATCTCTATGTGAAAGTAACTCCTCTCTCGAGCATCGGCACGAATGAGGATGTAGTAAAGGTTACTGCCGAACTTCTCGCTGACAGCGTTCGTGCAATCAGCGCAGACGGCATCTCGGATACTTATGTAGCTACAGCGAATACCCAGGACTTCACCGTTTCGTCGGCGACAAAGGGTACACTTACGGTTACTGCGGCTGGCGACAACCCGACCGCTAGTCAGGTTGCAGTAGCAAGCACGACTACTACTGGTGTCATGCTTCTTTCCTTCAATGTGAAGGCGAAGAATTCGGCTATAACCATCACTGACCTCGGCGCAGGATTCGAGACATCCGACAGCCTAAGTGATGTAGTCAACACGGTCTACCTTATGAAGGGTTCAACGGTTCTTAAGTCCAAGACACTTAGTACCGGTACCGGCGGTCTCGTGGCATTCACTGATATAAATCAGACAATCGCCAAGGACTCTACGGTAAACTACAAAATCGTTGCAGACCTGAAGGGTGACGCGGCATACGCCGATGGCACGACACTCGTCGCTTCCACAACAGCCTCTGTTGACTGGGATGTATCTGACGCCGAAGGCGCCACAGTTACCCCTTCAGCAGCCGCTGCTGGTAACACGCAGACCCTTACAGCGACCGGTATCTCGGTTGCTAAGAATACTGTTTCGGCGACCACCAACGGTGTTGGTGATGGTGGTACTGCTCATGACACAGGAGTCTTTGTCATTCCGTTCACTGTAACGGCTGGCGACAACGATGTGTTCATCAGCGGTGTCACTGATCTGACTAGCGCGACGACTAAGATTGTCTACGCGACAACGACGACTTCAGGTGCGGCGAAGACAGGCGTAGGTTCTGCGAACTTCACTGCGGCTAATACCGTCTCTGGAGACAGCGCAGGCGCTTACTACAAGGTTCTTGCGGGTACGAGCCGCGTGTTCACGCTCACCGTGTCTTACACGGCTGCGGCTACTGGATACACAGGTCTCCAACTCTCGAGCATCGCGTATGGTCTGACGAGCTCGCTCGGTTCGACCTACTCGTCTAACCTGGATACATTCAAGACGAACGACATCCAGCTCGTCTACTAGTTCTCTAGTTAGAACTCCAACTAGGAAATTGGCCTAGCAAAACAAAAACCGCCCGCACGAAAGTGCGGGCGGTTTCTGTGTTATCCCCAGTAGCTCTCAAATCCCGCGTTCCTTTATTAGAGAATAGAGTACTCTTATCACTAAGAGGCGTTCGCGTCTTATTTATTCGCTTTCTAATAGAAAATATTATTTATGAATCGTATGAAGACATATCTTGGAGGTGGCCGTGCCGTCCTAATCGGACTCGCGGTTATCTTCGCCAGTGCTGGTATCGCTCAGGCAACAACTGCCATCAGTACTTCTATAACCACTGGTGGTGCACTCACGGTTTCAGGACAGAGTTCTCTTGGTCAAGCAACTTCAACAATGCTTTCGGCCTACAGTGCTTACTTCGGCGGAACAGCGACTTCGACCTTCGGTACAGATGGCTCACTGACTCTCTTGGCTGGACTGTCTGGCACATCCGGATTGTTCTCCACGACGCTTGGAGTCACAGGTAAATCCTCACTTGATCAAGCGAGCACAACAATACTATCTGCTAACAGTGCATATATTGGCGGAATTGGTTCAGGAGCGACGACGACCATTAGCGCTGGCGGTAACCTTTCCGTTGGCGGCACGCTTCAGGCAGGTAGCGATGGTACTGCCATCACTCATATGGTGGTTGGCTATTGCGACATCGCTTCCGCTTCTGTCACAGCTTCGACTACCGCGATCGCAAACTGCACAACCAGCGCAACGATCTCGACGCTTGACCGTGTATTTGTAACGGCAACTGACACTCTTGATAACTTCATCATTGAAGCGGCATCTTCGACTTCGGCTAGCAATATCCAAGTGCGCATCCTAAACACAGGAATGAGCGGTACCGCCACCTTCGGCAACCACGCACTCAGCTTCTGGGCAATCCACTAGTAGTCGCGTTCTCAATTACTAGTTGAACGCGATTCCTATGAAAAAATTACTAGCAGTTCTGTCAGTTGCGGCATTGTTGTCGCCTGCACTCGCGTTCGCCGCGAAAGATGATGTAAGTATGGACACGAGCGTTGTTCTCAGTGTCGGCGGTATTGAAGTGGATATTTCGGGTGCCACCGCCGTTATTGAATCAATAACAGTGGATACTTCGTCTTTTAGTTTCCATCTCCAGCCAGAATCCTCTATAGAAATGACAGCGCCAAACGGGAATATGCTCTCTACCGATATGTCAACCAACATAGTTACCAGTACCTGCAATTCTTCCGGGTCAGTTCTTAAATATATCGGGACTGGAGATCGTATAGTAAAAATAACGCCTAGTACTTCTCTTTGTTCAGGGTCTCACAGTCACTCAAGTTCGAGTTCAAGTTCAGCCGCATCAACAAAAACAGCGACTTCTGCTGCGCCTACAGTGGTCTCTTCATCAGGACTTTCTTCCGCACAGGTCCAGTCAATTCTCGATGTTCTCGCATCGTTTAGCGCTGATGCAGCAACAATCGCAAAAGTAAAAGCAGCGCTTGAAGGTTCTGCTCCTACGACCGGATCGGTAACAAGCACGGCAGCAGCAGCGTTTAAGTCGAATCTCACAACCGGCTCTCTCGGCAGTGAGGTGAAGGCACTTCAGGAATTCTTGAACGCTCACGGTTACACTGTTGCGACGAGTGGTGCAGGATCTGTTGGTAAAGAAACGACGACATTCGGTGCGGCAACTCGTGCTGCACTCGTAAAGTATCAGAATGCGAAGGGAATTACGCCCGCCGCTGGATACTTCGGTACGAAGACGCGTGCGGTGATTAATGCAGAAAAATAAAGAAAGTTTGCGGACTCGTGAACGGCGAATGTTACCATTCGCCGTTGAGTTCGTGAAATTCTTTATTGCCTTCGCAGTTATTATTTCTGTCGCGCTACTCACTCTCCACTTCGCCTCCGCCGCGATGTAGCGAAAGTCACGAGATGACACCTTACGGCAACCGTAAGGTGTCATCTCGTAATTGCATTTGTAAACTTATTCTGATAAAGTGCTTTTTGTACGAACCGAAGACCGCTGGTCGAAGATCCCGAGCAAAGCGAGGGGCAATCATAAATCCGGCGCAGGGAGACCTTAAATTGGTCGAACTCTCCTTTATTTCGTTCGTGCAAAAATATTATGGCAATAAACAAAGAAAAGAAGCGCGAGATAGTCGCGAAATTGGAAAGCGCTCTTAAAGAAGCGTCGTCAGTTGCGTTTGTCGGCTTTACGAAACTGACGGTTGCTGATGCGTCAAAAATGCGCAAACAGCTCAAGGAGGCAGATGTGAATTACTTCGTTGCAAAGAAAACACTGCTTCGCCTCGTGCTCAAAAAGAGCGGATACCAAGGCGAAGAACCTGCGTTGCCCGGAGAAGTCGCTGTCGCGTGGACAAAAGATGATGTCATCGCACCGGCGCGTGGAGTGTACGAATTTGGCAAAAAGATGAAAGGAGCACTCACACTCCTTGGCGGTGTTTTTGAAGGAGTATTCGTTAATGCGGAAAAGATGGTGGCTATCGCGACAATTCCACCACTCCAAGTTCTGCGCGGTATGTTCGTGAATGTCATCAACAGTCCGATTCAAGGACTAGTAATGGCACTCGATCAAATTAGCAAGAAGAAACAATAATTATTATGGAAGAAGAAAATAAAATCATAGATGAGGTGGTAGAAATACCGAGTAAGTTCAAAAAACTCGTTGAAGAAATTGAAAAGATGTCAGTTCTTGAACTCTCCGAGTTGGTAAAAGTGCTGGAAAAGAAATTTGGCGTCAGCGCGGCTGCGGTTGCCGTCGCGGGCCCAGCGGCTGGTGCGGCGCCAGAGGAAGAAGGGAAGAGCACGGCTGATGTTGAGCTCACTGAAGTTGGAGCCAACAAAATTGCGGTCATCAAGGCAATAAAAGAAGCGCTCACACTTGGTCTCAAAGAGGCGAAGGATCTAGTTGATGGCGCACCTTCAATGCTGAAACAGGGAATGAAAAAGGAAGACGCCGCAGAACTTGCGAAGAAGTTGACTGACGCCGGAGCAAAAGTTACTTTGAAGTAACTTTTGCGGAGGTCCCGAGCAAAAGCGAGGGACGGATAACAAAAGCGCTCCACTAGGGGCGCTTTTGCGTTTTTTGCCTTTAACCTCTACACTAGCGGCACTATGGAACCGCTCTCTAGAATATTCGGCTCCCCAGCTCGATTGAAGACACTTCGTCTTTTTATGTTCAATAGAGACGCTGCTCTCTCACTTCTTGAAGTTACTAAGCGGCTTAAACTTTCGAAAGAGGTTGCTCGTAGTGAACTTAGCGAGCTTTGTGCGAGCGGGTTGCTACGAAGAAAAGGAGAACGATCCTCCACACGTTATCAGGTAAATCAACGCTTTGAATATCTTGCCGCAATTGACCTCTTTATTCGCGAGACAACAAACGTTCGCCCGCGAATTATTATCTCAGCACTGCGGCGCGCTGGAACACTCCAATTGGTCGTTCTTTCAGGATTTTTTACTGGTGTCCTAGAATCACAAGTTGATCTTCTTATTGTAGGAGACCATCTACAAGAGCGGATTCTCGCACAGGCAGTACACACACTTGAAGCCGAGCTCGGACGCGAAATTCGCTATGCATCTTTCGCGACTGCTGACTTCCGTTACCGTTTCGGGGTTTATGATCGTCTATTGCGCGATATTTTTGACTATCCACACCACCGGCTCCTAGATAAAGTAGGACTCTAGGAATGATATACTTTAGGGCAGACGTCCCTCTCGTCTCCGCCAACTGGCGGATGACGGATTCGGGATTATTAATCGTATAAACAAAGATTTATTCCTTATGGTTTTCACTACTTGGGCAGATGTATTGAGTCAATCGTTTCAGAATCTTTCATATGGGGTCGTTGCGTTCATACCGAATCTGGTTATTGCCATCGTCATCTTCATTGTAGGTTGGCTTATCGGCGTCGGTCTTGGTCGTGTTGTAGCACAGATTGTTGGTGTTCTACGTATTGATCAGGCGCTTCGTCCGACAGGAATTGAACGGCTGCTCTCGCGAGCGGGCTATGATCTTTCTTCCGGCAAGTTCCTCGGGTTTCTTGTTAAGTGGTTCTTCATTATTGTTTTCTTGGTAGCATCGCTCGACGTGCTTCATCTGACTACGGTGAATCTCTTTATCAGCGATGTGGTTCTCGGATATCTTCCACAAGTGATTATCGCGGTGTTAATTCTGTTCGTCGCAGCACTTGTTGCGGAGGCGGCAGAGCGCATTACTGCGGGTACAGCTCGAGCGGCATCTTTGCAGGCAGCAGGATTTCTCGGTAAGGTTGCACGCTACGCAATCTGGATATTCGCGATTCTCGCGGCTCTCAATCAACTCAATATCGCGACGGCGTTTATGCAGACATTATTTATGGGTATTGTAATTGCGGTATCGCTCGCGATTGGTCTCGCGTTCGGTCTTGGTGGTCAGAAAGCGGCGGAACGCTATATTGATCGTCTTCAGTCAGAGATCAAGAAATAGCAATTTCTTTTGCTAAACACCGCCAGCCACATCTGCGAAGTTGTGGCTGGCGGTTTTGTGCTATACTGACAAAATGAGTCAAACACTAGAAATAAAGACCACTTCAGTCGGCAGAAGGGTAATCGTTGAGCTTGATGCAAATAGGCTGGAACGACTCGCGTCTAATCTCGGTTTCTACGGTCTCGACTTTTTGAAGAGTATTGACAGAGCAGAGAGGGATTACAAAGCCGGCAGGGTACGCGAAGTTGGTTCTTTGAGCGAATTGCGCAGAAAGAAATAATTGCTCGGCATGAAGGTTATTCTCACCGCAGAATTTGTGAGTCGCTACGATGATCTGCCTGAGAAGATTAAAATAAAAGCAGAGAAGCAAGAAAAGTATTTTAGAAAGAATCCGTTTCATCCATCTCTGCATACTGAAAAGTTGGAGCCACATCAGAAAGAGGTGTGGAGTATAAGAGTGGACAGAAGGTATAGAATCGCTTTTCGTTTTATTGATGGAGACACTGCACTTTTCCTGACCGTCGGCCCGCATGATTGGATATACAAGTTGAAGTTTTAAATTCCATGACTTTCAAAATTGGAACGTTTGCAATAATCTTTGATGACCAAAAAAGAGTGTTACTTTGTCATCGCCGAGATTGCGATTTATGGAATTTGCCTGGTGGTGGGTTGGAATCGGGTGAGTCTCCGTGGACGGGTGTAATCAGAGAGGTAATAGAAGAAGTCGGACTTGAAGTCGAAGTTGTAAAATTATTGGGCGTGTACAGCAAGACAGAAAAAGATGAAATAGTGTTTTCTTTCTTATGCAAAGTAATTAACGGGCAAACTACCTTAACGGACGAAGCGGATAAGATTGATTATTTTGCCATAGATGAATTGCCGACTAACACCAGCTCCAAACAGGTCGAAAGGATAAAAGATGCGCTCGACACGCAAAGTGCCGTTGTACTAAAAACTCAAGCAGGTGCCCCGTCTATTAATCTAGTCAAGCATGGGAAGTTGTAACGGGCTGACTAGCGCTTGCGCTTTTTAGAGCCCTCCGCTATACTCGCAATACGTGTATACGAACCGAAAGAACCCCAAAAATCTCTGAGGCGAAACGGCCAGTAGGCCTGCGTGTGCAAACACGAACCGCCCCAGAGGCGGTTCTTTCGTTTCAAGAATGCACGGTTCGTTGACATACGAATATGCATTAGGTAATTGAAATCTCTACGGCTCACCGCCGTGGGGAAATTCAAAGTGCACCCCGCCAACGGCGGGGTAAAAACAAAAGATTGTGGTATACAAAGTTCCGCATGAGAGATAATTAAGAGTGCACGGTGGATGCCTTGGCCTAGGATGGCTATGAAGGACGCGACTAACCTGCGAAAAGCTTCGGGGAGGCGGTTTGTAGCCTTTGATCCGGAGATATCCGAATGAGGAAACTCTCCAGTTTTGAACTGGAATCCGCGGGGTAACGCCTGCGTGAAGCGAACCCGGGGAAGTGAAACATCTCAGTACCCGGAGGAAAAGAGAACAATAGGAGTTGCGTTCCGTTCGCGCGTATGTTCGTACGAATGGAACGCGACTCTCGTGATACCCCAAGTAGCGGCGAGCGAAAAGGGAAAAGCCCAAACTTCGATTTTCGAATCGGAGGGTTGTAAGATGCGAGCGTCCAGATTTATCTGGTACAAAGTTACAAATTGTCTATATAGCAGAAACTGCTGGGAAGCAGTGCCCCAGAAGGTAATGGCCCCGTATGCGAAATATATGACGACTTTGGCTTTTATTCTTGAGTAACTCGAGACACGAATAGCTCGAGTGAATCTACCGGAACTAACCGGTAAGGCTAAATACATCCTATGACCGATAGTGAACTAGTACCGTGAGGGAAAGGTGAAAAGAACCCCGAGAGGGGAGTGAAATAGAACTGAAACCGTGTACTTACAAAAGGTCGGAGCGGTAATTTATTACCGTGACGGCGTGCCTATTGAAGAATGAGCCGGCGAGTGTGTGTATCTTGCGTAGCTAAGCCCTTCCGGGGCGGAGCTTTAGGGAAACCGAGTGTGAATAGCGCGTCTGTAGGATACATACGACCCGAAGCCAGATGAGCTTGCCATGAGCAGGGTGAAATTCGTCGAAAGACGAATGGAGGCCCGAACCCGTAGATCGTACAACGTCTTGGGATGACTTGTGGTAAGGAGTGAAAAGCTAATCGAATCTGGGAATAGCTGGTTCTCTCCGAAACAGCTTTTGGGCTGGCGTCGCCATATGTGCACCGGGGGGTAGAGCACTGGAAGGGACCAACAGGGAGAAATCTCGTGGTTCCTATCAAACTCCGAATACCCGGTGCCCGGGCGGCAGTTAGAAGGTGGGGGCGAAGCTCCATCGATCGAGAGGGGAAGAGCCCAGATCGCCAATTAAGGCCCCAAAATCGACATTCAGTACATCACAAGGAAGTGAGGAT
>JAPLWI010000030.1 GCA_026396675.1 Candidatus Kaiserbacteria bacterium | reverse complement strand
GCAATTATATCAATAACCGACCTTGTTGAAGTATAGCAAATTGGCTATATCGTGTCTAGTAAACACAAAACCGCCGCCCGTGAGGGCGGCGTTTTGTTTCAAGTATTCGGTTCTGGCGGCTAGCTACTCTCCCCATCTGTAACGATGGGTACCATCGCCGCGAGCGGGCTTGACTGCCGTGTTCGGAATGAGAACGGGTATGACCCCGCCGCCAAACCACCAGAACCGAACATTCGAAATGTTCAGTATACAAATATGCCACAAGGGCATTTCCATTTTTCTAAGCTCGAGTACGAGCAAGAAAAATTGGTCACGCATAAGCATTGAAAAACAAAGTGCAAAAAATGATTGTGATATACACAGTTCCGTGCGAGAAACTGGACATATTAGTACTTCTCGGCTCCGCGCCTCACGGCGCTTCCACCTAAAGCCTATCAACCTCGTAATCTTCGAGGTGTCTCATAACGATTCCTAATCTTGGAGCACGCTTCCCGCTTATATGCTTTCAGCGGTTATCGCAACCCGACATAGCTACCCAGCGATGCCCTTGGCAGGACAACTGGTAGACCAGAGGTCAGTTCATCCCGGTCCTCTCGTCGATACTTCCCCTGTTTCCAGGAGCTCAGACTATATCTTCATCCTTCCCGAAGGTTAGGACGGCGGCATCTTACCCATATGTGCTGTCGTTCTTCAAGGAACGATTCCTCAACACATGAGTCCGCGTATTTTTCAACGCAAGTCGTTACGGGGTCAAACTAAGTATGTGATGCAGTTCTTCTTTTGTCTTTCGCTTCTTGCTCATATAGTTTTCATTCTGAATGAGCAGAAGCAAATCGACAATTTTGCGCAGATCTTTTGGCTTCATCGTACGGAGCGTTTGCTGTTCAAGCATTGTGCATGCCTGAATGAGCAGTTTCGCTTGCTTCTTCTTGAAACGAAGATACAGCTGAAGTGCTTCTAATGTCTCTCGCACTCGCGAAAAACCATTGATACGCAATTCTGTCATACCATCGTTCCTTTTTGAAACATATCCGCACTGAAGCCGCGTTCGAATCCACAAGAGCGGCGCGTCATGGCGACTGTCTTGATAAAGACAAATAGTCGCCATGAATCGCACTCCTTTGGTCGAATCCGCGCGCTTCTTTAACTGGAGCATGAGACTTCCGTCTCCGTCCAAGAAGCCCGCGATATACGCGAGTTCTACATCGGTAGTACTTAGTCGACTTCCCACGGTATTATCATAGTGTCATTCTGGTCCTCAAGCAAGTTAGATATCCACTGGACCATCGGATACCGAACTCTCAGACCAAAAGCACCTTAGGTTTCACCGTTATAAGCCGCATTGTCATCAGAGATCTCTCTCTGAAGTAGCAAATTTTACTAGGGACAACCCTCCTCAAGAATCAACGCCTGTAGTAGATAGGAGACCAACCTGTCTCACGCACTTCGTTACGCCGAAGCAAATTTTCATTTGCGAAGGCGAATCTTTTTTAGATTCCGTCATTACTGACGGGGTCGGACTGTAACTTTACCGGTTCTCGGTAATCAACATTCAGTCTCTACGGGCGCTTGCGCTTCCCTCGGAATTATCCTTGTTAGGATTTTTC
>JAPLWI010000026.1 GCA_026396675.1 Candidatus Kaiserbacteria bacterium | reverse complement strand
TGGGGGTATTAGTTGGTTTGGGGGTAAGAGTGGGAGTTTTGGAAGGGACTAGGGTACCAGTGGGGGTATTAGTTGGTTTGGGGGTAAGAGTGGGAGTTTTGGTCGGGACTAGGGTACCAGTGGGGGTATTAGTTGGTTTGGGGGTAAGAGTGGGAGTTTTGGTCGGGATGGGAGTTGATACTGGTGGTATATTAGTGGGGACGGTACAGGCAGTGTGGTCTTCAATGTGAACCCAGCAAAATTGGGGGGTAAAAATATCGATTTGCTGAGCGCCGCAAAAATTATCTTTAAAACAAAGGGCGTTGGAGGTATTTTTAGTGAAATTAGGGTCATTGCAACCATTTAAAGGAAATGATCCGGAACAAAGTGACAAGGCAGCGTCTAGATTAGGGGCAGAAACACAACGGTCGGAGATAGTTAACCCGCCGCCGGAGGTACAATTGGTCCATTTTTGGTTTTGAGGACCACATTCTTCAGCAATTAATTGGTTACAGGTTTTATTGGTAATATTCCGACAGGCATTTATACAGCCACCGCAATAAAATTGGTCACCCGGACAAATACCAAAAGCTTTGTTACGGTTATCCTGATTTTTTCTGATTAGAACTAAAACACCAATTAACGATGACACCATTAAAACGATGGTGGCAATTAAATAAAATGATATTGATCCCTGTTTAGAACCCATTAAATAAGTTTAGCAGAGTCTAGATTTTTTTGAACAAATATATTGATCCTAAGATAAAAATCAGGGCAAAGGTGATTAAAAATTGAGTAGGTAAAACGTCGCCGGTGACCGGAGCGGCTGACTTTGTACTAATAATAGCAGATCTGGGTTGTGGAGTATTGGTGGGAACTGTTGTTGGTGAAGGTGTTGGTGGTATCAGGGAAGGTGAGATAGTGGCAGATTGAGAAGCGGTAAAGGCCGGACCGCTGGTAGCGGCTAAAACAGTGAAGTGGTGGCTAATGGTGTCCCAAATTCCGGTGGTTTGGTTGTAGCTTTTGACAGTAATGGTATGTTGTCCGGGGGCTAAATTTTGAGGAGGAGTCCAAAGCCACTGGCCGGTTTGGTCACTAGTTGATTGGCCGGAAACGACAGTATCGGAATGAACTTCAATATTAACTACCGAATTGGGAGTGACCGAGCCAAAAAACTGAGGCTTTGGCGTATTGAGGGTGTCCCCTTCCCGAGGGTTGGTCAAAGTCAAGTTTATGGTAGCGAAATTATTGATCTGACCTGAGGTTGGCAGAGCACCGAGAGGTGGTGTAGGAACTGAACCGGAATCGAGGGAATTTTGACCAATAATAATATCGGGAACGGGATTGTTTTTGTCGGTAGTATGGGATATTTGGGTAGTAGAACCATCGGCAGCAATTACCACAATATCTTCGGGAACCGGAGAAGCCGGAGTGGTAAACCAATCGGTTTTACTGTCATTGAAGCTGTTAGCTAAAGAGACGTTCCAGTTGCCTTCAGCAGTAGTGTATGAGGACAAAGGAGAAGCTCCGGGAATATTTAAATAGACAATAATATTGTCGGCAAGTTGATGGGTAGAGGTAAAGACCTTTCCCCAGGCTAAATTGGAATTAGGAATGGGAGTAGCAGGAGTAGCGGCAGTAGTAAGGGTGTATTGCGCGCTGGTGTAAGTTTTTCCAGCGATAACAAGGCTAAATGTATAGTTTTTTTGACTTTCCAGATTGGAGGCTTCAAAATAGTGGACTTGAGAGGCAGTTGAAGAAATTAGGTTAGAAAAGGTCAAGTTATTCAGACTAAGAGAGGACTGACAAGAAGAAACAGTAATAAACGAAATGGAAACTGATCGTTGAGTAATGTTGGTTATTTGAAGATTGTCGGGCTGACAGTTACCTGAAGCCTGTGGGGAAAAATAGGTTTTACGGGTACTAAGATAGACTCCGGCAGCCAGACAGATAATTAAGAGTATTACTCCCAGAAGTGATGGTATTGACTTTTCTTTTTTCATGTTTCATGGCGTCGGACTGGGAGTGGGCTGATAAGTTGTTTTCGATTCGATGATGTTAAAAATGCCCATATCTAAGGTAGGATTAATAGGTTTTAAAAGTGATGAAGTACTAAGATTATTGATCGGTTGCATTAGCCGACTATAACTTTGTTGAATCAAAAAGACAAAAATAGTAATCAAACTGAAAATGCCGATAAATAATATATAGCGACTGATTTTAGTTTTTTCCATTGAAAGTATCCCAATAATAAATGGTAGCGTTGAAACTGGCGGTGATATTTCCCGGAGAGACGGTGTTAGAACTGCCAACCGAGGCTGAGGCCGGATTGAGTAGAGAAAAGGATATTGACGGTATCTGCAATAAGCGTCGGTTTTGAAGTAGATTATCCAAAACAGTAGTAGTTTGGCTAAAGGAAGCCGGGAAGCTGATGGGAACGGAATAGCTATTGAGATGGTCAGTCGGAGAGTTACCGGTTTTAGTAAGAACAAAACTCAGACCGGTGACCGAAACAGAGGAAATAGAAGTGGCACCGTGAATTTGATTGGCGGCTTGGTAATACGATGGACTGTCGGGTAAACCTTGGGCAATTAAAGAATATTTTCCCTGAACTTGAGAGTAAAGATCCTGAGCTTTAATAATTTGATTAATTTTAGTCTTTAGCTGGGTTTGTTGGATTTCCTTGGCATTAATGTCACCAACAAGCGAAGAAATAGTAGTGACAGTGGGTCTGATAGCGAAAATGACAAAGAAAATTATCAAAAATAC
>JAPLWI010000013.1 GCA_026396675.1 Candidatus Kaiserbacteria bacterium | reverse complement strand
ATGATGCGATTGGTGCTTTCGAAATCACGGGAAGGAGCGGATGATTAGCTTCTTCCATCGCAGGATAGTTTCCTCGATTGTGTTCCAGTCAATTCTCTTTAAGCCCGTCAAAAATAAAACAGCCCTTGGAGCAATAAAGCTCCAGGGCTGTTTTTGATTTAATCAACGAGTTTCCACGGGAAATATCTGCCTCCCGCAAAAATTTGTACGGTCCCGACTTTTTGCGGGACCCAGAAATCAAACGTGCATGTCCGTTCGATCGTCATCATCTCATTACTGACTTTCATTTCATAAAGACAAAGAAAGTTTTCAGAGAGAAATGGGCCGAGGTGTTTAAGAGCGTCATCCTCGTCAAAGACCGTCGTGTACATCTCAACGGCTGCCGGTGCGGTGAAAATTCCTGCCGCACAACCATAGCAACGCGACTTTGCTTCTTCATCGTGGGGCGCCGAATCAGTTCCGGCGCCGAAGCGACGATTACCCCCAGTAACATACTTGCGAACTTTTAAACGATGATCTTCGCGTTTGGGCACGGGTCTGCAATAGTTGGCTGGGTTCATGCCGATCCAGAACATCGCATTGCGGTTCATCATTAGGTGATGTGCCGTTACGGTCGCCCGAATTTGGTACGGGGCCTGCGCAACAAAATCGGCTGCGCGACCGTCGGTGATGTGTTCAAACACCACCATCAATTCTGGGAATGCCTTAAGCAATGGGATCAAATCGCGTTCAAGGGAAACAATCTCACGGTCAAATTCGTCTACATCTTCCTCCACTGCTTCAAAATGTCCGAGGAGCGGGATTCCTTCTCTCTCCATCGCCGCGAATACTGGGTATCGTCCAAGAAGATTTTTCACTCCGTGTTGAGATCCAGTTGTTCCGCCATGACCTTTTTGATTTGCCATGTAAAGCTTCGCAGCACACCAAACTCCTTCCTCATATCCACGCATAACTTCCTCCGGAGAAGTATCATCCGTAAGATAGTAGGTCATACGAGGATTGAAGTCGCTATCGACTGGAATGAGTGATGTAATTTCTTTGCGATATGCCAGAGCTTTTGCGATTGTTGATGTTTGATTTGGATACGGGATATTGCCCATAATAACGGCTCCCGTAGCCCGCTGATTGAGCGTGCATGGCAGAACTGTTTTTAGCATTTTGCCTGTGCGAAGATGCAGATGGCGGTCAAACCATCTTGGGACTACAACTTTATTGACTTTCATAACTCCTCCTTTTCCGCTCTTACTATTGCGGTGGGCGCCCACGGTGTCCAGAAATGAATCGCGCCGAAACTAACCGCTTTCGCACCAAGCTTCCTGACATTCAAAACATCAGCATAATTCATAACGCTAGGCGCGATTGCCGGCAACGATCTTTGCTCTGCGAGTTCCCAAACGGCTTGCCAGTTGTACGATTGTGCCGGTTTACCCGACACACCACCGCCCCCGCCACCGACTTTTTTCTCGAGCCGCCACAATGGGCTTCTCTTATTTGGGAACACGATTTCCCATGGCACAGAATTGAAAGACATCGCCTCCGCAATCCCCTTCAATTCATCCGCGATTATTAAGTAGTGCTGAGCGAAAGACACTTTGACGATGATTGGGTGCTGAGAAATGATCCTGACTGACTTCACACTATCCACCACTTCTTCGGTCGTTGGCATCCCGTGTCCTGTGTTCGGACACGAAGGATTAACTTCAATCGCGACGAGGTCAAAATCGTTTAACATTTCCGACATCTCCACCAACTCTTCTTTGGTGCCGTAAATTGATACGACGATGTTATCGTCGAAATCAATTTTTGGAGCGATTTCTCGGCACCACCATTCGATTCCGGGATTAGAAAGACCGACTTTGTTTACTGCACCGCCCTTGATTGGACGAAAGCATTCCAACGGTTTCCACCATCGGTAATTCCCTTTGCGCTCATGGCGCGTCAAGGTCTTAGTGACGATGGTGAAAAGTTCCGGTTCGATAAGCCCGAACCATACCAACGGCCTTTCCCAAGGCCAGCCCTTACCATCAAAGGCAAGGGCACCGCTTGCTACCATGAATTCGAATTCATGGCCGTTTGACAATGTAATCATGAGGCACCTCCCTTCCTTTTTTCGTTGATTTTTTAATTATTTCAGAGAACTACATAATGTGCTTCTGGTGCAACTTTAGCCGAAAAGCAAAATAAATCAAATTGCATTCCCCCCCCTTCTGGTGGACCCGCCTATTGCACAATAACGAGCGAGCGACGGATTGAATCAAACTGCGCGAGAAGCGCTGGGTTATCAAATTCTCGAACAGCACCAGCAGGATAATTTTCGAAAACACCGTAATGAACAAAGTAGCGAACCGCGATACAGGTCCGCCGGCTGGCGGACGTACCTGCAAGCACATAGACCGTTTCTGCATACCGATTCCCTGCTCCAGCGCCGATTGAAGACGCTACCGAATATGTCGTATCACCTTCAACAACAGTGCTGGTAGCCATTTCATTCTCCAAAAAAAGTTTTGCCGAACATTCATCAGTTTGTGGATTAACATTTGGAATTTCTTCGACGCTCACATACGCATCGGTGCTAAGATTGGTGCCTGCCGCGACAGAAGCGGGAATGGTGAACTTAACGCCGGAAATATCTTTGTTAGGTCCGAATTCTTGATACTTATAGGATTCATCAATAGTGTAATCAGCCGGCAAACGAATAGAAAAACCTTTCGCACTGTTCGAATAAACCTGCGGAAGTTCGCTCGATTCGGGCGCGATAGCAATGCACCCGACATATGATTTCTCCACATCATTTTCGAGAACCATAACGCCGTTACCTTTATTCCAAAATACAAATGATTCGTTGGCGTTGGCGTAGCGAGCGCCATCGGCAGAAATAGTTTGCGCGAGCGTCATGGTGCTTCCGTCATCGAACGAGAGTGCAACACTTCCGCCCGGAATTGGTGGTTGGTCAGGTCCAGATGCCGGCTTTGAAACACCCTGATAATAAATTGCTGTAATCGTTTTTCCGGCGTTGCAGGAATAAAGCACAGTTGCGATCGGCTGTTCGACATTTTTTGCGGGTGCATAAAAACGCGCTGCGAAAAAAGCCACCGCGAAGGCGATAACAACGACGATGGAAACTATGGTACGCGTGTTCATATATTTTTAGTTAGCAACTTTTGTACCAGAAAAAACGGAAAAGGAAATATCACAAGGGCACCGTACTGGCTCGTTCGGACCGCCGCCTTTAAACTTGGTCGTGTAGCTAATCACGATATACTCGCTTCCCTTCTTATATCCAGTGATAGAAGCCCCCGGACCGCCGGCGGCGAGCGCGTTATCTACCGCCCAGTCCGCCGCCTCCAACTTGGTTTTGTAGTAGGCGTCGAAAGGCGAAGACACAGCAGAAAGGTCGGTTATGTTTTCAATAGGTGCGGAGACCACCTCGTATCCAGAAAGCATTTTCTCATAAACCTTCGGCTGTTCTGGTCCCCATGAGAGACCGCTGTAGAGCGGATACGCGTCTGCGTTTAAGCGTTGAGTTACAACAGAACCACAGCCAGAGATTGGTGCGACTGAATCCGGATTACCATGCTTCACCCACACATTGTTAACACAAATCCAAGTGTCTTCTGGGCTGATTACCCTAATGATCGCTATGATTCCGATTATAATAACGATTATACCGATTACTACTGCTAGTGATTTTTTCATAAACAAAGTATACCTGTTTTGACTTTATCTTACGAGCTGTGAGCGTGGTATGAACTTATAAGGAATAAAATTCCAGTAAGTAGAAACGGCGCACAAAGCATTGCATTTACCCATACCTGATTGCTTAAAAGGAAGAAAGGAACGAGCGAAATTACCACAAAGAGAAATCCACCGACAAGCTCATACTTCCAAGCAATTACAAGGAAAAGAACGAGAACAAAACTCGGAATAAGGTGGATAACGAGACCTAAAAGCATTTGCGAAATAGGTACTCCCGCTTGAAAGATGTCCAGTGCAAATAAACTGATAAATAAAATTGCTAGAATTCCAATTCCTCTTGGCGCCCAATATAATGTTTTTGACATAAATATATTATAACAATCTTGTCGTCTGGTACGACGTGGGAACCTATTTAGGAGCTGTCAATTGAGATTTTGCTGCCAGATAGATAGGCAATGATGCCTTGAATCCTCCTGCGAATTTTACGTCTTCCGTTTTCCCCCTCATTTCTACAAGTATCTTTTCTGGATCCGCCCAATATACTTGACGCACTTCATCCTCTTGTAATTCCCCTGGCTCGCCCATGCAAGAAAAAATCTGCATGACATGAATTCTGTGTTCGTTTTTATCGGGAAGAATTTCCTCTGAAATGCCGTGCCCAACAATATTAAAATCAACATTATCCATACCAAGCTCTTCTTTAAGTTCGCGTTTCGCCGTTTCTATATACTCCTCTCCGGGATCAACATGCCCCGCAGATGAATGGTCAAGTCCGCCGTCCATTCGAACTTGCACTAAAATCTCGCCGGCAGGATTCACGACGTATACAACTGCAATACGATGCGGAGTGCCATTTGCATGCGCAATCTCACGTGGCATTGTTCCTATTACTTCATCTTTATCATTCACCACAACAACATCATCCATAGTAGAAGATTAACAACAAAAGCAAAAAATAACGAGCTGGACGCGTGGTACGAAGTTGGAACTTTTTTACTAAGAGATAACGCCCGCTTCTGTAAGTTCCATTTCCAGCTCTTTAAGAAAGTCCTTCAAAAATTGTGTTCTCCTTTCTGCAATCTTTTTTGCGTACTCGGAATGCATTCTATCTTGGGCTTTGAGCAAACGAATATAAAACAAATCCAATCCAGAATTTGTTACATCAGGTTCCGTATCTTTTCTAAACGGATCTTCATGATTGTAAAATTGACGTTGCATTTGCCCACCCGAAGAAAATGTTCGTATGATAGAAATTGCACCAGTCGATTCGAGTAAATCAGCATCCTGAAGCACTGCCGACTCTTGACTTGATGGTTTTAGTCCTTTAGTAAAAGAACATTCACGTATACAAGCTTGTACGAGAGGAATTTTTTCTTTTGGGTATTCGTCGAATGTTTCGAGTATCTCTCCCGCGATGCGAGCACTTTCTTCGGTCTCGTTTTTACTTTCTGGAGAATCTTTTCTATAAACGACCGTGTCATGGAAAAGCGCTGCTGGTATTACCACATCTAAATCTACTTCTTCGTGTTCACTAATTTTCTTTGCCAGAAAAAATACTCGTCGAATATGCTGAAAATCATGAGAAGGGTCGCCTTTGACCTGTCTTTCCTCGGCGATAGAAATTAATTTCTCTTCAAGAGTTTTATTCATAGATGCAAAGTATACCTGTTTTGACTTTACCTTACGAGCTGTCCGTCTTGTATGACGTAAGAATCGTCATTGATTAATTAACTAGTTTTTTTAAGCACAATACCATTTGCAATTCTAATTTGACTCCATTTCCCAGGAAGATGTGTTTCAATGGAAGAATTTTTCGGAAAAACAAAATTATATTTACCAAAAAGTTTCTTGTAGTCCGCGAATGGTCTGCAATAATTCACAATCGGTCGTTCGGCCATTTTAAAAGTTATGTTCCGTTTAGAATGGGCAACACCTAGCAGAAGTATCCCTCTTTTTTTTATGATTCTATTTATTTCCTTGATTACTGGTTCATGTTGATTGAAACTACAACAAGTTAACAAGCAGTCGCAAATTATAATGTCAAAATAATTATCTAAAAAAGGTGTCTTTTGTGCTGGGGCTAGAACAGGTAGACATTTAATATCATTTTTTACGATTTCAAGAAGAGCATTCGATAATATGTCCAGCACGGTGATGTTTATATCCAAATTTTTATTAAAGCCTTTCAAAAAATCTACTGTGTCTTTAGGATTAGACCAATACGAACAACCTAGAATCAAACAGGTTACTTTTCTCCGCTTTCTCAAAAAAGCAGAAATTCTTTTTTTGTTAGTATTGCTTTTTGCAACATCTTTCAAAAACCCTACTAAAGCTCTTGATTTGTGTGTCTTGTAAAAATCAAAGAATTTTTTCATGCCTTTATTTGTCATTGTATCTGGTCCAAATTTTTTTGATGTCATATATTTAATTA
Organism: Candidatus Kaiserbacteria bacterium; assembly: GCA_026396675.1. GTDB lineage: Bacteria > Patescibacteriota > Minisyncoccia > Phycocordibacterales > Phycocordibacteraceae > C7867-001. The sequence goes on along the minus strand of JAPLWI010000013.1, from coordinate 65,636 downwards.
CATAATTTTATTCGGACTGGCTGACCGCCTAGTACGACGCGGGAATCTATTTTAGTACCTAAAGACCTTCCACTCGCAATCTTTTAAAAGTACAAGTTCAAGATCTTGAGATGTATTTTTAAGAAGAGAAACCGATGCATCACTTGGTGGTAATTCGGGGCTCTCATAGTGACAAACTACTCGTAGAGGTGCGAGCCCTAGGCCTTCTCGTACTACTTCCTCCGAATGAGAAGCGCCCAAATGTGCGATTGCATAGGCACCGGCAGAAGAACCAGCAATTGTTTTCTCCCCTATTAAGGGTTTCAAATCGGGATAGGTCCGCAATACATTTAAAAGCTTGCTGGTACTTCCACCATTAATGAATACGGCATCTGCCTTTTTAAACTGTGCTATAAAATCTTCCTTGGTTGCGAGAATGAAATTGATATTCTTCTCGCCTGCGTGCGCCTTAAATTTTGCTGACAAGTCATCGAAACTTTCGAGAATATGACTCTCATCTCGGGTTGCGAAGTATACAAGCAATGCCATTCCGCCATCGGAAATATCGCGCACAAATTCATCATAGAACGCACAATTTGATTCGTTATCTCTGCGCGTGTACCCTCCATGAAGAATGAACTTCATGTTAGAAGACGTGAATGCACGAGGTCGAACCTCGTGTATGAATATAAGGTTTTTGACATAAATATATTATAACAATCTTGTCGTCTGGTACGAAGTGGGAACCTTTTTTCAATAAAATTGCCTTACTTTATCAATTCAACCATTAAGCTTTCGAGCGCAATACCGTTATATTGTTCTTTACTAATTTCCTTATTCTCATGTAAGATTCTCACTTTAAATCCTGCATCAGTTATCTTATTAAGATAATCTTCTTTCAGAAGAGCTCCTGCGACACATCCAGACAATAGGTCTTTATTGTTTCGTTGTTCTTCTGAAAGTTCCTTTAATAAAACAATGTCTGAAAGATAAATTTTTCCACCTGGTTTTAGAACTCTATACGCTTCACTAAATGTTTTGGCTTTATCTGGTGTTAAATTGATAACGCAATTCGTAATTATTGTATCAACTGAATTATCTTTCAACGGCAAGTTTTCAATTTCTCCCAAAAGAAACTCCACGTTTGTTATATTGTATTTTTTAGCGTTCTCTCTTGCCTTGTTTATCATTTCTTCAGTCATATCTACACCTATGACTTTTCCTTCGCTTCCAACTTTTTGAGCAGCCAAAATGGAATCTATTCCAGCCCCAGAACCTAAATCCAATACTACATCTCCTTCTTTTATTTTTCCAAATGCTAACGGATTACCGCAACCAAGGCCTAAATTTGCCTCGCCCACAATTTTCAATTCCTCTTCAGAATACCCAATACTTTTTGAAATATTTTTTGATTTATTGCATGAACAACAAGAGGTACCTTGTGTCGCTATCTCTTTATATTTATCTTTAACAATCTTTTTTACAGTTTCTTTTTCCATAGTTAAATGTATAGCATAATTCCAAGTAAAAAGCGCCGGCTGCGGGACTTGGATGAAGTCAGAACCGTACTTCTGACTGGTAAATCACAGTTTGCATATAAGATATTTATACCAGATTTGCTTGCAACGGTGTAAACTATTCTCAATGGAAGATGTATCTAACTACGAAAAACTCTGTGAGGACGCGCAGAAGTTCTACGCGAGTATACGTCCTATCCAATCTCCCGCGCTTGGTGAGTATGTTTATTTTACCGCCGAGGGCTTCAATCACATCATCTTTAAGGGCTCACGGAGCGAGCGCGAGCGTCCATCACAAATCCTGCGATTTAAGTTATTGCCGAAAGCCGTAAAGCTCGTAGAACTCTCAACGACTTATCAGGAATATGAAGAAACGCTCAAAGAATTTGAAGTGAAGAGCTATAAGAAAAAGGTTCAGAGAAGCAGGTCTGTAAAGTACTGGGGCATCATAGCGATTATTGATGGACGCAAGATAAAAGTCATCCTGCGAAAAATCGGCGATAATGGCCAACTCCATTTCTGGAGCATTGTGCCAGCGTGGACGACGAACAAATACCGCGACATAAAGCTCTACAGCACAATGAAGGGTAATCCCGAGGAGGACTAAAATCAAAAACACCGACGCGAGGTCGGTGATTTTGATATGCCTGCCTTCGGCTTACGATTAGCCGGAATAGGGCTGACGCCCCACAGGCACACTCATACTATACAGGATAGGAAGTGAGGAATCAATGAGGGTGTGGGTAACGCTGTTTCCAACTATTTTATTGAAATAACCTGAAGTCCCTTACTGTCTATATCTTCTTTTGGCCAGAACTTTTCTAGTTCTTCAATTTTCCATTTGCCGACATAGCCAACCTGTTTCTCTACTTCCCGACCTGTGTACTCCTTTGTCTCTGGATCCCATTCTTTCAGTACAAGCGTGTCGCCCTCTTCAATTTCAAAATCATTCAGACGAAGCTCAAATATTTTCTTGTTATCAAGAACCTGCTGAAAATATTCCGGCCAAATCTTCTTTTCTATTTTTTGCATAACTTGTATTGTATCAAACTTAATTTCTTTTCTCGTCGCCAACTTTTGATTTCGGATTCTCGTTTACGAGCTTCTTTAAGAGTTGGAAATGTTTCTGAATATTTCAGAATTACTGGCCTACGGATTTTTGTATAGTGCGCACCCCATTTTGAATCGTTATGTTGTTTGAGGCGTTTCTCGAGATTATTAGTACATCCGACATAAAGAGATTTATCGACGCATTCGAGGATGTAGACGAAATGCATTCCATACATAATACCGCCCCTCGTCGAGGACTTCTCAGTGCCTTAAGGCATCCCTCGTCGCCAAATAAATACTTCACTTCGGTCTACTGACCTCAGTGTCTTCCTCACCTTCGTTCGTCGAGCTGCGGGATTTGGATTCGAACCAAAATAACGACTTTCAGAGAGTCGCATCCTACCATTAGATGATCCCGCAATGGCGCGACGCGAAGCGTCGCGCACTTCATGCACGATACTTTAAAAACTTGCTTTATTCAACGTAGTTACTCCTCAAAATCCCTGCACTGCTTGGGCCGAAGCGGCCGCGGCCTGATCGAGTTCAGCGGAACCGTCTGAAGTTTGATTCAGATCAGCTGAAATAGCCGCAGTGGTATTGTCGCTCGGTGTCTGCGTATTTGCAGTCGGTGCCTTCACCGGAGATGCGGAAAAGTACCAGAATGCAAGCGCAATTACAACGACTGCGCCGATGATGTACCACATTTTGCTTGATAAACCCTGATCCATTTGTTGGTCGTTCATAGTAGTTTTAATTATTTGTCTAGCGTCTGAAGTGCGTTCTGAACCGACTTGCGCGCATCCTTCATTGCACCGTCGCGCAAAGCGAAGAGATCCTTGAACAGCGTGGTGTGGAGTTTCTGGAACGAAGTCCGAAGACCTTTCATAATTTTTTCTTGACCGCTTGATGTGGTGGTCGCCGTCTTAGAAATAGTCGATGGGTCAAGCGTGTACGTCTTTTCCGCCTGTGCGATTACCGCCGTTCGGGCACTTGCTATCACATCATGCGCCGATTTAATGGCTACCGTGGTACTCGCAATATCCTTCCCTGCATTTCCAGAGATAGTTGCTCTATCCTGAATCTTCTGCACAATAGAATCATAGTGATCAAGAAGATTCATAAAATGATCAGTCCATGTTGAATTAAGATTGTCGAACTGCACAGCAAGATTTTGTGCCATCTGCTGTTTCGCTTTGTCCTGAATGTCCATCATGCGCTGTGTTACTTTCTCGCGCTGTGTCTGCATCCGATCCTGTGCTTCTATGCGCACGACTTGCATGCGCGCGGTTGTTGACGCGGCTATTGCACGATAATCACTAGTGGCTTCCACGCGAGAAGTACTTGTTACCTGTCCCTCGGCAAACACAACGGTTGCCGATAGAAGAAGAGCCGTAGCGCTTCCTATCACTCCTATAGTTCGAAGTACACGCATAAATAATGTATCTTTAAATTGATAAATACCCGCTTCCTATCCAAGGGATATTATACTACTTATATACCGGTCAAGAACGCGCTATGATGAACGTATGATTCGCGATTAATACATGATTCGGAGTGTTGCACATCAGCAGACCGGCGCGTGGCGACGCGCACATAAAGCGCGACATCGAAGGGCGTGGGTGATTATGGCGGGCGTTATTGGCGCTGCGATTATTCTCATGGCTCTCGGCTACTTTGGAACGGTTTCGTGGACAACTCTTTGTAACGCTGTCTTCCATACCACCTATCGTCTCGCACTCGCGTATGGCATCGCGCTTATTCTCGGCGTGTCTATTGCGTTATTAGTAGGATGGAGTCCGTTCGCTGACACATTCTTCCCTGTATTTGATGTTTTACAAAATATTCCGTCGTTTGCACTTATTCCTTTTTTCATCTATTTCCTCGGCTACACCGACCAGATGATTATTTTCTTCGCAGTGAGTTCCATCATCTGGCCAATTCTTTTCGCTATATTGGCCGCGATTAAAAATGCACACAAGGACTTAGGCGATGCGGCAACAATTTTCGGCGCGCGTGGACTTCGACGTATTCCCTTCTATCTCGCACCGCTTTCCTTACCTGCGATCCTTACCGGCTCAATCGTCGGAATCGCCATTGGTTGGGAGTCGGTCATTGGCGCTGAAATCATCGCGAACATTTCCGGTTTTGGCGCGTTCATAAAGACCGCGAGCGCATCTGGGATTAATCAAGCCGCGATTGCTGGCATGTTTGTCATCCTTATCATTGTCTTCGTGATAAATAGGATGATCTGGACGCCGCTTCTCGCTGAAAGCAGTAAACGCTATGCCGAGTAGTACAACTTTGGATAAGAATAAATTTTATTATGTCTATATACTGCAAAGTATGACTGATGGGAAACGCTATGTTGGTATGACCAATGATCTGCGCCGACGATTCCAAGAACATCAAGCTGGTAAAAGTTTTTCAACTGCTCCGCGGCGGCCATTTGTACTCATTTATTATGAAGCTGGTCGTTCGTACAGTGATACGAAACGTCGCGAAGGTTATCTCAAAACGACCGGAGGCCGCCGCTTTCTCGCTAAGCGTTTGCGAGATCATGTAGCAGGAGGCGCAATCCAAAGTTGTCCTACTCGGTATGCAGAATAATAAACACGACATGGCACTCGTCCTCGCGCGCGTCTCCGCGCAATTTAAGGACGAAGAAACAAAAAATACACTGGTTTTAAAGGATGTTTCGCTCTCTATCCCCACCGGCGGATTCGTCTCGATTATCGGACCGTCTGGCGCCGGCAAATCAACTTTGATGCGCGTTATTCTCGGTTTGATGAACCATACGAGCGGCACCATCGTACGCAATTTTTCTCGGCCGGCGATGGTATTTCAAAATTATGCGCTTTTCCCTTGGCTCTCTGCGATTGATAATGTAGCGTTTGGTCTACGAATGGCGGGAATGTCGCGAAGAGAACGTAAACGTATCGCACGCGAGAAATTAAAGGAAGTTGGTCTTGAACATTTTGAAAATCATTATCCTTCTGCGCTATCTGGCGGCCAGCGCCAGCGCGTTGGTCTCGCGCGCGCGCTCGCGATTTCTCCTGATTTTTTGATCATGGACGAACCGTTTTCTAATCTGGATACTATTACCGTTGAATCACTGAAAGCTGATCTGCTAAAAATCTGGCGTTCATACGGCATGACGATTTTCATGGTGAACCATCTCATTCCTGATGCGATTGAACTGTCGGACCAGATCATCGTGATGGGTACGCGCCCCGGTAGTGTTCGAGAAACGATTTCAATAAATCTCACGCGCCCGCGCGACACGCGCACAGAACGATTTTTCAAAGAAGTTGATTATCTTACGGAAATAATTCGCACCGTATCCTGAATTTAGGACTTACGATATCCAAACATGCATTCTGAATTTAGGGATATCGTAAGTCCCTACATTCCTAGGTCGAAACTCAAACTTCAATTCGCGAGAAGAAATACGAACCGAGAGCGAGAAAGATTGCGGTCACGCCGATGAGCACACTGATGTCGAGAGTGAGCGGAAAAGTCGCGACGCCAATGAGGAAATAGCGCAACGCATCAACGCCGTACGAGAGCGGGTCAAAACGCGCAACAAGAAGCAAAGCGGACGGTACTGTATTCAACGGAAATAGTGCACCGGATAGAAAGAAAAGCGGCATCACGAGAAAGTTCATAATGAGTTGGAAGCCCTGCATATCTTTCAAAAGCGAAGCGACCATAATGCCGAGAGCACTAAAGAGCAGGGCAATAATGAACATAATTAGAATCGCAGGAATGATGCCAATTAATGAGATTGGATGGAATCCAGCGAGCATCGCAATAATGAGCACTAGTGTGCCCTGTGTGGCCGCTACTGTCGCGCCGCCAAGCGTTCTGCCGAACATAATTGAAAGTCGAGAAACCGGAGCGACCATTGTTTCTTTCAAAAATCCGAATTGCCGATCCCAAATGACTTGCATGCCGTTGAAAATAGCGGTGAAAATAATCGTCATGCCGATAATGCCCGGCGCGATGAATTCCAAATAATTTCCCTGCCCTGCCTTTGCGAACACGGGTCCGAGTCCGTAGCCGAGTGCAATTAGGAAAAGAAGCGGCTGACCAAGCGCACCGACCAAGCGGCTCTTGGAGCGGATAAACCGCTTCACTTCTCGCAACCACATAATGTAGATGGTTTGCATAATTAAATTAACGACGACCGCCGCCGTGTCTCATATGATAATGAGACCGCATTCGATCGGTCGAGCTACCTAGTTCATCGCGAATCGCGCTTCCAGTTAGTTTTAAAAACGCTTCTTCAAGCGTCGTTGTACTTGTCTGCTTCTGCAATTCTTCACTGCTTCCTTGCGCGATTATGACTCCATGATCGATAATCGCTATGTTCTTCGCAATGCGGTCGGCCTCTTCCATATAATGGGTGGTGAAGAAAACTGTTATGCCCTCATCGGAATTTAATTTCTGCACATAACTCCAGAGATGATTGCGCGTTTGCGGGTCTAGACCCAAGGTCGGTTCGTCGAGGAACATAATTTTCGGATGATGAAGAAGCCCGCGTGCGATTTCCAAACGGCGTTTCATACCACCTGAAAAATCACGAACGAAGTCATTACGACGATCTAAAAGTTCAACGAGTGCAAGCATTTCGTCAATGCGTTTCTTGAGGATATTCTTCGGCACATGATAAAGCACGCCGTGCAATTGCAAATTTTCGAGTGCAGTGAGATCTTCATCAAGCGACGGGTCTTGAAAGACGATACCGAAAGAATGCCTGACTTTGTCCGGTTCTTTCATCGGATCAAAACCGTTGATACTCAGAGAGCCAGATGTCGGATGCAGAAGGGTTGTGAGCATTTTTATCGTAGTGGACTTCCCTGCGCCGTTCGGGCCGAGAAATGCGAAAATATTTCCCTCTTCAACTGAAAACGAAACATCTTTTACAGCGACAAAATCATCAAATTTCTTGGTGAGATTTTTGACTTCAATAATGTTGGTCATTTTATTTCTTTTTCTTCCGAGCGATGGCGGCTTTGAGAAATTCGGTGAAGAGCGGGTGCGGCGAGAGCGGACGCGCTTGGAACTCCGGATGAAATTGTGTTCCGAGCATAAACGGATGCACTGAACGAGGAAGTTCAGCAATCTCCATAAGGACAGAATCGGGCGATGTGCCGGAGAAAACGAGACCGGCGTCTTCAAGCTGTTTTATGTATTTCGGATTGATTTCGTAACGATGGCGATGTCGTTCTTCTACTAATTCTTTTTTATACGCGGCGCGCGCCATTGTGCCCTTCTTTAAGTAGCAGGGATATGCACCGAGGCGCATCGTGCCGCCATATTTATTGTCAGCGAGATGTTTCTTCTGCTCTAACATCACATCAACAACAGGCGCTGTTGTTTTTTTATTAATTTCTGTCGTGTGCGCGTCTTTAAGTCCGAGCACGTGGCGCGCGTATTCAATCACCATAAGTTGCATTCCGTAACAGAGACCAAAATATGGAATTTTCTTTTCGCGCGCGAATTTTATTGCTTTTATTTTTCCTTCAATGCCTGTCTCGCCGAAACCTCCGGGGACGATGATGCCTTGATATCCCGACAGCATGGCGGCCGTCCCAGCAGAACTTGCCTTTTCAATCTCCTTTGCATTTATCCATGTAATTTTTGCCCTTCTTCCGAGTTTGCTGGCAGAAAATTTAATCGCTTCAATAACCGAGAGATACGCATCGGAAAGAACGAAATCGCCCGTGTCAAAATATTTGCCGACGATTGCGATAGATATCTCTGGAGCTTTTGTGTTTGTAGCCGCAAGCGTGAATTTCTTCCACGCGGAGAGTGATGTGGTGCGTTTCTCTGGTAAATGAAGTGCCTCTAGAAGAATGTCCCCGAGATGATCCTTCTCAAGATTTAAGGGCACTTCATAAATGCTCTTGATATCGGGAGCAGAAATCACTCGGTCGGCTCGGACACTGCATGAAATCGCCAATTTCTCTTTTCTTTTTTCATCAATACTATGTGTCGAACGCGCAACGATGAAATCCGGTTGCACCCCATATGAATTTAAAGCGCGCACCGCTGATTGCGTCGGCTTGGTCTTCATTTCGCCAAGCGTCCCCGGCACCGGGAGGTATGACACCATCACGAATAGCACATCTTCCGGATATTTCATCTTGATGACGCGAGCTGCTTCTATGAAAAGCGCATTTTGAAAATCGCCCACAGTGCCGCCGATTTCTATTACGGAAACGCGACTGCCGTTATATGCGGCCGAGGACTCAAATCTATTTAAAATCTCATCGCGGACATGCGGAATGGTCTCGACGCATTTCCCGCCGTATTCAAGGGCTCTCTCACGAGCGATGACCGACTGATACACCATACCACTTGTCATATAGTCATCGTTGGTAAGGTCACGGCCGAGAAATCGTTCGTAATTCCCCATATCTTGGTCGGTCTCCAGCCCACTTCGGAGTACGAATACTTCGCCATGTTCAGTCGGATTCATTGTGCCGGCATCCACATTCAGGTACGGATCAATTTTTACGAGATTAACCGGATATCCTTTTTGTTGGAGGAGAAGAGCCATCGAACTGCTCACGATTCCCTTGCCTACGCCACTCATTACGCCGCCTAAAACGAATATATATTTGTGACCTTCCTTTGCCATGTTAAACCTTCAAATATTTACGAATTGCGAGCACGGACGCAACAGCGCCGAGCATGATGCCGGAGAGCATCAGTATGCAGAAGATAAAAGTGAAGTTGCCGCTGTAATAACTCGCCACATTAAAACCGCCGAACCATTCTGAGGTCTTTGTTCCTACATACCAGGTTGCCGGCCAGAGGAGAAGCAATACGAGAACAGCCGCGACGATACCTGTAATAACACCAGTTACAACAAACGGTCCTTGAATATGGATATTGCTGGCTCCGACGAGCCGCATAACGGCAATTTCGTCCTTAGCCGTGTAGATCACGAGACGAATCGTCGCGAACGCGATGAGAATTGATGCGATTGCGAAGAGAATAACAACGGCAAAACCGACTTCACGCGTCGCTTTTATTGCGAGTGAAAGACGATCAATAACATCTTTATTTTGCGTGTAATTAATACGATCAATTATGGAAGAGTTACCGGTAGACAAAGCGGGCGAGGCCTCCAGGAAACTCACGATGCTGTCATATTCTGAAGGATCTTTCGCCCGCACTTCAAGCGAGGCATCAAGCGGATTGCCGCCAAGTTCGTCGAGTGCCTGAAGTGTTAGTTGATCGCTTGCATGCCGTGCACGGAAGTTCGCAAGGGCATCGTCGGAAGAAGTGTATGTGATGTTTTCCACCTGCGGTAATTTCTCAAGTTGATCCTTCACAGAAAAAATATCACTTTCACTCGCCGTGGTAACGAAGTAAACCGATACATTAACCTTATCTTTTATAGCGTTCAGTGTGAATGAGAGAAGCGCGGAAAGAAAAATCAAAGAACCGATAATCGCGAGCGTTACGGTCATGATAATTACGGTCGCGACCGAAACCGCGCCACCGCGCATAAAATTTTTCATACCGCCTATTATCATTCGTTTTATTTCCATCCAGTTCATACTTTTATTATATCAGGCGCCGCAATTTCTTGCAGAAATTGCGGCATCCTTGAAAACATAGTCGCTACGCTCGTTGTTTTCATAGGACATACTTACCTTCTGCATCATCGCGCACCAGCTTCCCGCGATCCATGGTAATAACACGCTTGTCAATCGCATCAACAACCCCCTTATTGTGAGTGGCGATAACGATTGTGGTACCGAGCTCGTTGATTTTTTTCAAAATTTCAACCACCTCGTATGTGTTAATCGGATCGAGATTGCCGGTCGGTTCGTCAGCGATAATAAGCTCCGGCTGATTGATAATTGCGCGTCCAATCGCTACACGCTGTTTCTCGCCGCCGGAAAGTTGGTCTGGGAAATGCACTGCTTTGTCGGTAAGATTCACAAGCGCAAGAATGTGCGGCACATCGCTCGCGATTTCAGAGTCAGTACGGCCAGCGGCCTCCATTGCGAAGGCGATATTCTCATACGCTGTCTTATTCGGAATAAGCCGGAAATCCTGAAAGACCATGCCTATCTTGCGGCGGTAATGGTGGAGAGCCGAATTCGGTAGGTCGTTCACATTCATTGACTGAAAGAAGACACTGCCTTCTGTGGGCGACTCTTCCGCGAGAAGTAATTTCAATAGTGTTGTCTTCCCTGCGCCAGAATGGCCAACGATTGTAACGAATTCTTTGGGGGCGATGGAGAGCGTAATTCCCTCGAGTGCTGTGGTGTTCCCATATCGCTTGGTCACCTGGTCAAAATAAATCATGCGTCGGGTGTTATTGTACCTTACTCACACGATGCGAGTCCAGAAAGTGGATAACTGGCATAAAAACAAAAACCGTAAGGTGACACCTTACGGTTGTTGCGCGGCGGCATCGATGAAATCGTCGAGGTCGCCGGCGAGGACTTTATCGGGATTTGAGGACTCGAAATTAGTGCGGTGATCTTTGACCATTTTGTAGGGGTGCAGAACATACGAACGGATCTGACTTCCCCATTCGTTCGCGGTCGTTGCGGCGATACTACGACCTTTTGCCGCCGCATCCCGCTCCGCCTCTTCTTTTGTAAATATTTTTGCTTTCAAAAGTTCCATCGCCTTCTCGCGATTCGCCTGCTGGCTTCGCTCGCTTGAAACATGCACCGAAAGATTGGTCGGCTTGTGGAGGATGCGCACCGCTGTCTCGCGTTTATTCACATTCTGCCCGCCAGCGCCGCCGCTCCGTGCGAATTGTATTTCGATGTCATCTGGCTTTAATTCAACTTTGTCGCTCGCAACGAGAGTCGGCAGTACTTCAACAAGCGCAAAACTCGTCTGACGCTTCGCATTCGCGTTGAATGGCGACTGACGCACGAGACGATGCACTCCCGCTTCGTGCTTCAATCGGCCATAAACACCTGAACCAGTAATTTCAAGCATTACATTCCGGTATCCGCCTTGGTCATTTTCGTTGGCGTGGAGTTCGTGAGTGCGCCAACCCTTTTGCGTTGCGTAGCCCTCGTACATCCGACGGAGCATGCGTGCGAAATCCTCGGCGTCGTCGCCGCCGGCACCCGCGAGAATCGCGAGCGTTGCATTTCCGTAGTCATGAGGGTCGCCTCCGCCGCCTTCTTTCAGCATCTGATATTCCTGCACGAGCTGTTGCGCCTTTTCTTTATCCAACCAAAAATCCGGCGATGCCATCATCGCCTCAATTTCTTCAATTCGTTGTTTCCGCTCTATCATTGGCTGATTATACCAAATTTTGTGCTGTACTTGACAAGATAACAGCAGTGTGTATAATAGAAGCAGAAAATAAATTCATGAGGGAGGTTCGGAATGAAAGGAAAAGGTAGACCAAAATTGGGGACGGTGATGATATGCATTGTTTCTCCGGCCAGAATGTTGTTAGTGAAGGATCCTTCCTTCGAAGATGCATTTTGGAAGCTTCCGGGAGGATCAATAGAGACGGGCGACGAAGACGCCACAACCGCCGCGATTAGGGAAGCGGAAGAGGAAACAGGTATTAAGATTCTCGAAGCAGAAATGGAACTCATCTCTGCGGAACAAAAAGAATGTGCACTTGGAAAGTATCACCCATTTTTGTTCCTAGCCCGTGTGTCGGAAGAAAAGCTCGATACACGACTTCCAATCGCTGACGAAAATGGGGAACCGATGAAAACCGAGGTTTTCAAGCGGATGCAGGTCTCGACAATGCGTGGGCTTCTCGAAAAACACCGCGACCTCGTTTGTGAGGCCGAAGGAGTATTTGCTTAGTTGCCATGGGCCGCTGGAATTAAAACACCAGCGGCCTTTACTTTTTTATTGAGCCGGGGGCGAGATTCGGACTCGCGACCTATGGTTTACGATACCATTGCTCTACCAACTGAGCTACCCCGGCAAATGATATTGAGAAACATATCATATTCTTCCGGATTTAAATAATCGCGCAGAAAGAACTCTTCTACTAAGCGCTCGTCCTGTTCGTCCATTTCCTTTATTCAGAGCAGCATATGTCGATGTAAGCGAGTCACAGTTAGGACAAATAAGACGAAGATTCTTCTCAGAGTTATTCTTCCAGTTCCCATCAATATGATCTGCGACAAGTGGCACCTTCCCCGTTTTTGAATTTATCTTAGACCAATCACACAAACAACATCTATTCCCAAATTTTTCTCGCAAATATCTTTTAACATGCCCAGACACTACTCCAATGTTAATTAAGCCAATTTCTTTGCCTTCTTTCCAGCGTTTTATGTAAGCATAATACTGATATTCGTGCTGACATGTGTTGCTACAATATTTGTAACCAGTTCTGGCAGGTTCTTTGCCGCACATAAGACACTTTGTCCGCAGTTTTTTCGGGTTCATGCATATATGATATTGCAAATGCAGACCAATTTCTATTTGAAAATTGGTCGTATGTTGATAACTGATTCTGGAGTCTCTATTAAAGCACGCTAGAACCTATTTTACACAAAATCCAACAAACTAACACACCTTCTCGCGCCTCGCGGACTCGGCGCTCGCCGCGCGATTACGCGCGGCCCCGAGCCCTGCCGCTCTCTATGCTTTGTTTTTTTGGCGGGGGAGGATTTTTTGAAAAGGAATGGAGCGGCAGGGCTCGGGGAACGGGTCATTTCCTCCGAGGAACGGATCATATAGGAGGAAATGACCCGTTCAATGCACAGCGGTCTCTGGCTATTTTTCCGCTAGATTAGCTTGTCCATTGCATAAGAAATCCAGCCCTCGGGAAGATTCGAACTCCCAAGTCCTCGCTAGAATCGAGGCAGTTTATCCGTTAGCTTACGAGGGCAAAAACTTTCTAGGGCGCTCAGGGCGCTCTTGAATAACTTACGCCCGCTCCGGTTCTTCTGTCTTGTTTAATTTTGCCTTCTTTCACGAGTGTTGCGAGATACCTTTCCGCTGTTGCATCAGAGACATGCAAAAGTTTTTCCACTTCGTCGTTGGTGATTTCGCCTGCCCTTCGTAGCTTTAGCGAAGTAGGGTTTTTCTTCGTCAGTGCTTCCATAATCTTGTCTCGCTTCTTTCGTTTCCGGTCTTGAATACTTACGCGGGCTTTCACGAGCAGATCGCGCGTGCCCTCCATAGCTTTAGCGACGGAGGGGGCTGTGTGCAGAATGCCGGTTTGTGCTGGAGCCGCCGAGGACGGCGGCTCGGGAGCGGGTTGAGCAGACGGAATCGGGTCAGATACCGGAGGCAACGGGTCATTTGGTGGTATTTGACCCGTTGTGGTTGCAGGTTGCGTGCCCGCCATAGCTTCAGCGATGGCGGGATCCGTTTCGGCCTGCGGTGAGCTTGTCGAATCCGGAGCTGGAGTCGCTTCTACAGGAGCAGGAGCCGGTTCAGGAACAGAATTTTCTTCTGGTGGCATAGATATATTTTAGCGCATAAAATCCTCTATAAAATAGTGATGAGAAATCTTTCATACCTCACACAAAAAAATAAGGCGCTCATCTTCGAGCGCCTTACGAAAAACTAAAGAGCATCTGAATCAGCGGAGCTGCCCCGGGACTTGGTTCCCTTTTGAGTACATGCACTGCAGGTACGCGTTATCATACAAACGCTGAAGCGTCGAACTTGAATACGCAGCCGAATTTGCGCCAGAGGCAGAACCTCCAGCCAGGCCGGCTCCGGCCCCGATCGCTGCACCGGCACCTGCATCGCCAACTCCTCCGCCGATCAAGGCACCAACAGCAACTCCGATAAGGGTTCCGACAATTGCGTGACCAGCGGACCTTTGGTTCGCCGCATCAACCGCATCCTGGCCTCCTATTTGCTGGAGCGCCCACTCTCGGCATTCCTTATCTTCCGCCTGAAACATCTGCAACGGCTTGCCAGGTGCGGGCATAGTTATAGAAAGTGGTCCAATAGGAGCTGTGACACACCCTGTGAGAACAAACAAAGACACTATTGCGATTAGAGCAAAAACTTTCATGATCTTCATAATACTTTCCTCCCTTTTTTCTTTTTTTGTTATCGTGATGGCGACGCAATTTGCAACGATACTCTGCGCCATTCCGAATTACACTTTTCTACATATGGTGCATACCCTTCTGGATTATCGCACCAATAAGAGAATTGTTGCTGTGGTTGAACAACCAGCAATGGTCTTTCGATAGGTACAGCCATCACAGGCGATTCAACCACTACTACTGGCGGAGCCTCAAACACAACTTCAGGAATTACCTGTGGATAAGGATATATCGGCGATGGATAAAAGTACCACATACCACCGACTACCCACCACCATCCGTACATTCCACGATAGTGATCGTGACGCCAACTTCCACTGTGCCAGATCTCGCGCTGATGAACGGAGAAATGATGGTAATTGTGCCCGCGGAAATCGTGTCTTTCGCCATGGCTTACACCTCCATGCCCGTGGTAGCTCACTCCTGAACGAGGTGCCGGGTTGTGGCTCTGCTGGTGGAGAGTTTTTGATGCCTGCTGTTGCCTCGGTGCCTGTCTTTGTGGAACGGCCTTCGGCGCCTGTCTCGGTGCCTGTCTTTGTGGAGCAACACTTGGTGCCTGTTTTTGCGGAGTAGCTTTCTGTGATGCCTGTTTCGGCGGATCCTTCCCGCCAGCGTGAGTGATCGAAAAGAAAATACCGACAGAAAATACCAACAATAAGATTAACCAAAGTTTCTTCATATTAACCTCCTTCGCTCGTTTGTATTTTTGTTCAGTTCAATAACTGTGATTACAGCAAAGAACAATCGTTCTGCGATTAGAAGTAGCAAAAAACACTTATTTTGTCAATCGATTTTTCAACACCTTTTTCTCTGAGCCGAGAGTCGGGATTGAACCGACGACCTGCTCCTTACCATGGAGCTGCTCTACCAACTGAGCTATCTCGGCGAAGTGAGGAAACAAAAATGAATGTCTGCATTCATTTTTGTTATCCGAACGAGCCGAGGAAAACTTTTTCGAGTCATCGAGAAACAAGTTTATCGCGGCTGGTCTGTATTCCTCTATCGCACTTTTCGAGCGTACTCTATTTCCCTACTCTTTTCAATACATCAAAATCCCAACGACGATAATAAGGTCAAACAGAACGACAAAAGCGTTTGCGAAAAAGAGCTGTCTGTCTTTATGCACCGCGCCATAGAGTGCCCAAAGTGCGTTGAAGATAGCGATAAGGATCCATGTTAGGAGCGAGACGCCAGCGGCACTGCGAGTCGTATAAATCTGGAGAATTTGCGGCACGAGCGCGATAGGCGCGATAATGCCGACGCCGTACATAAGATAGTCAAGAAAGCGTTTCCACGAGCCAATGGCCGGGAACGGTTCAAGTCCTTTCGTGAGACGCGCCCGCGCACGCATATGGTGAAAGCCAATGGACATAAGAAGTATTGTATACTTTATAGCATGGAAGGTCTCGCTAATTATGGAAAAGTAGAACGCCCTTGGGGAAACTTTGAACGCTTTACACTCAACGAACAGACAACGGTAAAAATCTTAACGCTCAATGCCGGCGAGGAGCTTAGTTTGCAGACCCACGAACACCGCGATGAATTCGGGCGGGTTATCAAGGGTTCCGGTACCGTTCACGTAGGAGAAAAAGAAATTAGTGTGCGCGAAGGCGATACTTTTTTCATTCCGCGATGCACAGCGCACCGCGCACTTAGCGATTCTGAAGGACTCTCTTTTCTAGAAATATCTTTTGGCGACTTTGATGAAGAAGATGAAAAACGCCTTGAAGACCAGTACGGCCGTGCGTAAATTATTTTAATTACATAATAAACCCCGCACGGTATATTGTGCGGGGTTTTATCTTGCGAGAAATATAACATGTTCTTCGCCTTCAAAGATTGCTATTTCCCCTTTTGCATCCTTTTCGGAAATTTTTAAATCCAGATTCTCGATCGTGAGATCCTCCATCTCTTCGAGTTCAAGGGCTTCCCAAATTTCATTTGCAATGTAATACGCGGGACGAAATCCATCTTTGTACAACTCTTCTATCGCTCTCATCCTTCACCCCCTTGGTGATTTTGAGAAAACTATGCCTAAAAACCAAAAATAATGAACTAGAAGCCAGAGTATATGCTACCGCGCCACGCCAATCTTACAATGACTGCGCTGTTGAGAACTATTTAACCGGCAACTCTACGAAGAATGCCGTACCTTGTTCTGGGCTGTTTGATTTGAACCACACCCTGCCTTGGTGCTTTTCAACAACCGGCTTTACGAAAGCGAGGCCGAAGCCGGACGATTCAACATTGTATTTTATGGAGTCCTTCCCTACGCCGCCTGGCTTGAATAATTTCGGCTCATCCTCTTTTGAAATGCCCATTCCGGTGTCCTTCACGCTAAAAAGAATCTTTTGACCGGAGCGTGACAATGAAACCGCTATGCTTCCATTCGGATTGTTATATTTAATCGCATTCGTAATGAGATTTTTAAATGCCTCTTCAAGCATTGTGGCATCGCCGGTAATAGTGTATTCGCCATCAGTGATGTTTGACTCAAATGACAATCCGGCTTTTTCTGCGACTTCTTTTTGTTTGATTGCGAGACCAGAAACCACTGACTTCAGGTCTACTGGCTTCATATCGTATGGCAACTTGCCGCTATGGGCATTACTTCCCTTCAATATTCCCTGAACATAATCAACTCCTGCCGCCATCTCTTCAAGACCTTTTGACAAAAGCGGTTTGGACGCTTCTGGCATCTGGCCATAATCAGTACCTTCCAACAATTCAGCGAAGACATTTCTCGCTGTGCCAAGGTATCCCTTAATCTGATGATTAATGATGTGAATAAGATTTTCCTGCCCTCTGTTCGAGATTTCAAGTTCTGCACGAATACGGGTTTCTCTTTCATAACTTTGTAAGAGAAGAGCGCCGAAACATAAGGTTATGAGGAATGCGACCGTTATAAGTATCACGCTCGCTGTTGTTGTAACAAAGAAGAACTGCGCGCCAGAAAATACAATAAAGATGTAGAAGAGCGCCTTTGCGACTGTGTCCCCGAGCCGGAAAGTACCGTAGCTCGTAATAGCGACGGTTATGAGCAAAATAAAGATCGGCATTGCGAACAGTGCGTATAGTTCATATGTGTAATTGCCACCGAGATTATTTGCGATATACTCCGAACCCGAAAAAATGCCCATAAAGAGTACGATCGAAATCGTGATGATGCTTAATCGCACACGCTCATTTTTGTTCCCTTTTAACTTAATGAATTTATAAATACCAAGCCCAAGTACCACGAGCAATATGGCGATTTCTATGTATAAATTATTTGAAGCAAGAAGTTCACTGTCATTCATATTGCACCATGACAAGTCAAATCCAGACACTGATTGACCGAGAACATTAATAACGAAAGAGCCCACTGCAGCCAGTGTCACAGGGATATTGAGCCAACGCGGAATCGAATCGAAAACATCGAGATAGAAGAAGCGGAAAAGAAGCAAGAAGAAAAGAAGTTCGAAATAGCTGATCGGAGACCAAAGCCCAGCTACTAGATAGTAATTATTGGAAGTCCAGATAATTCCGTTCGCGATCAACCAGAGAGAAAATACCCCAACGAAACTCGCAAATGCGATGGCTTTTTGTCTGTTGTTCGCCTTCCATACTACGAAACCACCAAGAATAATACTGGCAGCCGCAGGAACGAAATTAGCATAGAGCGCCAAACTCCGTAAATCACCTATCGTCGCAAAGCAAGTGTTTAGGTCCATAGGTTGTTGCCGATAATTCTAGCATAAAAAAACCGTCAGACATTCAAATCAAGTTCTCTGGCAAAAAAGGTCAAAACAAATGATTGCGATTCAATGATTTTTGACACTGGCTTTCCCGCCCCATGACCTGCTTCGGTCTCAGTAAAGAGCAAAATCTTGTTCTCCTTATTCACCGACTGAAGTAATGCTGTTATTTTTCTGGAATGCATCGGATCCACTCTCGTATCTTTGTCCGCGGTAATAAACAGCATATTTGGATATTCCACGCCTTCTTTCACATTATGATAGGGGCTCCATTTTAAAATCCGCTCCAAACCTTCTTTTATGTCAGGATTTCCATATTCGTGTACCCATCGGACAGCCATGCCGAATTTCTGAAATCGAACCATATCCGTGAGCGGTACTCTGGCACAAACTGCCTTGAATAAATCAGGCCGTTGCACCGCGACGGCCGAGACAAGCAGGCCGCCATTACTAGCCCCGAGAATGCCCAGATGATTGATATCCGTATATTTCTGATTGATGAGATACTCAGTAGCGGCGATAAAATCATCAAAACTGTTTTGTTTATTCTCTTTTATTCCGCCTTTATGCCACTCTTTGCCGAATTCACCTCCTCCGCGGATATTGGCAACAGCATAGATTCCACCGCGCTCTAGCCACGGCACGAGACCCCGATTGAAATCTGAGGTCTCGCTCGAACCAAAACCTCCGTACCCGTAAAGTATGGTTGGATTTGTGCCATTCAGAAGCACATTCTTTTTGTGCACGATAAACATCGGAATCTTAGTCCCGTCTTTTGACGCATACCATTCTTGTTTGGTTATGTACTGTTCTGGGTCTATCGGATTATCTGCTGTTCTATATGTTTCAAATTTTTGATTCTCAGGATTAAAACGGTAGGTAATTCTCGGAGAAGTGAACGATACTATACTGTAGAAGAATTCTTTCTCGGTTCTCGACGCGGTGATAGCGGTCACATGCGAATAGTCGGGTAATGGCACCTTCTCAATTTCTCTACCGGAGTAATCGAGCATGATTATTCCAGAGCAGGCATTCACCTGATATTCAAGCAGAACCCGATCTTCTGAGGCAACCACGCTTGCCAGAAGATTTTCTTTTTCTGGAAAGAACTCCTTCCATTCATCAACGGGCTTAAACAAATTCTCAAGACCGGTTGAAAGTACCTTATAATTATTCGCCTTATAATTCGTAAAGAGAAGTGCCTTGTCGCTTAGAAATATAAGTTTGAATTTTGCCGATATGCCAACAATCATAGGCATAACTTTGACTTGTTCTCTGTCGTAGATATATATCTCATTCTCAGTCCACCCGCTGGAAACATGAATGGCGACATACCTCCCGTCAATTGATGATGTGAGGTTTATTTTGTCATCCTTTGGTCGCCCAGCGCCGAAGATCAATGGGTCGTCATCAAGATTGCTCCCAAGCTCGTGAAAATATACTTTTACATGAAGGCGATCTTCGCCTTTAGGAACTGTGCCAGAACGCGGATTCCGTGTATAGAAAAATCCCGAGTCGTCAGGCAGCCATTGAATAGATGGGTAACTGCAGTTAACGATTTTTTCTTGCAAATTTTCTTTTTTGTCAACATCTATTATGTATAATGTAGACATCTCATCTCCACCTTCGGACAAACCATAGGCGACATAGTTACCTGTCCACCCAGGTTTCCAATAATCAAGAGAGATCGAGTGATCTTTGTGCAGTTCATTTGGGTCAACCAATTTTGTTGGGATACCATTTAGACCGTCTTTAACATATAAAACCTTTTGATCTTCACCCAGTCGTCGCTCGGTAAAGAAATAACGCCCTTTGACCGGAAGAAGATTAGAAAACTCAACGGCATTAAAATCCTTGACAAGTTCATCCGAGAACTTCTTTTGATATTTGTTTTTTAAAAATGAATCTGTATAGTGGTTCTGTTCGGCAACCCACTTCTTAACATCTTCATCGTCGCCACTCTCCAACCAGCGATACGGATCGGAAACGAGAATGCCATGTATTTCATCAACAATATCTTCCTTTTTTGTTCGTGGCATTTTCATATATATACAATATTGTCTTGATTACAGAAAAAGTAAAGGTGCCACTAATACAATAGTGGCACCTTTTGTGCTGAGACCGCCTAGCCCGGATCCGGATCGCAGCCATTGCCGCAACCGTCTCCGCCGCAACCATCGGTCTCAAAGTTCGTCTGACTGTTGCCAGTTGAACTGGTCTGGACGAACTGTGGGGATTCGATCCCAGAAACCTGAAACTGCTTTAAGAATGCGTCCATTTTACTCACCTCCTTTTTTTATGGAATGAACGATTCCATTTGGATTATACACTGTCCACATTATTGGGCAACCCCCTTGGCATTCTTGGAAAAAATCGCAACCAATGCATTCTTCTGATGGATAAGAGCTAATGTGTCTGTAAATACTGTTGACTTTCTCGCCGTTTATCATGGCGAGAAATGACAAGCTGTCGTTAAAATCAACGCCGTATTTACCAACGGGACATTCAAACATTGTGTTGCACAAGACCACTGTGCCGTCTGTGTCAAAAACTACACCTGAATGTTTTTGGAATTGGCATCCCCCGACACCAATTCTCTTGTGTGCAATACCGTCTTGAATGAAGTCAGCCGGCCACACACAGAACGGTGTACTTAACGCGAACGACAATCTTCCTTTTGTAATATCAACCATTTTCGCATAGTTGCTCGTTATTTCTGAAGCCATTCTACCGAATGGAACGGTAAATGGTGCAGCGAACTTGCCACCGATGGACATTGGCTTGCAAACACCAATTCGCACTGAGTAGGCGCCCAAATCAACAGCCGCCGACACCATTTCCAGCAGATTACCCTCGATAAGAGTGGAGTAAACAACATTTATCATCGTTTTAGATTCCCCAGCAGCGCGTCGCATACCTACCCTTACCTTTTCGAATTCTCTGCTTTTTGTTATTAGCAAACTGCTACGCTCATCAAACGCCTTCAAAGAAGGTTCTATGCGAGAATTGGGATGTTGTTGGTACTGAAGCCAGAAGTGTTCGGAATGAAATTTGTAACAGTTCGTTACTATATTTGTCTTGATCGGCAAACTGTTGCAAAAGTCATTAAACCTGAATAAATCTTTCCAGAGAGTCGGCTCTCCACCAATCAGTACGATTGATTCGACGCCAACATCCTTTAGCAATAGGACGATATTCTTTGCGGTTTCATAATCCATTTCGGATTCGCTGGCAAAACCGAGCGAGGTACCGTAGCACCATTGACAGCGCAAATTGCATGCCCTATTGACCGTGAGCCAAGCAACTTTCGGAATGTTCATAACACATCTCCTTTCTTTTTTTGAGATTTTACTCTTTAGCAGTCAAAGAGCATCTACTTATATGATATATGTTTCCGAAATTCTGTCAACTTGACAATCTACTCCTTTTATTTATTTTCGTATCCCCTTCATATCTCTTGTTTAAACTCTCCAACAAGCGAATCTCATATTTCGGCGTTTTGTAAGTGCCAGCATCAACTTCCTTGAGCAATACTTTCATATATGTCTGAAATGCGCCGAGCTTTTGATATTTTTCACGTTGTTTTTTCGGCAAGGATAAGACATCTTTTATAATTTTTCGACAATTCTTCGAACCGCATTTGCATTTCATTTGCCACACGGTTGGCGCGATTATTGAAGAATAGTCATAGGTTATCTGCTCCCCCTTTTTTATATCTCTCAACGCAAAAAGTTCTTTTACCTTTCTAATACCGCAATTCGGATCGCAACTATGGTTTATGGTGCGAGATAACTCATCATAATCTATGTAAGTTCTTCGTCCTATCTGTAAGGGATCATTGATATTTTCTTTTCCGGAATTCACTTTTCTTATAAAATCGTCAATTGTCATTCTTTCTCCAGAAAGTTCGCGAACTACTTTGCCTTTTTTAATATCTTCTCCGGCAAAAACTCCCTTGCCGTACTTACGGGTCTGCTTTATGACAAGCTTTTTATTTTTCATATTTCCCCAGAATAAACTCATCGGCAAAAAGCCCTACCCCATGGATCGGACTTGGCTTGGCAGAAGCGAGAATGGTGAGCATATATGTTGGTATATTTTAGCATAAAAGTATTAGCAAATAATTCATGTTATTTAAACCTTGCGCATTTAAGATAATTATGGCACTCTTGTATTAGATTTGTACATTGAGATTAAAAAATCCCGAGGAGCGAGGTGAATTATGAGTGTGAAATCAGCATTAGATAAGTTATTAGCGTCACTTGGACTAGGAAACGTTGTTGAGATTTTGTCTTCAAATGCAATTAGCTGGGGCGAATTACAGACTTTGCTTCTGTATATCTTTGAGGTAAAGGCCAGCAAAATTACACCTGTTGACATAATGCGAAATTATGAGAACAATCGACTTAGTGTAATTGCCGAAGTGGATCCTAGAGATTTGCTCGAATTAGACAGGGCGCTGTATGACAAATTACCGCGAATCTTCTCAGCCGTTGAATTGGCGCCAGTAAGTACTTTGGGAGCAAATGCCGCTCTCACAGCGCTTGATCCGAAGGTTTCTCTCTCAACGATAAGAAACGTGGAGGTTCTTGGCGATTCTGGTATGGCTCTTGGAATTGAGTGTGCCCACAGAAGAAAAACTGCACGGATAACAAAAGAAAGCGACGAGACCCACTTAGCGGCAAGTCATCGCCTATTAAGGATCCAGGATATTCCAAAACAAGGCGGTCTGACTTCACATTTCAGGGCATTCGCACTTGCATCAGCTGCAAGAGATGTTGCTGGGTTTAATAAGTTTGAACTTTCATCTCTATATCTGCACATAGCCACATGGTTGGAATTCTTGAAATGGTCATCCGACCACGGCTTTGATGTTAAAAATGTTTCAGTGGCGATTTCAGACATAAGAATTCTGAAACATTTGATATCAACAGGTCAGATTGATCAAGATGAAGTTGTACGAAGGACAAAAGACAGTTCCTTTAAACCCTTTACAACCTATTCAATTAAGCTTCCGAGTGAAATTGCACATGCAAGCGACATACCAATTACCTACCCAGCTCTTGAGAGTTGCATCAGAGAGATGGAAAATGCGGAGAGGGAGATGGTGGATTTACTCAGGAATAAGTACCCGGAAGTGCGTTTCTACTTTGATCTGGAAAGATGCTCGGGTATAGGATATTACTCAGGCATCTGTTACAAGATAACTGCTCAGAAAACCACGGGTGATAGATATTCGCTGGCCGGTGGAGGATCTTGTGACTGGACGAAGAAATTGCTACAGAGCAAAAGAGAACGCCTTATCACCAGCGGATTCGGTACCGAATTCTTTCTTAAAAAGTTCGGAAGTGGAATTTGAGAAACAAAGCTGTCACGGCTTGTATCTGCAGAAGATACAAGCCGTTTCAATTTTTAAATCGATATTTTAATAACTTCTCCGACACGTGCCCGTATTTCTTCCGCTCCATTGCATCTTACTTTTCCTACCTCAGGTAGCCCCAAAGAACTGCCAGGATATAAGACCCATTCGCCTGTTTCCCTGCTCATCATTCTTTGTGCATAGACCGCTGAAATAAACTGCCCGTTGATATCAATCTTTAATTGAGTGTTCTCTTTTAATTCAGGTAGGATACCGGTAAATTTTATCAGCCCGAAATTATCTATGTGCACGATAGTGCCATCTTGCACGTCTAATTGCAATAGATTTTGTTTATCAAAAGGTTTGCCAAGAGTCGCCAGATTTACTCCACACGCTATCTTGACCGCAGAAGGAGCATGTACATATTTCCCTCCAAATGGAACGAATCCAGGATCGTGCAATTCATAAAGTTCTTCTATTCCGAAATCTTTAGTGAACCAATCAAACACACCCGTGTTTGCCCCAACAAAATAAAACCCCTTCTTTTTTGTTTTCCCAACTAAGCGAGCAGGTCTTTCTTTTAATGGGTTTAAAATTACTAAGAAAACAGTGCCATCAGGATATACCTCTCCCATGAGGCGTAGGATGAAATTGCCGTTTATGACAGAAAAGGCCTCGACCGGAACGACTGGTTCGATTATTAAGTCAGAAACCGTGCCAAGTTTTTGTAATTCTGAATAAACCACTCCGCGCAATTCGTTATATGCAACATCAACACAATCTGTTATGCAAACCAGTTTTCTACTCATACACGTAGGTGTCTACTTTGAAACATCTCTTTTGTATGCCCGACTCCTTTCTGCAGTTCAAGAGTGGAGATTGTTGGGTACTGACTATTAAAATACTCAGAAAATTTGAAATTCACTTGAGTATCTTCAGTTCCGTGAATGACATGAATTGGCGGATAATTTTCTGGAATCGATATTTTACTTAGATCGTATGATCCATCAAAATAGCTTGCCCAAGAATGATCTTCAATACCCCGTAAAACATACGGATAACCGCGCTGTAAAAACTGTAGAAAAAACATATTGGAGTCAAAGAAATCACTTGCGTCATTCCCCAACACCGTTTCGACAATTTGTTTGTCTACATAAATCAAAGGTGCACATAGTATAATAGAGGTTATACTGTCTTTATCCAAAACCGAGTTAAGGACAAAATTCCCAGCGAAGCTGTACCCAACCACGAACAGATTCTCATATTCCCAGCACATTTTCTCATTGTCAAAAGCTTTAACGCCTTCTTTAGATTTTGCAAATGAAATGGCGTCTTGAATTGTTTGTTTTACGCTTTGTGGATTAAAATTTCCACCACTCATCCATGTACCGTAGTAAGAAACGGAGAGAAATGCAGTATCTCTACTGACTCTATCTGAGAAATAACTCTTATCTATCGTGTTGGGCAATCCCGGAAACACTAAACACAGATTTTTTACATGGAAGATGTCTCCTTCAACACTATCTCTCGAATAATAAAAATGAATCGCCAATTCATTAGATATAAATAATTGTAAGTCCATAAAATGGATTATACCACCGATTATAAGTAGCACAAAAAAACTGTATCGATTATTTATTACCGTTCAGGCCGAATCGCACATCCCACATTTCAGGAAGATTATGTTTTTTAATCCATTCCAGATAAAGATCGTCTGCCCCTGTTTCAATGTACTCTTTTTGACTGAAACCGAGCTGTTTCGCGACTTCGTGAATTTTGGATGATTCACCCTCAATTTCCACCCATGCGCCATAAGGATAGATATCCAGCGTAATTTCAGTATCGTGTGGACCAGCGAAAATAACTCGTGTCTTTTCATACGAATTTTCTTCTATAAGTCCCTGCGAAGAAATGATTTTCAATGCGTCCTCACAAGAATTGCCTTTATATAGGGTCTCTTCTATTTCTTTTTTGACGCCTTCCTCTACCGCCACACGATATTTATAGGTAGCATCTACAAGACGAAATTCGAAATTGTCTTGAATTCGTAAGCGAATCTTCTTTTTCTCTCCGCTCGCCCCATAAATGACATCACGTAGATACTCAATCCTCACATATTTTGCAACGGAACGAATTTTTGAAAGCATCGCGGGTATATCCTGCACCGCAAGTTTTATTTCTTCTTCGAGTTTATGCGCCATATCAAACAATCTTCAAATGCTTTTTAATCTTTTTAGGATACGCGTCCCAGAATTGACGCATTTCTTCTTTTTCGGGAGCGAGGCGCACAATGAGCGGTTTTACTCCGTACTTTTTTTCAAGATTTTCAAACGCAGGTGAAATTATGGTCTTTGTAAAAGCGCCTTCTGATCGGAACGGCATAAAATTCTCAAATAAGATGCCATCTCGTATGAAGAATGAGAGGAATTGCTCATAATACAATTCTGCTTTCTTCCCCGCCGACGAGAACCAGTCAGAACCGTCAACCGTATATGTTTTTGGATTTAATCCTGTAAGCGTTCTAAATAAGCGATGATGAAAAGGAATCAATTTTTCACCATTAAGACAGATTATATTCTTAAATTTTTTACCGGTTGAGGTATTAAAATTGCATATTGTTTCGTATTCCACCATTTCCCGTCCATCCGAACCGGTGTATTGGTAAATCGGCATCTTGCCAAGCGATCGCTTAAAGCGATTCTCGGCGCTCACGAATTTGTCATCATGATACTCGAGAATGAGCGGTTTAAGATTCATTTTATTGGCGATTTTAAGAAAACGGATGATTTCGTGTGTTGGAGTCGCGACTTGACGGAAGAGTACTGCACGCGGCTGGTTAAACTTCTTGAGAAAATTTTCCGCAGATGAACCGAGATTCTCTCGCACCGCCTTTTTAAGCGCGTTATCCTTTCTTCGCTGATTCAATTCCCAGAGCGCGATACGCGGTTCTGTATACAGATTACTGAACGCGTCAAATTGCATCACACCATTCATAGAACGGCGTACAAGACGCGGAATATGCACCGACTCTTTTGCTTTGGTCATAAACTAGTTGCTGTTCCTTCTATTGGTCCATCGCACGAAATGTCGCTCTGGGTTGAGCACATTATTTCTTCACAAGAATGTGCCTCGGATGGACAAATATTCAAACAAGAATTATCAGAACAATTTTTAAATTCAAAGGCAGGAAGTTGGAAAACGCGGTATACGGTGAGATTGTCCGGCGGGCAGTCCCCGTCGACATCACAACTGCGCACATAACATTCATTCGTCGCTGTGTCACACGACGCTTCTATAAAAAATGGGTAGTTCTTCGCAATATAGTTTTTGTACATACTCTGCCCGAGGATAATGAGCACCGAGGCAAGCAAGATCCAGAGAATCCAAGGAATCGGTTGTTTTGTTTCTACATCCATACTTTACTTATACCACGCAAGTGCAAAAAGAAAAACCGGCGGCAATGCGTGTGCAAAGCCGCCGGGTTAGAAACCTAGCCAGTGAACCATAGGTTTGATAAGCACTGGCCATAAAAAAATCCAGAAGAGTGCCACGAACACTGTCCATCGTAGTGTCCAGTAGCCATTCGCTACAACAACCGCTGCCCAGAAGATCTTCCAGTCCCGCTTCGTCATTCCGTTGTACTCCTCTGCTCCCTTTCGTAGATATATAGTTGCCAAAAATGGATCGGCTCCTGGATATATCGTTGAGAGAATAAAGAATGCTAGAACATCACTCAAGCGGATAAGTGAATTGAGAAATCTCTTCCACTTTCCACCTTTCGAGAGTTCGTCGCAGAATTCCTTCGCTTTCTCGAAGCCGAAGAAATCTTTCTTTGCCCAGTCATACAAAAGGATAAGACCACGACATTCGAGGGCGGATATGGGAGACATCACCAAGAAAGAAGCGACTGCTCCCCACATCCACCCGTATGTGATCGTCAGATAATTGACGACCACACCATACAGGAAATGATCGAAGAGCAAGCTCTCGGTCAATTTCGCTGCATGTCCTGTTGCAATGATGCCGATTCGCTCTTTCCAGCGAATCGGGTGATTCGTTGTGTTGAGCGCCATCTGGCACCTCCTTTATTTTATTTGGCGGAAAGAACTAAGGCATTTGGCTACCCAAATACCGCCTGTTTTGACTATAGCACACCTCTCCAAAAAATGCAAGTGTTGCGCGGCTGATGGGTGTTGGGCCCACGACCTCCACCGTGACAGGGTGGCGCTCTACCGTTGAGCTACAGCCGCATTATTTGTCAAGTTTCTTTCTCTGACGTACATTAATCCTACCAAAATTTCCTAAAAATGTCTTGGTGCCGGCGGGTGGAGTCGCGCCACCGTCTAGGGTTTATGAGTCCCTCGTTCTAACTCTTGAACTACACCGGCGAATACAGAAACAGTACCAAACGCACCCCTATCAGACAATCTCTTTGTTATACTGACACGCATGGGACGAGTCATACAGAACTTTGACACGCTTGCGGAAAATAGTTTGCGTCGCGACGCGCTCGCGATAGCCGAAGCGGGATATGAGGCAATCAATGTTGGCAATGCATTGCGAAACAAACTCCGTATCGAAAACGATGAGCTTATATTAGATCCAGCAAGGTGTCGCCTTGCGGGACGACGAGTGTTTTTCGTCGGTGTCGGCAAGTGCGCTCTTGTTGCGGCAGAAGAAATTGAAAAAATCTTTGGCGACTCTCTCGCGGGCGGCATTGCGCTTGATGTCTCATCTCATGAACAGAAATTGAAAAAAATCGAGGCGATCATCGGTTCACATCCATTGCCGAGTGAGAAAAATGTAGAAGCGACAAAACGCATTATTGAATTTCTTTCAGACCGCCGCGAAGACGATTTGGTCATTATGGTTATTTCAGGCGGCGGCTCTACCCTACTCTGTCTTCCAGAATCACCGATGACATACGCGGATGAGCCCAGTACCAAATCTGATTTGGTGCTGGGTGAAAGCGCCTTATTTAAAGAACTGACTTCGCGTGGCGCGCCGATACAAGACATGAATATCGTGCGGAAACACATTTCCAGCGCGCGCGGCGGCGGCCTTGCGCGCGCCGCATACCCAGCCGAAGTTATTTCATTAATCATTTCTGATGTCCCGGGAAATGACATTGAGTTTATTTCTTCCGGTCCGACCATATTAGACAATTCAACTGTCGCCGACGCGAAAGAAATTCTTAAGAAATACGACATCGCTTCTGCAGAAAATATTTCACTTATTGAAACCCCAAAAGAGGTAACTTATTTTGAACGTGTCACCAATATTCTTTTTCTATCAAGCTCTGACGCGCTCGTCGCTATGCAGAATGAAGCGGCGAAACGTGGCTATCAGGCAGAAATTACGGATGACCATTTTTCTGGCGAAGCGCGTGATGTTGGTCGCAACATTATTGAAAAGCTTCATGATGCGCAACCGAAAACTGCTTTGCTTTACGCTGGCGAAAGCACTGTCACACTTAACGAAAGCCAAGGAATTGGTGGAAGGAATCAGGAAATGGCACTCGCTACCCTTTCAGACATTCGCGACGATGAACTTATTTTGCCATTCGCCTCTGACGGACACGACAATACTGATCATGCGGGAGCAATTGGAGATATCGTCTCGCGCGCTCATGCCGATATACACAAACTTTCGGTAAAAGAATATCTTGATGCGCACCGTTCGTATGATTTTTTCTCTAAAACCGGCGATGCACTCATAACAGGTTATACTGGATCCAACGTGTCTGATCTTATTATTGCGCTTAAAAAATAATTTTATTTATGACTTCCCCTTACATTCTTTGGATGCACGACATCGGTATGGATGATGTCCCGCAGGTCGGCGGAAAGAATGCATCGCTCGGGGAGATGATTCGTTCTGTGGTGCCGCAGGGAGTGCGCGTACCCGATGGGTTTTGTGTCACTGCCGCAGCTTATTACTACTTTTTAAAACAAACCGGCCTTGATTCGTTTATTTCTAAAACGCTTGATGGATTGAATACGAAAAACTTACCAGAGCTCTCGCGCCGCGCGAAATTAATACGCGATGCCATCCGCACCGCCGCGTTTCCAGCCGATTTGGGAAAAGAAATTGCGAGAGCATATGCACAGATGGAGAAGCAGTATGGAAAGAATGTCGATGTCGCCGTGCGTTCGAGCGCGACCACCGAAGATCTCGCCGGCGCCTCTTTTGCCGGTGAGCACGAGACCTATTTGAATATTCGCGGAACAAGGGATGTCTCTCGAGCAGTGACGTGGGCAATGGCATCACTCTTCACCGACCGCGCTATCTCATATCGTACCGATAAAGGATTCGCCCACACGAAGGTTGCCCTTTCGGTCGGCGTGCAGAAAATGGTGCGTAGCGACCTCGGTGCATCGGGCATTATGTTTACCGTTGATACTGAAAGCGGATTCCGCGATTTGGTAATTATTAATTCCGTGTGGGGTCTTGGCGAAATGATTGTACAAGGTCATGTGACTCCCGATGAACATCTCGTGATGAAATCAAAAATCGGCACAGCGAAAAATCCGATTATCAGCAAAACACTCGGCGTGAAGAATAAGAAAATGCTCTATGCACATGGGAAAATGGGCGTCATACAAACCAAGGTGGTAAAAACGAGCACAACAGAACAAAATCGTTTCGTCCTTTCTGAAGAAGAAGTTGTGGAGCTCGCACGCTGGGGCGCGCTTATTGAAAAGCATTATTCCGAACGAGCGAAGGCGTGGATGCCGATGGATATGGAATGGGCGCGCGACGGTAAGACGAATGAACTCTACATCGTGCAGGCGCGGCCCGAGACGGTGCAGGCCGTACGCGACTTCTCGAAGCTCGTTGAATATAAAGTGACAGGTCAAGGGAAGACGCTTGTACAGGGAATATCGGTCGGCTCGAAGGTTACAACAGGGACAACACGCATAATCATGAGCCCAAAGCAGATAAAAGAATTTAAAGAGGGCGAAATATTGGTGACGACAATGACCGATCCCGATTGGGAACAGATTATGAAAATGGCGTCCGCAATCATTACAGATCACGGAGGGCGCACGAGCCATGCAGCTATTGTCTCGCGCGAATTCGGACTGCCGGCGGTTGTCGGAACTGGCAATGCGACAAAGGTATTAAAAACGGGAACGGTCGTCACTGTGGACACGACGGGAAGTGTCGGCATCATTACGGCAGGTAAAGCGAAAATAACTACGCGAGAACACGACATCGGTACCCTACCGAAGACCAAGACGAAAATTATGGTGAATATCGCCTCGCCTGACATCGCCTTTGAAAATTCATTTCTGCCAGTAAAAGGCGTCGGGCTCGCACGTGAGGAGTTTATCATCGCGTCTGCCATCGGCATTCATCCGCTCGCGATTCTCCATTTCAAAAAACTTGCGCCGAAACTGCGCACTGCTATCCAGAAAAAAATTACAGGATGGAATAATCCTGTTGACTTCTATATTGATAATCTTGCCTACGGCATCGCGAAGATTGCTGCAGCATTTGCACCGCGACCTGTGATTGTGCGCTTTTCCGACTTCAAGACAAATGAGTATGCGACACTGCTCGGTGGCGAGGCATACGAGCCAAAAGAAGAAAATCCGATGATTGGGTGGCGAGGCGCGTCTCGATATTACGATCCAAAGTTTAAAGATGCTTTTGTGCTTGAATGCCGCGCACTCGTAAAAGTCAGGGAAGAAATGGGACTAAATAATGTTATCCCTATGGTTCCTTTCTGTCGCACAGTGGCAGAAGCGGAACAGGTGCTCGGCATTATGAAAAAGAACGGCATCAAAAAACCGATTTACATGATGTGTGAAATACCGTCCAACGTTATTCTCGCCGAAGAATTTTTGGATCTCTTTGACGGTATGTCTATCGGGAGTAATGACCTCACACAACTCACACTCGGGCTTGATCGTGATTCCGGTATCGTAACGCATATCGGAAATGAAAATGACGAGTCAGTGCGTGCGCTGATTAGTATGATTATTCGGAAGTGCACGGCGCGCGGAAAATATCTTGGTATTTGCGGACAAGGACCTTCTGATCTTCCTGATTTCGCAGAATTTCTCGTCAAGGAAGGTATTCCGAGCATGTCGCTCAATCCTGATTCGGTAGTGAAAACGCTCGAAAATATCGCCGAGGTTGAGGAAAGGCTCGGCAAATAGAAATATGCGCATTGACCACATAGAGGCACGATCAATTCTGGACACACGCGGGAAACCGACGGTAGAAACGACACTCGACGCGCAACAAGGTTCGACCTTAAATCCGAATCCTCAAGGTCGAACCTTGTTGCGCGCTACGGCATCTGTACCATCGGGTAAAAGTACGGGCTCGTATGAAGCGTGCGAATTGCGCGACTCTGACGGCAGTGTTGCGCGCGCAATCGAAAATGTAAATGGCGAGATTGCGAATGCACTTATAGACCACGATTTCAATTCGCTTGATGAACTTGATTCATTTCTTATCAATCTTGACGGTACGCCTGATAAGTCACGGCTTGGCGCCAACGCAATTCTCTCGGTCTCTATCGCCGCGATGCGGCTTTCCGCGATGCTTGAAGATATTCCGCCCTGGAAATCTATCGCGAAGCGCGCGGGAACGACGTCGTCTGCACCGCGATTATTCGTCAACGTTATGAATGGCGGCGCACACGCCCATACACCAATTTTGGCATCGCGCGAAGCGCGTCCCGAAGGGACAATGCCAAATTTGGTGTCTGGGCACGCTGATTTCAAACTTCCTTTTCAAGAATATCTTTTGGTTGTTGAAGGAAAAACAAGCGCTGCCTTTCCTATCGCACAAGAATTATTCGCAAAGCTTGGAGAGCGACTTGGAGACGGCACGCCGATGGGCGACGAAGGCGGCTATGCACCGATATTTGAGACGCTTGAACAACCGTTTGAAATTCTTACCGAACTCATAAAAGAATTCCCGAATGTAAAGATTGCGATTGATGCCGCCGCGAGTGAATTATTCAAAAACGGCGCATACGAATTGCTCGGAAAATCATACTCGCCCGACGAGCTTACAAATGTGTATCAAGGCCTCGCTTCGCAATTCCCCATTCATAGTATTGAAGATCCGTTTACTGAAAATGCCGGCGATGATTTTGCACGACTAACCGCATCTCTCGACAACAACATTCTCATTATCGGCGACGATCTCACGGTTACAAGCCCGGCGCGCATTAAAGACGCAGCAAAAAATAAAGAAATAAATGCGGTGCTCATAAAACCGAATCAAATCGGTACTGTGAAAGAAGCGCTTGAAGCGGTGCAAGCGACTTATACCGCCGGCTTTAAGGCCGTCGCTTCGCATCGCTCGGGAGAGACGATGGACACTTTCATCGCGGACTTCGCCTACGGCATCGGCGCCCACGGCCTTAAAGCCGGCGGATTCGGCCAGCGTGAACGTATAGTGAAATATGAACGTCTGCTCGCCATCGAACGCGAAGCTGAAACCGTGTAAAATACCTACATGAATACGCATGCTGAAAAAATAGCCGTTATCGGAGCTGGTTCGGTCGGATCAACGGTTGCCTATACCCTTCTCTTAAAGAACCTCGCTTCCGAAATCGTTTTGATAGACGTAAACGAGACGCGCGAAGAAGGAGAAGTGATGGATATGCATGACGCACTGCCTTTCGTTGAGACCGGAGAGATAAAGAGAGGTGATTTTAAAGATGCGTCGGATGCCGATATCATCATAATCACGGCCGGCCTCCCCCAAAAATCAGGAGAAACGCGACTTGATCTTACAAAAAAGAATAAAGACATCGTCCAATCCATCTTCGCCCAAATAACTCAGATAAAAGAATCGGCGATTATAATAATGGTAACGAACCCTGTCGACGTGATGACTTTTCTCGCACAAGAGGTTTCTGGATTGGCAAAAAACCAAGTACTCGGAACAGGCACTGGCCTCGATACGGCGCGGCTAAAAAGTGAATTGAGTGAAATGCTGAATGTAAACGCTTCGGATGTAGAGGGCTTCGTTCTCGGAGAGCATGGCGACAGTGGTTTCATCGCGTGGAGCACGGTGAAGGTCGGCGGTTCTGATATCAAAAAAGTAGTCACAGACCCAGCAATATTTGAAAAGATAGAAAACGATGTAAAACAAGAGGCCTACAACATCATTTCTAAAAAAGGCGCGACTTTCTACGGCATAGCGTCGGTGGTCGCTGATTTGGTCCAAACGATATTGCTTGATGAAAATAAAATTATTGCCGTATCCACACTGGTAGATAATTGGAACGGCGTCAATGATATTTGCATGGGCGTACCGTCGGTCATAAACAGAAGCGGAGTTAAAGAATTATGGAATATTGAATTGGAACCTTCTGAAATAGAAAAACTTCAAAAGTCAGCGGAAATATTAAAGGGTTATTTGTCGTAATTGTGATATTCTATTAAACAGAAAGGAGGTGAGAATATGAAAAGATTTATGATACCAAGAGTAGCCCACTGTTGTGGTGGGAACGCACTGCCCACTGAGGATAAGATTCACTCCTCAGTGGGTGTTTTTATTTTTTGAGTACGATTGCAATTGAGCAGTTTTTGTGATGAAATAACCACATTATGGCGAGAATCGCACGACCGCCCATCATCGCGGTGATGGGTCATATAGACCACGGCAAATCGTCGCTCTTGGACTACATTCGAAAAGCGAATGTTGTTGCTGGCGAGGCAGGTGGCATTACGCAACATGTCTCCGCCTACATTGCACTCCACAATGGTCGACCAATTACTTTTCTTGATACCCCAGGTCACGAGGCCTTTAAATCAATTCGCGCGCGCGGTGCAGCCGCCGCTGATATCGCGATTCTTGTCGTCGCGGCAGATGAAGGTGTGATGCCACAAACGCTAGACGCACTCGCCGCGATTAAAGATGCGGGAATTCCCTTTATTGTCGCCATCACGAAAATTGATAAAAATAATGCAGACATTGAACATACGAAGACCTCGCTTCTTGAACATGAAATATTTCTTGAAGGAATCGGTGGCGATGTTGCATACACACAGATCTCGTCAAAAACCGGCGAAGGAATACCGGAACTTCTTGATCTCGTGCTTCTCGCGACAGACCTCTTAGAAATCACCGCCGATCCCGAGGCGTCAGCCGAGGGGTTCGTACTAGAATCAATGCAGGACCCGAAACGCGGAAGCTCGGCGACGCTGATTATAAAAGATGGCACTCTCACGAAGGATGGTTTTGTTGTGGCCGGCAACGCATACGCGCCTATCCGTTTTATTGAAAACTTTCTCGGTAAACGAGTTGAAGAAGTAGGTCCTTCGGAACCGGCACGCATTTCAGGGTTCAACACCTTGCCGCCTTCCGGATCACTTTTCAGCATCGTGGAAAATAAAAAAGGAGCGGAAGCTCTCGCGAAACATCCGCCAGCTGGCGGAGCGAAAGAATTTACAACGACAAATGAACGCGGTGCAGCGACAGAAGGAATTACCGAATTGCCTATTGTAGTGAAAGCAGATGTCGCCGGTTCAATTGACGCGATTCTCCACGAACTGACAAAAATTACCCACGAGCGCGGTGTGGTCCGCGTCGTTGCTTCCGGAGTTGGCAGTGTTTCTGAAAACGATGTGAAGGTCGCTCATGCTTCTGGCGGTGTCATTATCGCGTTCCATGTGGGAACAGACACAATCGCTAATGAGCTCGCTGAACGCGATGCGGTTGTTATCCTTCCCTTTTCAATCATCTATGAACTTTCAGAAAAAGTAGCCGAACTCCTGGAAGCGCGTGTACCAGCGATTACAATTGAGAAGGAATTAGGACGAGCGACTGTGCTGAAGATATTTTCTTCCAGTGCAAAAAAACAAGTGCTTGGTGTACGCTCTGTATCCGGAATTTTTACTGTTGGTAATCACATAAAAATAGTGCGACGCGATACAGAAATTGCGCGAGGAAAGATATTGAACCTTCAACAGGCACGTTCAAATGTAAAAGAGATAAAAACCGATGGTGAATTTGGTATTGAAATTGAAACGCGCGGTGATGCAGCTCATGGCGACGAACTTATTTCTTTTATTCCTGTTGAATCATGATGCTTGATAGAAAATCAGCTTCACATCATAGCGAACGTGTCGTCGAAGTTATCGCGCATGAGACCGCGCAGTTTATTGCGCGAGAAGCCGGTATCGAGTCACTCATCACAGTCATTCGCGCAGTACCCTTCGCACACGGCGAGCGAGTAACTGTCTTTGTAAGTGTCTTCCCTATTGAGAAATCCCACGCGGCGCTCGCCTTCCTTGAACGGCAACGCGAGGCACTTTCAAATTATTTGAAAAATCATACGCGCCTCTCTCCTCTTCCGCGTGTTGATTTTCTTCTTGATAATGGCGAACAATCTCTTCCCGAAGGTAGCGTGCAGTAGTATCATTAACAAACGGCCAGGTGGTGAAGTGGTAACACGGCGCTCTGCAAAAGCGCTATGCGCGGGTTCAATTCCCGCTCTGGCCTCCTACAAAAGGTATAAGGATGTGGTACAAATAAGGGAGCGCGCCGGGGTGGTGGAATGGTAGACACGCGACGCTTAAAACGTTGTAGGCCTTAAATCGGCCTGTGTGGGTTCAAGTCCCACCCTCGGTACAAAAATTATTTGAGAATCGTCAATAGGTGCTTGTAATAAGAATCGACACCGTGAAGGACTTCTTTATATTTCTTTTGTAACGATGCGGTGATTGGACCGACTTCCCAATTCGCGATGTCGTAGATGCGACTCATTTGTGCGCCCACCAGGGCTCGAACCTGGGACCTTATCCTTAAGAGGGATCTGCTCTACCAACTGAGCTATGGGCGCTGAATGAGGCAGAATAAAACAAGTTCACTTGATTTTATTCTCGTCGAGCGAAGCGCTCATATGCCTACATATGGGCGCCTCTTTAGAATATAGCAAATCATAGTATATTTGAAAGGTGCGGAAATATCTGGGCGAGTAGCCGAATTGGTATAGGCGCATGGCTTAGGACCATGTCTCGCAAGAGGTGAGGGTTCAAGTCCCTCCTCGCCCACTGCATTTACAAAGACCTTGACTTTTTCACCGTCTCGTGTATTATAGTCATCAGAAATAAGGTCCTTGAAATGACCGAAAATAAAGAGATTCCCGAAAGGGATAGGAGGTAGTTATGGAGTATCTGTTAGTGGTAGTAATTGTGGTAATAGCGTTAGTGGTTGTTTACAAAGTTGCTCTGCCACTCTTTCTGATGTGGCTCGCTAAAGAAAGTATCTTGGCCACCACAGACAAGGAAGGGACCTCGAAGGGAATCATGAGAGGCAGTTCCTTCGATCACTTCATCATTAGCTTCGAGGGATATCACTTAAACGACCCAAGAAAGAAATGGTATCATTCCCGTCTCGACAAAGACGGCAGAGTGATAGAAGAGGGGAAAATCCTAACAGAGGAAGAAGAAAAGGAAGTAACAAAACTTCCCGACTGGGAAATTGTCTATCATGGCAAGGATAACAAAAAAGGATTCGATGATCACCGAGATAGTTCCTACGACGATCGTTCGAAATTCTTCAAGAAACTCGGCCTCTTCTGGGTCGGCTGGCCATGGACTAATAAAAATGTTTATGTTTATGGCTTCGAATGGAATGAAACACAAACGAATAAAAATGGCGATATCGTACTTCTGCCAAGAGCAGAAGCAACCGATTTTATCTATGTCGCTGACTTCATCTACGCCATCAGAACCATTGGAGCTGAGACAAGAGACCGTCTCCCTGTTGATGTACTCACACAGATAACAATCGCCGTGCGTAACCCATATCGCGCGTTATTCTCTGGCGAGGATTGGATGCAGCGAATAACTGCTGCAATCAACAGGCACGTAAGGACATTCATCGGAAGCCACGATTACCAGGACCTTATCTCTCCCAAAAAGAAGATCGGGAATGGGAATGAGCCGGAAGATGAAGATACTGTCGAGAGCTATTGGAGAAAGTTTTCTGAACCTATCATCGAACTCAATTCTGAGTTGCCAGATGATAAGAAGGATTCTTCCAAAAAATTAATCCCTCCTTCTGGTCTGAAAGGTAGGTACGGGGTAGAAATACGCACCGCTGACCTACAAACAATGGATCTTTCAGGCGACGATGAAGAAAAAAGAAAGAACCAAGCGGCAGCTACAAGATTGTATGCTGCAGAACAAGATGCGGAAGCAGAGCGCACTATTGGCCAAGCAAAAGCCGATGTAATTGAAATGATCGGGAAAAAAGAAGCTGCAGCTTTAGCGGCGCGACTCGCGATCATCGAAAAGAGTCCTTCTGGAGAATTGCTCGCTCAACTCGATGCAATGCAAGAGGCGTCAAAGGGCGCTGGCAACACGGTCATTTGGGCAAATAACCCACTTATTCCTATTGTTGCAAAGGCGTTGGGAAAACTAACGGAAGGGGGTGACGAAAAATGACATTGATATCAAAAGCAAAAGAAAAAAAACAAGAAGAGATAGATAGGCGAATGGGAAAGACACCAACAGGAACAACAGCCGTCCCAACAAACACGAACGGAAACGGCAGGTTCGGTTGGATGAAGAGGTCGAAAATCGAGTGGAGCATAGCGCTCGCACTCTTCGGCGCGATACTTTTCTTCTGGAAACTTTACGCTCCTGGGCTGCAACTCGCGAAGATTGGCGGCTGGAGCTGGGATCATTGGGTCTCGCTCGGAGTGTTCTTCGGAATACTCTTCACAATCGTCGCGCTCAACGCGCAAACGTTGGGGAAAGCGACGAAGATTCTCAACTGGTTGCTGGTGGGGGCGCTACTTATGATCTTCATCGGCTTCCCTGCTTGGTTCGGCTTTATAGGATGGGTCAATACCCCATCCAGCTCGCACATAAGTTCGCATTCTGGGATTTCGTCGCATGACAACAGTGGGACGTTAAAAGTCCCAGCGGGTGGTAATGCGCGAATCAATTCGCAACCCGGCCACAATGTAATATTCACCGGCGACGGGTTCACCACTCACTGTGTCTACAGAGATGGCCGACCGGAGGGAATAGTGGGTTCCACTACGAATCCATGTGGTGATGGGCCTATGTTGGAGGTGTACGTGCATAATGAGACGGAAAAAGAAATTATCGTCTCGTATGCACGAGTAAAGAAATGATCTTTGTTAACAAAAGGCCTGCACGGTTGTGCAGGCCTTTATTATTTTATTTTGTTATTTGTGTGAGATTGAAAGTACCGAGCGCGACATTAATGATTCCATATGCGCCGAATATGATAACGAGGCCAATCAGACCCCAGAAAATTGCCTTGCGACCCTCTTCACGCTTCTTCGCATCTCCAGCATGCGCAATAAATTCAAAGATACCCCAAATGAAGACAATAAAGGCGCCCGAAGACAGGAGCAGAATTATCGGATTGACAATCTGTATGACAACCTTCGAGAGGAATGCGTTCAAAACGGACATTGTTTATCCGCCAACTTGGACTCCCGCTTGCGGCACTCCGCCGGTCGGTCCTGAAGAATTGCCGAAACTTAAAGTGCCAGTCAAGATATTCACCAGACCCCAGACCGAAAGCATCACGACGAAGCCGATGAGTCCCCAGAGCATAAGGTTCTTACCTTTTGTTTTTACTTCATCGCTGTTGGCGCCAAGGATGAATGCCTGGAACGCACCCCAAAGGAATACGATGAACGCGATGGCGAAAAGAACCGGAACGAGAATATTATTTATGGTATTGATAA
This sequence comes from Candidatus Kaiserbacteria bacterium, assembly GCA_026396675.1. GTDB lineage: Bacteria > Patescibacteriota > Minisyncoccia > Phycocordibacterales > Phycocordibacteraceae > C7867-001. Next base: position 26,244 of record JAPLWI010000013.1, on the reverse strand, counting down.
TGAATGAACCGGCGTCAGAGATATTGCTGATGGCGGCAAATGAAACTAGCGGCAAAGCGAGTGCGAGCGAAGAAATGATAAGGGCTTTTTTCATAATATATATAATGAATAACAAGATAATTGTAGCGTTTCTGTTGGAACGGTCAATGCGTTTTCGGAAGGTTTGTGGATAATCTTTTAAAATCCAACATCGTTGCTGTTGCAGTCGGTAGTGTCTTGATTAGTTATCGGAAGGCACTTCGTAATTACTTTGGTTATCAGGATTGTAGTTATCGGGAGGCACTTCGTAATTACTTTGGTTATCATTTGGAACACATCCGCCGTAGTCATCCAGGACATAACCAGTTGCACACCCGTTCGAGCCAGTGGTCATGACACAAGTGTTTTGGCTGCAAGTAAGACCACCGGAGCAATCACTGTCTGAAGCACAGGAACCACCTTGGGAGACACTGTTTGAACTAACTGGGACACAACCACCATAATCGTCTAGCGTTGAACCTACCGCACATCCATTAGATTCGGTTGGCAAGACGCAAGCGTTATTGGTACAAACGAGATTTGCAGAGCAATCACTGTTGGTTGCACATGACCCGCCTCTAGAGACGCTGTTAGAACTCACAGGAACACAACCGCCGTAGTCACCAATAGTTGAACCTGCTGCGCATCCATTCGAGCCAATCGGAAGAACGCAGGTGCCGCTTGTACAAACGAGATTTGCAGAACAGCTACTGTCAGATGTACACGAACCGCCCTTAATGACTGTGCCTGTGGTTCCTCCAGAAGTACCAGCTCCGGGGAAAGTCGTTCCGGAGCCGGTAGTGCCGTACGCCGGATTTACCGATGAGCCACTGCCTGTGCCAATCAATGGGAATGCAGGAACATTTCCAGCAGTGAGTCCGAGTGTTCCCATAAAAATCTGCACGATGCCCCAGACCGAAAACAAAACGACGAAACCAATGATGCCGTAGAGCGCAAAGGTTTTACCCGTCTTACGCGCCTCTTCATTGTCAGCGCCTTTGATGAAATAATTATAAATACCCCAAAGAAAGACAATAAACGCTATGGAGATTAATACGGGCACGAGAATGCCGTTAATTATGCCGGTGATACTACTAGCGTAGCCCTGAATATAGGTTGGATTGATTCCATTCATAAATATATTTTAATAAGACATCGGCAACATCGGTGCGCCGTAGCCGCCGAGACCAAATGTACTCGCAGCGACATTCACCAATCCCCAAAGTGAAATCATCACGACGAAGCCAACAATGCCCCAGAGTACGAGCCTATGGCCCTTTTTCACTTCTTCTGGCTCTCCATTGGAGAATATGTACGCTCTTGCGATGCCGTAGAGAAATGCGATAAAAGCGAGAGCGAAAAGAACCGGCACTAAGACATAATTTATAAGATAGAGAATCGTATTCCCGAGTGCGCAGATAGAACCCATGCATCCGGTGCCACTACCGATTGAAATACCGAAGAAACCACTTGATCCAGAAACGCCTAAAAAGCCGCCGGAATTTGAAACACCACCGACAACTGAGTCGGCGGAAACAAACGCTGGCGCGAAGAGCATCGCAGACGCGAGGAGAACACTGTAGACGATTGGTTTTATTCTCATATGTTAGCAGTATGACACGTTATTAGGTGGGCGTGATACCGAGCGTGGATAACAAAAGATTCAAGAATCCCCAGATTGAGAAAAGCACAACTATTCCGAGAATGCCCCAAAAGATAAATTGGCGACCTTCTTTCAATTTTTCTTCATCGCCGCGATTGCTGAAAAAGAAATAATTCAGAACTCCCCAGACGAAAGCGAAAAAGGCGAACGCGAGGATAATCGGGATAACAACCGTGTTTAAAATGCCGATGATTCCCGTGGTACTACTGCCGACGAATTGGGCGAAGGTCATAATTAATAATAGTAGTCGTTGCTAGTGTCAGTAGTGTCAGTAGGTGCCTCATAACTGCTTTGGTTGTCGCCACTGGTGTCAGGAGCTGTGTAATCAGTACTATTATCGTAGGCACTGGTGTCAGGAGCTGTGTAATCAGTATTATTATCGTAGGAACTAGTGTCTGGGGGTGCTGCATAATCAACACCATTCTTCGGGTCGTCAAATTCACTACCGCTCCCGCCAAACAATGCTTTGGCTTTTGAAGTTAACGAGCCGACAGCCGAGTTTATTGTGTTTAGCGATCCTGTCCCTGATGTTACTGATTTAATGGCAGAAGTTACTGTTCCAAGTGCTCCTCCTAAAGTGCCCCCGCTTGCATTACTTAAGTTCTGCACCACTTGTTGGAGAGTCGCTCCTGCTGACTTGCACTCGTTGCTTGTATTACCATATTGCGAACAAGCGGTATTGAATGCATTCTGCGCTTGATTTATTGCGTTTGCATAGGTCTGCTGCGTTGCTGTTGTTACGGTGCCGCCACTGAAACTACTGGCACCAGGGAAAGTTAAACTACCAGCACTCGGAATAGTTGAATTGGTGCTGGCATTGCCAGTTGAGAGCGCCTGTACTGTTGCCTGAATACCGAGAGATATTACCTGCGCACCAAGTAGAATAAGCGCGCCAATGATGGTCCAGAGAAGCGCTTGACGCGCTTCAATAATTTTTGATTCATTTCCTTTTGCAGTAACGAATAGGAAACCAACATAGACCAACATCAGAATAACGATGATGGCGCCAATGCGCACGACAAACGCCAAAATTTGATTGATGAGGGTTTCAATATTGGTTCCCGCACCGAGAGGATTGATGAGCGTAACATTCTGACCGGTTGTATCGACACCGGTCGTTTGTGTTTTAGAAGTATCAACACCAGTCGTCTGGGTCTTTGCGGCACTAGAAGCACATACTCCATACATACTGTTTGGATTAGAAGTGTCCGAGTTACAAAATCCCCCAGAGCATTCCGAAGAAGATGAACAGGCGCTACCGTTTGGACTGCCTGCAGCGAACGCCGCCGGCGCAAATACGAAAAGCGCAAAGAAAGCGATGACGAAAAAGTGCGTTTTCATTGTTGCAGAAGTTGACTCAACGAGCTTTCGGCGGAAACAAGTGCTGTGTCAATTGTAGAGCGGCCACTGGTCACGCTGTTAATCATACTAGAGAAAATTGAGTCCACTGCGGCGGGTGCTGGGGACAGCCAACCTTTCGCGTAGAGTGCTTCGGCATACGCGACTGCGGCAGTAGAACCAGAAGGGACGACGGAAAGATTATTCAGGGCGGATGGTGCGAGTCCTGTCGCAGATGCCGCGACGGTCTGTTCAGCTGAATTAGTAAGAAGTGCAGCTGCCTGATATGCCCCTGATGCATTCTTCGCTCCGTTCGGAATCATAAATGCGTAAACGAGACCATAAGTGCTCTTCGTCGTGGCCGTTGCCGGTTGTGGGAGAGGCGTAACACTAAAGTTAAGATTCGGATTCGCTGCTGTGAAATATCTCGCTTCAGACGCATAACCGAGATAGAGCGCGAGATCTCCGGAGAGAAACGCTTGTTGAGAATCATTTAGCGAGGCATTCCAGGTATACGAGACCTTTGAAGAATCGGCGAATTGTGTATAGAAGCCGACAACCGCTTTACCTGGCTGCCCGCTGTTCGAAGAATTCGATCCGAGATTAGCAGTAAAAACGCCGCCTGAAGAATAAGCGGAAATGGGCAGCTTAGTTTGGAGGAAGAGTGCGGAGAGAATCCCGCGCGCATTGTGAACATTGCTGTAGGTGCCGAGTGCGATAAGTCCGCGCGTAATTTGTCGTGAAGTCGAGAGAACGGCGACATTCGGAACTAGACCAATCAATGCTTCCCATGTTGCTGGTGGTTTCGCGATGCCGGCAGAAGATAGAATCGAACGATTTGAAAATAGTACTAGCGGATCAACCAAAAATGGTATCCCGTAGTAGCCGCCAGACGACGCGAAAAGATTTCCTTCCTCTATAAATGAACTCGTAAATGTGGACGCTGGAAGTGTTGCCGACGATATTGGTGTGATGAACTTCGCGAGTGCGAACAGATTTTCCTGCGAGTCCAGAACGAGATCCGGCGCGGAGCCGGTCGCTATCGCGGAAGCGAGATCATTCGGAAGTGTCGCTGAGTCCTTTTGCACATACGAAACGCTCTTCAGAGTCGTGTCTTTTTGTGCGAGGTTAGTGAACATAGTGTTCATGGAATCTTTCGGCAACGTGCCCCAGATTACAACCGTTCCGATCCCGCTGCTGCTACTGCTCTTACCTGTATAAGTCGCGAAAACAAAAAGACCGATGAGTGCGGCGAGACCGAATACGCCGAACAAAATACCTTGGAAGAGAGAAATTTTCATAGATTAGGGTGCTGTGAATAAAATCCCGTAATGGTGCGGCCCGGCGCGGAATGATTTCACCTTATGAAAGCCGCCATTGATAAAAAGTGCTTCGGCCTCATGCTCGGTCACTACTTTTTCAGGAACAGGACCTATACCGCCGTAACTTCCAGCCCAGTCAATGATCATCAACTTGCCGCCCGGCTTCAGAACGCGCCGTATCTCACCAAGCAATTCGGAATGGTTATCAATTTGGAAAAGCGTATTGGCTAGAATAACAGCATCAAGCGACGCGTCGCGTAAATGTGTACCGCCTGGCTTTTCAATATTGCCCCAGATAGTATCAATGGTGCCGCGATGCGCTAAGTGTGTATTAATCTTTAAGTGTTTTAGAACATTCTCTTGTATATCAATCGCATAAACCTTTCCTTCCTGCCCCACAACTGCCGCCGCCGCGCGCGCATAGTGACCGGAACCAGCACCGAAGTCGGCGACCTTCATTCCTTCGCGCAAACCTAACTGCAACACATTCTCTCTTGGCTCGCTGAACGAGGATGTCATACCTATAAAATACCATGCGCGGCCCGCAGCGGGCCGCGCAATCAACAAGTACTAAAATAGAAAACGCGGGAACGTATGTCGTTTTGGTGTTTAAGGGTACTCTGGCAGTATACCCCACCGACAACGTTCTCGCGTTACCCCTACGATTCCTCCCCGGGAAGAAAAGGCAGGGTTTGGTTGCAGATCATTACTCTGACAAGAAACTATCACAACGCGACCATTGATGCAATAGAGTCGCCCGGGTAGAGGCGCATCACGCGGACGCCTTGCGTCGCGCGAGAAAGTGAAGGGATTTCAGCGACAGAGGTGCGAATCACCTGCCCTTTTTTAGAAATGACGACGAGTTCTTCTTCTTTCAAATCACCTACGACAATTTTTGCACCGATAATTTCGCCCGTCTTCGGTGTTACCGCCGCGGTCTTGATTCCCGAACCGCCTCGACCCTGCACTTTATATTCAGACATCTTCGTACGTTTACCGTAGCCCTTACTCATGATCACGAGAAGTGACGCCTCCTTGGCTGCAACGGAAATTACTTCGGCTGAGACCACTTTGTCACCTTTCTTCACGCTCATTCCGCGCACACCACCAGCCGTGCGCCCCATTTCGCGAACATCTTCGGCTTCAAAACGAATACTCTGCCCTTTTGCAGTCACGATAGAGACGGTGTCGCCATCTGCCGCATGATTCGCCGAAACGAGACGATCGCCCTTCTTCAAATTAATCGCGATAATTCCAGAGCGACGTACATCCGAGAACGACTTCGCAGCTACGCGCTTTACAACGCCCTCTTCGGTCACGAATACGACAGATGACGCATCAAGTGCCGCACCCTTCGGCACCGGCAGAATGGAAGTTACTTTCTCATCGCCGGCGAGCGCGAGGAAATTCATAATGCTTTTCCCTTTTGTCGCGCGTTTTCCTTCTGGGATCTCGTACATCTTGAGCTGATAGACCTTGCCGAAATCGGTAAAGAATAAAAGATCACTGTGCGCATTTGCGACGAGGAAATGCGTCACGATATCTTCTTCTTTCGTCGCGATATCTACGACACCGACACCGCCGCGTTTCTGTTTTTTATATTCGCTCGGATTTGTCCGTTTCACATAACCACCTTGAGTTAACACGAGCATTGACTCTTCATCCGGCACGAGATCTTCGGCTGAAATATTTTGTACGCCGCCTTTGATTATTTTCGTGCGACGATCATCTCCATATTTTTCTGAGAGCTCTTCAAGTTCTGTTTTTACCACCGCGAGAATCTTTTTTGACGAAGAAAGAATTTCTTTCAATTTTTTTATGAGCGTCTGCACTTCGGCTAGTTCGTCTTCAAGTTTTTTACGCTCGAGACCGGCGAGCTTAGAGAGACGCATTTCGAGAATTGCAGCGGCCTGTCGCTCGGAAAAACCGAACTTTTTCTGGAGAGCGAGCGATGCTGCAGGAATATCCGCTGCTTTTTTAATAGTCGCGATGACTTCGTCAATATGATCAAGCGCTTTACAAAGTCCAAAGAGAATATGTTCTCGCTCTTCTGCCTTACGCAAATCGAATTCGGTACGTCGCTTTATAACTTCCTGCCGATGCTGTACGAAGTGCTCAATCATTCCGGAGAGAGAAAGCATTTCTGGCACGCCGTCGACGAGCGCGAGCATGTTGTAGTGGAAAGTGCTTTCTAGTTCGGTGTGCTTGTATAACGCGTTCAAGACCGCCTGTGGATGCGCTGTGCCCTTTAGCTCAACAACAATACGGATGTCTGATGTTGATTCATCGCGTAGATCGCGAATGCCTTCGAGTTTTTTCTCCTGCACTAAATCGGCAATTCGCGAGATAAGTTCGCTTTTATTCACGCGATACGGAATTGAAGAAATAATGATAGAAGTATCTTTCTTCCCATCATCAACTATTTCTGCTTCGCCGCGCACCACTACCGGTCCTTTCCCAGAACTGTATGCGTGTTTGATGTCCATCTGATTAAAAGCGACACCGCCGAGTGGAAAATCTGGACCTTTCACGAATTGTAGAAGATCGTCAGTCGTTGCATCTGGATTTTCAATAAAATAAATTGCCGCAGCGACAACCTCTCGGAGATTGTGCGGTGGAATATTGGTCGCCATACCGACCGCGATTCCGAGTGTGCCGTTCAAAAGCAAATTCGGCAAAGCCGAAGGGAGCACATTTGGCTCGTTACGTGTCGCATCGTAGTTCGGATTCCATGCAACGGTCTCTTTCTCGAGGTCTGCGAGCAATGCTTCTCCGATGCGCGACATTTTCGCTTCGGTATAGCGCATCGCCGCCGGCGAATCGCCGTCAATTGAACCGAAGTTGCCCTGTCCGAGTACGAGCGGATAGCGATAGGAGAATTCCTGTGCCATCTTCGCCATGGAGTCGTAGACCGCAACGTCGCCATGCGGGTGATATTTACCAAGTACTTCGCCGACCACGGTCGCGCTCTTCCGGAACTTTCCGCCAGGCATAAGGCCCATATCCTTCATTGCATAGAGAATGCGGCGATGCACTGGTTTCAATCCGTCACGCACATCCGGTAGAGCACGAGATGTAATGACCGACATCGCATAATCGAGATACGAGGTCCGCATCTCGGCAACAATCGGCTGATTGATGACATTCACCATTACAGCAGGCACCTCGTGACTTTTATCTTTCGGGGACATTTTAAAACGGAATTATTTTCTCTTCGGCCTGCTTACCCGAGGAGGTCAAAATTGATGTGTCAACAATTTCAATATGAGCCGGTGTCTGGTCAGACGAAAGGACCGCGGCGACACCAGCGATACCTTCCGAATTAGAATTTGTGTCGACTATAGACCCGGACTCGTTTACACCACTTGCATTCTCGGCAAAAGAATTTCCTTTTAGAGCAAAAACGCCTGACGAAAGAGAACCGAAAAGCCATACGAGCGCGACGAGCCCAGCGCCGGTCGCTGCTGCAGTAAAAGCGATTCGCTTGCGAATGTGATGCGGTTTGCCCTTAGCGTATTCAATGTGTTCAAAAAGTGTTTTCATCCCGTTAGAAATTAGAGTTAACAGCGACTTTCGCCATCGTCTGTATTAGACCATTATATACGAGATTTCTAACGGGATTCATACGAATTATTGCGTTATGACCAGTATACTCCCGTCGCGACCAATAAGGTCTTTTTTCTTAAGCGTAAATTTATCAACTTTTTCGCTCCCATTTCCTGCTTCTTTGAGAAATGCTTCAAGCGCTTTTGATTTATCTCCGTCAGCTTGCGAACTCCAATGCATCGGAATGATAATTTTCGGCTCAAGTGATACTGCGAGTTCGTCCAATGTGTACAAGAGTCATGTCCTCTAACTCTACTGAATAAATCGTGTTTATGTAGGAATTGTCGTCCTGCGTAGCCTTGTGCGAAGTAGGATATTTCGACTCTGAAAGGAATCCTTGAATGACAACTCCCTGCCGTTCGTATTCGCCGGGACCGGTAATGGCGAACGGCTTTTTATCGCCGTACGACACTTCCTCAATGCCGTTCATATCTGGATGATCGCGCGAGACGAGCGCGATGTCTGCTCCAAAACGCACTGGCGGTATACTCGCTCCTTTGGCTATTGGGTCAAAAACAAGTGTCAGATCGCCAAAAGTGACCTTAAAACACTGTCCGCCGTGGTGAGTAATAACCATAGATTATGTCTTTATTTTATCATAAAACGCGCAATAATGATAGCGAATCGTGAGGCAAAATAGAACTAGCTTGTTATCAACAAAAGCCGTGCCAGCTCATTGCGAATAAAATTGATTTTGGTACGCTTATAAATGGACACGTTCTTTAGTGTCTTGTTGCTAATTAAAAGGAGGATAGGAATTTCTATGAAAAGGTTTTATTTTCAGGAAGAGGCAACGGCAAGTTCTCCCATTCACAACTGGGCCACGAATGTGAAGAACTATGACACCATCGGCAGAGAGTCCGAGGAAGTCAGAAAAAGTTAAATCGCAGACAGAAATCAGAACACCAAGGGCAAGCGCTCGTCTCGGCGAGCGCTTCATCTTTTTATTGATAAGCGAAGTCAGACTTCGCTAGTGTTAGAATGTGGATATATGCGCGTCGAACCACATGGTGTAGGTTCTGTGCTTCATGTAATAAAACGAGGAACCCGCGGCATGGATATTGTGAGAGATGAGTACGATCGACAACGATTCAATATATCACTTTTCTATCTAAATGATTCGTTTTCAGATCCAAATTGGATTGAGAACCTAAAATTTTGTAAGCCATTTGAACGACCTGAACACTGGCCTGAACGAGAGCCATTGGTTCACATACTTGCGTGGACGCTTTTGCCAAATCATTTTCATCTACTGCTTGAAGAAACACGAGAAAATGGCACTGCGAAATTTATGCAACGGCTGTGTGGCAGTATGTCGGCGGCATTTAATGCAAAATATTCAGAGACCGGAAGTATTTTTCAAGGTTCCTACAAAAGCAAAACCGTAGATGATGATTCGTATCTGCGTTATCTTGCTTTTTATATTCAAGTGAAAAATGTTTTTGATATGTATCCTGGAGGATTAGGGAAAACGGTTAATGATTTTGAAAAAGCGTGGAAGTGGGCACTCCGCTACTCCCATTCAAGTATCTCTACATATGCATTAGGCATAGATTCTCCGATTATTGAGAAAGAATTTCTCTTGGAACTTTATCCTGACAGAAAAACATTCAAGAAAGAGGCGCGCGAAATGCTAATGCTTCACCTGCAACATCACGACGATAAATATTCTCATCTCCTGCTCGAATCGTATGACTAGCGAAGTCTGACTTCACTAGTTATTGCAAATCAGAAAGGTTTTTGGTATATTCTTGAATGGAAGGAGGGCTGATTATGATCAAGATGAATCGTTTTTGGCTCTCGCTAGGACAGGTATTCGGAACCTGAGCCCTGGCGAGTAGCACAAACATTCGGTTCGAAGCATCCAGCCGTACAGGGAGGGCCCGCCATGCGCATGGCGGGCCCTTTTTATTTTCCAAGCATTGTGCTATAGTCCACCCGTTGTGTGCAGGAGAAGTATGGGTCAGCTAACCCTCGAGCCGAAAGGTTCGAGTACTGGTCCAAAAAATCCTGTGCAGCTTTATATATATGTCTGAAGAAAATGTGATGCTGTCTTTGCTTGATACTATCCCGATGCCGCCTGTGGCGGGCGATTTGGTCGAGGGTACGATCATCGCAATTAACCGCGGCCGCGTATATGTTGATCTGCCGCCATTCGGCACCGGCGTTATCTATGGTCGTGAATATCTGAATGCCGCCGATGTTCTGCGAAAAGCGAATCCTGGCGACATCATCAGTGCAAAAGTTATTGATCCAGCAGGTCGTGATGGTTATATCGAACTGTCGCTGAAGGAAGCGCGCCAAGCAGCAATTTGGGGCGAAGCAGAGACCGCCATCATTGCGGAAACGCCATACACTCTCACAGTAGAAGAAGCGAATAAAGGTGGGCTTATTCTCTCGTGGCAGGGCATTCCTGGATTTCTTCCAGCGTCACAACTTTCAAAAGAACATTATCCGCGCGTACCGGAAGGAGATAAAGATAAGATTCTCAGTGAACTGATGGCCTTTGTCGGTCATCCCCTGTCGGTGCATATCATCACCGCTGATGCGAAAGAAGGAAAACTTATTTTCTCAGAACGCACTGGAAATGAAGCGGAAGAAAAGGCATCTCTTATTGATAAATACCAAGTTGGCGATACTGCAGAAGGCGAGGTAACTGGCATCGTTGACTTCGGTGTATTCGTGAAGCTTGAACAAGGACTCGAAGGCCTTGCACACATCAGCGAACTTGATTGGGGTCTTGTTGAAGATCCTCACACGCTCTTCACTGTCGGCGATCGAGTTAAGGTAAAAATTATTGAAATAAAAGAGGGTAAGATTTCTCTTTCAATTAAGGCATTAAAGGAAAACCCTTGGCACGCGGCTGTCGAACGGTACAAGAAAGGAATGGAGGTGCCGGGAGTTGTTATTAAATACAACAAGCATGGCGCGCTTGCCTCGATAGAAGAAGGCGTTGCCGGACTCGTGCATGTAAGCGAATTTGAGTCACCGGCTGCGCTCCGCGAGACATTGGAACTCGGCAAAACCTATCCTTTCACCATTTCCCTCTTTGAGCCGAAGGAACAGCGAATGACACTCACCTACGCTGGAAAGAAGAAATAAATTCTGGACATCGTAAGTCAGTAGTAAAAACACTTCCATATATGGAAGTGTTTTTATTTCTAACGAGTATTGGCGAATTGGGTGGCAGGAGCGATGCCTTCGGTTGCGTAAAGGCGCGCGGATTCGGCGACTTTTTTCAAAACCTTCTTGAAGGCAGTTTCTTCACTGGGCTTCCACTTCCCTATTACATACTTAATGACTTTTTCTTCTCCAGAAACCTTTTTCGCTTGATTCTTTTTACCAACAGCAGAAACACCGATGCGAATGCGTGCAAATTTTTCTGTTTTAATAGCGCGCATAATGCTCTCAACGCCTTTGTGCCCACCGCTTCCGCGGCCAAATACCATTTTTATCGTCCCAAGTGGCAGGTCGATGTCGTCGTGAATAATGAGAAGATTTTTTGCCGCTTTTGGTGATTTTACGAACGCGCTGACAGCTTTGCCGGAATTGTTCATCATCGTTTCTGGCAGGACGAGAACTGCGCTCTCTTTGCCGATGTTGCCTTTTGTAATGAGCGCTTTACTTTTTGCATTGAAAACAAACTCATCAAATCCTTCATTCTTAGCAACAACCATCACGGCATTTCTGCCGGCATTGTGCCGCGTTTTTTCGTACTCCTTCCCCGGATTCCCGAGACCAACAATAACGAGTGCCATGTGCTTATGGTAGCAGAAAACTTGCACAGTGCGAACGCGCGAGTACAATGCACGAGATGAAAGATACTTGGAAGGGTTTATTGAAGGATCTTTTCACGCTCGCGTTACTTATTGTTGTCGTGGTCATTCCGATTCGTATGTTCGTGATTTCGCCGTTTATTGTTGATGGCGAATCGATGCATCCGACGTTCGAAAATCTCAATTATCTCATCGTTGATGAGCTTCTTTATTATTTCAAGACGCCTGCACGAGGTGATGTTATTGTCTTCCGCTACCCTGACAATCCTTCTCTTTTCTTTATCAAGCGAATTATCGGTCTTCCCGGTGAAACGGTCTCCATCAATCGTGGAGTTGTTACCATTACTACCGTTGATGGACAAAATATAACTCTCGAGGAACCGTACATGGTGAGTGAAGATGCAACTTATACAAAAGATGTCTCTCTTAATTCAGAAGGATACTTCGTTATGGGTGATAACCGCCCCAACAGTTCTGATAGTCGCGTTTGGGGGCCATTACCGAGAAAGAATATCGTCGGTCGCGTTGATCTGCGGCTCCTTCCTATAAAGAAAAGCGGTTTCTTCCCAGGTGCGACGACATATCCGCTTCTTATTTCTTCATCGACACAATCTAAAACACTATGATGCGTGATTGTATTCCGGGAGAAGAATTTCTTCACAAAGCACATGCGATTGGTCAGTACTATGGATTTACTCCGCTCTCACTATTTACCGCTAAGAAGCGCGGAGCGGCGCATGCAAAGACCAATACTCAAAGTACGTTTCCAAATCCAGAAGAAGATCCTGTCGCTGAGACGGTCATAAGCTTTTTAAAACAATGTCAGAACATCGAGTGCTTACCATCTACGCGCCGGCCGCTTTTTATTTGGCATACGAATGTTACTCCAGGTCGTCCGGCACAGAAAAAAGCGATTCTGCAATTCCACGCGCTCGGAACTGATCGTGCGATTGCAGACGCAGTTGTCATACGAGCACTGACTGCGCTCTCTCGCGATCTTTTCCACGAAGAACCGTCCGTGCGCATTAATTCAATGGGTGATAAAGAGACCCGCGCGCGCTACGCGCGCGAGCTCGGCATCTTTTTCAAAAAGCGCGCGACTGTACTTCCAGAAGAATGCGCTATTCTTGCAAAAGACGATGTGTTTCGAGCCGCCGAAAGCGCTATTGCACTTGGATATACAAACGACTTACCTTCTCCAACTGAACATCTATCGGATGCGAGTAGAAAACGCTTTGAAGATCTTCTCGAGTATCTGGAGATGACAGAAACTCCATACGAGCTCGCGCGCCATCTTATCAGTCGCGGCAATATCTGGAGCGATATTTGTTTCGAGATTAATGTTGGCGGTCGTCGCGTTGCTTGGGGTTCGCGCTATACCGATCTTACGCGCCATTTCTTCCCTTCGGCATCATTCCCAGCAATTGGTGCGGTGTTTCAGATAGCGAGCGAAGGAAAAATAATTAAAAAAATATCCGTTCCGCGACTTCGGTTCTCTTTCGTACATATCGGCGATGAAGCGAAACGGCTTTCAATTCGCCTCGCTGAAGAATTCCGAAAGGCACATGTTCCACTCACACAACATATAGGCATTGAATCGCTCACTGAACAGCTTTACCTTGCCGAACGACAGAACAGTCCTTATCTTCTAATTATGGGGCGTAAAGAGGCGCTCGAGAATTCCGCCATTCTCCGCAATCGCGCCACGCAAGAAGAAACCGTCCTACCCCTCGTCGGCATCATCGAGCGCCTGAAATCATTCGCATAGACAATAATAGCCTCGATATGCTAGAGTCCTTTCATCATGGCAGCTGTTGGAACACGAGTTGAAGTCCTACGCGGAAAGAACGAGAGTTCAACCGCGCTTATTCGCCGCTTTACCCGCCGCACGCAGGGGCTCGGTCTCGTGCGCGAGATGCGCGATCGCCGCTATTGGCATCGTACTAAGTCAAAGAATGTCGGTCATAAACGCGCCCTTATCAATAAGGTCCGCCGCGAGAATTACAACGAACTCGTCAAACTCGGCAAAATAGATCCGGCCGCAAGGAAGAATGCACGTGGCAAAGGTAAGAAACATTAAACGAGTGGCTGGCGTTGCCATTAGAAATCTTACGCGGGCTTCTGTAGGATCGCGTGCCGTATTTTCTGCGATTGCAAATGAAGTATTACCTGATTGGGACATCTCTCTTGTTTTCATCAGTCAAGCGAAAGCGCGCGAATTGAATAAACAATTACGAAACAAGGACTACACGCCACAAGTCCTTTCATATATCGTTGGCAAGAAAAGTGGTGAGATTTTCATCTGCCCGACTGCCGCAGTGCGGCAAGCTTCAAGTTACCGACTATCGACTACCGACTACATACTGCTCCTGTTTATCCACGGTGCGCTGCATATAAAAGGATGGGCGCATGGTGCTACGATGGAGAGATGCGAACGAAAGCTCCTAGCGACATATGTCACGACGCGTAGCGACCGGCATTGATATCGGTACCTATCAGATAAAGATAGTCACCGTCGAAGAAATCTCGGACAAACGCAGTGGTCTGCGTCAATTGCGGATTCTTGGTACTGGCCTCGCCGAATCAAAAGGCCTACGGCACGGTTACATCGTAAATAAAGAAGAGGTTTCTGCTTGCATCGTGAAAGCAAAGAGACAAGCAGAGGCGTCGGCGCGCATTCCGATTCGTTCTGGATTCCTTGCAGTTGGTGGAATTTCGCTCGACGAATCGCGCGCAACTGGCTCGGCGATTATCTCGCGAGCCGACCAAGAAATAACATCTCTCGACCTTGAGAAGGCAGGAAAGGCGGCTCGCGAAGTGGCGGCACCAGGGTTTCTTAATCGACACGTTCTGCACAGCATCCCACTTGAATATCGTATTGATGGCGCAAAAGTGCTTGGTGATCCATTCGGCATGAAAGGCGTTCGGCTTGAAGTTGATTATCTTTTCGTAACTTGCCTAGCGCAACATGAAGACGCTCTCGCGAAAGCAGTCGAAGATGCAGATATTGAAATCATCGACCAAATGGCTTCCCCACTCGCTGGCTCATACGTACTCCTCGAAGGCGACCAGAAAATGAAGGGTTGTGTGCTAGCTAATATCGGTGCTGAGACAATTTCTATCGTTGTCTACGATGAGGGCATTCCAGTATCCGTAAAGGTATTCCCGATGGGCTCAAGTCATATTACAGACGACATCGCTTTGGGACTTCGTATCTCGCTTGAAGAAGCGGAACGTGTAAAAATTGGTCGGCTCTCAGGACAAATGTATCCACGTAAAAAAGTCGATGATCTTATCGGAAGTCGTCTTGTAGCAATGTTCGCGCTTATTGATAAGCATTTAAAATCACTCGGTCGTCGTGGTCCTTTACCGGCTGGTATTATCATTTCTGGTGGTGGTGCTGGCATTGGAAGTATAAGCGACATTGCGAAGGGTTCGTTAAAACTTCCTGCACGGCTTGCTGAATTTCGCATTTCTTCGGATACAAAAATTCGTGATGCGACATGGGCAGTTGCATATGGTCTCGCGCTCTGGGGTCTAACTGGCGACACAAACGCTCCGAAGAAGAGTATCGGTGCGCATTTAGGGAAATTTATGCGTCAATTTTTGCCTTGAGTAAAATGAAACTTCCTTTGCAAGATAAAATTTTCTGGAAGAACTTTCTTTATTTCGTTTTGATTTTTGCAGCCGCAACTTTTCTTCTTGGCTACGCCCCAGAAAATGATGGGCGATTCGGTTTTATGAATGGATATATAGTCACATCTTTTCTTTGTGTTTTGTATCTGGGCTACAAAATTTCCATGGACCTTGCAAAATGAGGAGCTTGTGGAAAATGTTGCCGAGCTGTGGTCATAGTGTATAATGAGTCCGTGCCTGTGGGCGTAAGCCCCTTATCGGCTAAGGATTACCTAAGCTGAAGGCAGGCACGACAGAGCAGCCGCCCGTTGGGCGGCTTTTCTGTTTACTATTCTTCCACATCATTTCTATACAGTTTTTGCTTTCCTATTTTCCCAATTGGCATCACACTCCAAAAATGTAATTTCCCATCGCCGATTCTTCTTATAATTATGCGAATTAGAATCATCGGTTCTTTACCAACAATGTTATGGAAACCCCAATATTCAACTTGTTTCGTTTTACTGAATCCATCTCTTCCTGGTGTTCCATATTTCTCAAGAGTGGTTCTATATTCCTGAAGCGTACCTGTGTTACTAATGATAGCGAGGCCGTGCTTTAACAATCTGAGTTTCAGTTTCTGCTCTTGGATATTTCTCGGCTGTCTATTCGGTTTATGTAATAGGTGATTGAAACCGTCAGAAGTAAGCGAGACATTTGATTTGAAATAAGGACAAAGAATTTCTGGGGTTGCATCGTATAACTTCCGCGAAATTTCTATAAGTTTGTGATGGTCGCGTATAGCTCTTTCTATATCAATCTTTTGTTCCATTCTAGTTAATTTTAACATCTTATATCCCTACATTGTCAATATTTGCATATGGCGTGGTTCTGCTATCATAGCGGAAACACATTATTTATATTCTTATGTCAAAACGCATTGAACCAGAGATTGAGACATTCGCACGGATTCGTGTAGTTGGAGTAGGCGGTTCAGGTAAGAACGCGATAAATCACATGATTGAATCGAAGGTTCGCGGCGTTGAATTTATTGCCGTTAACTCTGATGCGCAGGATCTTCATCGTTCGCTTTCTAAACGCAAAATTCACATCGGGAAGAATCTCACGCGAGGCCTCGGCACCGGTATGAATCCCGAACTCGGCAAGCGTGCTGCCGAGGAGACGCGACAAGAAATTCAAGAAGCGCTCTCAGGAAGCGATATGGTGTTCATCACCTGCGGAATGGGTGGCGGAACTGGAACGGGCGCCTCCGCTATCATTGCAAAAATAGCGAAAGAAGTTGGCGCGCTGGTTATCGCTGTTGTGACAAAGCCATTTTCTTTTGAAGGAGCTCAGCGACGCGATATTGCTGAGAGAGGATTAACTGAATTAAAAAAAGAAGTTGACGCATTCATCGTTATTCCAAACGATAAGTTGCTTTCTATTGTTGACACCAACACTTCGGCGAAAAATGCCTTTGCGATGTGCGATGAAATCTTGCGTCAGGCGGTTGAGGGTGTTTCAGACATCATCACGACTCCAGGAGACATCAACACTGACTTTAATGACATTAAGGCGATTATGGAAGGCGCTGGACCGGCGCTTATGGGCATCGGCATCGCCGAAGGCGATGAGCGTGCTAGAGAAGCTGCTCGCCAGGCAGTCAATTCTCCACTTCTCGATGTTTCCATCAGTGGTGCGCGCGGCATTCTCTTTGTCGTCGCCGGCTCTGATGATCTCGGGATCATGGAAGTACAGGAGGCGGCGAAGGTTATCAGTGAGTCCATTGATAAGAGTGCGAAGGTTATTTTCGGAATTATGCGTGACGAGAAACTTAAAAAAGGACAGATCCGTATTATCGTTATCGCAACTGGATTCCCAGATGCAGTAACTGCTTCGCACACTATCCTTGAACGATCTCTCTTCTCACTACCTGCTGAAAAGCACGAGGAGGAAAGAGGACGTATTTATCATGAGATTCTAAAACGCGATGAAAAATCCGAACCCGAAAAATCGGCAAAGGTAAAAAATCAGGAACTAAATCCGGAAGGTACCGTTATGAGTCAAAAAGACGAACCAATCGTAACTGCATTGCCGCATAAACGCGAAGAGGCGCCAGTGGTTCCAGAAGATGATGAAGCATGGGGTGCAATTCCGGCATTCCTACGCAGACACAAAAAATAAACTCGGATAAAAAAACAATAAAGAGCCCTGGCACGAATTCGCAGGGCTCTTTTAATTCTCATCAGACATGGTAATGAACATCGTCCATTTTAAATGCCGGTGAACATACGCATACGACAACCATATCTTCAGGCGATTCGTTGCGTAGAGCGTGTTCTATCTCTGGATCGATGCGAATCCAATCGCCTGGTTGTATTGATCGACGAACAAAGTCCATCTCAATGAATCCTTCACCCTCTACCACATAGATAAATTCGGTTATTTCTTTGTGATAGTGAGGTTGCTTGTGCCTGGCAGGATTGTTGATAACCCAACCGAAGGTGATGCTTAGGTCGAGTGCAGGAAAACTATACGGGAGTATTTTCGCCCCATCAAAACATTCTTGCACTTCAGGCAAGAATATATCGAGGTTGAATATTCTCTGGGCAAAATCTTCCTTCTTTACCAGAAGAATATCGGAAGGATCAAATGGAGGTAAGGCGAACACAAGATGTTCCAAGTGCCCACTACTTCTGTTGCGAAGCATATGTGTAAGACCCATCGGAATTCCATATGCATTCCCTCCGGTCACTTTGCAATATGCTGTGGTTGGTCCAACATCCATTACCAATTCACCGTACCCTTTCGTTATGACATAAATCTCGACCATCTGTTGATGGTTGTGAGGAAGAGATTCTGCCATCGGGTTCATTATTACGTGAGCCATTGACCATGTGGACCATCTTTCTACCTCGCGTAACACCTGTGCGCAGACATTCCCTGCGACTGGAAGATCTTTAACATTTAATTTCTTCATTTTCCAACTCCTTTCATTTTTATTTGTTGATTTTCAATAGGAGAACGGCTCTTTGCCGCTACCCAGAACTATTTCTGCCTAGAATGTAACAATATCTATTAAAGGTGTCAAAGGTCATCTTTATAAATACACAAAAAATAATTTGAGGTAAGATAGTGTGATGAATGACTTAATAATTATCGGCGGGGGGCCGGCAGGCGCTGCCGCGGGTATTTATGCGGCGCGCAAACATTTAAAAACAATTCTCATCGCTGAAGAAATCGGTGGGCAATCAGTTGTTTCAGATGGCATTGAAAATTGGGTCGGCACACCGAAGATAAGCGGAGCTGACTTGGCTAAGTCGCTCGGTGCGCATCTTGATGCCGTAAAAAATGATTTTGTAACGCTTGAACTAGGCGAACGTGTTGAATCACTTGAAAAAATTAACGTTGGATTCATTTCAAAAACAAAAACTGGAAAAGAATTTTCTGCGAAAGCAATTTTAGTAGCTTCGGGAGCAAGCCGCAGAAAACTTGATATCCCCGGCGCGGAGAAATTTGAGAATAAAGGTGTTACTTACTGCGCTTCATGCGACGGCCCCATGTTTTCAGGCCAAGACGTTGCGGTCATCGGTGGCGGCAATGCTGGTTTTGAGACAGCGCTTCAACTTCTTGCATACGCGAAGTCAGTCACGCTCGTCCATAAAAACAAAGAGTTCAAGGCGGATCCGATAACTGTTGCTAAGGCCTGCGCACATCCGAATATGCACGTGATTTCGAATGCCGAACCGACTGAGATTCTGGGCGATCCGCCAGCTGGCGGATTCGTTACTGGTTTTAAATATAAAGATAATGATTCAGAGGAAATAAAAGAATGTAACGTGTCCGGTATTTTTGTAGAAATTGGTGTAGTTCCGAATACAGGATTCGCTGAAGGACTTGTTGCTGTTGACGATTTAAAGCGTATAAAAACGGACGCACACAATCAACGCACGAGCATTGAAGGAATTTGGGCCGCCGGCGACTGCACAGACGAGCTCTATCATCAGAATAATATCGCTGCCGGCGACGGTGTTAAGGCGCTTGAAGATATTTATTTGTGGATTAAGAAACAATAAAACATCAATACTTGGCGGTGTCGCGTATGTCTGTGTATTCAACCGTAAGTGGCTTGCCGAGGATTAGCGTGTGGAAATAATTTGCCGCATAGCGCAGTCCCATTCTCATAGTTCCCTCTTTCGCGAGCCGTCTACCAGATGTGTACATAGGTAATTTGAATGTCCACTTCACCCTCCCAACTTTACTGATGCGTCGTGCAATATCGGTATCTTCACCATAAAATTCAATAGAGGTATCAAATCCGCCAATCTGTTCAAGATGTGAACGACGCACGATAAAATTTCCTCCCTGAAGCATCGCGCCTGAATGCAGAATGTGGTGATTTATCAAATGAGATATATACCCTAAAAAATAAAAAAACTTTGTTAAAAAACGATGCAATATTGAAAGGTCGTAATAAATGTATGGTCCGCTAAGCGCCGCGAGATGCTCGTCGTGTTTAAACTCATTTATCACGGTTTCAAGCCATCCTTCCGGCATTATCGTATCGGAATCAATGTTCGCGATGATGTCTCCTGTTGATACGGTAAATCCGGCGTGGCGCGCGCGTACGAGCCCTTTGTTTGGTTCGTTAACGACCTTTACCCAATTAAATGATCTTGCGACTTCGCCAGTACAATCAGTGCTCGCATTATTTACCACAATGACTTCCGCATCACATGAAGTGCGTGCGAGTTCGCGTTCAACTGAAGACAAGCAACTCGGCAGGCGCTGTTCCTCATTGTAAGCGGGAATTACAAAACTGATTCGCATATGCTAATAATGACACGCCGATATATAAAATGAAAGAACCGTGCAAGCGTATAACGCCTGTACGGTTCCTGTTGGCTACCAGAATTTCAACGCCCGGCAAGTAGTAACTCCAAAGGTAAGTACCGCGACACCAGATATCTGGATCCAGAAGAACGAATCTGTGAATGGCTTCCCCGGATAACGCGATATGTGTAGAAGGCCAAGTACTGCATGATTCCCAACGGCAACGTGTATGACGATGAAACCAGACACTAACCACATCCACGGTGTGAAGGGTGCCCAAATAAAATAAAGAAAGAATGCTGCGATTGCGAGAGCCGTGTATAGCATGTGTATTATCCACGCTTTGGTATTCATGAGAGCGTCGGGCCATGGAATTTTCGTATACATTTGGTGCATCGCTACACTTGCTACGAACCCTACAATAAGAGCTGTGATCTTTTGTCGCAACAACCATTCTGATCCGCAACACTCTACGATAGCAGCAACGAGCGGCGAAATGATGATGACGTCTCCCCATATCCCACCGTGGTAAATGAATACAAGCCCTTGTGGTCCGTGGTGTTTCAACATCTGTTTTTCAGTGAAGAGATTACCACTCCACGCAAACAATCCCATTAACGCCACTTCTGTTTCTAGAGCAATTAACCATCCAAAGAACATAAAACACCTCCATAAGGTTTATTTTTATCTGCAGACAATATACACCTCTGTTTACACTTGTCAAGTAGCTCAATTCGTGATTCACTGGAAGTAATGTTGGGATTTTTACCCGCCCTGCTCGCATTTTTAGAGCAATCAAAATACGTTCTCGTTTTCATTGGCTGTTATTTCGAAGGATCAGCGGCGATGATGACGACAGGTTTTCTATGGCACCTTGGTGTTGTTTCTTTTTGGCCTGCATTCGGCACTCTCTTAGCCGCCGATTTTTGCTCCGATATTATGTGGTATCTCATCGGTCGTTGCGCCGCACGGTCGTTCTTTATGCGCTGGGGCCATTTTATGCGAGTAACTCCGCAGATTATTGAGAAGGTGGAAAAGCGATTCAATCGCTATCACGCCAAGATTCTTGTTGTATCAAAACTCACGATGGGGTTCGGATTTGCTGTGCCTATTTTAATCGTTGCTGGTATGTTGCGAGTACCATTTTTGCGCTACGTCACCATCAATGTGCTTGGCGGCGTTGTGTGGATATCTCTCTTAATGTGTGTCGGCTACTATTTTGGCAATATATTGCAGTACATCCCAGGAAATTTCCAGATCGCGCTCGCACTTATGATACCGGTTCTATTCTTCTTCGGAATTCGTACAGTGAGTCGAAAATTAGCGACGATAGATTGGTAATATGTTGCTCTCTATTATTATTCCGGCGCGCGAAGAAGAAAGAACGATTGGGCAAACGATTATGCAATTTCGCGACAATCTCAGAATTCCGCACGAGACAATTGTCTCGGATGCACGAAGCAAAGATCGTACGGTTGAGATTGCGCGACAGTTTGCTCATATCACTGTCGTTTTTGATGGCACGAAACACACGGCCGGTATTGGACGTAATGACGGCGCGAAGGCCGCCACTGGCGACTATCTCGCATTCGTTGACGCTGGCGTTGAAATTCCTAATCCGCATGAATTTTTTGAACGCGCACTTGCCCATTTTAGAAATAATCCGGACGTGGTAGGTGTCACCGGTCCGCAACGCGCCACTCCAGGATTAGAAACGGTGGCAGATCGACTCTCATATGGTTTTCTCAACATCATGCTTCGTTTCCAAAACAATGTATTGCATCGTGGAGAAGCATCGGGAAAATTTATGCTGGTGCGGCATGATGCGTTTAAAAAAATTGGTGGATTCCGTGAGGATCTCGTCACTCGCGAAGATGGCGACTTTTTCTGCCGTCTTTCCAGAGTTGGCCGCACAGTTTATGATTCTTCCCTACTGATTTATCACGGTGCACGGCGCCCACATGCTGTCGGCTGGGCGCGCCTTTGGTGGATATGGATTAGCAATACTGTCAGTGTCACACTTTTTAATAAAGCAATTGCGGACGATTGGACGCCGATTCGGTAATCACTTCCCTTCCCGATTTAATTCCTGCAGTGCCTGCGGTGCGCCGTCGTAGTTCGGATTGATCATCAATGTTTGTTCCCACTGTTTCCGTGCATTTCTGAAATCGCCCATCTGGTAATACAGCAGGCCTAGATTGTAATGCGCACTATCATAAAAAAGATTAATGGAGAGTTCTTTAAAATATTCTTTTTTCGCATCATCGAACTTGCCGCGCGCTGCGTCGATAAGACCGAGATTATTATGTGCCATCGGTTCTTCCGGATTAAGTGCGAGCGCTTTTTGCGTATAGATTTCAGCCAACGGATAATTCTGATCGAGATAATACATCGCACCGAGATTTTTATTCGCCAACGACGAATGAGGAGAATGAACTGCCGCACTTTGCCAAAACATTAATCGATTTGAAAAGACATCTTCGTGTACAAAGGTAATGCAAGAAAATAGGATCAAAACGAGAAGCGACAGAGATACAAATAGCTTCCGAGACATTACATTTAGAGAGCGGCCCGCACTACTCTCGGCAACGAGGATGAACAATCCGATGAGCGGCACATAGAGCCGATGCTCGAGAAAATAGGTCGAGCCGGACGGATCGGAAATGATGAATGATGGCCAGAGGAATAACAGAAACCACCCAGCGCCAAAAAGCATCATACGATAACTGTGTATGAACGCTTTTTTGTCCTTCAGTTGCCACACGACTAAACCAACAATGATTGCGATGGCGATATACCCCCATAGATAGGTTGTGTCCCGTAGAACCGGAAGAACTGAAAGATTCAAAGGAAAAAATATTTTTCCCACCATTTGTACCGTACCTGGAACATTCGTCACAAAGGAGGAAATCATACCGAGGAATGGTGTCTGCGTTTGGTCGCTCATAACGAAAGAACGGATTGGAAACCACACAACAATAGCGGACAACCATCCGACGGAAAATTGCAGAAGCGTTGATTTTTTAAGTGCTTTGCGCGCCCAAAGATACAAGAGACATAATGCTGGCAAGACGACAGATGTCTCTTTAGTAAAGAGCGCGAAAGCGAAAAAGAATACTGAATACACTACCGATTTTCGTTTTTCTTCCTCGATAAAGTCGAGAAAATAAATGAAAGATAGAAGCACAAAAATGGCTAGAAGAGGATCATTTCTTCCAGGAATCCACGCAACCGCCTGCACAAAAACCGGATGCGTTACAAAGATGAGTCCGGCCAGAAGTGAAATCCTTTTTGAGTATTTTAGTTTGATAAAGAAAAGGTAAACCAAGCACGCCGAGATTAAGTGCAACACAACATTTATGAAGTGATAGAAAGATGGTATTGTCCCGCCAATCATCGCCTCCGGCATAAATGATATGGTGAGAAGCGGTCGGTAGTAGAGCGATGTGTCTTGTGCCGCTGGGAACACGCCATGCACAAAGGCGCCGAAGATATACCAAAAATTCTCAAGCGTAGCGACATTATTCAAAATAAGCACATGGTCGTCCAGATAAGTAAATCCGAATGCAAATGATTTTGCGTAGAGAAGTACACCAACCGTGCAAATAATCACATAGGGCCAATATCCGCGGAAAACATTATCAGTCAATTTATGCAACATTGCCGTCTATATTACATGAACATCCGTGAAAACCAGTAGCGTAGAGCGACACCGAGTGTTTGTAAACCGTATTTCATACTGCGAGAAAAATTAATGCTCGACGCCTCGGGGAAATATCGCACCGGCACTGGTAATTCTCCGATGCGATATTTCTTTTCAATCGCCTGAAACAATATTTGAGTGTCAAATACAAAATCATCGGAATTATTTTGGAAATCAATATGCTCTAAAACACTTCGCGTGTATGCGCGCATGCCCGTGTGCCATTCTGAAAGGTTCTGCCCCGTTGCGAGATTTTCTACCAAGGTGAGGAATCGGTTCGCATAATATTTGTAGAACGGCATACCGCCCGCGAGCGTTTCTTTTCGGCTCCTAATCCGCGAACCGAGCATAATGTCAAAATAATTTTCTTGGATAAAATCAACAAAATATTTTATGAGTTTTGGGTCATATTGATAGTCAGGATGCAATATCACGATAATATCAGCACCGCGCTCAAGCGCCGCGCGATAACAAGTTTTTTGATTTGCACCATAACCCTTATTCTTCTCGTGCACGATAACCGTGAGACCGAGCGATTCCGCCACACGAGTCGTCTCGTCACTACTCCAGTCATCAACTAAAATAATCTCATCAACAACCTCCTTCGGTATGTCCGTGACGGTTCTCTCCAACGTCTTCGCCGCGTTATACGCCGGCAGCACCACGATCACTTTCGGTTTCTGTTTCGCCATGTTTGGCGGAGAGGGTGGGATTTGAACCCACGAAGAGCTTTCGCCCTTACTGGTTTTCGAAACCAGCGCGTTCGACCACTCTGCCACCTCTCCGTGGCTCCTATCCTAGCATTTCGTGGCGAAAATGATAAGGTTTTAACATGGCCCTATCGTCTAACGGTTAGGACGCCGGCTTTTCAAGCCGATAATCGGAGTCCGACTCTCCGTAGGGCTACAAAATATTGACAATTTAAATAATAGGAGTAGATTCAGCGCAGAAGCACAAGTCCTGCCACAGCGCAGGGCATAACCCAAATAAGGAGGTAGTGGATAATGAGTACAAGTACATTGAAAAAAGATGGCCAAGGAGAAGTAATTCACACATTGTTAACGAGAGAGATTCGGCCAATTAGAAATTGGTACGAATGGCTTCTGTTGTGGGCGAAGACCGAGACAATAGAGGAAATGCTTGGTCTGCTGCATGTCGGCTTCAATGTTTCGCTTGAAAAAGAAACACCCGGAGAATTAGAATATGACGAAGTTGACCGTATTATTTTCTATTTCACTATGGCCGATGGTTGGGCAGATGGTCCTTCGCTTCGGCTTCCAAATGACGGGAATAAAGAATACCGTACTGGCTTCGATTTAAATGGATGGGTCATCAAGAAGAGACCATTTGAACTTCGTCAGCAGTTGGCAAAGAAAGCATTTGACATGCTCTGTATGAATTTCTTCAAGACGGAATTAAGAGATGACCGTGCTGGATCTAGCCCTGAATTCCAAACTGAGTGGGAAAAGATAGTTACTTCAAAACGACTCTTTCCGATTATTCAAAAGTTCTTTGAAGTTAAAGATCTGCCGGTTAACGGTATGGTGAAAATCCGTAATTTTTCTGAAAGAAATGAGAAACGATCCCACAACGAGCAACTAGTTGTTAAGTTTCTTCTTAACTTAACGGAATTTGTGTGGGAATGGAAGGAGGATGAAATTCCATGGTTTACCCCAGACAAAGAAAAAGAACGGGTGGAAAACCAAAATGTTGAAATGCATTCTCGTCTGAACTCTTCAAAGCCATGGATGACTGAGGTTTTAATCGGATTAGACGAAATAGATACCCTGGCGAGATGGATGATTAAGATTGATGAAAATTGTCTTAGTAAACTTAGGGTAATTGCTTTTTCCACCGAACTCCGGAAATTTAAAAAACATCCAGTAAAAAGAGATCGCCGAGTTGCAACACTCGAAGAGGCATGTTTTGCCGGAACACCGGCGGCAATTTTCCTCAAAACTCGCGAATTGGTAATGAGGGAACATACACGTCTCACAAAAATTCTGAAAGCAGAGCAGGTATTAGAAAAGGCTAGCCGCAAGGTCGAGGAACTGACTGCTAAACAACAGTGAAATACATCTGCGGGGTCCGAAAGGATCCCGCATTTTTGTTTTTGTGCTACAATTTCCTCGCGCGCGGTTAGCTCAGTTGGTAGAGCACTTCCTTGACGTGGATGGGGTCATAGGTTCAAGTCCTATACCGCGCACAATGAGATCGAAAAAACAAGAAAAAATATATATCTATGGCAAGCACGCGCTTATTGAAGCGCTTCGTAATACGCCTAAGGTTATTCGGAAGGTGTTTCTAGCGCGTGATATGCGCCTGACCGGCCAGGGCGATACAGAATTGCGCATTCTTTTAAAAAAACAC
>JAPLWI010000010.1 GCA_026396675.1 Candidatus Kaiserbacteria bacterium | reverse complement strand
GCAGTTTTGCTCGGCGGTTTACATCTTGTCTGGTCCATTTTTGTCGCGTTCGGATGGGCACAAATACTGATGGACTTCATCTTTTGGGCGCACATGTTCAACTTGTCATTCGTTGTGAAGCCGTTTGATGCTACGGCGGCCGTGACGCTCATCGTCGTTACATCGATTATCGGTGCCATCCTCGGCTATTTCATGGCGATTATCTGGAATCGCCTGCATCGTGCCTAGCCAAGATATGAAGAAAATATTTAAACCGGAGCAGAAGGTAAACCCGTAAGGTGACACCTCGCGGCGAGGGGAAATCCGTAAGGTGTCACCTTACGCAGAGCCGTAAGGAAACACCTTACGGAATTATTTTCGAGAAAAGACGCAAGATAGAATCCACAATACAACGAACACGAGGATGATAAGTGCTGGATAAAAAATGATTGGATTTTGGAAAAAGAAATAAGCCAGACGATCAAATAAAGAGCCGTGAGATGTTGCTGCGGTTACAGCAGCCGCGCCTGCTTTCGCGAGGTTTTCGGTTGCCGCTCCGAGTACTTGGCCTTGTTGCGCGGGGCTTGTTGTACCAAGGCCTATTTGTTTTGCAAAATAATCCGCGCCACTTTGCCGCGCGCTATCAACGGCGGCGAGCGCTCCGGAAAGTGCCGAACTGCCTGTGTTCATCGCGGTGTCGAGATATTGAAGCACCACTGGCTTCGGCGGCGCCTCAGCAACCATTATCGAGAATGGCCCCGCGGCAGTTCCAAAAAAAGTAGCCGTCAACGAATGCGTACCAGCCACCGCAGTCCACGCGGTAGAGACAATCTGCGCCGCGCCGGCATCAAGAGACACTTTCGCCGAGCCGACTGCTGTTCCGTCAACGAGGAATGACACCGTGTCGCTCACCGTCGCCGAAGAAGCGTTGTTTACCACCGCGAATAGTTTCAGCGCGTCGCCATCAATAGGCGACGCTTTTGAAATCCAGAGCGGCGCAGTGGCGAAGCCGGCGGCGGGTGCCTGCAGTGAGCTTGTCGAATCTGTCGTTGACGCATCTGCCGCATGCGTGGCAATAGGGAAGAGAAACAAGACAGAAAAGGCGATAAAAAAGATGCGCATAGGGTGATAATTACCTCACATTTATTATACCGCACAAGAGAGTTGACAATGGGATAGACAGGTAGACAATTCTACTATCCATCGGCGGGGCGCCGGAGGTTTATTTGGTTTTTATAAAAATAATTATAAACATGAAAAATGCACTGCGTATTTCTCTGCCCGTTCTGATTTCAATTCTCGCGTTCGGTGCCGCTGCTCCGAGCGTGTTTGCCGCATCACCTGGCGATGTGATTATCAATGAGTTTAGCTCCGATGGAATTTCAAGTTCTGATTGGATTGAACTTCAGAACACAACCGGTGCTGATATTTCTCTGTCCGGATGGAAACTCACCGATTTAACTTTTGGAGGACAGACCGCAACAATGGCTCATATAGGCGGAACGGCTACGACAACTATTGGCGCGGTGACTATTCCTGCGTACGGTCTTGTCGTTATAGTGCCGACCACAGGCGGTTTCAATCAAGAAGGCGACATGATGACTCTTTATGATGCCAGCGGCGTTCAGATTCACGCCGTGAGTTATGGCTCGATAAGTTTTGGCGGTGGGGAACATGTAACTGGCGCCCCTAGTTCCACTAGCGAATCCGCCTACAGATCCGTTCCTTCGTCTTGGACCATCGGAACGCCGACTAAGGGCTGGTTCAATGATGCCGGGCAACAAGATAAAGCGCCATTGTTAAGTACAATTGATTCTAACTTGCATGATGCAGAAGTAGAGACAAATATGGGAGAACTCGCTAATCCTTCAGCAACACCAGCCACCGAAGGTGCAGGAGCCCTTTACTTCGAAAAGACCGGAAGAGGAAAAATCGTATTTGAAAAAGAATTAAACCTGACAAGCACGAGTACAGTCGCTGTTTTGCAGTCACTCGGTACAGCGATGGAGATGTCAGCTGGGCATATAAAGTTTGACTCTACGACTGCTGCAGATATGAATGCAACAGGAGCAAAAATCTATATGTATGGATTGGATGCACTCGGCTTTACGAGCCAACCGAGCATAATTGTAAAAAATGACGGAGGCACCGTGATCGATGGCTCTGGAATTGTGAACTCCATCGCGTATTCAGCTGGCGGGTCGAATAGTGGGCAACTATCTTTTTCTGCTTCTCACTTCACACAATTCGATTTGCCAACTAAAGTTTCTGGAATTACTGTCACGAGCGCAGGCGACGCCACCACCATTTCTACAAATGGCGGGACACTTCAGATGAGTGCAACGGTTCTTCCAGCAGAGGCAACCGACAAAACAGTCACATGGTCCATTACTTCAGGAACTGATTTCGGAACCATCAATGGAAGCGGTTTGCTGACTGCGGTTGCAAATGGGACCGTTACGGTGAAAGCTTTAGCGAATGACGGTTCGACAATCTTTGGCACAAAAGACATTACCATCAGTGGACAAGTAGCTCCGAGTGCGGATACCGTCTATGTTAATGCATTGAGACCAAATGACGACGGTACCATTCAAGCGGCTATTAATGCTGCGAATTCCGGCGACACCATTAATGTTTCAGCTGGGACATATACAGAACAGATAACAATTACCAAGTCCTTGGATCTTATTGGCGCTGGCGAAACAACTACAACAATTCTTGCTCCGGCCATAAGAACTGGCAGTGTGGCACGCTCAACGAACAGAGGAGCTGAAACCAACGACTATGTCGTTGCGGCCTACGCGCTTAGTTCAACGATTGATGTTCGCATCCAGGGCTTTACGATTGACGCCAACGGGAAAAACAAAACGAGTGGCACAACTAGATTTGACGGCGTTTTCTTTGGGGATGTTCTCGATGCTGGCGGTACGACTGCTGGTTTATTCTCAAGTACCATACAGAATTTTGGCTCGGCTACGGACAACTCTGGGATTATGGTGGAAGGCAATTCCACACTCACTGTTGATGATAACGCCATCAGCAACTACACCTCGTTTGGAATAGATGCTGACGGAGACAATGGATCGGCGGCTGATCCAAATGTGACAATTCATGACAATGTACTGACAGGTTCCAACGCGGGCTACGGAATCTTGGCATTCGGCGGCGGAATTGAAACGATAAAAGGGAACGATATTTCCGGCAACACACGAACTTCGCCAACCGGTTATGGAATTCTGATTTCTAACTCCAACAATGTAATTATCGGCGGCAGTGGTTCGGGCGACGCCAATCAAATCCATGACAACTTCATCGGAATTGAGCTAGATGTTGCTAATAATACGACGATCGCCAATAACACATTGACACACAATGTTGACCGAGCTATTCAATTGTCCGACGCGGACAGTAACACAGTATCGGGCAACACGATTAACGGCCCCACCAACGGCGCCGATGTAACCGGAATCGGTCTTAGCAATGGTTCTAATCTCAATACCATCGGTGGAAATACATCGGCAGATGGAAATACTATCACCATGGCGACGAGCGGTACTGGACTTCTTTATGCAATCTACATGCAATCCGATGTAGGAACGGGCAGCAACACAATAAAGTACAACACCATCGCCGGCGGACAACGCGCTATACAATTTGATGGGCCTCCGGGCATTACTGGGCTTACCACCATAGCGAACAACACGATTTCCAATCAGACATTTGGAGGTATTACGGCTTATAACAATGGCAACCTTACAATTACCGACAACACACTAACTAACACTGTTCGTCCGATGGAGTTCTTTGGACCTCACGATCTTACAATTACCGGAAACACTATTGACGGTTCAACTTATGCTGGAATTAATCTCGGCAATTTTTCCGGTACAGCAGATGTAGGTCTTAACACGATACACGGCATTGGGACTGGTAATAACGGTGTCTTGGCGCAGGCCGGCGGTACAAGTCTCAGCATTCATGGAAACACGATTTACGATGTGAGTGAGAGGGGCATTCAAATTAACACTGCCGCGACAAACGCCAATATTGATGGCAACGAAATTTACGATGTGAATGGCTATGCTGGCATTGTTATAGATGGCGGTGCCACTGGTGTAAAAATCAACAATAATTACATTCACGATAATCACTCAGGCGGCGTGTCCGCCAATGTGCAGACCGCTGAGTTTAACAATAACCGTGTTCTCAGCAACGACTTTGGCGTTGAAGTAGGTGCAACTGGAGCGACATTCGTGTTGCAGGATAATAAAATTACTGGCAACGATTCCGCAGGTACAGCATGTACTAGTCCAAAATACGGAGTTTGTAACAGCGATCTTAGTGTCTATGCAGGATCCGCAAACGCCGCCAACAACTGGTGGGGCAGTTCGGTATTAGCAACAGTAGCGGCAAAAATTACCAGCGGTGTTACCTTTAAGCCGTATTATATTGATGAAGCAAAGACGACTTTAAGCAATATTAAAGCAATCACCGCTTTCAGTTTTGCAACGCCTGCGGCGAGTGGCGTCATTAACGAAACGGCTCACACAATCGCAGTGAATGTTCCTCACGGGACGGATGTGACGACACTCGTTCCGACCATCTCGATTACCGGAGCATCAATAAGCCCAACTTCCGGATCGACCAAGGATTTCACCGCGACAAGTACCTACACAGTTACAGTCGCGAACTCAACGACACAGGCATATGCAGTGAAAGTGACTGTTCTAGAAGAAACTCAAAAGGCACCAGACGCGAGTGGCGACGCGACGATTGATTCAACTACCCCAGAAGTCGTTATCACAAATCCAACGCAAGCAGTGGATGTCACCATCAGCAGTGGCACGACCAATCCGACGATTGATGTGAGCGCATTCATTACCGGAGGAACAGGAACCTTGCCGGCGATCACTATCACATCGGCGAATGCGAACAACACCGATGTAGAAATTCCTGCTTCAACAATCGTGACTTCCGCTAGTACGACCTGGAACGGCGTTATAGCTGCTCCGACAGTTACAACAGTGGACTTGCCGGTAACTTCAGGACAAACAAAAACATTCAGCACCGCGATTGAAGTTGGTTTTTCTGGAGAAAAATTATCGTTCAGTAAAGCGGTGAGAATTTTGCTCGTCGGGCAAGCCGGCAAGAGAGCTGGTTATGTTAGAACTGGTACAGCATTTACTGAAATCACCAACACCTGTAGCGCGGACACTCAAGTAGCTGGTGATGCTCTCGACGCAGACAGCGAGTGTAAAATCGATGCCGCAAACGGTTCGGACCTCGTAATTTGGACCAAACACTTCACAACTTTCGCGACTTATACACAGACGACTAATTCTACTGGCGGAGGCGGGGGCGGATGCGGTGACGGTTTTGTCTGGAATACTGCCACGACATCTTGTATTCCTAGGACGGTAACGACCACGGGTTCACCAACTCTTAATCAGGGCCAAGTACTCGGTGCGGCAACATACAACTTCACGAAGAATCTCAGTGTCGGCTCGAAAAACAGCGATGTGACGGCACTCCAACAATTACTTATTGATTCGGGGTACGCAATATCGGCAGGCGCCACAGGCAATTTCGGCGCACAAACCAGGGCCGCAGTCATCGCCTTCCAAAAGGCGCACCATATCGTCCAGACCGGCACCGTCGGCTCTTTGACCCGCGCTGAACTCAACAAAGGAATCATTGCGACGACTCCGGAAACCTCCTCAAAATCAAACCTCACGACCTCGCAGGTAAATTCTATTATCACCGTTCTCCAATCCTTCGGTGTTGATCAAGCGATTATAGACAAAGTTCGCACCGCGCTCGGAGAGTAATAACATCTGGTACTATTAAGCTTGCATGCGCAAGCGTTCAATCCTTAACCGGCTTCACCACTATTTTCTTCCGCACAAGCGGAATGGCTACAAGCCACACATTTTCCGTCTCGCATCAGTAGCGAGTATCGTGCTCGCGGTCATCGTTCTTGAGGGTGCGTATCTCACTCAAATTAAAATCGTGTTTCCACACACGAATTTTCTCGGAGCAGTGCTCCCTGGGGCGCTTATTTCTCTCACGAATGAAGACCGTGCAGCAAACAATCTTTCTGCGGTGATTGAAAATACACAACTCACACAGGCAGCGCAGGCCGCCGCGAACGATATGGCGTCGAAAGGATATTTCTCGCACATTAGTCCAGACGGCAAGGATCCGTGGTACTGGCTCAATTTAGTTGGATATAAATACCAATATGCAGGTCAGAATCTTGCGGTGAACTTCACTGATTCATTGAATGTTGAAAGTGCGTGGATGACGTCTCCAGCTCATCACGCGAATATCGTAAAACCGCAATACACACAAGTTGGCATCGGCGTTGCGAGCGGAATGTATCAAGGGAAGGAA
Source organism: Candidatus Kaiserbacteria bacterium (assembly GCA_026396675.1). Lineage (GTDB taxonomy): Bacteria > Patescibacteriota > Minisyncoccia > Phycocordibacterales > Phycocordibacteraceae > C7867-001. Next base: position 37,092 of record JAPLWI010000010.1, on the reverse strand, counting down.
ACAGCGTTTGTCGTTCAGTTTTTCGGTTCTCCAACAACTGTTTCATCACAGTCGCAGAAAGTCGCTGTCGTAACTGCGTCGTCTTCTGTTGCTGAATCGGCTGAAACAGTCACTGAGATACCAGCAGCCAAAGTGCTCGGCGTGCAGACGCAAGTTATCGCCACATCGCCAACACTCACAATCACTTACATTCTTTCCATTCTTGCTGCAATCATCTGTATATTGCTCATTATTGCTATTGTCGTAAAAGTTCGTATTCAATATGTGGAAATTATCGCTGGTGGTCTGTTTATTCTTCTGGTTCTGGTCGGGCTGTTATTTTTCAATAGTAAAGATGCGCCAAGGATACAAATATCCTCCGAATGGAGGATGGTACAATAAAGGAATTAACAATTAGCCATTCGTTATGGATATTTCACTTGTTACAGCGGAAATATTGGGAGTGTATTTGATTGTCAGCGGCTTGTTTCTGATTTTCCGCGGGAAAACAATTCCGCACTTGCTTAAGGACTTTTTCGGCCATCCGGCCATCGTGTATCTGACCGGTATTATTTTGATCTTTCTATCGGTACTTTTGCTTATTCAGAATAATATTTGGGATGGAACTTGGCGTACGGTCATCACCATCTTCGCATGGCTCGTTTTTCTGAAAGGACTGGCCTACATATTCATTCCAGGAACGTTGCAGAAAATGGTCAGTAAAAAGATTTTCGGTGAACTTAATCTCTACGGACTTGTCGCGGTCATCGCTGGGCTATTCCTGTTCTATCTGGGCTAAACTGATAAAGTGTTTGGATGACACAAAGCGAGGCGCTTACAATATTAAAAACGGGCGCCAACGTTTTCCTTACCGGTGAACCCGGAAGTGGGAAAACGCACACGATAAATGAATTTATCGCATGGTTGCGTGCCTCTGGAATTGAACCCTCGGTAACTGCAGCGACTGGCATCGCGGCGACGCATGTTAGCGGTATGACGCTTCACTCGTGGAGTGGCATCGGCGTTAGTGATTCGCTCACGAGAGCTGATGTGGACCGAATCGCGAGTAAAGAACATATCGCGAAGCGGATTGCGAAAGCGAAGGTACTGATTATTGAAGAAATCTCGATGCTTAGCGCGGCAACATTCGAGATGGCGGATTCAATATGCCGCGAGGTGCGACGCGTTGATAAACCATTCGGCGGGCTCACAGTTATTCTAGTTGGAGATTTTTTCCAGTTACCGCCAGTGTCACGCGCGAAGGATGTTGAATTCGCATTCGCATCGCCGGTCTGGCGAGAATTGAATCCAATTATCTGTTACCTCACAGAACAGTATAGACAGGACGATGCTGAATTTCTCGGCATACTTTCGGCGATTCGGTCGGGCGAGGTCGAAGAAGTGCATCGCGAACAACTTGTATCGAGACAAGTAATCTTGTCGGAGATGCCGAACGAATGTGAGGCACCGAAACTCTTTTCGCATAATGCCGACGTTGATCGAATCAATGCGGCAGAGCTTGAAAAGATTTCCGGCAAAGCGAAAAAATTCCATATGAGTTCAAAGGGCAAGGATTCGCTCGTGGAGGGTTTGATGCGCGGATGTCTCTCGCCAGAAATTCTTGAATTGAAAGAAAGCGCGGCGGTAATGTTCACAAAAAACTCCCCCTCGACTTACTCGGGACCTTCGGGCCACAAAGGGCGGTTCGTAAACGGTACGCTTGGTATTGTGAGTGGATGGGGTGCAGACGGTTCGCCCATCATAAAAACAAAAGATGGTTTGAAAATAACGACCGAGCCAATGGAGTGGCAACTTGAAGAACAAGGAAAAGTGAAGGCGAGCATTTCGCAAATTCCGCTCCGGCTCGCCTATGCGATGACGGTGCATAAAAGCCAAGGAATGAGTATGGACGCCGCGATTATGGATCTCTCAAAGGCGTTTGAATATGGACAGGGCTATGTCGCCCTCTCTAGAGTGCGGCGGCTCTCCGGGGTATATCTCACTGGATTGAATGAACGCGCGCTCGAAGTGCATCCGGAAATTTTGAAGAAGGACAGGGATTTTCGCGCCGCGTCAGACGCGGCGCGCGATGCGTTTGCTGAAATGTCGAAGGCAGAAGTAATTGATATGCAGAAGAAGTTTGTGAAGGCAATGGGTGGGGCGTGGTTTGATGGAAAGTGGGAAGTCCGGCTCCGCCGGACTTCCTGGTCGACTTGCAGAAACGCTTCAAGCCGCGCGCGATACAAGAAGTTTAAAAGAGACAGCGAAAGCGCGTGGACTGACAATGAGCACTATCGTAAAGCATTTGGAAGAGTTGTCAGAAATAGGGAAGTTAAGGCGCGCTGACTTCGCACATCTCGTCCCGATTAGTGTTGTTGACGAAATACATGAAGCGCTCTCAGATGAAAAGAGCGATCGCCTCTCGCCCGTTTTCCATTCACTCGGTGGCCGCCATTCATTTGAAACAATCCGCCTAGTCCGCCTCATGCGCTCTAAATGAAAAATGAAAGGTTTCGTAAACCTTTCAAAACCTTTCATTCAAACATCAGCTTGGTGAAGTCGTTATCGTATTCGGCATCGCGAAGATATTCGCTAAGCGAGGTGCGGTAGTCGCCAAGTGAACTATTAAAAAATGCAGTCGTAATAACAGACGGAAAATTCTTTTTCCCAATATAGTCCAGATAGCTGCTCCAGCGATATGAGTCGAGATACTCCAGTGCATCATTCATGTTCTTGATTCCACTCTTGTTTCGTAGACGCCATTCCTTGGCACCCTCAAGATAATCGAGAGGATTAAGATGCAAATAATGAAGAATGTATAAGAAATGCGATTCATTTTCTATCAAAATCTTTTTTGTGCGACCTTGGAATAAAGTTCCGCGACGCTTGTAGCGTGCATTAAAATAATTCGAATAGCCAACATTCAATTTGCGAAGAAATAAACTGATTCCGTTCTCCGCGCGTTCTGAAAGGAGCAGGTGATAATGATTCTTCATTAGTACCCAACCGTGAATGTCCACTAGCAGCCGTCTCGCTTTTCTAAATGAAGGGTTTACGAAATCTTTCATTCCAGACGGATCAAAGAGGCGCCAAAGATTATCGGCAGGAGCAGAGTCATTAAATTCGTAGAGATTATGCACAAAACGCGCGTAATCTTGTGTGTCAAGAAATAAGTCTCGTCCTTCAACCCCGTGATTTAATACATGCCATAATTCCATGCCTTCCATAATACATGAAAGGTTTACGAAATCTTTCAACTTTTTTACAAGATATAGAGCTTTGATTATGAAAATATGGCTTAAAATCTAGTTTTTTGCACAACAGTAGCGAAGTCTGACTTCGCTTAACTTCAAATTGACTCTGGCTAGATGATATGTTAATCTTAATTTCAGATTAGATCTGTAAAATATAAAAAAAGAAAAAGAAAAAGTAAGGAGGCAATATGAAATCGCTAGATGATCCTTTCCACGGACCGCTTAAAGTTTCCATCATTGTTGGCGGAGAGACATACACGGAATCCCGTAACTTTAGAGAAAAAATCGTCGATGAGATAACAACACTATTCGACTATGTTGGTAGCGTCGCCGCTGCGACATTTACCAACATGACTACTCGTTTGTCGGTTCGAATGGATTCGGATGAGTGGAAAATCATCGAGTTCTCTCCTGAACGGCAAATCCTGATAGCTGAAAAGATATCGGGAGAACAATGGGAAATTAAGGAAGATGATGAGAGTCGTCTAACCCCATTCCTCGACTGCATTGGAGACAGAGAAGGACGCCGTTGCCCTTGTTACCCATGCTGGAATTAATGCCAATTCCGCGATAAAACCCCGCGCTTGTTGTCGCGGGGTTTTCTAATTTAAAAGCAACGACTTGATAATCTTCGCAGTTTCAGCAGGATTTTTTACACTTTTTGTTTGCGCGGCAGTTTTATACACGGCTTCATCATTACCGCCAGCCATAAGTTCGTCGCCGACATAGAGCGCTTCGGATTCAGGAATGCCGAGGCGTTTACAAAGTTGCCGGATGCCGTAGGCCTTATCAATGCCACGTTTTGTTACATCAATTGTTGTCGCACCGCCCATTCCGACCGAGAATTCTGGTAATCGTGCAGCGATAGCCGCCTGCAGTTTTCGGCGCTTCGCGTGATCGGGATCCCACGCTTTTTTCTCGGCGAGCGGGGCCTCTTGTCCGAGTGCCGACATTGTTACCTGACCGCCGCGGTATTCAATACGCTCGCCCCACGCGGGTTCGGAGAAGTTGATAAGACCAGTTTCCTTCGCCGCTTCGCGCATCGCGGTCTCTATAGTGTGCGCTTCTTTTTCTGAAAGGCGTTCTTCATAAATCTTTCCCAAACCAACTTCGCAGAACTCATAAAGTGCAGCACCGGATATCGGTAATAAATAAAGATTTGCGAAATTCGCATCATTCGGAAGCCGTGCGAACACCTGTTTCAAAAATTGCGGCAACGCGCCGCCAGAGACGACCGCGACTTTCGTGACAGCAAGAAGTTTCGCAACGAGCGATGCCATCTCGCTGTCGAGCGGCTGTTTGCTCTCAGTTAACGTTCCATCTAAGTCAAAAACAATGAGTTTGTTCATTATGAAAGGGAATCAACAATATGCGCGAGCGACGCCGTCGCAACGCCGAGCACTTTATCGGCGGCACCGTAGTAGAGATATAAAGTATCGCCACATACAACTGCGCCGCAAGAAAAGACAACGTCTGGAACGGTTCCTTCTTTCTCGTATTTCTCAAGTGGCTCAAAAATCGGGTCTGCAGTACGTGCGAGAACAGTAAGACCATCAGTGTCGAGAAGCGCGGCGCCTAGGCGGTAGCGGGCGTGGCGCGACACACCGTGATAAATCATTAGCCATTTGTCGCCCTGGCCACCTGCCCGGTCAGGGGGCAGGCCGACTCTAATCGGTGGTGCGGCAACACCAACTTTCACTCCATCCCACATGCCGTGTCGCGGGCCCATGATTTCTATACATCGGCTCGCCCGTTTACCGGATACAATGTCGGGTAGAAGGTCGGCACAAATCTGATTATTAATGCGATGATAAAGCAAATAATTTCCATCCTGACCGGACAGGTTTATTTTTTCAGGCAGGAGAGCAAGGTCTTTATCATCAACACCATCAGGTGTCAGGATGAGTGGCATACTCCATTTCTCAAATTTCCGCGCGAGAAAATCATCAACGCTGATTGACGAGACCGCACCGGATGGCGGATGGACGCCATCGTATGCCGTGTAAGTCAGGTAAAGCGTATTCTCAATACGCACAATGCGTGGATCTTCACAACCAGAATTACCAGTTGGACTTCCTTTTTTCATTTCAAAATCAGCGCGCGGAGTGTAAATTGGCTCCGGTAATCGTTCGTCAATAACGACGCCGTTTTTAGAAATCGCGAGTCCGACGGTAGAGGTGTTCTCCGCGTCCATCGCGCGATAGAGAATATAAATCGAGTCGTTAATTTCAATCGCTGCGGCGTTCATCACTTCGCGGCTTTCGAATCCGTTGCCTTGCGGCGAAAGAATTGGATTTTCTGGCGCTCGAGTGAAGGTACGCGCAGGCCGATTTGGGTCAAGCGCGCGCAGGAGGTCATGCAATTTCACGCTCGCCTTCGCGCAGACCGTGTCGGCTCCGCCATACCATATTTCAAGTCGGTCGCTTACCCCGAGCGTAGTCGAAGGGTCGATGGTTGCACTCGTCGGGAATACGATGTGCGGGATGAGACCATATTCTTCATAAAATTCTTGCGGCACGAGAATTGATTCGGTATGCGAGATAACATTTTGCGGATTTTTTGCATCAAGCAGCGCGGCCGCAATCGAGAAGATGCGTTTGTGTTCGTCATAATAATCCTGAATGTAAGAATAAATGAGCAGCCAGCCCGCGTCAGTCAAGAGAGGCGATGCACCAACTTCTATGTGAACATCGTTATCGCGGCGCAAATCGCCGAGCGCGTGGTCAGCGAGATGGTCGTGCCATTCGTTCCAATAGTTTGTATCAAAAAAGTCCTCGATTTTCTTTGCGCGAGCGAGCGCGATGGTCGGCCGCGGATGTTCTGGCGTCCAGTCAGTGTGCGCGGTGAGGAGCATCACGATGTCGCCGTCGATGCGTTCGGGGAAAATTGTTGCGGCCTTCGCGTCGAAGGGCGTAATCAAATGTCGCTCGATGAAATTGTCTGGCAAGTCACCAATAGCGACCGCGACTTTAATATTGTCAGGACCAAAAGGGTAACCGCCGAGTGCAGTATAGAAACAATACCAACGACCTTCAAAAAATGTGACACGCGGGTCTTCACAGCCGAATTGATCCCACGATTCGCTGGGCATAATAATCTGTTGTCGCGAATGGAAGTGGACACCGTCCTCGGAAAAAGCAGTGCCGATAGTCGACATTTCAGCAAGCGGTGTCGCAAGCGCGCTCGGATTACCGAGCGCGCGATAATACAGCCGCACGCCATCCTCGGTACGCACAGCAGAAGGATTATAGGTCGCCACTGACTCCCACGGCCGCTCTTGAAGCGGTGCGAGTATCGGATTATGTGGTTCTCGTCTAATGACAAACATAATTAAGGGAGCAATGCTCGAATACCTTCAGCATACAGTGTGTATGCGCGTACAAAAGAGTCGTCAACATGAGCATACAAAATTCCTTCACCAGATTTCGTCTCCACGAATTCGCTAGCGAAGGTAATTATTTTCGCTTCACTATCGCGGATAAGCGGTTCTGGCGATACCCATTCTATTTTCCCATTTTCATAATTATAGATAAAAAGTCCGATTGAAAATTTTCGATAATGAATCGGCTTGTTCGCAGCATCTAATCTGCTTGCTTCGCGCCCATTCATAATGCCGAGCAATTTATCAGCCCCAATATTAATAAATGAACGCGGCAGAAGCGGACCCGGCGACGCATGCTCCGCAATCCACGGAATTTTATGATCGGCAGGATGGAAAACGATTTCTCCCCACTCCCATTCTTTACTCATATCTTTTGCAATGGCGACACGCACTGTTGAAAATGAAGTGTCTTTGCCGAATTTGCTCGTATCGTAGTAAGGGTCTTTGCGACGGTCTCCTGATTCAAAGAGATTCAAACGGACGCCGTTTTTGTTTATTGGCGCGACGGAAATCTCTTTTGCCTTGTGATTTGAATACTCATATTTATCTCCCAGCAATACGGGAGCGGTCATCGAAAGAGAATCAAGATCGTCCCCCTCAGCATGTCCCAGAGAAATAATTGAATGTGCTTTTGACCGATCTTTGCTGATAAGAGCAATTGTAAAATACAAATGCATTTTCCCCATTAATTCATCAATCCAAATATCAGGGTCTTCAAATCCAATAAAATCCCACAAATCTCCGCCGAGTCGTTGCACCATTTCTTCCGCGCCCTTTATAACAAGCTGGTTATCAATAGAGAACTTCTCTAATGTATCGCCACTCACTTTGTAAAGTACACTTCGGTCGACATATCCACGAAACTCAATATCCCCGCTACGGCTCGTGATACAGCGGATGATTCCTTCTTTGTATTTAGAACGCGGGTCAAGTGTTATCGCCATCATATGACTGAAACGATTGTCCCCAACCGCTTTATCTGGATGCTCGAAATATGTTTTTTGCTCCATATGTCAAACAATTTGCGCTGGCACTGCTGTGAGGGATGCCTGACTTCCTTCAACGAGAGCATCAAGGAAGTGGTTCAGCGGTGAGGTCGCGACGCAGACGACCTTGTCCGCTCCGCCGTAATAAACGAACAATTTTTTATCACCTGTCCCGAGCTCAGTCGAGGTGCGGACTACCGCGCCGCATGCGTAGACAATGCCTGGCTTGCCGTCGTTTTCGTAGTACTCATCGGGAGAAATAACCGGCGCGGCAGCACGATAAAGCACTTTTGTCGGGTCAGCGAGATCGAGCAACATCGCACCGAGTTTATAACGGCCAGGATCACGATTATCAATCGCATGATAGAAAAGAAGCCATCCGCGATCTGTTCGAATTGGCGGTGGGCCAGCACCGCGAACAAAGCTGTCCCATGAATCATCTCTCGCCGGTAGGCAGTCGCGCGCGCCGACCCAGCTCTCGACAAATGGTTCGGTGATACCGACATTTTCAATATCATCGAGGAAAGCAATTTCTACATTTGGTGTGATGCTGTGCAAAATTGCAAACCGACCACCGATTTTTTCTGGGAACAATACCCAATTTTTATGTATTTGTCCCGGAGGTGAGATAAGATGCGGGCCTTCCCATTTGTCGAATTGCTCCGCGAGAAAGTCATCTTCTGCAATCGAGATGAACGCGACGCGAATGAAATTCCAGCCGTCAAATATATTGATAGTGACATATACGCGACCGTCAATCATCACCATTCGCGGGTCTTCACAACCACCCCAGCTGCCACCCGATGGATATAGTGTAAGGGAATACCTACGTTCAATATTGTGCATATGAGACCGATGCAATCTCGTTGCGACGAAAGCCGGATAGGGAAGTTGTTTGTCGAAAACAATACCATCGGCACTGCTCGCATAACCGAGTCGAGAAACACCATCAGAACCGATAGCACGATAGATAAGATGTGTGCGACCATCAAAAAAAGCAGCAGCCGGATTCATTACTGCTTCTGCAGCCCAAACATTGGTTCCAGGTTTCAAGATTGGATTAGAGTCGGACTTGTTGAGCAAAAGTCGCCGCACGACTACGACAATCTTGTGTCGGAAGATTTCAGAGAAGACGGCACCAAGAACCGCTCCAATAACGAAGAAAGAAAAGAGCAGTGCGATGATGTGTATCAAAAAGAGAATGTCCATACAAAGCTTTCTTCACAATAGCATTCGCTGGGCACTCGTAGGTGAGGATAATGCACAGAATCTCTCATTTCCGAACGCACGTAGTATTATCATGCGAGAATATTTCGCGTTTATTACGACGCTTGACATGAAATTGTCAATATGCTAATATACCAAATAACGAGGTAGCTGCTTGCTATTTCGGTAAATAAATTCAATGCCACTATTAGGAGCCCTTATGGGCCTTTTTCTTTTATCGGGCGCGGTTATGACCTTACCGGCTTCCGCGAGTGCGCCTTCGGCGCCAACATCGCCCGACTACACGGTGACTCTCACCGCTTATAATGCTGTGCCAGCGCAAACCGACGCCGACCCATTCGTTACGGCATCCGGCGCATACTCAAACCCTGAAATTATCGCGGCGCGTTCGCAGGATCTCGCGAAAGAACTTCCGTTTGGCACTATTATTGAAATAAAAAACCCACCGGTAACAGACGATTTTTGCGGATACAAAACAGTTGCATCGATTATCGGTTATCGTGTTATCGCGGATACGATGAACGCACGGTATACAGATTACATTGATGTCCTTTTTAGTACGAAATCAAATTATACATCGGTAGATGGAAGCGTTAGAAATGCCAGCACAATACTTGGCAATTGCGATGGCGCAGTAATTCGTGTCGTTGGTCATATCGATCTCACTCATACTCGTATGCCAAAAACACAGTCCGAACTTGCCGCGATTGTTAAAGACGGAAGCGCCCCACTCGCAGTTAAATAAATTGGTACACTAGAGGCGTATGAAGCGTCTCACCTTTCCACAATCAGGACTTACTCTGGATGAATACAAAATTCTGGAGAAACTTTCGACGCCGATTTTGATTCAGAATTTTCTTGATTCAATTCCCATAAATTACGAAACAAAAGGCGATACGCACATGTCGCCGCGTCGCGTGCTTCGTGAGAATAAATCCCATTGTATTGAAGGTGCTCTTTTCGCCGCCGCCGCACTCTGGATTCATGGCGAGCCGCCAATTATTATGAATCTCTCGGGGCGATTCGGCGGTGATGATGTGGATCATGTCATCACACTTTATAAACGTAACGGACGAATCGGCGCTATCAGCAAAACGAATCACGCGACAATACGATTCCGCGACCCTGCGTATCGCACGCCGCGCGAACTCGCACTCTCTTATTTTCATGAATGGTTCTCAAACGCAACGGGCGTGAAGTCGCTTCAATATTATTCTAAGCCGCTCGATATGCGGCGCTTCGGCACTGACTGGATTACGACCGAAAAGGATTTGTACAACATTGCTGATGCTCTTGATGAGCAGGCGAGATATCAACTTATACCGGAAAAGAATTGGCGTTTCGTGCGCAAGGCCGACGCGATGGAACTCAAAGCCGGATCCTTCCTCGAATGGCCGAAATCTCCGTAAGGTGACACCTTGCGAATTTCGCGCGTGCTACAATAAATAAATATGAAAAAAGGATATGTAACACATATTGAAGAAGAGACGAAAAATAATACTGATTATCGGAGAGTTGTTTATACCGGAGCACACAGTCAGTTGGTATTAATGAGCATTGCGGTGGGCGGAGAAATCGGCATGGAAGTGCATCAAAACGTAGACCAGTTTTTCAGGTTTGAAGTTGGACAAGGAAAGGTAATTATTGATGGCGTTGAGCATGAAATAAAGGATGGCGACGCTGTGATAGTCCCAGCGGGAGCGCAACATAACGTCGTCAACGTCGGCAGCGGACCGTTGAAACTCTACACTCTCTATTCACCGCCGAATCATAAAGATGGAACGATTCAGGCAACCAAAGCGGACGAACAAGAGGAGCATTTTGATGGCATAACTTCTGAATAGAAAACGCCCCGCCAAAAGCGGGGCGTTTCCTTAATCTAACGAGTTAGACCTTGCTGACATTAAGAGCGTTCGGGCCTTTCGGGCTGTCGCCGATTTCGAAAGAAACTTTATCTCCCTCCTTAAGCTCCGTGAACGAAATGTTCTTGAGCTCGTTGGAATGGAAGAAAAGGTCCTTGTCGCCGTCGTTCGATCCATCAACTTTGATGAAACCGAAACCCTTCTCGTTCATTTTGATTACTATACCGTTTTGCATACTGCAGATAAGATAAGTGCTTGATTAAGATATCAAATCAGTAGCCGAAGATAGAAGCTCGATCCCGACTTCTTTTGGATCCAGCGCTGGTTGATGTAGGAAAGTATAGCATTTGTTATACTTATAAGCAACCCCCCGTATGAAAATACTTCAGAGATATCACGCCACCTACAAATATCTGTTCAAACGTGAACGGCTGCCTTCACTTATAACGGGGTTTATACTTCTCAGCGTTTCATTTCTTGCTAATCATTTCGCATTCGTCTATGCCCACGCGTACGCGATTCGCCCGACTTCTTCGTATGTCGGCGATATTATTTTAGACAATCTACCAGTCGTTGATTTGAATCCGATTATTGTTGAAGGAATGCTGATTGCGATTGTCGTAGGAATTTTGTATGTGCTCTCACAATCGCGCTATGTCCTTTTCACGATGAAAACATTAGCTCTATTCATCATAACGCGCGCGCTTTTTATGTCGCTTACGCATATTGGTATTTATCCAGATCATATACAGCCGGGTCTTGGTGCGTTCGATAGTGTGTATCTCTTTTTTAATTTCCAAACAGGGTTATTCTTTTCAGGTCATACTTGCGTGCCGTATTTCTTGGCGCTTATTTTCTGGGAGAAAAAAACAATTCGGTATATCTGCTTTGCAGTTTCTTTCATATTTGGGATATCGGTTCTTGTCGCCCATGTGCATTACTCAATTGATGTGTTCGCTGCGCCATTTATGGCCTACGGTATATTTAACATTTCAAAATATCTCTTCCACCGTGAATACTTCCTTATCAAGCCAGAAGAACGACCGAGCATCTAACTATGTTTAAAACAACGCCAATAAATCTCGATCGTGCAGCGGGTGCGAGTGCAAATACATCGTCACCGCACGAGGAAGGTCGAAGATCTCGAGAGCAGCTTGAGAGGGCGCGTGCAGATATCGCGCGACTGATTGAAGTACAGCCAGATGACGTTATCTTCACAAGCGGTGCGACCGAAGCAAATGCCCTCGCAATACTCGGGTCGGTTCGAGGACTTACGAAGTCCCTAATATCAGGATTCGGAATGTCAGGACTTCGTAAGTCCACGTTACATGTCCTGTATCTGCCGAGTGCACACGCATCTGTAGTTGAAAATATAAAATTACTTTCGCGAGAAGGAGTAGAAATAGAAGAACTGCCAATTGCCAATTATCGCGTCAATATTGAAGCACTGAAAAAAATGATACGAAAAGAAACAGTTCTTATTTCGATGGACGCTGTATGTGGCGAAACGGGTACTGTATGGAACACGAGAGAAGTGGCGAGCGTCATACGCGAGCCATCCCGAGCGAAGCGAGGGATTCTTCTGCACGTCGACGCGAGTCAGGCGCCGCTCACAGAAAAAATCTCTCGCGCGCATTTTGACGCGGATATGCTGACATTTGATTCTTCAAAAGTAGGAACAACGCGCGGCATCGGCGCACTCATCGCGCATAGAACCATTCCGCTAGAGCCGTTGTACCGCGGCGGCGGACAAGAAAGGGGATTACGTCCTGGTAGCGAACCGTTTGAACTCGCACGAAACTTTGCAGCTGATCTTTCTGCCGCAGTTGTCGGCCGGGAGAAATTTTGTGCGAGTGCGAAGATAGAACGAATCAAACTTATTGAGTTCATCAAAAATACACTTCCGACCGTATATATAAATGAAGGCCGTGTCCAATCCTCTAACATTCTCAACATTTCCTTACCGAACCGAGACACTGACTATATCGTTGCGCTTCTTGATGAAGAAGAGTTCGCGGTCTCTACACGAAGTGCGTGCGAGACCGATTCTGAAAATGGCTCGCGTGCGGTATTTGCTCTGACTGGAGACACAACGCGCGCTCGTGCGACGTTGCGCATTTCTTGGGGTCCGGACATTCGCCCGCGTGCGTTTGTTCGCTTCCGAAAGGCGCTTGCGCGAGCAGTTGCGTTCGTCAGCCAAGACAGTACTATCGGAACCATGGTGGATTGACAGTAATAGTCAGCGGTAGCATTATAGATACATGAATATAGAGGAACTTTCCAAATCACAACTCATATTGCTCACGATTCTTGTGAATTTTGTCATGTCGGTTGCAACCGGTATTTTGACTGTTTCTCTTCTTGATCAAGCACCGCCATTTGTCACTCAGACGGTGAACCACGTTGTTGAACGTACGATAGAAACAGTTGCAAAAGCAGCGCCGGCCGCGATTATTCAAGCGCCTGCACCGTCAAACCAAGACCTTGTTATGGCGGCAATCGGAGCGGATGCAACTCGCACAGTGACCATTTATTCTGCTAAAACCGGCACCTCAACTCTGGCGATTTCTATTGGTACCTATCTTCCTAAGGCGCGCGCTATTGCAACCGCGGCGCAAGATGCCTTACCGAAAGAAGTTTTAATTGGATTCCCGGGTAATATATACATCGCAGCGTCTCTTGCGCATCAAGGCGAAGGTATTGCGATTTATGGGTTTGCGGACAGTGCAGTATTGCCAAAAACGTCATCACCTACTTTACGAACGGCGAGCGAGTTGAAACTTGGTGAAACCGTACTCGCCCTAAGCGCCGACGGTTCTGCTGCCACCGGCATTGTCGCACGCGTTGGTAAATCAGGTATTCATACAACACTTCCAGATATCGGCGCTGGTAGCGCGGCGGTTGATCTATCAGGCAATCTTGTCGGTATCGGCGCGGGAATAACACCCGGTCTCCTTATTAGCGCGGACATTATCACTACGCTTCTGACCGCTACTTCGACAACCGCAACATCAACTGCAGCGCATTAGTTGTATGCCCCCATTCAATAATTTCACAGCCAAAGCGAAAGAAGCAGTGCGCCGTGCACATGAACTCGCTATCGAACGCGGGCAGAATCATGTGTCATCACTGCACTTACTCGCGGCTCTTGTATTGCAGGAAGAGTCGTTGGTGTTCTCTATGCTTGATCGAATGGAGGTTGACACCATCATGCTTGCAGACACTGTACTTGAACATCTTGAGGCACCTGAAAGTGCGACCGTGCTATCGCCGTCCTATCAGATTTATCTGACTCCAGAACTCGCCCAAGCGCTTGAGGTCTCCGGGAAAATTGCAGCGCGCATAAACGACACTTTTGTCGGTACAGAACATCTTTTCCTCGCCATCATTGAATATCCTGGGAATACCTCTGACATTCTTGCGCGATTTTCAATAACTCAGACCGCGGCGTTCGCGGTTCTCAAAGAATTGAAAAACTCCAAAGATGGACAAGTTTCAGAACCGAAACAATTCCGAGCACTTACTAAATACGCTCGCAATCTCACGAAACTCGCTGCAGAAAACAAACTCGATCCGGTTATCGGACGCGACGTGGAGATAAATCGTGTTATTCAGATTCTCGCGCGCCGCACCAAGAATAACCCAGTGCTTATCGGCGAAGCGGGAGTCGGGAAAACGGCGATTGCAGAAGGGCTTGCAACACGGATGGCGACGGGTGATGTCCCAGAATCGCTAAAAGGAAAAGAATTGCTATCGCTTGATCTCGGAATGATGATTGCAGGCACCAAATATCGCGGTGAATTTGAAGAGCGCATGAAAAACATAATGAAAGAAGTCGCACGCGCAGAAGGGAAAGTAATTTTGTTTGTTGACGAGCTTCACACGCTCGTTGGAGCCGGGAATGCCGAGGGCGCACAGGACGCTGCAAATATGTTAAAGCCCTCACTTTCGCGCGGTGAAATTCGTATCATTGGTGCAACGACGTTGAAAGAATATCAAAAATATATAGAAAAAGACGCAGCACTTACGCGCCGTTTCCAATCGGTATTTGTCCAAGAACCATCAGTCGAAGATGGAATTGCAATTCTTCGTGGTCTGCGCGACAAATATGAACTTTTCCATGGTGTACGCATTACCGACGGTGCTATCATTGCCGCGGTAGAACTCTCCTCCCGCTATATCAGCGATCGTTTTTTGCCGGACAAAGCAATTGATCTCATCGATGAAGCCGCATCGGGACTGCGCATCGCACTTGAAAATAAACCGCCTCTGCTCGAAGAAACCGATCGTAAAATTCGTCGTCTTGAGATTGAGCGGCAGGCACTTCAAAAGGATTTGGAAGGTGAACGAAGCAAAGAAATTAAAGAACGTATTAAAGATATTGATGTGGAAGTAGCCGATTTAAAAGAAAAAACCAGCGAGCTTGAACTTAAATGGAAAAATGAGAAGGAAGTACTTAGCGGTATTCGCGCGGCGAAGACCGAGCTCGAATCGCTCAAGATACAAGCGGACAATGCTGAAATCGCCGCCGATCTCGGCACGGTCGCGGAAATTCGTTATGGGCATATCCCACATCTTCAAAAAGATCTTGAGATAAAATTAAAGCGTTTGAAGACACTCCAGAAATCTCGTCGCGTATTGAACGAAGAAGTGACTGAACAAGATATCGCGTCAGTTGTTAGCCGTTGGACTGGAATTCCGGTCGCACGCATGCTTGAAGAAGAGGCGGCAAAACTAAGCCGCATGGAGGATGAACTGAAAGGCAGTATCATCGGCCAAGACGATGCAGTTAAGAAAGTAACTGATGCCGTCAAACGTTCGCGCGTTGGTATCAGTGATCCGCATCGTCCAATTGGTTCATTTCTATTTCTCGGTCCAACAGGCGTGGGGAAGACCGAGCTTTCAAAGAAGCTCGCGGAATTTATGTTTAACGATACAGACGCACTGGTGCGTATCGATATGAGCGAATTTATGGAGAAGCATTCAGTTGCAAAACTTATCGGTGCACCTCCTGGCTATGTCGGCTACGAAGAATCAGGTACTCTGACCGAACATATTCGTCATCGTCCGTATGCAGTGGTGCTATTCGATGAAATTGAAAAAGCACATCCTGAAGTGTTTAACATTCTCTTACAAGTGCTGGATTCTGGGCATTTAACCGACGGTAAAGGGCGCAAGGTCAATTTCAAGAATACGATTATCGTGCTTACGAGTAATATCGGCGGCGAATTTATTGATCGTCTCGCACATATCGGCTTCGGCACCGCCGGCGCCACTGATGCAATGCGCTATGAAGAGACGAAAGAAAAAGTTATGAGCGCTTTGCGAGAGCATTTCCGCCCAGAATTCTTAAACCGACTTGATGACATTATTATTTTTGATGTGCTCGAGAAGGATTCACTTATCAAAATTGTTGATAATCAAATTGACGAAGTAAAACAACGACTCGCACAGAAGCGAATTGCGCTCGCATTCTCGTCTGATGTACGGCAGTGGCTCGCGGAGAAAGGTCACAATCCACTCTATGGTGCACGCCCATTGCGTCGCGTGATTCAAGACAAGATACTGACACCGCTCGCGTCGCTTATGGTTGCGCAAGGTGTAATGGAAGGGGGCACAGTCACAATCTCTATAAAGAATAATGAACCGCATTTTGAAGTGAAGAAGAAGATGGTTAGGAGAAACACCAAGAAAGAGCTTTCCGTTGCTTAAATCTGTAGATTCTGTTAGATTAGCAATATGTCACAAGACCGCCTTCTCAAATTGAAGTCCACGAAGTCCAAGCATATTATCTGGACGCGGAAAAATAAGAAAAAAGTCGAACGTAAAATAGAACTTACGAAGTTCGATCCCACCCTCCGCAAGCGTGTCGTTTTCAAAGAGGTGAAGAAGTAAAAAGCTTTCGTTATGTCACGCAAGATATTGCTCATAGGCGCAGGCGTCGTCATACTCGCTCTCGTGTATCTGTTGTTTTTCTCAAATATCTTTTCAATGGAATACCGTTCGGAAGCAGCTGATAATCCGGAAAAATTTATACCATTGCCGGCGCTTGATCGGGCTGATTATGATGCACGACTTCTCGCGCTTGCGCATATTGACCCTAACGCAACTTCAACCTCTACGACCACGCCACGACTCTGGCCAGTGAAGACTGCATATCCCGACGCGGGCGCGATTCTGCCGTTCAACCGCATTGTCGCGTACTATGGGAATTTTTATTCCAAAGGAATGGGCGTGCTCGGGCAATATCCAACTGATCAAATGCTCGCGATGCTTAAGACAGAAATGCAGCATTGGAAATCCGCTGATCCTACGACTCCGGTTGTACCAGCAATTCAATACATTGCGGTTGTCGCACAAGCGAGTGCCGGGAAAGAAGGGAAGTACATTCTCCGAATGCCGGATGACCAAATAGATCATGCGCTCGACCTCGCCCATCAGGTAAATGGCATTGTGATTCTCGATGTGCAGGTGGGGAAGAGTACAGTACAGCACGAGCTCCCGATGTTGGAAAAATATTTGAAAATGCCGCAAGTTCATCTCGCCATTGATCCGGAATTCTCTATGAAATTCGGAAATTCTCCCGGTACGGTCATCGGCACTATGGATGCGGCTGATATAAATTATGCGGCACAATATCTCGCAGGCATCGTGCGCGATAATCATCTGCCGCCGAAGATTCTTGTTGTGCATCGTTTTACGCAAGATATGGTGACGAACTATAAAAAAATACAGACATTGTCTGAGATACAGATTGTGATGGATATGGATGGCTTCGGGTCGAAAGCGAAAAAACAGAATACTTATTTAAGGACAGTCAAATCAGAACCTGTGCAGTTCACCGGTATCAAACTTTTTTATAAAAACGACAACGCGTCGCCCTCGACCGGTGTCAGTATGCTCACACCTGCCGAAGTTCTCGCTCTTACTCCCGCTCCGATTTATATTCAGTATCAATAAAATAAGGGTTTCGTAAACCCATAAATAATAAAAGCCCCAACCGAAGTCAGGGCTTTTGGTTTACCATCAGAACGAAAAATTGATGGCGAACATTGGTGTGTTCGTTTTTGTGTCGATGTCGTGAAGTATCGCTACCCACAACTGCACATTTTTTCGGATGTTGTATTCGATTCTCGGCCCAACGCCGAGATCGGTCTCCTTCATCCCGCCAATGCCGAACTTCTCGTTCGGTTTGTAAGTGGCTGTGACTTTGTGCCACGGTCCAGTGCCTCCATTTTCGAAGATCGCGAATACATTGAATTTTTCACGATCAATCTCGAAGAACATGGCTCCACGGATTGATCTGATTTTTTCTTCCGGTGCTTGTTCTGCGCCGACTCCAGCACCAACCCGAAACCATGAGATAGGTTTCCATGTTGGACCTGCATAAGTCGAGCGATAACCGTCGGACTCATACTCTGCCAACATAAAGAATCCAAACTGGCCTTTTGTCGGCGGTTCATACCAGCCGATTGCCTTCCACGGTTTGTTGCTTCCTACCGCTTGGGTCTCAAACCAGAAACCCAATTCTTCTTTCTCTGTTTCCGTCTCTGTCGCAAGTGCGAAGAAGGGAAGCAGAACTGCTAACACAACTATCAAAGAACATATTTTCTTCATTTTTCCTCCTCAGGAACTTAATTGATTTCTACCATTAGTATACACGACTCAACATATTTGTCAAGTCGCAATTGGAGATGGTACTATCTCCTGCATATGAACAACGAAACAACCAATAAATTCTTTTTACCAGTCGCAGTTATACTCGCTGGACTTTTTATAGCAGGCGCAGTAATTTGGAACGGTTCTCACCCTTCGGCAAGCTCAGGGCAAGCCCCAACAGCACCGAAAGTAAATATTGCGGATGTGAAAATCGACGGGAATCCTTTTATAGGTCAGGCAAACGCACCGGTTACAATTGCGTTCTGGTCTGACTTTCAATGCACTTTTTGTAAAGCATTTGAAGTTGGCGGTATTCCTCAAATAACTACACCAGCAGCTTTCCCCGAAATTATCAAAAATTATGTAGACACTGGAAAAGTAAAAATCGTCTTTATGGATTTTGCATTTCTCGGCAATGATTCAGTCATAGGTGCTGTCTACAGCCGCTCAATCTGGAAACTATATCCTGATAAATATTTCGCGTGGCGTACCGCGATGTACACCGCGCAGGATGAAGAAGGCGATCAGGGTTTCGGCAACGCTGTGTCTATCGACAAACTTACCGCAACTATTCCTGGCATTGATGTAGCAAAAGTCGCTGCGGATGTAAAAGCAAATATGAGCATCTACCAAACAGCGATGGACGCCGACAAAGCCGAAGCTGCTAAAGTCGGCATCAACGCAACGCCGTCTTTCGTTATTGGTACGCAGGCAATTGCGGGAGCGTATCCATACGCAAGTTTCCAAACGGCAATTGATGCATTGTTGAAGTAATGACCGTTGTCTTAATTAGTTGCGCCGCATTCGTCGCGACTCTAGTCGGCGGCTTATTCGCGCTACGATTCCGTGATCGGTTACATCTCATTTTAGGATTTTCTGCTGGTGCAGTCGCCGGCGTCGCACTCTTTGACCTTCTTCCTGAGGCAATCAAGCTTGGAAATGGCTGGCACGATGCTTCAATAGTTACGTTATTTATCGCCCTCGGATTTTTCGGCTATCTTATTTTAGACCGGCTTATTCTTCTACATACGCACACTGACCACGAGGTGACACCTTACGAAAATCGTAAGGTGTCACCTCGTGGATCTCGCGGAGCGTTCGGAGCGCTTACACTTTCCACACATAGCTTTCTTGATGGCATCGCGATTGGAGTCAGTTTCCAAGCATCGACGATTGTCGGCATTGTCGTTACAACCGCGGTGTTGACGCACGATTTTTCCGACGGCATCAATACCGTGAGCTTTATTCTGCGAAATGAAGGAAGCCGCTGGCAGGCGTTCAGGTGGTTATTTGTAGATGCGGTAGCTCCAGTTCTCGGTGTTGTCTCAACATTGTTCTTTCGCATTCCTGAATCATTCATAGGACTCGTGCTCGCCATTTTTGTCGGTACATTTCTCTATCTATCGGCAAGCGATCTTATTCCCGAGAGTCACCACCGACATCCTCGTGCGCTTACAACAATCATGACGCTTCTCGGTGCATTCGTGATCTACGCGATTGTGCAGATGGTATAATCATCATGATTCATGATTGAACTGTCTTTTTATTACAAACGAAATTGGCGATAATAGGGAAGAAGGAAATTACGACGATAATGAGTGTGATAGGAAACACATATTTCTCGCTATTTGGAATCACCGATCCGAGGAAATAACCAAGCGAGACCATTCCAGCGCCCCAAAGAAGTCCGCCGAATATATTGTATGAAAGGAAGCGGCGGTAGTGCATCGTGCCAACACCGGCGAGAATCGGCGCGATAGTGCGAACGATCGGTACAAAGCGCGCGAGAATAATCGCGCGACCACCATACTTTTCAAAAAATTTCTGCGTGCGCGTAACATATTCTTGTTTGAAAAATCGCGAGTCCGGGCGTTTGAAAAATGCATTGCCTGCCTTAACACCAAACCAGTAGCCGACCGAATCGCCGACTATCGCCGCGCAAACGACAATCAAAACCAACGGCCAGAATGAAAGAAATCCGCCAGCAGCGAGAAGTCCTGCGACGAAAAGAACCGAATCGCCAGGGAAAAATATACCGAGCAGGACTCCACTCTCGGCGAAGACAAGAATCGCGATACCGATATATCCACCCGCCTTTACTATAGCCATCGGGTCGAGATGAAGAATCGCAGTAAAAAATTCGGTCATTCACTTTCATCCTATCAGAAAAATAGAAAAAGCGGCAGTTTAGCACCTTCGCACTCCTTGTACAGGCGGCTATGCATTATACTGAAATAAATGGAATCCACACCTAAGTTGTCCACGCCTGAAGAAGAACTCGCGTATTTGCGCGAGCAGGTTGTGAATAAAGAAAAAGAAATCGCGAAAACCGGAACTCTTGAACGCGTAAAAATTATTTCAGAGCAAATTCATGAACACCACGCTGTTTCTCCAGAAATACTTGCGCCTGAATATCGCGCTAGCGAACCAGCGATAAATGATATTGCCGAGAAGATTCTCGCTGAATTAAATCTCGGTGATAGCGAACAAACAATTAAAGGCCTCCAACAAACAATGGAAGAAAAAGGGATAAAAAACACACTTTCAGTGCTTGAGAAATTGCACGATCCGCATATTACTGACGATTTCCATCGCTTTCTCGTAAGGTATGTTGCAGCCGGATTACCGGCACTTGAGGCGGATGAGAAAGCACCACAGTTTCAAGCGCTTCACATGGCGTTGTATGAAATCTCACTTCCGGGTCCAAAGAGCCGTTCGCCAGCTGGCGAAGTGCGCGCGAAGTCGTTGAAGGAACTTATTTCTGCGATGGAGCAATTTTATTCAGGGCTTCTCTCAGTCGCTGACGCCTCAAGTAGCGATCCAAACTATTTCGCGCTTGAGCTCGCCGTCCCCGCACATACTTCAGAACTTCAGTTCTACGCTGCGATACCGAAAGGGAAGTGTTCTCTTTTTGAAAAGCAACTTCTCGCTATTTTTCCGAATGCCGAATTAGTGTTACAACCGTCCGATTACAATATTTTTGCTTCAACCGGTTCTGTACTCGTATCAGTTGCGAAATTCGTTGAACATCCTTCATTGCCGCTCAAGGATTACACTGACTTCGATTATGACCCGATTAACACAATTACAAATGCCTTCGCTAAAATAGAACAAACTGGAGAAGGAGCGGCGTTGCAGATTATTATTGAACCGCGTGATGAACGGTATACGAAACATTACCAAAAAATTCTCCAAGCATTACGGAAAGGTGAAAAGCGTCAATCGGCATTCAGCACTCCAGAAACAGCACTCGGCGACTTCGCACGAGACATCAGCCGCACACTTTTTTCAAACAAACCGAAAGATGAACAAAAGGCGAAAGAAGCCGAAACACGGCAGGTTGAAGAGAACAAAGCGTATATCGAACAGGTTGAGAAAAAAATCGCGACGCCAATTGTTGGCACGACTATCCGACTCGTCGTTTCGTCCAGTGACGAACGGAAGGCAGATCAAGTTCTCGGCGAGATAGAATCAGCATTCAACCAATTCTCGAATACGCAGGGAAATAAATTGAAATTTGAACGCACATCAAATAACAAGCAGACAGCACTCGTGTGCGAAGATTTCTCCTTCCGTATGCCTGACAGATCGGCACTTCCTTTGTCGCTTCGTGAATTGACCACTCTCTACCATTTTCCACCGTCTGGGATTGAATCTTCTCCGCACCTAAAACAAGCGCGCTTCACGCATGCACCCGCGCCTCTGGAACTCCGCAATCCGCCAGCTGGCGGAGGCGCGTTACTCGGCATCAATAATTATCGCGGGCAAGAAACACTCGTGTATCTCGATCCGGAAGATCGTCTGCGTCACCTCTACATCATCGGTCAGACAGGAACCGGTAAAACCGGCCTGATGAAATCAATGATTATGCAGGATATTAAAAACGGCGAAGGATGCTGTTTTATTGATCCACACGGTTCTGACATTTTGGATATTCTCGCAGCTGTGCCGCCCGAGCGGTATAAAGATGTCATTTATTTTGATCCGGCTGACCTCTCGCGTCCGTTTGGCCTCAATTTCTTGGAGTACGATTTTTCGCGACCGGAGCAGAAAACATTCATCGTGAACGAATTGCTTGCAATCTTTCATCGCTTGTATGGCGATGTGCCGGAGAGTATGGGTCCTGCGTTCGAACAATATTTCCGCAACGCCACGTTGCTCGTGATGGAAGATCCTTCAAGCGGTTCGACAATGCTCGATATCGCACGCGTGCTCGCGAATAGCGATTTCCGCCGCGAGAAATTGGAGAAATGCATGAATCCGATTGTAAGCCAATTCTGGAATGAAATTGCGACGAAGGCAGGCGGCGATGCCGCACTTGAAAATATCGTTCCATACATCACCAACAAATTTGATGACTTCACTGCGAACGATTTCATCCGACCGATCGTCGGTCAACAGGAATCATCATTCAAATTCCGCGAGGTGATGGATACGAAAAAGATTTTGCTCATCAATCTCTCCAAAGGTCGTCTCGGTGAAAGAAACGCGAACCTACTTGGGCTTATCGTCGTCGGGAAGTTGTTTATGGCGGCCTTGTCGCGCGCTGACACCCGCCAGCTGGCGGGCACGACGTCGTATCCGCCGTTCTATCTCTACATCGACGAATTTCAGAATGTGACAACCGATTCAATTCCGGGGATTCTTTCGGAAGCGCGGAAATATAAATTGGCACTTTCAATGGCGCACCAGTTCCTCGCGCAAATTCAGGATAAAACACGCGATGCCGTCTTCGGGAATGTCGGCAATATGGCGATTTTCCGCGTCGGCGAAGAAGATGCCGAATTTTTTGCAAAACAATTCGCACCGGTTTTTGAAGCCAGTGACTTCGTTAATATAGAAAATCGCAATGCGTATGTGAAAATCCTCGTATCCGGTGTGCCGCAAAAGGCGTTTGATATGAAGACGCCGGATTTGCCTGCGGCAAATCCGGCGCAGGTGGACGATCTTATTCACCTTTCTTCGCTCACCTACGGTCGTGATCGTGCTACTGTTGAAAATATGATTCGCGAGCGCTATCTCTCGCAGTAAAAGTATGTCTGAAAAGAAACCAAGAGAAGAAGCTTCAGATCTTCTTGATTTCAGTGGTCCAGAGTTTGACCATATTAAAATTGCGCTAGAACAACAAGAGGAAAAAGAAAACACCGAAAGCACGCAGTCAGAGTGGCGCGAGAAATTACGCGGACTCGTTGATAAATTTCCTGAAGGTGCGAAAGAAGTGAAAGAAAAAATAGAAAAAGCAAAGGAATATTTAACTAATCGGAGCACTGAACTCGGCAATGGTTTGAAAAAAATTGGCTTGGATGTCGTCGGCGATTTCAAAGCCGCTGGTGAGGGAATCGCACATATGGTTGCGAATCCTGCAGAATCATTTGGGAAAATAAAAACAGGCGCTGAAAAAGCGAAAGATTACGCGAGTTACTTCGCAGACAGGAGCAAAACGCTCGACGAAAAGGGCGAGAAGTTAAAAACTGATTTGAAGAAACTTGTTGAGGGCTATAACAAATTACCATTTCGCCAGAAGGCGTACATCACTGCATCTTTAATTGGTGGCGGTGCGCTCGCAACCGCAGCCGGACTCCCGCCGCTCGCATCTACTCTTGCAGGCCTTATGTACGGACAGCGCGTGCTTGGTGGTGCTGGCTTCGCGTTGAAGCGCCGCGAGAAAATGGAAGAGAAACTTGCCGTCAATAAAGATGCAACATACTTCGGCGTGAAGCTCGAAGGAAGGTCTGACAAATTTAAAAATACTTACGCTGCCGTACTTGGCGCTGTGTATATGGGCGGAACTGCGATCGCTGGTCGTTATGCAATGGAAAAACTTTCTGATTGGCTCGGACACGCGTTCGGTCATACTACAGTTGTACCAGCCGCTACGCAAAATCCTTCTTATGCATACGAAACTCCGCTAGAAAATCCTTATGCGTACGAAGTTGCCGGAGTATCCGCTATTCAAGCGGCGCCAGAAATTCCTGTCACATCTGAATTGCCCGTAATTTCAGTTGATGCGTCATCAGGCCATGGCTACGAATACATGGCGAAGCAGCTCTGGAATAAGGTTCACGAATCTGGATTTGTTAAACCACCAAATCTTGACCCTGATAGCGATCTCGCGAAGCTCATCAACTCAGATGAAAACTCAATAAACAAACTTGTGCATGACCTCGCCGAAAAACATGAATTTTTTGATACTGCTACTGGTAAGAGTATCCAAATCAATCTCGACGACACAATGACTCTTGATGCGCATGGGAATATTGAGATTGATACTACCGGTAGTGTTGAAGATCATTGGACTCCCGCTTACCATCCAGAAACGCCAGTTACTCCTTTGACCGAAACGCCTGTTTCTGCTCCAGTTACTGAACCACCTCCTGCAGGGACGTCGTCATCTGTACAAGAGCCGACGTCTCCAGAATATCCAGGTCCACATTCAACCGTACCACCAGCCGAAAAAATTCCTGAAGCGCCACCAGCGGCTCCTGCTCCAGAAGCACCTGCCCCGCGTCCAGAAACTCAACCAACACCTCCAGTTGAAACAGTATCTGCTACACATCCTGAAGCGCCAATTGCTCCTCCCCCCGAAACCCAAGAACATACTGCCGGATGGTCCGAGGCGGCTCGTAATAGTACTTATACCGACAGCATTATAAATAATTCTGGTCTTGAAGTATCAATTTCCGAACCGCATATTTATGCCGATGCGGTCGGCAAACACCTGCTCGCGTTTGGGGGTTCAACGACAGAGCAGGCTAATGTAATTCAGAATTATCTTATTGCCAATCCGGACAAAATTGTTTACAGCACCGCTGACAACAGCGGTATGTATCGCATTCCTTGGGGTTTTGTTGATGGTAAAGTAATTCCCGTTGGTACACCGGTGAGAACCGGCGGATTCTTCGGATTCTTCAAATCATTTATGAAAGCACCTGAACCAGATGAACTGGGGAAACTTATTCAATAATAAATGATACAATGCCACCTATGCAAGATGAATTAACCGCCGCCATCGCCACCGACCTCGGTATCAACGGTCTTCCACCAGAAGAACAAAAGACGCTTATAGCGCAGTTCGGCGAGGTAGCGTTGAAGGCCGCGACGATATCGGTGCTCAGTAAACTTTCTGAAGAGAAGCGAAGTGAATTCGCTAAGATCGCTGAAACAGGCGATGCGGCGGCGCTGAAGACATTTCTTGACAAGGAAGTTCCTGAACACGAGGAGTTGGCGAAAGCCGCGGTTGCCGATGAAGTGAAGCGATTTAAAGAATTTAATAAATAATTATTCTATGAACCCAACCCAAACCGGTATCGCCGTTGCACTCGCACTCGCTGTAGTTATTTTCTTCTTTGTTTTTAATGGGATGTCGCTCTTCTCGATCTCGACTCAGCCATCTCAGGAAGTTACAATCGAGACAGCTACCACTACCAATTCAAATGCACCAACTACCATGCCAACTGAAAATGTGACACAACTGCAAGTGACCGATGAAGTTGTTGGCACAGGTGCTGTTGCCGCCGTTGGCAATAGCGTAACCGTCAACTATGTCGGCTCGTTTACGAACGGCACGGTTTTTGATGCTTCATCAAAACATCCGGAAACCGCGAATGGATTCACCTTCACTCTCGGAGCAGGGAATGTAA
Organism: Candidatus Kaiserbacteria bacterium; assembly: GCA_026396675.1. Lineage (GTDB taxonomy): Bacteria > Patescibacteriota > Minisyncoccia > Phycocordibacterales > Phycocordibacteraceae > C7867-001. The sequence continues at coordinate 11,103 of JAPLWI010000010.1, read as the reverse complement.
TTAAAGGTTGGGATGATGGTGTTGTCGGCATGAAGGTGGGAGGGAAACGCAAGCTCGTTGTCCCGCCATCGCTCGGCTATGGTCCAAATGATTATGGTTCGATTCCGGGTAATTCCACGCTTATCTTTGAAGTGGAACTTTTGAAAGTACAAAAATAAAAACAAGGTTAAACCTTGTTCTTAAAATAGTAATGGGCGTCCTCCATAGAAGGACGCCCATTTCCGTACTCTCCTTAGTACGGACTTTTCTGGAGAACCCGGACATCGTATCCGGGGAACAGACCCAACACCTGAGACCCGCAGTTCTCGAAAGTATAGGTCTTACCCCCGAGAGATATAACGCCGTTCGCAAGTCCAGCGGCGCCAGTTGCCATAGCACCATACTTTGCGTACTCGCTGAACACTGCTCCTGCAAATGCCTGCGATCCGAACCCAACGCCAAGGTATCCTGCAGCGGCATAGAGCACACCGCTTGATAACACAGCGACCAAAGCGTTTGGCCGCACGGTCTTGGTATAGATTCGGCAAGCATCCTCTACGCGTGCCACAGCAAGAAGCTGCTTTTCAGAAACATCGCCCCTCACTACGAAATTAAGCTTCATAGCTCCGCTTCGTATCATCCAGTCAGGCGCGGTCTGATTGTGAGCAACGAGAGTCGCCTTTTCACCGTCCGGCATCGTCAGCGGAATCTTCACGAGTTGTCCGGCGCCACAACCTCCCAACATCATCGCCACAACTAACATGGCGAATCCGATCCACAAACTACTCATTTTTGTCTTCATCGAAAAGACCTCCTTTTTGTTTTCAAATTTACATCTGTTTGAGAGGATACTCTATATACTATATTTTGTCAAGCGCTTGACAGAATTGACACGATGCTGTATGTATGTAGAAGACGATATGAAGGGGCTTATTGCATTCACCGCACGGATTATCCGCGCGGGTCAACGAGCGTATTTGAGGAAGGGAATCTTCCTTAGCATTTTCGTGTTCGTGTTCTTTGTTAGCGTAATCTCGCTCGCTCGGTTTGATTTATTGCCTTCTATAGTTTTTGCAAAAGGCGGAGAAAATGTATTAGGCGGTGCGACAAATCAGATTGCTGCGATAAGCTTGAATGCTTTGACACCAATGCTTCCGGAACTACCGATGAAAATAGAGATTCCAACGATTAATCTTTCGACAACTATCGCGAATCCAGCAACAGCCGACACGACAGTTCTCGACCAAGAATTGATGAAAGGCGCGGTAAGATATCCGACCTCTGCGCGACTTGGTGAAGACGGCAATGTTGTCCTCTTCGGCCATTCGAGTTATCTGCCGATTGTAAATAATCAGGCATATAAAACATTCAATGGCATCCAGAAGCTCGTAGCGGGAGATGCGGTCACCGTCTATTCATCTGATATGGCTTATACCTATCGAGTGAAAAGCGTGACGAAGGAAAATGCGAACGACGCAGTGATTCCGCTTTCGGTTGTGGGGAAAGAACTCACTCTCTCGACCTGCGATTCGTTCGCCAAGAAAGAAGACCGATTTGTTGTCGTCGCGGATTTTGTTGAAAGTCACGCGATTCCGTTTTAATTAACGGAATCGCGTGACTCTCCGCAAAGAGGAGAGATGTTCTTTCAATAAAAAATTAGCCGCTGTAAGCGGCAAAGGAGGCAGTGATGAAGATAAAAAAAATCATAGGAAGTTGGAAATTTGTAATTGCATTGGGAATTATAGCGGCGATTCTTGTCATTTTTGTTTGTTTCGCCTGTGCCGCTCCGGCTGGGAAACCGTTTCTGCACGGTATTAGCAGCCCCGAGGAGCTCGCGAGCAAGATTGAGGCATCGCTCGCGAAGAATCCGAAAGGGACTAGCATGCTAGACCCTGTTCGCTGTAAGCGCGACGGGTCGTGTGCAACACCGAGCGATTACTTTGAGATGTTCAAGGTGTCGGATCCGGCAGCAAATCTCACCGAGATTGCCAATGTACCGGCGTTCTTGCGGACGCTCGAAGTAGTGCCAGCGCCAGGAGGAGAGTACTGGATTTCATGCCTGAAACCCTCGGGCAAAGGCACGTTTAAGCCGACTCTTCATTGTCTCTCCCGCTCATTCAAGTCAGAAGAGAAGGTGTGGGTCGATCCGAAGACAAAGAGGATCGTACTCGCCAGCGATTGCACCAATCCGGTTGAAAAGCCGATAAAGGAGCGCTGTGTGGAGATTCATTTCTTCACAAAAGCACAGGACACTGCGGTCAGATTCGCACTTCTTGGTCCCACCGATGTTTCCAATGAATGTATCGGGGTCAAACGCGCAGGCGAAACTGACTTCGAAAGTATCTGGGCGAAGGAGTGCGAAAATATGCACTGCGACTTCTCTGCAGATGTCGCAGTAGTTGGACAACCGGTCCAACTCAAAGGGAGCTACGCTCCCGCGCCGGGCGAGCACGTTTTACGCCTTCCCGCATTTGTTGCGGAAAAAGGTTCGAAATTTGTCACGGTCCTTTGTCTGGACCGCGGCAAAACCGTCTGGCCGGAACTTCCGAAAGGCGAGGTCTCGTTCGCGCAGGCGACCGAGTATGGTGAGAAGCGTGAAGAGTGGATTGCCAGTCACTCGGACGGAATTGGTGTCAGGTGGTTCGACTATCTGAACACCAAATCGGGAATCAAAAAGGCCACAGTGTGGTATACCCAGGGAGAGATTCCAAAAGGTATGCCCCAACTGTACTGGCCTTGGGGCGAATGGGCGCGTTAACGGGAAAAGAGTGTGACGGCAATTTTCAACAAGTCGCCACACTCACTCCCTTTTTATACGCCACGCAAGTGGCAGTGAAAATGAAAAATTTTGACAAGGTTTTCTCATATATGAACAAACGACCGATTCTAACCGGTCTCTTTACCGTACTTCTTACGATTATTTTTGGTATGTCAATCGCTTTTGCGACTGGTCTTACCACACCCGCTAGAGTTTTAGCCCAAGTATTGCCGCCATGTTGCGATATTCCTGTTCCAGCACCAGTCCCAATTCTCCCGCCTTGTTGCGAGATTCCTGTTGTTCCGCCTCTGGTTATTCCGCCAGTTGTTTCTCCAGTGATTCCACCTGTTCCGCCACAGCCATTGCCAGTTCCAGTTGTGATTCCAGTTCCGATAATTCCAGTCATTGTGTACGGATGTATGGACAGTACCGCTACGAACTACAATCCAAATGCGACGAGTCAGTCAGGAGTGACTTGCACCTATCCAACACCTCCTCCGCCGGTAATCTACGGCTGTATGGATCCAGTAGCAATTAATTACAACTCGAAAGCGACGAGTCAGTCAGGAGTGATTTGTACCTACCCAGTAATTACACCAGCCCCTACCTGTACGCTTGTGGCGAATCCGACTTCTATTACGACTGGCGGCTCATCCATACTTTCGTGGACAACCAAGAACGCCACTTCATTTTCAATTGATAACAGCATCGGTTCCGTTACTCCGGTCGCTTCCGGTACAAAATCTGTCTCGCCAGTTTCTACCGTTACTTACACAGGCACTGCTACCGGCGCTGGAGGTTCTGTGCAGTGCACAGCCATCGTTACGGTAAATGGTGGCGGTGGAGGCGGCGGTCCGTCTTGTACGCTCGATGTTTCGCCGGCTAGCTACACGACCGGCGGTTCAGCAACACTTTCTTGGGGAGGTGTTGGAATTGGAACCGTTGATATTGATAACAGTATTGCGACGGGGACAACCACTCCCGGATCGATAATTGTTTCTCCTACGGCAATACAAGCATACACTTATACAGGTACATTCCATGCGACCAATGGGCAGACACTTACCTGTACTGCCGTGCTCACTGTGACCGGCGGCGGAGGTGGTGGCGGAGGTGGAGGCGGCGGAGGTGGTGGTGGCGGCCATCCAATCATTCCAATCATAACGCTTGAAGGTGGCGCACAGCCGCTCGCATATCTCTCGCTGTCACAGATTCCATACACTGGTCTTGATTTGGGGCCAGTTGGTACGATTGTGTACTGGCTTGTGCTTATTTGTTTCGCGCTCGCGCTCGCGTACCTGATTCTTTTTGGTGCAGTGCCGTTTGTGAATCGCCGCGCGCGCAATTTTATGGCTCGTGTCTCTGCGGTGCTTAACGCGCCAGAGCCAGTCCGCGCTCCAGCTTATTCGGCTCCATTCCATGCGCCGGCTTCGGTTGAGATTCCTGTGGAAAAATCACCCGAAGCGCCGCGCGGATATTCTTCGTATGATGGATTCAAGTCCTTCTCTCATAATGGCGCGCTTTCAATAGAAGATATCGTGAAGAGTTTGTCACACGAAGAACGCACTTCTTCGTCGATTCTCGAACGCGTCGCAGAACCGATACTTGATGTCGAGCCAGTACAGGTGAATGTTGAGCCAGTGTACGAAGAAGTCGAACCGATATATGAAAATGTTGAACCGATTGCTGCGGATATTCCTGTAGCGCGTACCACCGGAGTCCCTGTGCATATTCGCGGATTTGCCATCGCGCTTATCGAAGGCGATCGCGCTGGTGTCTTCGCAGGACTTCGACAACAGGTGCGTGGAGGCGGTGCACCTGAACAACTAATCAGCGCCGCTGTCTTCGCTCTCGACGATGTGTATCGCGCCCGCGTTGATGGTACTTCCTGCGATGCCGATATTGCGCGTCGAACGGCACGACTCTCGACACCAGTCCTCGAGAAGCTCGTCGCTTCACTCACGACCGCGATTGACTCGAGTTATTCGGATAGCGTGACGGGCGCGAAGCTCGCTCTCACCCGAGCACTCGCGATTCTCGGTGCATAATCAAATGTCTTGACATAAAAATTATAATATGGTAAACATAACACCACATATGAATAACTTTCAAACCATCTCGCGACCTCGCCGGACGGCAGTGAACGGCCTTGCGGTTGTTGGCTTCTTCGCGCTTGTCGTGGCGGGTATGTGGCTTGCTATCTATTCGACGCGCTTCGTGCCGATTATTGTGAATCGTACAGGTGCGGCCGTAGTGTATGTTGGTTCAGTTTTTGCTTCAACATTTAAAAACAGTGCCCCGACTGTTTCTACAACGATGCCGTCGGTGATTTATTTCGGAGAGGCGAGTTCAACTGATTCAACAATTGCAACTTCAACGCCTGTGAAGACAACTTCAATATCAAAACAATATTGGACTCCAGGAACTTCAATAACTATTGCCGATGGGCCTGCAATCCAGAATTACTACGGCTCGCCCGATCTTGCGATTATCATAGAAACCATTGGATACAGTTCTGGTAATGCCATCGTCTCGGCTACAACGATTCCTGTGAACACTCCAATCGCGGTGAAATTCTTGGTGAAAAATGTTGGTACGAATGTGTCTGGACAATGGGCGATGAACATTTCTGGCAGTAATTCTGCGAATAAGAGCTTCACACAAGCATCACTTGCTCCAGGTCAGCCGAGCGAGTACATCGTACACTTCGCCAATAACACTCCTGGCACACACACCATTACCATCACCATTGACCCGAATCGCCAACTTCAATCGCCAGAATCAAATACGAATAACAACAGCATTTCTGCAACAGTGACAACGCTCTGATTGTAGGGCATAGTTGTGAGTGATGGGAGCGATTAATTTTAAAATAGAACAACGCGCGCCCGGTTGCCGGGCGCGCGCTGGCGTCATTGAAACCCCTCACGGCGCCATTCACACACCCGCATTCGCTCCTGTTGGCACCAAAGCAAGCGTAAAGGGAATTCTCCCAGAACAACTCGTGGCGCTCGGCGCTGAAGTTGTGCTCGCGAACACTTATCATCTATATCTTCAGCCGGGCGAAGAGATTGTAAAAAACGCGGGCGGCTTGGCGAAATTTATGAATTGGAAGGGCTCGCCCCGCGGAGCTTCTGCGGAGTGGGGGCCGACAATGACCGACTCCGGCGGCTTCCAAGTATTCTCTCTCGGTGCTGCGTTTAACAAAACCATTTCCAAATTTACACGCGATGATGTGAAGGACTTCGTAAGTCCATCATCTGATGATGGACTTACGAAGTCCAAACATGGGCTCGCTGTTTTTGATGAAGAAGTAGCAAGTCAACATGGCCAACTTGCAATCATTGATGATGAAGGCGTTTCTTTCACTTCACACCTTGACGGGTCACTACACCGCTTCACGCCGGAACGCTCGGTAGAAATACAACATGCACTCGGTGCAGATATATTTTTTGCGTTTGACGAATGTACTTCGCCAACCGAGCCATATGAATATCAACGCGAAGCAATGGAGCGCACACATCGCTGGGCAGAACGGTCTCTGAAGACGCATCGACAGAATATTAATGCGAATAAAAAACAGGCACTTTTTGGCATCGTTCAAGGCGGTCGTCACGAGGATTTACGAAGGGAATCAGCACGCGAGATTTCGCGTTTAGGATTCGACGGCATCGGTATCGGCGGGTCATTTTCAAAAGAAGATATGCGCGGCGCACTTGCAGCAGCAGTTGCCGAATTACCCGAAGAATTGCCGCGGCACTTTCTCGGCATCGGCGAGCCAGGAGATATTCTCGAAGGCATTGCGAATGGTATGGATCTTTTTGACTGCGTCGCGGCAACGCGCCTCGGGCGGCACGGTTCTATTTACACAAAGCACGGTTTGATTCATTTAAAAAATGAAAAATATCACTCCGATTTCACGCCGCTCTCGGAATGTCGGGACTTCGTAAATCCATCCTCTGATGATGGATTTACGAAGTCCATCACATCTGGATTTACTCGCGCATATATGTCGCATCTTTTACGAAGTGGTGAGATGCTCGGCGCGACTATTGCTTCAATGCACAATCTGAAATTTATCTTGGATCTCGTCGCCGGTGCGCGAGAGGCAATTCTTGACGGGAATTTTGACGAATATCGCGAGGATTTTGTTCGCGAATATTATTCTAAATAGAAAAGGGAGGTCAGATGACCTCCCTTCGTTTACCATTTGATTTCCCATTTAATGCCTAGTGGACCAAAAACTCCGCTTCTGATGTGTGGCCCATCATGTCCTGGAGTTTTTCCGCAGCAGAAACTTGCTTTCAGTTTCTGCAGGACAGAGAATAGCATCAGATTGGGTCCCCACTGCCGTTTTTCCGGAGTGGGCAAAAATCCTTTGAACAAAGGAATATGAGCCCAGTCCTTGCAGCGCTGATCCAACATCGGTGGGAGTTCAAAATCGCCAACTTCAGTTACTTGCCCAAGATAATTCCACTCCACAGTAACTTCTTTGCCGGATTGGTCCAGCATGTTGAAAGAATGTTCTCCAACATGACCGAGCTCTTTTTGACAGAACACAGGACTAAATCCTTCTGCCGTATTTACGATGCACGGCGCATCACAAGCGTCTGTACCCATTTCGATTCCTCCTCTTTCAGGTTAATTGAATGTACTTCTCGCAAAATTTCTATTCACAGAGTATACTTCTAAATCATTATGTCAAGTACTGTGAAGTGCCGACATGAAGGACTTATTTATGACTCTGTTATACTAAAAACATGCAAACTATCGTCGGGGTATTGCGAGGCGGTCCGTCACGCGAGCACGAGGTATCACTCAAGACCGGTGCGGCAATGCTCGCAAATCTTCCAGAAGAACGATTCATTACGCACGATATTTACATTGACAAAAACGGACAGTGGCACGATCGTGGTCGGCCAGTTTTGCCAGAACGTATTTTGCGACAAGTTGATGTTATTTTAAATGGTCTCCATGGAGAGTACGGCGAGGATGGGGAAGTGCAAAAACTCCTTGAACAATTCGGCGTTCCTTATACTGGCGCTGACTCATTCGGCTCATATCTCGCGATGCATAAACTTATGGCTAAAACGCGAGCGAAAGAAGCAGGACTTTTCACTCCTGATTTTCGGTATGTTGAGAACGCTGGAGAGAGCGAAAATATTGCGCGAGAAATCATCCGCAATTTTCATCAACCAGTTGTGGTTAAGCCGATCGGCTGGGGTTCGTCGGTTGGCGTGTCTATCGTCGGCGGGTATGCTCCGGTACTTACTGCAATTGAACAACTTTTTGCGGATGGCGCGCCAAACGTCTTAGTTGAAGAATATATCCGTGGGAAAGAGGCGTCTGCTGGTGTTGTGGAAGGGTTGCGCGGAGAAAAACTTTATACTCTTCCACCAATTGAAATAGTGCCACAAGACGATGATTTCTTTTCGTATGAGGCGAAATATGGCGGTAGGACGCACGAAATTTGTCCAGGCAGATTCTCGCGAGTTGGCGCAGAAGAATTACAGCGAGCGGCGAAAGTGATGCATCGCGCTTTAGGTCTACGCCATTATTCACGTAGCGATTTTATTGTTGCTCCAAGAGGCGTTTATTATCTTGAAACGAACACCTTGCCGGGACTTACCGCCGACTCACTTATGCCGAAGTCGCTCGCAGCGGTCGGCGTTCCATTTCACGAATTTCTATCGCATCTGGTAAATCTCGCGCTCTCGCGGTAGAGTAAAAAGCTCGGGCCTGTAGCTCAATTGGTAGAGCGCCTCATTTGCAATGAGGAGGTAACCGGTCCGAAACCGGTCAGGTCCACTACTTCGCTCGTAGATTACTACGAGCTTCGCAGTGCAAGCACAAAATTAGCTCACGTTAAGACGATAGAAATTTTCAAATAGTTTTGCGACGAGGATTGGTCCAGTGCCGCCGGGGGTTTGAGTGTAGAAAGAAATATGCTGATTGTCAGATGCTAGTCCTGTAGAATCAAAATCGCCGCGCATTGAGTCGTATCCAAAATCAATAACAGCAGCGCCGGCTTTTAACATCTCCGGTTTTATAAGACCCGCTTTGCCGACGCCGGTAATCACTAGGTCGGCGTTTTTAAGTAGCGCGAGGTCGCTCGTGCTGCGAAGAAGTATGGTTTCTTTTGCCTTGCGCATTATCCAATTCGCAATCGGTCGGCCGACGAGGAGTCCGAGACCAACAACCGCAACACGGCTTGAACTCAAATCATATTTTTGCGTTTCGCAAATTAATTCTACGACGCCAACTGCTGGCGGAAGCGTCTTTGATTGTTCTGTATAAAACGCACCAAGTGCGTGTTCGCCTAAAACATCAACATCTTTCTTTAGCGGAACAGCATTCAAAATATAATTCCGGTTAAGATGACTCGGTAATGGTAGCTGTATGATAACTCCGCCGCAGGTTTCATCGGCCGCGATTTTTTCTACTTCACTTCGTAATTCGTCATCTTTTATTTCTTCTGGGAACTGATAAATCTTAAAATCAACACCAATCTTTTTTGCAGTATTTTCTTTTTGCTTTAAGAAACTAACAGAGGCGGCATCATTACCGACCAAAACCGCTGCACAAAATTTATTCGGTTTCGGCAATTCCGCGAGCCGTTCTAGCAGGGTATTCGCAATATTTTTTCCATCAACGATCATTTTTGTATTTCCGGCAAAGCTTCGCCACCTCATTTTTAACATTTTTGTTTTTGATAAGCACTGTGTGGATCAATTTTGCGATTTCTTTCATTTCTTTTTCTTTCATCCCACGCGAGGTCAACGCTGGTGTGCCGAGGCGTATTCCGGAAGGATCAAATGGTTTACGCTGGTCGTATGGCACAGCGTTTCTGTTTACGATAATCCCCGACTTTTCTAAGCGATCTTGTGCGTTACGACCAGAAATTTTCTGCTTCGTAAGATCAATAAGCATGAGGTGATTATCAGTGCCGCCACTTACTAAGTTGAACCCATAGCGTGCGAGTTCTTTAGCTAACGATGCCGCATTTTTCGCAACTTGCCGGCCATATTTTTTAAAGGACGGCTGTGCCGCTTCGTGCAGCGCGACGGCAATTGCGGCGGTCTGATGATCGTGCGGACCTCCTTGTAATCCAGGGAACACTGCTCGGTCAATTTCCTTCGCGATATCGCATTTTTTTCTTTTCGCAATTTTAGATTTTATGTTTGTGAAAATAATCGCGCCGCGCGGTCCACGAAGAGTTTTGTGCGTTGTCATTGTAATTACATCAGCATATGGAAACGGTGACGGATATACGCCGGCAGCTATCAACCCGGCTTCATGAGAAATATCCGCGAGAAAATAAGCACCAATTTCGTGTGCGATTGCAGCAACTTTTTTAAAATCAATGACGCGCGGATACGCGGTAGCACCGGTCACAACAATTTGCGGGCGTTCTTTTTTCGCCATTTTTCGCAAAGCTGTGTAATCAATATATCCATCCCGGCCGACAGTATATTGAATCGACTTATAAAAACGAGCCGAAAAATTTGCCTTCCAACCATGCGTGAGATGTCCACCAAACGGTAAACTCATTCCCATAATTTTTTCGCCCGGCTGAAGAAGTGCGTAATACACGGCCATATTCGCCGGCGATCCCGAATATGCTTGAACATTCACACCCCATTGTTTAGGGGAACAATGGAAAAGTTTAAGTGCTCGTGTGCGGCACAGATTCTCGATTTTATCAATGTATTCATTGCCAGCGTAATAACGTTTGCCAGGGTATCCTTCAGAATATTTATTCGTAAGAACTGACCCAAGCGCTTTTAGAACATCTTGTGAGACAGTATTTTCAGACGGAATAAGATCAAGCGTTTCCGCCTGTCTTTTTGTTTCTTCGCGTATTAACTTTACGATGGCACCGTCTTTCATTTGAGTGTTATAATAACACGATACGCGTAATATAGCTATTTAATTCACTGGTTGTCGGGCCGCCGGGAATTGAACCCGGTCTACACGCACCCGAAGCGTGCGTACTACCGGCATACTCCGGCCCGTGCTTGCCTCGCCGAAGCTCAGCGGAGGCGGGTGCGCTCTGCAGGGATCGAACCTGCGACCTTACGCGTGTGAAGCGTACGCTCTAACCAACTGAGCTAAGAGCGCGAGAACATACTATAACCCAAATATGTTAGAATCGCCTGCACGGGCCATTAGCTCATCTGGTAGAGCGCGTCATTCGCATTGACGAGGTAAGCGGTTCAAGTCCGCTATGGTCCACCAAATTTGATTTGACTCCAAATTCGCCCCGCCCGCGCCTTCGGCGCGGGCGACAGGTGGGATTCCCGCCAAGAATTGCCAAGGCATTTTGAAATCAATTCCGAGCACGCCCGCCACAAGGCGGCGGTTCG
>JAPLWI010000016.1 GCA_026396675.1 Candidatus Kaiserbacteria bacterium | reverse complement strand
GACCTCCGGCTGCGCCTCCGGCCTGCACCCCGTATTCTCTGACTGCTTTTTCGGCGGCATATACCGCTTGGTCAGCAATGTTGCGAGCTTCGACAAGTTCCTTTCGCTTCTCGTCATCAGCAGTGTGCGCTTCGGCATCGGCCTTCATCTTCTCGATGTCATCTTTTGAGAGACCGGTCGAGCCCTCGATGCGAATTGACTGTTCTTTTCCAGTCGCCTTTTCTTTCGCCTTCACCGTGAGAATACCCGACGCATCAATGTCAAAAGTAACTTCAACTTGCGGCATACCGCGTGGTGCTGGCGGGATTCCGTCTAACATAAATTTACCGAGCGATTTATTATCGGCACTCATCGCACGTTCGCCTTGTGTGATGTGAATTTCTACTGACGACTGATTGTCGGCAGCGGTTGAGAATGTTTGTGAACGCGATGTTGGAATCGCGGTGTTGCGATCTACAAGCTTCGTCGCGACGCCGCCCATCGTCTCAATAGCGAGCGAGAGCGGAATAACATCAACGAGAAGAATATCTTTCACATCGCCCTGCAAAATGCCGGCCTGAATTGCTGCTCCAATCGCGACGACTTCGTCAGGATTCACCGTCATATTTGGCTTTTTTCCGAAGAACTTTTCTACAGCTGCCTGAATTGCAGGCATTCTGGTCTGTCCACCGACAAGAATAACTTCATCAATCTCGCCAACTTTGAAAGGTGACGCCTCCATCGCGCGCTTGGTAATATCCATTGCACGGCTAATGAACTCGCTTGAAAGGTCTTCAAGTTTCGCGCGACTCATTTTAATAAGCAGGTGGCGCGGACCTGATGCGTCACTCGTGAGAAATGGAATATTGATTTCGGTTTCCATCGCGCTCGACAATTCAATCTTCGCCTTCTCGGCCGCTTCGTCCAAGCGCTGGCGCGCGAGTGCATCGCTTCGCACGTCAATTCCGCTTTCTTTCTTAAATTCATCCGCAAGCCAATTGATGACCTTCTGATCAATGTCCTTACCTCCTAGGTGCGCGTCACCATCAGTACTCTTGACTTCAATGACATCGCCGCCCACTTCAAGTATAGAGATATCAAATGTACCGCCGCCGAAATCGAACACCGCGATTTTCTCTTCCGCTTTCTTATTAAAACCGTATGCGAGTGCAGCCGCGGTCGGCTCGTTAATGATACGCTTCACCGCGAGACCGGCGATTTCTCCAGCGGCTTTCGTCGCACTTCGTTGGTCGTCGTTGAAATATGCTGGAACGGTAATAACCGCTTCGGTAATCTTCTCGCCGAGTCGCGCTTCAGCATCGGCCTTTAGCTTTCCTAAAACCATCGCTGACAATTCTTCTGGGCGATACCATTTATCCGCCATCTTCATCTCAATGCCGCCATTGTCGGCCTTCCGCATTTCAAATGGCACGGACTCTCGATCCTTCTGCACAGCTGGCTCGTCAAAAGAATGCCCGATGAATCGCTTCATCTGGTAGATCGTATTCAGAGGGTTTGTAACCGACTGGCGCTTCGCGAGTGTACCGACAACACGTTCGCCGTTCTTTCCAACCGCGACAATAGATGGCGTTGTGCGTGCGCCTTCGGCGTTTTCCAAAACGCGCGGCTCGCCGCCTTCAACAATCGCCATCGCGCAGTTTGTCGTGCCCAGATCAATGCCAAGGATTTTTGCCATATATTTTTAAAGTTATTGGTGTAGTTTACGCTTTTTATTTTTCGTTTGCAAAGTGTGCGACTCTTACTTTCGCCGGGCGAATGATTGGTCCTCCATCAATGCGCCATCCTTTTTCTAATACGACAGTAATGAAGTTGTCTTTCTCTTTGTTTTTTACCGGTTCGATAGCGAGTGCTTCGTGAAGCGCGGGGTCGAAAAATTTCGTCTCTACTTCTATGAGGCCTAGTGATTTAAACGCAATTTCAAGTTGTTTAATAATTGCTTGGAACCCTTCTGGAATTTCTCCGTGATCTTTCGCTCTTTCTATGGCATCAAATGCTGGGAAAAGAGCTTCGACAGCCTTTGCTATCCCTTTCACTTGAGCATCTTTAATTTCGTTATTTCCGCGTTTGAGCATATTTACATAATCCGCCTTGGCTCTCTGCCACCCGTCCATATATTCTTGTTTTTCTTTCCGGCACGCATTTAGTTCTTCCTGTAATTTCCGCATCTTTCCCTCCGCGTGTTCCTCGCGTTCGGGATCTTCGAATTCTTCACTGCGTTCAGAATTCTCGACCTCCGGCTCTATTTTGATATCTTCTTCCTGATCCATTTTTTCAGTATGCCTGAAATTAAAATCTAAGTCAAAAACAAAACCGAGCTTGGAAGCTCGGCGTGCGTCTGGGTCTCTGGAGAATTAATTCTCTTTGTAGGCGCGCATTCGCGCCTCGTTGTTCGGTCATGGGACCTACTCCCAGACAAACCACTATGATATTCCTAGGGGTATCAAAAGTCAATCTAGTGTATTCAATCGGGTCAGATTCGAGGTGGTATCGGGTCATTTGGTGGTAATTGACCCGATAGGAGAAAACCGCCCAACCGCGCTCTGCAAATAGCAGTGCGATTGGGCGGTGCAGTTAGAAACCCGAGATAGATCGTCTAAGAATGGATTCCAGATTGTAGCGGTCGAGCCGCTGTTGGGTCATTCTGGACATCCTATGACGTTCGACTACGTACATAATCTTTTTCAAAGTTTCCAAAAGTTGATTTCTTACCATTCTTTTCTTGATAAGTTCTTTCTTTTCTCTTCTCATGCGAACCTCCCCATTTTTATGTTATGCATCTGACGAGGATTGTACGCTCAGACAAATATTTCGTCAAGAAAACAAAAAACCGCCTTGCGGCGGTTTTTTGTTTTGGGCTGCACGAGGTGGACTACACGAGGTTCGACCTCGTGTATTCAAGACTATAATTATCTGAAGATGCTGGATTTGCGTATTGTCTTTCAATTCCGCATTATAGAAATTATGCAAAAGCGTGAAGTTTCACTGGAATATCACCGACTTGGACTGTGTTGAAGTTGCGAATGCCCACTTTCTCTCTCGCACCGAGAATCTCCAGGTTGAGTGTGCGGCCTTTCTTATCAATGTCGAGCAAAACCTCCGGTGCAACTTCCACGGTCTTAGCAACTACGCCCGGGCGGATTGAGACATTGATGGCGTCAGCTCGTTTGTCATAGGTTATTCTCATATCCGTCAGTATATCATATTGGCAGCTTCTTTATCCAATGGGCAGTGATAACAACAATGCATCCGGGTTCTTGTACTACGACAACATTGAGATACCGTACGCCGAAGCGGCGATACCACTCTTTGTGCGGAGGAGAATGACCTGGCCTGCGAATATCTGGAGAAAGCACTGTCTGACGCACCAAAGACAGCGGAATCTTGCGTTGGCCTATTTTAAAAAGTGAATGGTCAGTAAATTCGATTTTCATTTTGGGGAAATTACTTATTTAATAGATCAATCACAAAAAGTGTACCGAGCTTATTATCCTTCATTTTCCTAGGAACTTTCTGTCCTAGAAATTGATTTTGTTTTAATTCGTTTTCAACAAAAAAAGAGTGTGCAGAAATTGAACCAGTATTTTTACTTGTCTTACTGTGAGATATAGTGAACGCACCTTCTGCCTCTTTATCATTTGTAAAACTTATTCCTATAGCTTTATTCGTCTTGTCGAAAAACAGTACAGCCTTTTTATAATCTTTTATACCCTCTTTTAGATAAAAACCACTAAGTAAACCAAACGACAATGATTTATTGATGCTAATTCTATAGTTCCCAAGCTTGGAACCCCTGTTCGTGAATCTGATGAAGTTATAATCTGTCATGGTGAAGCATTATTTCTAATGCTTAAAGTATAAAAAACAAATTTACCTGTTGCAATAGCAACTTTTGGAAATGTGTGGATAACTGTATCAGGAAGCAAAAAAACCGTCTCGCGACGGTTTTTGTAACTAATTTAGCGTTTGCTCCATTGCTTGCGTTTACGGGCTTTGGCTAGACCTGGTTTCTTTCGTTCCTTCGCGCAAGGATCGCGCTTGAGAAACTTCGCTGCTTCAGGTTACACGAGGTTCGACCTCGTGTATTCAGCGGTTAGGTTGACCGAGTCGTTCTGTGAGCAAACTACAGCATTCTTCTTTTGTCAGCAAGTCCCCGTAAAGAGTTCCGCGAGGCGGCGCTTCGGCGGAATCGGGTCAGATTCGAGGGGGTATCGGGTCATTTGGTGGTAATTGACCCGATAGGAGAAAACCGCCTTGCGGCGGTTTTTTGTTTAAGTTGGCGAGGTTAGCGTTTGCTCCACTGCTTGCGTTTACGCGCCTTCACGAGGCCCGGCTTCTTGCGCTCTTTGGCGCGTGGATCGCGCTTGAGGAACTTCGCGGCTTTGAGAACCTTGCGTGTGTTCGGCTCTACTTTAATGAGTGCGCGAGAAATAGCGTGACGAAGTGCGTCTGCCTGTGCCGCGACGCCGCCGCCTTCAACATGTGCGATGACTGCGTAGTTCTCGGTGCTTTCGGCGGTCTTCAACGCCTCTTCTGCGATTTTCGCTCGCTCGTTTGTCTTGAAATATTCTTTTGCCGTTTTACCGTTAACAACGATACTGCCCTTTTCGGCCTTAACTAGACGAACCGTTGCGATTGCGGTTTTGCGACGCCCAACTGCGGTGATAAATTTCTTTGAAGGCATATTATTATTCGTTGATTATCAAATTCTTCATTCGTGGCACGCGAAGCTTGTTGCGCGGAATCATTCCGTCAACGGTTTTCCGCACAACATCGGCAATGCCTTTTTTTGCTATCATTTCTTCCATACTCACTTCGCGCAAGCCGCCCGGATAACCGGTGTAATGCGTGTAGATTTTCCCTTTCACGCGGCGTGCTGGCAAATACATCTTGCTCGCGTTATTAATTGTGACTTTAACCGGCAGTGCCTGATTCTTCGCGAAATGCACTGAACGTTTCCCTAAAAGTGCGTGTGCCGCCTCGCTCGCCACGCGACCAAGTGTGCGATCTGTCGCATCTATGATGTGAGTTGTTGGTGCTGGTTTCGTGTTTGAAGTCATAGGTAGGTCATATTACACGAAAGCGATATACGCAAGTTTGCGTGCATCGTTGCTTCCTCGCTTCGAGCGCTTCACGACACGCGTGTAGCCACCGTCGCGTTTCTCGTACCGCGGTCCGATTGTAGCGAAAAGTTTTTTCACAGCGACATCGTCGCCGAGACGCATCTTAGCGAGACGGCGACTTGCGAGTGTGTTCTTCTTCGCGTAGGTTACGAGACGTTCAACAAACGGACGGAGTACCTTCGCCTTCGCTTCGGTGGTTGAAATGCGTTCTTCCAGAATCAAGGAACGCGCAAGCGAACGCAGAAGCGCATGATACTGATTACTTGAACGGTTGAAATTTTTTGTACGGGCGTATGCCATAGTAGTTATTCGTTTTTCAGCTCACTCTTTAGAGTGAGGCCGTAACCAGCAAGTGATTCGGAAATTTCTTCGATCGCCTTGTCGCCGATACCATCAAGCTCTTTAAGCGCACTTGCCGATTTCCTCGCGAGACCAGCAGCGCTCTTAATTCCTGCACCCTCTAGAGCCGACACGATACGCGCCGAAAGGTTCAATTCGGCTATCTTGATTTTTGTCGCACCTGCATCAGAAGCTGAATCTTTCACAGCTTTAGCGGATTCGCTCGACACTGGGACGCTCTCTTCTTGGAATCCAATAACCGCCTTAAGCTGATGAATCATAATTTCAATTGACCTCTCCAAGGCCTCGCGCGGTGTAATCGCTCCATTGGTCTCTATGAGAATGCGCAATCGGTTGAAGTCAGTGCGATCGCCAGCACGCATATTTTCTACCTCATAATTCACACGGCGAATCGGTGTGAAAGTCGCGTCAAGCGCAATGGTACCGATGTCAACTTTTTCATTGGTCAAAATTTCGCGCTGGACATACCCGAGGCCGCGCTCAATGGTCGCCTCAAGCTCTAATGATGCTTTGCCCGATAAATCGGCAATATGTTGATCAGGGTTTTGTATCTCAACTTGACTTGGAAGTTTGAAATTTCTTGCTGTTACTTCACCAACGCCTTTTGAGGAAAGCGAAATGGTCTGCGGTTCATCACCGTGCAGAACAAAGTGAACACGCTTCAGGTTCAAGAGTATCTCCATTACCGTCTCGCGTGCGCCTTCAATAGTGGCAAATTCGTGCGGGACGCCTTCAATCTTCACTTGTGTAATCGTGGCACCAGGAAGCGACGAAAGAATAATGCGGCGCAAAGAATTGCCGAGAGTGTGGCCATAACCAGGATAAAGCGAATCAATTTCGTAAATGCCCTGCATTCCTTCTTCAGAAACAACACGGGGCTTACTTGGCAAAGTGATGTGGTATTCCATAACGCAATCGTAATTACCTTTTAAATTTATCTCGTGTAGAACGAGAGCACGGCGACTAAATCGCCCGCCGGATCCGCCGAGGCGGCCGTAGGACGCTCAACGATTGACCCTTCCATCGTTTTCGGATTCCAAGCGAGCCACGATGGAAGATGCCGGTCGTGGAATCGTTCTTCGAACCCGACCAAAACGCCATGTTTTTTTGAACCATCGCGCACGCCGAGAACATCGCCGACCTTGAGCGCTTGTGACGGCACGCAGCTCTTCTTCCCGCCGACCGTCACATGCCCATGCGCGACCATCTGGCGCGCTCCGCGTCGCGTCGATGTTAAACCAAGACGCCAGATGACATTATCTAGTCGGAGTTCAAGAAGCTCGTGAAGGCGGTCGGTCGGCTTTGCGCTGTGCGCAGCAAGCGCCTTACGCACATAGTTACGGAACTGCCGTTCCGTGAGACCGTAAGTGATACGTACCTTCTGTTTCTCTAACATCTGCTTGCCGTATTCACTTTGACGGCCACCGCGTCCGCGACGCTTGTTTTTCGCGGCGCGGTCAGCTGAAAGCGCAAACTTTTGTGTTTGTGCTTTCTCAAATACGGATGCACCAAGGCGCTTCGCTATTTTATATCGTGGACCGGTTTTCATAATTATTTATAGTGAGCGCAATTGAACTACACGCGGCGCGGCTTCGGCGGTCGCGGACCATTATGCGGTACCGGTGTTCGGTCCTTGATGGAACGAATCTGTATGCCCTTACCAGAAAAAGCGCGCAGGACTGACTCGCGTCCGGCGCCAACGCCGCGGATAATAACTGACGCTTCTTTTAGACCAATCATCAAACTCTTTTCGCCAAGAAATTCACCGACTTTTGCTGCCGCGTACGGAGTTGATTTGCGTGCGCCAGAAAAGCCGAGTGCACCGGCACTGGAACTAACGACCGCATTCCCCTTCTCGTCCGTGAGAATGGCTTTGGTGTTGTTAAATGTTGCTTCAATATGAAGGATGCCTTTCTCTAGATGACGCTTTGTGATTTTTGAGAGGGCACGCTCCTTCCGTCCCTGGTCGAGACCTTTACCACTCTTCTTGATGATACGTTTTTTCCCCATAGTATGTTTATGTTTTCTCGAGCGAACGGCGGCCGGAAGTCATCGTTTTACGGACGTTGCCGCGGCGTGTGCGCGAATTTGTCTTTGTGCGTTGTCCGCGTACTGGTAGTCCGCGTGAGTGTCGTTCGCCGCGAGCCGAACGAATCTCTTTCAATCGTTTGATGTTCTGTCCAATTTCGCGGCGCAACTCGCCTTCAATAACAAACGCCTCTGCAAGCGAACGAATTTTTTGTTCCTTCTCGCTCGTGAGATCCTTGCTTTTTATTGTCGGAGCAACTCCAGCTTCTTCAAGGATTTTTCGTGCACGTGTTGGTCCAATGCCAAAAATGAGCGGCAGAGAATACGCGAGCTGCTTGTTATCAGGAATAGTGACGCCGGAGATACGCATATGATTATCCTTGGCGCGCCTTACGACGCGGCTTTTTCTTATTGATACGATACAGACGCCCGCCGCGACGGACGAGTTGATCTCCTGGCTGTTGTTTTTTTATTGATGCCTGAACCTTCATTGTAGATAAAATAGTTTAAGTTAGACGACGCACAATTCTCGCCCGACCTCCATACGGATCAAGTATCATTTCTACTTGATCGCCAACAAGTACGCGGATACGATGCAAACGCATCTTGCCAGCGAGATAAGCAAGAATAAGCTCCCCTTCTCCTCCTTCTTCACTCGGGATCAGACGAATACGAAAAAGCGAGTTAGGCAACACCTCTTCAACGGTACCATTCACCGTCGTTTTAATATCTTCGCCGTCGCTCATTTATTCTTCATCTTCTCCCATATAAGTGCCATATCAATGTAACAAATGCATCAAAAAACGTCAATGCGCGGCTGTGACTACAATCGATATGGAAGATGGATCTTGCGGGAATGCCTGCCTCCAAAATGGCCGGAGCGTAATAATCGCGCGTTTGATCTCTGGATAGTTCGTTAGAGCCACCTCGGCCGCCGAGCGCGTCTCACCAGCAACAGCCGCCGCTATCCGTGCTGAATCGACCGTGTAAATAAGTTGTACTGTACCTGAAAGAGTGAAAGAAAATGAGGACGCATCAAGCCCTGGCATACTAGCCGCCTTCAATAGAAGATCGTTTGTCGACGCGATAGAAAGTGGCTCATCATGATAACCAAGACCAGCGATAGAAGAAGCAATCCCCGACGCAAGTGCTGCGTTTGGGAAAACGACCGCCGTGATAGTGCCTTGTTCTTTTACATCAACTTGTCCTGTTGTTTCCGATGGAGTAGGAGCGAGTTCTTCATAGGTTGTTGTCGCGGCGCCAGGAAGGAGTATATAGCCGGGTGGAACTTGCGTCTGGATACTAGAAGCGAGATCCGGACCAAGAGCGGCGATAAGAGCGTTTTTCGTTTTCTCTTCCGTTGCAGAATCAACGACTGGGACAGATCCGGAAGAACCGCCGGTCATTGCAGTAGACGATCGCGCATAGACCTGACTTGCCTGCGGTGTCCCGGCGAAGCCGGGGACTGTAAACGAGGTTGGGCCCACATTGTATGAACTGCCCACCTGATCGGCGAAGACCTTTGCGGTTACACTACCTGGCTTCGCCGAAGTACCGCTAGGTACAGTAACTGCCGAATGAATTCGGAACACAAGTCCTGCGGCAGTCGCGAAACGAGTATTCGCGATAAGCTTCTGCGCCTTCGTTTGTGTGTTATAGATGGTAATCGTTCCGGAAGCAGAGGAGTTAACTGTTTTCGTACCACTACCCGCGACACCTTGTGTCGCTGTTTTTTGCGCTGTAATTATTTCGAACGGTAAGTTGCCGCCGCTTTTATTTGCCGTAAAAGAATTCTGAACAGCCGCAGAAATAGTGTTCGGCGTTATTTCAATCTTGGCGCTGGAGAAATAAAAGAGAGCACCGATGGAAGCCGCAATAATCATCACGACGATAATGAGTGTTAAATAAGGGAAACGGGATCGGTGCCGTGGCTCTTTGCCGTGATTATTACTAATGGATTCCGTCTCCTTCCGCCGCGACGGCGGGATAATGTCATCAAATGTATGCATGATTCAAGTATAACATCTGCTGATAATACAACGCCATGAGGTGCAGCTGAAGATCCGGGGTTGAAGTTGCCGTTTGCCGTATTAATCCCGCGATGGTACCCGCGAGTACAGGAACGATTTTAGGTGGATTATCTGAAAGCCATAATGAATTGAATCCACCAATTTGCGGAGTCGTAGTGAGCGCCTGTTGTAAAGAAGAAATGTCTGACTCGTTTGCAAGCAAGAATATAACTCGCGGCAATGGATACTGCTTCGCCAGTTCTGTAAATTCGCTCGTGATTGTTTCTATCCATGACTCGGCGTTGGTAATTGGCGTCGGCACTTCAATAAAAGCGGTAAAAAGATTTTTGCGTATGAGCGCGACTGAAGTTAACGATCCCGCAGCATCAAGAATAAGCGCATCATGTTCATGCGGAAACGCCGCGCGTATTGCTTGATAGCGCAATGATCTACCGGCAATGGACACAACGTGCTTCGTGTGGAAAATGCTGCGAAGTGTCGAAACAATGGATTTTGAAATATCTTTGTTAATGAAAGTTGAGATAACAATGACCGAGGCGCGATGTACTCTTTTCCCATATGGATCATTGGTTCCATAGCCGTTTAGAATCGTGCCGATTATGCTTTCGTCAGCGAGAATTTTCTCAGATGATGCCGGATTAGTTTTTTCAAGTGCTGTAGTAACCATGTTTTTAGTAAACATAAAAGGATCTTTCCGTTCGAACTTTTCAGTACGCACACTAATCTCCTCCCATGGCGAATCAATGGAAACAAGAACCTTGTCACTGTGGCCGTCACCGGTTGCACGTAGGAGTATCGGTGCACCTTCTCTGATAAGTTCATCTCCTAGTGTTTGGAGTGATCGCACCATGGCGAGATCTTGCGGCTCTCCTTCTCTTACTTCGATTGGAAGCCGACATTCAAATAGCAAACACGGTATTTCGCTTTCTATATATCGCACATACGCACCGGCAACAGAATTAGCACTGATATCAATCAGTACAACCGATTCCGTATATTTCTTTTTTTGAAATAGATTGGCAAAAAATCCCATCGGTTCATTCTAGCACCGCTTTGATACGACGAACGCCAGCGGATGACGCTTCTTCTTTTATAATTTTAAAATGACCAAGTTCGCTAGTGTTCGCGACATGCGGACCGCCACAGAACTCTGCACTAAAATCTCCGATTTTATAAACTTTTACAATATCTCCATATTTAGACAAATCAAAAGATAATGTGCCTACAATTTCTATAGCTTCTTCTTTTGGCAATTCTCTCATTTCTACAGATATTTTTTCCTGAATTTTTTCATTAACCAAATCTTCTACTGCTTTCAGTTGTTCTTGAGAAAGTTTTTCTGGCCAGTTGAAATCGAAACGCAACCTCTCTGCAGTGATATTACTTCCCTTTTGTGTAATCTCTCCTCCAAGAACTTTCCGAAGTGCCGCTAAAAGCAAATGTGTGGTTGTGTGATATCGCACGGTTTGCTCGGCGCTATCGGCGAGTCCGCCCTTAAACTTTTGCTCGGCGCCCGCACGTGAGAGCGCTTGGTGTTCTTCCATTTGCATTTTTACTTTTTCTACATCAATAGACAATCCGCGTTCCTTCGCGATTTCTTCGGTGAGTTCTACCGGGAATCCGTATGTGGTAAAGAGCATGAAAGCATCAATATCATTCCCCATTTTTTCTAGTTCGCGCAAACCGTTTGTGAGCGTCTTCTTGAATTGCATTTCTTCTTTCCCAAGTTCTTCGCGGATAATAGTTGCATGTTCTTTCACAAACGGATACGCGTCTGCATACACAACACCGAAAGTTTCTGCAACTTCAGCCAATACGGCGTCCTTTATTCCAAGCTTGTCTGCTTCGCGAATAGAACGACGTATGAGTCGCCGCAATACATACCCCTGTTCTGTGTTGCTTGGCTTGATGCCGGAACCAATCATAAATGCCGCTGCGCGGATGTGGTCAAGAATGATCCTAAACGATCTTTGCACGAGGTTCGACCTCGTGTAATTTTTGCCAGAACGAGTTTCAAGAACAGCTCGTGCGGTGTCAAACACGTCAATCAAGAAAATATCCGGATTCCCGAATGTCGCGGCTGTAAGACGCTCCAAACCACCGCCAAAATCAACATTGCGCTTCGGCAATTCGCTGAAACTTCCATCTGGATTTTTGATAAGTTGCATAAACACCGAATTGCCGATTTCAACAAAACGACCGCACTCGCAATTCGGATGACATTCTTTCCCGAACTTTTCATCATGCGGCGTTTGGAAATCATAAAAAACTTCAGAATCAGGCCCGCCGATTTCTCCAGCTGGCATTTTGCTTGGTATGCCTGCCCTGCTCCACCAATTCTTCTTTGCGCCGTACGAAAAGATTCGCTCGTCGGGAATACCAATCTTCTTCCAAATTTCTTTCGCTTCTGTGTCCTCTTTCATCCCGCTTTCTTCATCACCTGAAAAAGTTGTCACATAAATTCTCTCTGGATCAAGTCCTAGCCCCTCGCCCTTTGATGTGAGAAATTCAAAAAACCACGGGAGTTGTTCTTGCTTGAAATAATCGCCGAGTGACCAATTGCCTAACATTTCAAAAAAAGTCGTATGGCGATTGTCGCCCACTTCTTCAATGTCTTCGGCGCGAAACGAGATTTGCGAATTGACGAGTCGCTTCCCTTCCGGATGTTCTTGTCCGAGCAGATACTGCACCAAGGGCTGCATACCGCTGCTAGTGAAAAGTGTTGTTGGGTCATTTTCAGGAACAATCGGCGCCGAAGGAATAATCGCGTGTCCTCGCGCAGCAAAGAAATCTAGGTAACGCTTCCGTACTTCGTTCACGCTTGCCCCGTTTGAACGCGAGTCTTCGAGCTTTCTAATGGGGGTCATATTCAGAAAAGATAGCACGAGAAAACAGATTCCTGTACTATGCGCATATGAAGAAAAATTGGGGATTTGATACGCGCGATATTGATACCAGCGTCCGACCACAGGACGATTTTTATCATTATGCGAGCGGCGGATGGATGAAACGAAACCCAATTCCGAAAGCCGAATCGCGTTGGGGGTCGTTCGTCATTCTGCGTTACGAAACTGAAAAAAAATTGAAACAACTTATCACAAGAAGTTCCGATAAAATGATTCGGGATTTCTATGCGTCTGGAATGGATATGAAAAGACGCACGCAATTAGGCATCAATCCGATTACCCCGTACTTGAAAAAAATCGACGGCATAAAAACAAAAGACGATCTTCTCGCTTGCATCGCTGAATTACACACGATCGGTATCAGTGTCATCTGGGGATGCGGTGTTGATCAGGATATGAAGAATGGCGATATGCACATTCTGTATCTCGGCCAAAGCGGCCTCGGAATGCCCGACCGCGATTATTATTTGAACGACGACGTGGAATCGAAACGAGTTCGTGACGCGTACCATCCGCACATATCAAATATTTTTCAGTTGTCTGGAATAGAAAAGACGTCGGCACGTGGAATGGCCGAAAAAGTTTACGGCATTGAACAACGCCTCGCACGGGCCTCTATGCCAAAAGAAGAAACGCATGAAATTGAAAAGATTTATAACAAAAGATCATTGGCGCAGCTTAAAAAAATCTCTCCTGAAATAGATTGGGTGACTTATTTCACGCGCATTGGCGCAAAAAAACCGAAGATCGCTGTTGTATGCCAGCCAAATTTCTTCGCAGAAGCGAGCGCGTGCATTAGGGAAATTCCTCTTGGCGAGTGGCGTTTGTATTTAACGTGGCATCTGTTAAACTCTTTTTCCAGTTTTCTATCGCCTGAATTCGAAAGACAGAATTTTAAATTTTATGGAACAGTGTTGTCTGGGACAAATGAAATGCGCCCGCTCTGGCGTCGCGTACTCGCTGTCGTAAACGGAAGTCTGCTTGAACTAATTGGAAAAGAGTACGTGAAAAAATATTTCAGTCCTAAAACAAAAAAGATGGCCGACGCAATGGTTGACGATCTTTTTACCGCATACGAAATCCGTATCAAAAAACTTGATTGGATGAGTCCGAAGACAAGAAAAGAAGCGATAAAGAAATTGCGTGCTATGACACGAAAAATTGGCTATCCAGAAAAATGGAAGTCATACCGCGGTCTACATATAGACGCGCATGACTATGTCGGAAATGTTATTCGCTCCTCTGTTTTTGAAAATCAACGAATGATGAGAAAACTTGGGAAACCGGTCGATCGAAAAGAATGGCTTATGGGTTCGCAAACGATAAACGCTTATTGTAATCCTAGTATGAATGAGATTGTGTTCCCTGCCGCCATTCTTCAGCCGCCATTCTTTAGTCCATTGAACGACGCTGCGATCAACTACGGCACGATGGGGGAAGTAATCGGGCATGAGATGACACACAATTTTGATGACCAAGGTTCTAAATTTGACACCAAGGGAAATCTAAGAGAATGGTGGGCTAAAGAAGACAGGAAACGATTCACATCTAAATCAAAACCGCTTATCGCCCAGTTTAACGCCTACCGCGTTGCGGATAATGTCCCAGTAAATGGGAAGTTAACGCTCGGGGAGAACATTGCCGACCTTGGCGGCCTCTCAATTGCTTTTGATGCGTATCAACTACATCTCGCTCGCACAGGCAGAAAAGACATTGGCGGGTTTACTCCGGAACAGCGGTTTTTCTTCGGACATGCCCTTTTTGAAAGACAGAACACGAGGCCAGAAATAGAAAAAATGCAAGCGATAAACGATCCCCATTCGCCAGCACAATTCCGTGTGAATGGCGTAGTTTCTAATCTCGACGAATTTTATGAAGCATTCGACGTAAAGAAAGGCGACAAGCTCTATCGCGCCCAGAAAGATCGCGCGAAGATTTGGTAAAGAGGTCTAACCTCTTTACTTTGTGGCGGTTGAGCCGCCAAGTGAAATGATGGATTTCGTAAACCCATCATCAGAGCCAGTCAATCGGAGTCTCGTTATGCGCAATAAGGTAATCGTTCGCTTTACCAAAATGCTTGCAACCGAAAAAACCGGAAGCGGCGGAAAATGGCGACGGGTGCGGCGCTTCGAGTACCAAATGTTTAGTTCTGTCTATATGCGCGCCCTTTGCTTTCGCATAATTACCCCAGAGCATAAACACGAGATGCTCACGCTCTTCTGAAAGCGCTTTGATGACCGCATCGGTAAAAAGTTCCCAACCGCGCCCTTGATGCGAGCCAGCCATCTGTGCACGAACGGTGAGTGTTGCATTTAAAAGCAGGACACCCTGCTCACACCAGCGAACTAAGTCACCGTTTCTTTGCGAGAGCGACTGAGCGTTGAGCGAAGAAGTCCCGAGGCCAGCAGGCCGAGGGGCTCGGTCGCCCAAATCATCCTCTATTTCTTTAAAGATATTTTGCAACGAAGGAGGTACTGCTATGTTTTCGTCAACCGCAAACGCGAGCCCGTTCGCCTGTCGTTTTCCGTGATACGGATCTTGTCCTAAAATCACAACTTTTACTTTCTTAAACGGGCAGAGATCAAACGCGCGGAAAATATATTTCGGCGGCGGATACACAACTTCATCTTTATATTCTTTCTTCACGAATTCCGTCAGTTCGGCAAAATATGGTTTCTCGAATTCTTCCGCGAGATGTTTCTGCCACGATGGATCTATTTTGACTTCCATAGTTAAAGTATATAGACATTCTCCAAAAACATAAGAGCCCCGCTATTTTCCTACAGCAGGGCTCAAGATCTTTAACATTATTACTTTTTTACGCCGGCGAACCACCACAGGTCGCCCCAGCCATCACAGCGGCCAACACCTAAGCTGCGACCTTCGCTTCGCCTATTGAACGCGAGATAACACCACTTCCCGCTAGTATCTTTCCAAATGGTACAGTTTGGAAATTTATGAGCGAACGACTGACTATCTTCATTGACAGCCGCTAACAAGAATGGATCAACGGGCTTAAATCCGCGTAATTCATATTTTTTCTCTAAGTCATCATTGCTGATGCGACGACCGAGTTTAAAAAAGAACACCTCCGTTTCTTCTTCGCCATCGCCTCTTGGCATGGCATCCACTACATCACAATCAATGTACTGAAGGCGATATGTAGCGTTGAGTGCTTCTTGCGGAGTTTTCCTACGATTTGCCTTTGCACGACGAACAATTATATCATCTCCCATGTGTAATCCACCTCCTGTTTTTTTTATTGTACTTCTACAAAATAAAATACAGATAGGTATCTTCCTTGTCAAGAAAAATTTCGCAGCTATTTTTTATTTTTCTTATGCAATTCGAGGAATTTTTTGCCCGCGGATTCGCGGTAGGTGCAATAGTCGCAGGGGCCGCCACCGAAGGCAGTGCCAATTGCTGGAATCTCGTCACTGATGAGCATTTCTTTCAAATCATAAATCGCCGGTTCAACCCATGTGTCACTGCCTGTATACGGAATAAGCTCAACATCAAATTCGAGTTTTCCATCAAATGCTTTAGCGTCTGATTTCCCATTTTCATAAACAAAATATCCGGTCGGCGAGACCGCGAACCCATTTCGGCGAAAAAGCCACTGATAAATTTCCATCTGCCGTTTGTATGCATCGTATAAGTCCTCTTCAGAACTTGGTCCGATTTTTTTACTCGTCGCCTTGTAATCAACAATGATAAACTCCCCGGCAGGATTTACCCACACATCATCAATGCCGCCGCGCACTAAAATATTTGTCGGCTCGTGTAAATATGAAATACCGCGCCTTAGTGCGTCTCGCCATTCATCCATTCTCTCATCTGAAAGTGGTACTGCATCAAGGCCATACTTTTTCAGAAGAGGATGAGTCGTCTTGTTCTCGCGATGAATATCGAATTCGCGTTTCAATAATTCATCTACCGCGTTATTGAGTGTGAACGCTGGCATTGAAGGTCGCTTCACGCCAAGCCGCATATCAAGATATGCACATCGCGGACACTCTACGAAAAGATCGATTTTCGAACGGCTTACTTTAAACGGCTCAGGAGATGTCGGATCAAATACACCACGAGTGCTTTTCGCCATATTAATCGGTAGTTAAGAAATACACGACAACACGAGCGCCGGTATCGAAATCGACATAAACGCTATTGATCGAGGGATCGAAGGCCTCCGCATTATCGTCGCGATATAGTTCGACAGCATATGATCGATTCGGTTCGGTCGCGCGCAAGAGAGAAATGGAAACTGCGCTACGCGGTCCGTCTATGCGTGCTGCTCCAAGCACATTCCCTAATTCGTCCCCAACCACTTCGCGTATTGCGACCCACACGCCAGGCGGCGGTACGGTAATTGATTCAACAATAACAGAATCGCCGGATGGCTGATCGACAACTGAAACCGCACCGCTTTTTTCAGGAGTCGGAATCGTCGTAATCGCAGCAGGATAAGAAGAAGGAAATTGCATAAATGAAGGGTTCCCTCCTACGAACCATGCTCCGACGAAGAGAGCGCCGAGCATAAATCCAGCAACAAAAGAACTTGTAGAAAATTTCATCATAGAGCGAGTAGACCTTCGGCTTCGGCGAGCAATTCCCCAACTCGTTCAGGAGAAAGATGTATTGAATCGAGGAAATTACGATCTCGTACGATAGTGTCGACAGCGATGGCGCCATGTTCAATTAAAAGACGCTTCTCGGCGCGTGAAAGTCCAGTTAATGAAGTAATCGGATAAATCTTCGCGCGGCTCATGCGCATAAAGAGAGTGTCGTCTTCTGGATAACCCCATCCCAAAAGTTCAACGCCTGCACACTCGGAATATGCGATGGCCTCAGAAGTGAATTTTGTATTCGTCACCAGAAGACCGCGATCAATATGGCAAATATGAGTCGCTTCATTACAAGCGAAGATGTCCTCAAAACGACTTTTTACATACAACGCGACCTTTAAATCGGTTTTATATGCGGGGTCATTGTGATATTTGAGTTCAGCAGCAATGTGCATTCCCTGCTCTGGATGCGATGCGTAAAAATCAACTTCATGCGATATGCATCTTCCTTGCAATATTTTGCGCGTTTCTACTTGCCAACCATCCGCTTGATAAAGATGCGAGATGAAATCTTCAAAAGGATGGCCAGAAGGTCCAAGTTCAAGTAGCGCACGTCGTAAGGCATATCGAGCGGCAATCGGCTTCGCCTCTTTGCGTAAGAGCGAAAACGCACGAGTGTAAATTTCTCTAGATGATGTGCCCGACGCAACTGTGTTTGAAATTGTTTCAGCAATGCGATTAGCTGTATGTTCGCCCGCTCCAGCCCTCTCAAGAGAGATGATTAGCCGCGATGAATCAAATACCTCTCTCGATCCGTCGGCTTTTGTAATAGAAGGAAGCGTTGTCATAAAACAGTTGTGCTCGCCTCGCGATCGTTCACTGTCGCTCTAAGCGGCAGATTTGCCGGAGCGGAAATTGTTGTTGAAAAATTCATCCGAGTAGGCAATTGTAGGCAGACGCCTGTATTGTCTGGCATGGAAATTTTTATAAGTATGTTCTTAACACCTGATGCATTGTCGAGAATGACAGCATCGGCAGTAACAGAGAAGCATGCATTTGACGCTTCGAGCGCACCAGTAATCATGTGTACTCCCTTTTTAAAAGAATCCCGAAGGGTAATTGGTGGCGTTATTGTTTCATTTTGAATTACTGCTGTTTCCCCAACATCGCGCGTATGCGGTACGGAGAGCACAAAACCTATAATTACAACCCCACCAATGATAGACGCGGCGACCCAAAAGCGTTTGTGACCCATCAGGCAATAATACCACCGCCGACGAGCTTGTCCCGCCGAAGCGGATACGCGGAGGAGGATTCGTCACCCTTGCCCGCTCCGCCAGAGCTGTAGCGAGGCGAGTAAAAAACAATGGATTGCCCTGGGGTGGGCAGATCATGGAATGGTTCACTGCTCACGAATCGGTCGCCCTCCACGCGGCCCGCGCAACGCGGGCCGCGATAACGCATTTGAGCGCAAGCCACTTCATTCGGATCGCTATGCCAATTTGCATCAGTAAAAAAAACTTCATGCACATCAGATTTGCGCGTCCTTGAAACTTTGATTTCTTTCTTTCCAACATCCTTCCCGACAACAAACCACGGACCATTTGGAAGCGGGGCTCTTTGTCCAATTGTGTAAAGAAGCGCCGGATTATCATTCCCTAATTCCTTTTTCAAAAATTCTTCAACAGAAACGCTTCCGAGAAAACAGATACCCTGACTGTCTTTCTTTTCTGCGATAGGCAGATTGAATTTTTTTGCGAGTGTGCGGACTTCATTCTTTTCCATTTCGCCAACGGGAAATAGCGTTACTGCCAAAATATCCTTCGGTACCGCCCAAAGAAAATAACTTTGATCTTTTTCACCACTACGGTAATGTCCCATCGCAATTGCCTCTGCACCTTCCTCCATCGCATAACGATAGAACGCGCCAAATTTCACTTCTCGGTTGCACATCACATCTGGATTTGGTGTTCTGCCAACGCGATATTCTTCAAGCAAGTAATCAATAACGCTTTTTTTGTATTCGGCGCTTGCATCAAATGTGCGGAATGGAATATGGAGCCGTGCCGCGACGCGCATCGCGTCGCGGCGTTCCTGCGCCCAGGTACACGGCATACCTGGTGGATACCAACCCTTGATAAACACTCCTGTTACCATAGCGCCCTCGCGTTTCAATAATGCCGCCGACACGGCCGAGTCCACCCCACCCGACATCCCGACGAATATTTTTTTCCCATTCAATGATGGGTTTACGAAATCCATCATTCTAAAATTAGCTTAGTCATATCGCCATCATACTCGGTATTATACAGATACTCTTTGAGAGAATTCAAATAATCATCAGAGTCATTCCCAAAAAGTGAAGTAGTTATAACGGAAGGAAAATTCTTTCTGCCGGTATAGTCAAGATAACTGCTCCATTTATACGAATTAAGACAAGATAACGCTTCATTTGCATTTTTAATACTGCCTTTACTGCGCACGCGCCATTCTTCTGCGCCTTTAAGATAATCGAGTGAATTGAGATGAAGGTAGTGAAGGATATAAAGAAAATGTGCTTGGTGTTCAATTAAGATTTTCTTTGTCCGACCTTGAAATAAAGTGCCCTTTCGCCCATATCGTTCGTTTACATAATTTGCATAACCAATGTTAACCTTGCGAAGAAATAAACTAATACCATTATCAACGCGTTCAGAAAGAAGTAAATGATAATGGTTTTTCATCAAAACCCATCCGTGAATATCCACTAACAATTTGCGTTTCTTTCTAAATGATGGGTTTACGAAATCCCTCATTCCTGAAGGATCAAAGAGACGGTAGAGATTGCCGGCGGGATTTGAATCATTAAACTCATAGAGATTATGAACAAAGCGCGCGTAATCCTGCGAATCAAGAAATAAGTCGCGCCCCTCAATGCTGTGATTTAACGCGTGCCACAACTCCATTGTCGCTATTGTACATGATGGGTTTACGAAATCCCTCATTATCAACAGAAAATAGAAAACCGCCTCGTCGAGAGAAGACCGAATTGGTTCTCTAACGAAGCGGTTTGCTTTGACTAGTCGAAAAGATTTTGATCGGGCTTCCAGAGGTCTCGCCCTTCCCCGTCCCATACAATAAGTACATAGTACATATCATCATTACCAAACCCGACGAGCACGCCATCAGTCGGTCTGGCGAAAAGCGCAAAACGGTTAAAGAACCAACCGTATTTGGTCTTCACTTTCTGGAGCATCTCAAAATGGTCTTTACATTCTTCAGGGAGAAGATTCATAATCTTATCCGGTTCCATTTTTCTTATCTTCGAGACGACGAACAATACTGCACTTTCTTCGTCACTCAGCGTAGGCAAGATTCTGCCTCTCTCGAGATACAGCGACTCGAAAAAATCACGAAAGGACCTGCTTTCAACTTCTCTTCTGAGATTCAATAAATCCATATAACCCTCCTTTGAATATGATGCGAATATTTAATTTACTTCTAAAGTGTACATTACGCCTCTGTGTAAAATTGTCAATCCAAATATTTTCGGCGATTGGCTTGGTGGCCAGCAAAGGTTGTCGCGTAATGCATCAGGTCGTCTCGGCCTGTAAGATAATAAAAATAATCCGTTTTTGTTGGTCGAAGAGCCGCCTCAATTGATTCCAAGCCAGGATTGCATATCGGTACCTTTGGAAGACCAGTGTGCTGATAAGTATCCCGCGCTGCATCAACTTGTAACGGCATTCCAAACATGATGCGATTCCAAAGAATGCCTGATATAAGATGCTTGTCGGTATCCGTACGCGCTTCTTTTTCAATTAAAGACGCCATTATTACAACGTCTGAAAGTGAATGTCCTGATATACGTATTTCTCTGGATATTGGTGCGGTATTTGTGTCAAAATTCGAACGCATTTTCTTTAATATTGTTTCAGTATCAGTTCCTGTAGGAAAAAAATACGTATCTGGGAAAAGATACCCTTCATACTGATTGCCTGCTTTATAAAAAGCTGCCGCGGATATCGCAGGAAATTCTTGTGCGACTTGTGCCGCTACCCCGCGGACTGTAGTTCCTTCGGGAAAAGTAACGCGTACAAGTGGTAGGTTGAAATCCCCGGTGACAAGCCGATATGCGATGACGAATATATTTTGCGGTTTTTCAAAACGATATGCGCCAGATTGTATGTGACTGCTCGTCCCAGAAACTCGCAGAATAACACGCAGAATCAATGGGTGTGCGACGACGTGTGCCTTAGCAAGTTCTTCAGAAATTTCCGGCGCGGACGCTCCTTGTGCGACAACGACAATACTATCGGATGGAAAATTTGACGGTGGCGAAAATAAAAAAAGATATACGCCAAATAAAATCACGAGAGACATGCTCACCATTAACCACGGAATGTTCCGCTTGAGAAAATCCATAATGTTTAGACAGGCAAATTGGCTGGTGCCTCGCCTGTCGCCGACTGGATGCGTTCAAGGCCCGGGGCTGCGACTGCGCCTGAAGGAATATGGAAGATTGTGGCGATCTCTTCGGTGCTCATCACCATGATTTTGTCCTTAGGCAATCCAAAAGAAAATGGTTCGTAAAAAAATTGGCGGCGCCGATATGCCTCAACCATGTGGCGGCGATATTTATTTTTTAATTTTGTGACGCCTATTTCCCAAGGATAATCATCAAAGGTCTTCATCCATGATGTTGACTTGATCCCATTCCATCCTTCGGTGTTGAATGGATTAAAGAGTGAAATCATATGCAAAACGGTTGTGAGATTGAATTTCCCTGGCTTCATAAAACACACTCCACGAATGCCGATATCAAAAGCGAGTTTTGACACATTGCGTTCTATGGCGGCGATCTTTTCGCTTTGACCCTTGGTTGGATTTGGGAAACCAGGACGTTCTTCGCCGGTTACCGGATCCGTATATGTGTCGCGCGTTTTCTCGCGAATTTTCTTAATCATTTCATTCGCCTTATCCTTCCAATCATAATCCTTCCATTTACCGTCTTCTCCCTTTATACGTTTGTTATATTTTTCGCCTTTGTGGTAACGAATGACAAACTGGAGCCAGAGATATTCACCTTTACCGATTGATCCCATGTATTCAACAAGGTTCGCTAGAGGATCTGTTTGTTCCGGCTCCTTCTGTACCTTATCCAATCCGTACTCAATGTAGGTCTTAATCGGCAGAGGATCTTCACCGGTATGTTTAAAATCACAACCCCATATTTCCCATTCACCGGGCTTTGCACTGATAAAACGGCTATAATCGGGCACCTCGGTAAGTTGTACTCCAGGATATTGTGCGTACATTTGCGACTCTACCATCGCGCGGAAGACGTCACGTGTCCATATATAAAAATGAACTCGCCCCTCAAAAGAGGCCATTTCAAGCGACCACCATGGGCGCACGCTGCCCTTGATCCACTTCAAATACCAATTTGATTCGCCCCCTGAGAGATTGAGCATTGAAAGAAACGCCTCCATCGCAAGCGGTGTTTTCACTAAACTGCGCGGCGGTTTTATTTCCAGAAGAATATTTTTTCGAGAAAAAATGAATTCCGATTGCTTCAAAATTACCCATAATGACCACGCGCCGCCGATTAGAAGGAACGGCAACCACAAAGGGGCTAGGAAAAGCGTGATTGAAAACGCAGTGGAGAGCACGGAAGGAACAATGAGAAACGCCATGGCAAGAAACGCGAGGGTGAGAATAAGAACAGACCACGGTTCAGCTCGGAAACCAATTGTATCTTTTAGTTCTTCCCGAAATTTTTCAACATCTTTAAAAAATGGAAGCATGGATTAAGTATAGCAATAAAAACACGCGGCATCCGCAAAGCGGATGCCGCGTGTTTATATATCTTTTTTATACTGCCGAATATCGACCGTCCTTCATTCGCTTAAAATAACGTGAATCGTTCAAATTAACTAGAATGGTGTTGTCTTTAACAAAGCGCGCTTTCTTCACACGCTTAATGATTTCATCTTTCTTCATTGGACCTTCTTTTTCTATCGTTTCGCGAATGACATCGCGTACAACACCCGGCGTGTAGCCCCATTCAGTGAGCGCGTAAAGTCCGCGACCAACTAGTACAAAGCGCGGGTCCTTGATGAGCTCGTTGTGTGTTGTCGCGATGTGGGCCTTCTTGGAAAATAGCGTAGCAATTGCCTTAGAGACCTCCGAGAAATGCATCGGAGAACCGTGCCGCTTGATGGCGAGGTATGCGTAATCACGAATGCCTTTTGTGCGGATGGCCGGTGCGCTGACACGACCCCACTCGGAGAGCGGGTTTTTGCCAATATGCTTTGAGAGCGAAAGCCATCGTTTCAAAACCTCTTCATTCTTGTAGGCGTCGTTGACCCCTTTGAGTTCATCTAGGAATCGGTCAAGAATCTCCCCTTCGGTAACAACTTCATCATCAGGGAGCGAACTATAGAGTTTAGAAAGTGCGTCATGAATATGTTTCGCTGTCGTACTATCCACATGCCAGCGGGCAAGGAAGTCACTCGTCTCGCGTTCGCGGAAGAATGCTGAATCGAGCATAAGGAAAAAACGGAATCGGTTTCGGCCCTTCTCATCTTTACCGAGCGCGGCGAGAAGCGTTTCTTCAGGGACGATGACACCGAGTGAATTGATGTAGCGTGCAATTTCTTCAAATAAATTTCGTGTTTCTTTAAATACTTTGCTTGCGCGTACTGCATCGAGCCCG
Organism: Candidatus Kaiserbacteria bacterium; assembly: GCA_026396675.1. GTDB lineage: Bacteria > Patescibacteriota > Minisyncoccia > Phycocordibacterales > Phycocordibacteraceae > C7867-001. Next base: position 2,338 of record JAPLWI010000016.1, on the reverse strand, counting down.
ACTGCTTCGATTTGTCGGACGCGTTCGCGGGTAATCCCGGAACGGTCGCCGATGGCTTCAAGGGTTTCGCGTTCAGGATTGCTGCCCAAGCCGAAACGACGAACAAGAACATCGCGAGCGCGCTCCGGCACCACGGCGAGGAGCCGCTTAACGAGCGCGGCGCTATCAAAAGAAAACGAAGCGGGCGCCGTTATTCCCGCCTTTGCATACTTTTTTGTTTTTGTTGTTTTTTTCATGTGGTGTAATTTATAGCAAATGCTTCTAAAATAGTCAATGGGCGACGCCTCGTCGTGCCGTCGGGTACGGATTATACCACCCCGTTAGAAACTTCACCCATAGACCGCGCAACCTTCAAGTGGTCATATAAAACTCGATTCTGGTTTCTAACGGGGTACCACAAAGTTGACAATCTTGTTTGGAACAAAAACAACCCGAGATGGCTCTTTCCCACCGAGTGCTTTCACGACGGCAGTAAGTTTCAATGCTTCGGCTGTCGCTTCGCTTTCAGAAACATCTACAGCAATAGTAATTGAACCGCGGCGTTTGCCATTCACTTGTGCAACAACTTCTACTTCACTCGCAATGTCGAGAGAAATCTCCGGCCATGGCTGTTGATGGACTGACCCGGCTTCCCCGATTTTTCCCCAAAGATGCTCTGCAAGATGCGGCGCGAATGGCGCGAGCATAATTATAAACTTCTGTGCGTCATCGCACGAAATCGTTGGGCACGTATCAAGATGATTCAAAAGTATCATCAGCGCTGCGATAGCAGTATTGAATTTAAATTTGTCACCGTCTTCGTTGATTTTGTTTGATGTTTCTCCTATTAAACGGATTGTGCGTTCGTCGCTTCCCACATTTTGATCGACTTTCTCAATCATTCTCACAATACGCTCAAGAAATTTCCGCATTGCGGTAACGCCGTCAAGATTCCACGGGTAATTCCCCGGTTCGTTGTAAGGACCGATAAATGCAAGGTAGACACGCACAGCGTCCGCGCCATATTTCTGCACGAATTCGTCTGGATTTATGACGTTCCCTTTTGACTTGCTCATTTTCTGCCCATCGGGACCCATAATGAGCCCGCGGTTGAATCGCTCGGTGAATGGTTCGTCAACCGGCACGAGAGCGAAATCATATAGTGCTTTCATAAAGAATCGGGCATAGAGCACATGCATCGTTGTATGCTCGCTTCCGCCCGAATAACGATTAATCGGCAGCCATTTTTTCATCAACGCAAAATCAGAAAAACTCTGTGCATCTTTCGGATCAAGGTAGCGGAGGAAATACCATGAAGAATCAACAAATGTGTCCAGAGTGTCGTACTCTGGTGTCCATCCCTCGCCAAATATTTTTGTTACGCGTTCTTTCAATTCTTTTGACGACGCAAGTGGGGCTTTGCCTGTTGGAGTAAAGTCAACGTCAGTCGGCAGAATCCACGGCAAATGCTCAGCTGGAATCGCATGCGGCTTCCCTTCCGGATCATAGACAATCGGAATTGGACAACCCCAGTACCTTTGTCTGCTTACGAGCCAATCGCGTAGGCGGTATTGTGTCGCCTTTTCGCCACCGATTTTTTCAATTGTGTCCCAATCCGCTAATTCGGTCTCACGAATTGGAAGATTAAATTTCCGTGCGAATTCATTATCTCGCTCGTCGAGAGCCGGAACGGCCATAATGGCGCCCGTGCCATACGAACCGAGAACATAATCGGCGGCATAAATAGGAATTTCTTCTTTCGTCGCGGGATTGATCGCTGAAACACCCTCCAATTTCACACCCGTTTTTTCTTTATTCTCACTTCGTTCTCTTTCGGTCTTTTTCTTCGTCGCATTCACATATTCTTCAACTTGTTTTTTATTTGAAACAATAGATAAGAACGATGAAACGAGTTCGTGTTCCGGCGCGAGTACGACATACGTCGCGCCAAAAATCGTGTCCGATCGAGTCGTGAATACTTTTATTTTCTCGTTTCGACCAGAAATCTGGAACTCCATATACGCGCCCTCGCTCTTTCCTATCCACGCGCGTTGCGCGTCTTTTATTTCTTCACGCCACGGCAGTGCATCGAGACCCGTGAGAAGTCGTTCAGCATAATCGGTAATCTTTAAGAACCATTGTGTGAGTCGTTTTTCTTCAACTGGAGTGCCGCACCGTTCACAACATCCGTCAGTAACTTGCTCGTTCGCGAGCACGGTCTGATCTTTCGGACACAACTTCACCGCCGCTTCGCGGCTATCGGCAAGTCCTTGGTCAAAGAACATCACAAATAGCCACTGCGTCCAATGGTAATAATTAGTCTCGCAGGTAACAACTTCCTTAATCCAGTCAAATGATG
>JAPLWI010000007.1 GCA_026396675.1 Candidatus Kaiserbacteria bacterium | reverse complement strand
ATAATTTTCTTCTTCGCGGATTTCTATTTCTGTATTTGGATGAAGCGGACAACATCCATCAACAAGTTCCGAATCGGTTTTTTCAAGCTCGCAACCGACACAATATTTTATCTCATATGCCGCTTTATAAATATCGCCCGCCACTGCGCAGCGTTTCCAAAATTCTTGCGCCGCGTGCATGTGTGCAGGATCCGTTGTACGAACGAACGAATTGTACGAAATACCTAGCTGGTCTGCGAATGATTTGAGCCGTGCAGTATGTTCGTCTGCATAAGATTGCGGTCTTCCCTTCTTCCTCCGCTTTCTGCGCGACTTTTGTACCGTGTTCATCGGCACCGATATTGAAAAATACATCATCACCTTTTAGGCGCGCGGAGCGCGCCAAACAATCTGCTTCAATGAATTCAAGTGCATGACCGAGATGCGGATCGGCATTCACATACGGGAGCGTGGTGGTGATGTAACGCGCACTCATAAGTAAAATTATGTCTGTGCGCGCTGTTCGCGACGCTTCCGCTTATCAAAATCCGAAATAATCTCAAGCAGAACTGCCGCAAACGGCACCGAGAGCAGAGCGCCGAGGAAACCAGCGAGTGTGTATCCAGCAATAAGTGCGACGATAACCAATAGAGGCGGGACACCTACGACCTTTTTCACAATTAGCGGATATATGAGATTTGATTCAAATTGGTTCACCACAATATAGAGACCAGCTACGATTGCCGCAAGCGCAACACCGCCGTTCGAGTATCCGACGACCGCGGCTGCAGTACCGGCGATGAGTGAACCGAAAATAGGAATGATTTCCGCTACAGCGGTAAAGACAGAAAGGAAAAGTGCGTACGGAACGCCTATAATGAGGAGGCCGAGGTATACCAGTATGCCGACGATGACCGAGAGCAATACCTGTCCCTGCATCCAGAGTCCTATCTTTTTTTGTGCGCGTCTCCATAGATCTACAGAATAATCTTCGTATGCGACAGGCATCACGAGACGTAGGAAATCGTCAACTCCAGTATCCTGAAGCGCGAAATAAAATGAGAGCACAATGACGAGGAAGAGCGAAAAGATACCACCGAAGAAAGTGACCAGGAGCTGAAGCACTCCGCTTGAACTTGATGCAAAGACGGATCTAAATGAAAGAAGCGTCTGGATAAATGATTGTGCACTTTGCTGGCTACCGATAAGATCGGTTGCGTTAGCGATGCCTGAAAAAGAAGATGGTGTGCTGATTGTGTCGAGATACTGCGGCGCGGCAGTAAGAAAGCTCGCAGCATCGGCAATTATCGGCGGGAAGAAGAAATACAGCATAGCGAAAACCGAACCGAATGCGAGGGCATAGACAAGAATGGCAGCGGCAAAACGAGGTAGGCGACGACGAATAAAGAATGCAATCCACGGCTCAATAGCCGAGGCGATAATAATGGCGGCTAATACGAGAAGAATAAGACCACGCAGGAGCCAGAAAGCATAAGCACCCACAATAATGCACAGTGCAGTAACAATTGTGCCTGGCGTGATAGAGACGTTGATTTCCTTACCCATACGGGCATCCTAGCACATATGTTGACATGTAGAAGTTTACTGAATTGCTTCGCGAATGCGGGCTACAACTTCGGAAATGGTGAGACGCTCTTGGTCGCCGGTGTCGCGATGACGGAGAGTGACAGTGTCTTTGAGCGAGGGATTTTCTCCAAGTGTATCAAAATCAATTGTGATGCAGAAAGGCGTGCCGATTTCGTCCTGCCGGCGATAGCGCTTGCCGATGTTACCGTTGTCATCCCACGCGATTGATGGATGAATTCTGCGAAGTTCTTCGCGCACTTCCCTCGCCTTTTTTACAAGCTCTGGTTTATTCTTCAATAGTGGCGAAACCATTGCTTTAATCGGCGCAATCTTCGGCGCGAGTGCGAGGAAAGTGCGCATTTCACCACCGAGTTCATCTTCGCGGTATGCACTTACAAGAACCGCGAGAATAGTGCGGTCGACACCGAGCGATGGTTCTATGATATGCGGGATAAATTTACTTTTTCCGCCAGCTGGCGGATCTTCATCCTGATATGCGAGCGAGACGCCTGAACTTTTCTCATGAGCAGAGAGGTCGAAGTCAGTTCTGTAAGCCAGACCCCAGAGTTCCTTGCGGCCGAAAGGATAATCAAATTCAAAATCAATTGTGCGTTTGCTGTAGTGTGCACGGTCGCTCTCTGGTACTTCAAGTTCGTGAATGCTCGTTTCTGGAAGTCCGACTGCAGATGCATATAAATGCATCATCTTACGCCATTCTTCAAATGATTGTTCCCAGTCAGATGGCTTTACGAAATATTCAACTTCCATTTGCTGAAGCTCGCGCAAACGGAAAATAAAGTCACGCGGAGCAATTTCATTCCTAAATGCTTTCCCTATTTGTGCGATGCCGAATGGCAATTTTGGATGTATCGAATCAATGACATTTTTATAATTCATAAAAATGCCGCCTGCGGTCTCCGGGCGCAGATACACTGTCGCTGACTCATCTTCAGTAGCGCCAGCGTGCGTCTTAAACATCATATTGAATTGCCGCACATTGCCCAATTTTCCTCCACACTCAGGACATTTCTCTGGATCGTCGAGTTGGTCTGCGCGAAGACGCTTTTTGCATTTCTCGCATTCGGTAAGCGGATCGGAAAATCCAGAGACATGCCCGCTCGCTTCCCACACCTTTGGGTTCATCAGTATTGCTGCGTCAACGCCGTACATATCATCACGACCATCGCGGAACATCTGCAACCATAATCGCTCGACATTTTCTTTCAGAAGAACACCATATGGACCATAATCGAAAGTGCCAGCGAGGCCTCCGTAGATCTCAGAGCCGGGGGAAATAAAACCGCGACGCTTTGCGAGCGAGACAATTTTTTCCATCAGATTCAGGTCAGCCATAGGCGTATTATCATTGCACAATCGCGTCAGTTGAGCTATAGCCCGGATCTCCTACAGTCGCCGTCGTTACCGGATTTGCTGTCTCAGAGATCTGTACCCCAGCGAAACGGTCATATCCTGAAAATGATACTGCTCCGGTAAGTGTTGGTGCGTTGCCCTTCTGCGAAGTTGACGGGGTAAGAGAAACTTTGAACGAACCTTGCGCGCTTGCGCTTTGTGCGAGATCTCCAATATTCCATGAGACAGTGCGAGATTTATTGTCATAGGAGAAACCGCCAGTTGCTGAATCAGTATAGGAAACATAATTCGGTAAAATAGTAGACACGATACCGCCAGCAATCGCGTTTCCTTTATTCACAACATTCCAGACAACAGTATAAGTTGTCGCCTTACCGACGACTGGCGGGATTGGTCCGCTATTACTAAAAGATCCTGACGAATGGAGAGAGGACGATACTATTGAAACAGTAGTCGCAACTTTTACGGTCTTAGTAGAAGAGGTTTTTACTTCTTCTGGCACATTCGTCTGCCCTACGCGTGTCCCTGATACTGAGACAGTAAAGGTCACGTCAGGCGACGAAGGGAGAGCTCCAGATGCAAGTGTTGAAAATGTAAACATTCCGATACCAGAAGCGCCTGGCGCGAGTGTAGCGAGCGATGGGTCAGTATCACGGCTAAAAACAATCGTATGATCGGTTGAGCGATAAAAACCTTTGGTAGTTTTTATGCTGTTGTAATCAATCGCAGAACCAGAAATAGCGATTGAGACCATTGTATTCTCTACGCTTGTTGGAAGTGTGTTTGTGTACGAAACATTGACGCTCTGATAACTACCTGGAGTGATTACGCTCTGCGATGAAGTGTTTCCGTTAAGAGTGAGTGTTGTGTTGATGAACGGAGAGGTAATCATTACTGTCGCATCTTGAGTTATGTATGAGACCGCAAGCGTTTGATCTTGTTCTGTGTTCGCAGTCCCGACGGTAAAATGAAATACTTTTTGTTCATTATTTTGACCGGTCAATGTTCCGATAAGTTTTATCGTTTTGCTCGCGCCTGGCTGAAGTGTACCGACAAAAAAACTTGAATTATTCAAAGGGAGCGACGAGGAAACGGTCGAGAAGCCGAAAGGTAAAATACCGGAAAGAACAATATTATCCATTGGGACGGTTGCGTTTGAACGTACTGTAAGTGTAAGTGTAAGAGGCGCCCCAGAAACGGTCTCGGCAAGAGTATCGACTGATACTGAAAGCGGTGTGGAAGAAATAGCGAGCGTATAAGAGGACTTTTTCACGAATACCGCCTTAGAGGCGGAAGTTCCGAAAGAAAAAGATATTGGCAGAGAAAACGACTTCCCTGCTTCGCCGAATAAAACTGCTTTCATAGAACGGGTTACGGTTTCGCCGCTTGGGATGGTGCCGAGGTTCTCGGTATATCGCGGATACGCGGTCATGATATTAGTTGCACTCCTTGTTCCATCTGGAAAATCAACTTCGATGGTAGCGTTTTGAATAGCAATAGAATTTTTATTCGTGACGGTAAGAGATAGTGGGACTGTATCACCGCCGGCGATTGTTGTAGGTCCTTGTATATCAATTGCAATCTTATTTATCGAGACCGAATTGCCGCCAAAGTAGAAGAAGTAAATAGCGATGCCGAGCGAAGCGAGGAAAAAAAGAAATGCGAATACAAAAAACATCCCTGCGAGATGCAGATGCCGTTTCTCTCCGGATGAACGGATGGAGCGAAGCGGCCCTTTCCATGCATGCGGCAACGAGCGTTTTGGAACAAAGAAAGGGGCACGTATATTTTGTGAAGTGGAATTGGGCTCATAAAGACGCTTTCGTGCGCGCTCGAGCGAACCGATATCATCATCAGGATGTATAGTCATCACCTGCAGTATATCAAAGCCCAGAGGCCTCGATACCGCGATTAATGCGCGTTATGTACTTTGTGCGATTTTTTGTAATGTCTGCAAGCATTTCTGGGGCGAAGAGAGATACTTTCCGAGAAATTTCTTCTGCATCAAGTCCAAGTACTGCAAGGAAACGAAGAACCGCGAGGATTTCAACCGCTTCATGTGTGTCTTCATGTAGTGTTGCGAGTGATTCAAAAAATCCTCTCATAATCAAAAACAGGTCTGAATCATTTGTTTCCCCGGCAACGAGTCGTAATAAAAGTCCTGAGACGCGCGCTGCTCGCTCGCGCGGTGCAGTGTTACGTATGCGCAAAAACCAATTCTCTTTCAAAACTGCCCCGGCAACGCGCCAATTTTCTTTACCACGCACGAGTATTAATTCGCTTTCGGAAAAAGTTGTGAGCGCGTGGGCAAGTTTGGCACCTGGTCTGCGTACTCCCTGCGCACGTGCGCGTACGAGACCAATATCTTGGGTCAGGACCGTGACAATAGCATTCATTTCCCCCGCTGGTGTACGGGATAGCACGATGCCACGTGTTTCGTATTTATGCCGCATCGCGAACAAGATCGAATCGCACTTCGCCAGTCGACAACGTCACAGGATATTTGCCTCCCGCGCGAATCTCTGCGCGTGCGAAATCTTTCGGTGAGAGGTTTTCTGTTTTGCGCGCGTCGGCAACCGCGCGCGCCATCTCGCGCTCATCGCCTTCTTTAATGAGTTCGGGAGTAAGGGTCGTGTCGAGTGAGAGTTCTGTACCGACAATTATTTTCTTCACATTTACTTCGTCAGCGAGAATCTGTGCAAGTTCATCTGAAAGTGAGTCCAGCACGGTGAGCGACGCGAGTGGCTGACGTACTTTAATTTCCTCCTTCTGCCGTAACATAAGCGCCTCTGATGCCAATGCACGGACTCTTTGCATTTCTGCAATCAATTTACTATCTGCTTTTGCGCGTAAGAAATTCCATTTATTTCCTGAGCTTGGCCAATCTGCGAGATGCACGCTTATAGGATCTTCGTCTCGTTTTACTTCCGTATAAATTTCTTCCGCAATGAATGGGACAAATGGAGCAAGGAGAAGTGCCAAGACACGAAGTGTCTCACGTAAAGTTTCTATTGCATCTGAATCCCCTTCTCGTACTCGGTCGCGTATACGCCTGACATACCATTGCGATAGATCCTCGGAAAGATTCGCGATGGCTCGTGTCGCTTCAAAAAGCCGGTATTCGTCCATCGTCTTTGTAACGGCTGAGACAGTTAAATCCACTCGCGCATACATCCAACGATCAATTACTTTCTGTGTTCCTTTCATTTGAGGAATGTCTTTAAACATCTTGTAGAACTTTGTACTATTCTCTGCCCACGAAAGCACTTTTGCTGCCTCTTTCATCGTCTTGGCATCATAATTTTTTGAATCACCTGCCTGTGTCACGCTGTACATCCAAAAGCGCAATGCGTCAGCACCCCACCTTTCCATTTCTATCCATGGATCAACAATATTACCTTTTGATTTACTCATTTTCTGGCCTTCGGCGTCGAGCAAAAGTCCGAGTGAGATGACATTTTTAAAAGCTGCGCAACGCCCAGCGAGCATTCCAATAGCAAGAAGTGTATAGAACCAGCCGCGTGTTTGATCAATGGCTTCGCAGATAAAATCTGCTGGATATTCAATTTTCTTCAAGAAATTCTCTAACGACTGATTCCCTTTCTCTTTTGCCGCCTGTGCGAATGGCATCGCACCGGAATCAAACCACACATCCATTACTTCTGGTGTTCTTCGTAATTCTGTTCCTTTTTCTGAAACGAGAATAATGTCATCAATATACGGTCGATGGAGATCAAGTTCGTATTCCTCGTTGTGCGGAAGCGGGACGAAATCAAGTGATACTGGTTTTGCAAAAACTAACGTGCACTGACTCGAGAGTTCTATGAGAGTACGTGTGGCTGCCCCCAAAGCAACGTCGGCTGATATTTTGACACCAAAACCGTGTGTAATGATGAGAATCGTTTCATTTTTGTGTTTGTTCTCAAGATCATACAGAAATTCTCCAATGCGACGACGGCCTTCTTGGTTCGTTTCTTCTGCACAAAGTTCGTGTAGTCGATCATCTGTTATGACACGGCTATTGGGTAAGCCGAGATTCGTTGCGATGATATCCGCGGATTCTTGTGTTCGCGTAAACGGAGATGTGTAGATATACGCAACGTCGTGACTTTTCAAATCCTTTGTGGCATTTTCTACCTGCTCCTGTCCGTTTTGCGTTAAATGATAGTGTTCCCGATTCGTTGGATCAGGAATGCCTTTGACGTTATTCTCAGCTTCACCGTGGCGCATTACAAAATATTTGTTGCCAGATTTTTTTGTGTATTTCTTGAGCTCATCAATTGAACCGATAACAAGTTGCTCGCTTCCATCAGAGCTACGCCAAATTGGCAGAGGCGTGCCCCAATAGCGTTCACGGCTTATCGCCCAGTCCTTCGCATTCGCGAGCCACTCGCCCATTCGCCCATCGCGGATATACGCCGGTTCCCAATGGACTTTTTTATTTTCCGCGACAAGCTTCTCGCGCAGATCAGACATACGGATATACCACGAATCACGCGCATAGTAGATAAGCCGTGTCTTACAGCGCCAGCAGAAAGGATATGTGTGCGTATATGGTTCTTTTTTGAAAAGAAGACCTCGCGCTGATAAATCTTTTAATATTTCAACTGATGTTTCTTCTCCAACTACCGATTTCCCTTCAAGAAACCCAGCGCCAGAAATAAACTTTCCCTCCGGATTCACGAGATGCACTTTGGGCAATCCAATTTTGTTTCCCAATTCAAAATCCTCTTGGCCGTACATCACGGCCGTGTGCACAATGCCGGTGCCCTCTTCGGTGGTGACGAAATCCGCTAGATATACTTGAAATGCTTTGTTGAATTTTGTTTTCTCTGATTCTGACGCAAGATTTTTTGCAAAATCGTAGAGCGGTTCGTATTTGAGACCGACGAGATCAGCTCCGACTATGTCGTCATGTACAATTTCGAATTCTTTGTCTTTAAAAACATCTTGTAAACGATCACTTGCTACAATCAGGAGTTCCGGAACATCTTTTACTCGAAGAGAACTGTATTTAATATTGTTTCCAACCGCAAGCGCGACATTTCCCGGCAAGGTCCAAGGAGTTGTTGTCCACGCGAGAATATATGCCGTGTCCTTCGTTTTATATTTACCATTCCCAAATTCTTGATCCGGTTTTAAATGGAACTTCGCGGTAATCGTGAGGTCTTTTACATCTTGATATCCCTGCGCAAGTTCGTGCGAAGAAAGCGCTGTGCCGCAGCGCGGGCACCACGGTACGACTTTATAATCCTTGTAGAGTCGCCCGTCTTTTGCTGTCTTGGCGAAGAGATACCAAACCACTTCCATATAGGAGCTATCAAAAGTGAAGTATGCTTTTGTTTCATCAACCCAGTAGCCGATGCGTTTTGTGAATTTTGCCCAGAGATCAATGTATGTAAATACACTTTCACGACATTTTTTATTGAATGCGGCAATGCCATATTTTTCTATATCCGGCTTTCCTGAAAAGCCGAGTTCTTTCTCGACTTGCAACTCGACAGGAAGCCCGTGCGTATCCCAACCAGCGCGACGACTCACACGATAACCACGCATTGTCTTGTACCGTGGTATGGCGTCTTTAAAAGCACGGGCTTCAAGATGGTGAATACCGGGTTTGCCGTTGGCTGTTGGCGGACCTTCGTAAAAAATAAAGTCACCTTTTGGCGCTTTCTTTATGAGCGATTTTTCAAAAATTTGCTCGCGTTCCCAAAACGCGAGAATCTTCTCCTCTCGCTTTGCGACCTCCGATTTTTCTGCCATATGTCCCATATTACCTCACATTCTCTCAGGTGCTGGGATGCCGAGAAGCGCGAGGCCATTTATCATCGTGTTCGCGAAGGCGCGTGCAACCCGCTGTTTATATGCCTCTTCTGGACTCCCGAGAATTTGTTCTGTCGCATAAAAAGAATTCCACGCGGCTGCAAGTTCTGTTAGATAGGTCGTTAGAAGATTCGGAGCGAGGAATTGTATCGCGCGCGCGACGACTTCAGGGAAATGCAGAATGATCCGCTCGACCGCGTATGGTACGTCCGGCATCTCGGTTCCACCCACACCATTATCGCCATACGCGAGAATCTTCTTCGCACGTACTAGCGCGTATTGAAGATATGGTCCCGAATCGCCTTCTAGCGACAGCGACCTTTCTTCATCAAAAATAATATCTGAACCGGGTGCTTGCCGCAGAATCATATATTTAATTGCCCCGAGCGCGACTTGCTCGGCGATAAGCGGGTCGGAATTTTTTTCACTCGCTTTTTTAATAATGCTTTCAATAAGTCCTTCAGCCGTAATCACATTTCCCAAACGCGAAGACATTTTCCCAGAAGCAAGTTTCAAGAATCCGTGCGGAATATGTTCCGTTTTCTTCGCGATTAAAGGTGCAATTTCATTAAGCGCGGAAAGCATCACTTTAAAATGCCCGATCTGCTCGTTCGCAGTAATGATTAGAGAACGGCCGCTCTGCACGCGTTCTTCTTTAAGAAAAGCGAGGCCTATGTCTTTTGCCTCGTAGGTCGGCGTGCCCGCACTCGTAATAAAAACGAGTGTGTGCAATCCTTTTTTCTCTCCGCGGTAAATAACTGCACCTTCGCTTTCTTCAAATATTCCCTTCTTTATTCCATCACGCACAATACGTAGCCCCGGTTCTGCCGTCTCGCTTTCAAAAAAATAATAATCAAAATGTGTGCCGAGCATTTCATAAAGTCGCTCAAATGCTTCAAGCGAAATATCGCGACCCTTGCGCCAGAGTTCCATAAGCGCCGGATTGCCGCCTTTGTAAATCGCCTGATTAAGCGCGTCTATCTCATTTTTTGCTTCAGGTGACTCTTCGTATGCGCGCGATCCTTCTGTGTATGCAGTACCGATTTCTTTCGCTGTCTCTGGTTCTTTAATTCCTTTCTTCTGCAATCCCCAAAGTGCCTTCGCGACATGTGGACCGACATCGCCTTGATAATTAACACGAATTACGGCCGCACCTTCATTTTCAATAAGTCGTGCAAGTGACTCGCCAATGACATTGCTCATCAGATGCCCGATGTGCATTTCTTTAAACGGATTCGGATCGGTGTATTCAATTACTACACACTCACCTTCGTGTGCGCTGCCCTTCCCCCACTTTGCACCTTGTGCAGCCGCTTCGGCAATAGCAAAAGTTATTGCTTCTTGTGAAAGTGTAATGTTTACGAATCCCGGCTCCGCGATTTCAACTTTATCAACTGCATCTCCAAGTTCTTCCTTAATATTTTTCGAAACTTTTTCTGCCATCTCCATCCCGACAAACACCGCGTAATCGCCGTGCGTCGTATTTGACGGGCGTTTTACCGTTATCGTGGCGCTTTCGCCAATGGCATCAGCAACTGCCTTTCGTATTCGCTCTTCCATAGAAAGAGTGTAGCAGACCTATTGCTGGAAAGAAAAAGACCGTTGGCGCTTTTATACCATCGGTCTTCCGTTATTTGAGAGCGGTTTTTGCTCGGTCATCGGTCATGCGATCTTGTATGTACTCGCCATCATATGAGACTGAAGTTCCTGAATTATCTTGGCAATCAATCCGGGATTCAAAACTTTGGATTGATCAATCGACTGCTCATCGATGTTGAGATATTCGGATAAAATACTATTTCCACCGAATTCTTTAGTCCCAACTTTCTGTACAATGTTCAAGATTTTTTCGACCGCCTCTATTGCATCCTCAAGCTTTTCTGCAAAAGGATCAGAATCGAGAATCATCTTGAAGTTGTCCCGTGGTCCGCGGCTAATGGCGATCACATATTTACCGTTGGTCTTTCCCTGCCCGACTAAGATTTCTAAATCGTGCGGGTTAGTAAAAATTTCTAATGCACTTAATATGGTTATCGGCATGATGCCCCTCCCTTCTTCATTATTTTTGGTACAAATCTGACACAACTGTACGCGTCAAGAAGATAAAAAGCAACACGCGCGGCTACTTAATGGCCGCGTGTGTTCTGCAACAAAAATTTATTTCACCTCAATACCCATTGAGCGCGCTGTGCCTGCGATAGTGCGTGCGGCCGCTTCGGGAGAACTCGCATTCATATCGGGGATTTTTTCTTCAACAATCTTGGCAATTTGTTCTTTTGTAATCGTGCCTGCCTTTTTCTCACGCGCTTTGCTTGAACCCTTCTCTATCCCAAGCGCCTTCAAAATCAACCGAGACGCCGGCGGATTCTTCATGATGAAAGTAAACGAACGATCGTCGTAGACCGACAATTCAATCGGGATGATTGTTCCCTTTTTGTCTTTCGTCGCCTCGTTAAACTGCGTTACGAATTGGCCGATGTTCACACCAGCAGGGCCGAGAGCCGTTCCGACCGGAGGCGCTGGCGTTGCCGCCCCTCCCGGGATTTGAAGTTTTATCTTTTTTACAACAGTAGCCATAATGAATGTGACTCTACCTTAGAGTTTCCTTATTTGCAAAAAATCCAGTTCAACTGGTGTTTCGCGCCCGAACATCGAGACCATCACTTTCACTTTTCCACGGTCTTCGTCAATGTCGCTCACCTTCCCTTCCAAATCCTTAAATGGACCGTCTGCGATTACGACTGGGTCATCCTTCATCAGATCAATGCGATGCTTCGGCGCTTCTGCCTTCATTCGCTTCATTAATGATGTTATTTCCGCCTCTTCCATCGGAACAGGAGTGTTTCCAGATCCTACGAAACCGGTTACGCGTGGCGTATTCCGCACAACAAACCACGAATCATCGTCAACAATCATGCGCACCAGAATATAGCCCGGATAAATTTTTTCTTCTTCAATGATGCGCTTGCCGCCCTTTACGCGAATCTTCTTCTCCGTCGGTACGATGACCTCAAAAATCTTTTCCTCCATTCCGAGCGATTCTATGCGTTGTTTCAAGTTGCGCTCGACCGCATTCTCATAACCAGCATATGTGTGGATTGTGTACCATCGAGCATCTTTTTCACTTGGTATTATTTCATCGCGAACTTCTTTCCTTCCGATTGGTGGTGTTATCGGAGCGATATCCGCCATCTGCATTTCGTCGTCCATAAGAAAATATTATCCGCCGATAATGCGGTTCACGACAGAGCCGAATGCGTAGTCAAGCAATCCGACAAGAAGCGCAATCGCCGCCGCAATAAATATAACGACGAAAGTATGCGAAATCGCCGTGCGCCGCGTGGGCCAGACGATGTGAGTGAATTCTTCGCGCACATGCTTCAGATACGAGATGAGTGCATTCATAGCGAATTGGTTCGGTAAATAAAAAAGCCCTGCGGGCTTTGATATTGGCATCATAGTACGATGCCTAAATTGAGTCAATACTAGCGAATCTCGTAGGTAATGGAGACCGAAGCGTTGTAAGTATTCTCACCGGTTGGAATACTCGGAGTGGAAACTGCCTTCGCGCTTGATACTCCGCCACCCATACTGTCATACATCGGATAAGAATAGCGTCCGGAGGATTCACTGAAATTAACAATTTTGCCGAGACGAACGCCGAGTTGTTTTGCGAGAAGATCGGCTTGTGTTTTCGCTTTAGTAATCGCATCAGCGCGTGCGGCATCGTAGCCGGCAGAGGTGTCATCAAGTGTGAAAGAAGGTCCGGAAATATTTTGTACCGAGAGCTTCCCTAGCCCACCAAGGAGTGAACCGACTTTAGTTAGATCATGCATTGTCACTTGAATCATTTCAGAAACCTCGTAACCAGTCACTTTCGGTGTGCCATTGTACATCGGACAAAGCACTCCAGATGAACAAGGGTTCGGGTATGAGTACTGTGGTGTGATGTTATACGAGAGTGTTTTGACATCCTTGTCGGCGATGCCCTGCCCTTTTACGAAATCAATCGCGGCATTCGCTTGCTTGGTGGTCGCGGCCTGTGCATCGGAGACAGCAGGTGCGGTGTTTTGGACGGTGAAAGAAACATTCGCGACATCCGGTGGAAGTGTCGCTTTACCATCGCCCTGCACAGTAATCGTATCGGTTGCCGGGCTCGCTGGACGCCCGAAGTTTCCAACAGCAAGTATTGTCTGCGAAAGAAGGAAGAGTGCAAGAACTGCTAGAACAATAATGCCAGCAATTCGTACACAGCGATCGTTGAAAATCTCACAAAAGCAATTCTTATCCATAACAAAGTTGGTTATTGATTAGTGATTGGTATTATAACACTAATATTCCCCTTGCAGAGTCGAGAGAAGTTTTATAAGCGCCGCATGAGCAGGAAGAATCGTAATATCAAGATTTGGATTGGTCCAATCGGCACCTCTGTCAATCGCATCAAAACGCAATACATCAGTACCGCGCGCGAGATAATATGCTGTATCAATAACGCCCTCAAATCGCTCTATAGAAACAACGGTAAAACGGCGTGTGCCGAACATAGCGGAAGAAAAAGATGATGCACTAATAGAGGTGCCAGAAGTCCCGCTAATGGCTGTTTGCTCTATTGTAGAGAGAGCGGTTGAAGATGCAGCAATCGCGTAGCGACGAATGCTAATGCTGTTGAAGTCATTTGATGAGGCAATTGGCATACTGTACGAGGCAACACTTGCAGAGTCAGGAAGTGACACAGGCACAAAGCCAGCAGGCAACGCAAATACAACGCCAATATCAGTCAGTTGAACGTTCGGTGGCGGACAGGTCGGGAACGTGCAAGAAAGTCCTTCGCGGGAAACCGAAGTGCCGTCTGGGCAAATTTTTGCATCCATCGGGCATGCTATTGGCTGTGACGGATGTTCAATCGCGTTCCTATACACAAAACCTCCAACACCAATAATAATAACGAGCAAAATACCGAGCAAAATACTTTTCATAAGTGAATGATAGCACGCGGTAAAATTTTGGGTGGTCGATGGGTCACGATCCCACAACCTTCTGCTCCACAAGCAGATGCTCTACCAATTGAGCTACGACCACCATTTATTTGTTCACAAGCATAGCTAATTTTTCTCTTTCTGATTCATAACGGTGCACTAGATGATGACAGTTGTGACAGAGCCACAAGAGATTCCCTAAAACGTTGTTTTGCCGGTTCCAGTCCTTGTGGTGTACTGCTAAGACCCGACAATCTTCAGTTTTGCACAATCTGCATATTTTCGGAACCCCTCCCCTTTCTATGACCCCTCGATAAACAAATTCTCCTGTCTTAAAATTTTTATGTGCAGGACCTATGTAAAGTTGATTGCGCCATAGAGTTTGGCATCTTTTCGTGCAGAAATATTTGCCGCTTTTTGAACCATTGAGACCTTTCTGAGTTTTGTAAGACAATTTTCCGCATATAGAACAAGAAACTTCTTTGCCATTTTTCATACTTGCGTGGTGGCAATCGGCGGAACAATATTTTCCGTAACCGACCTTGAGCCAATGCGGCTTTACATAAAAAGACTTTCCGCATTTTTTACAAATTGCCTGCGCCATTTATCAATAATAAGCTTTTCTACGGATATGTAAACACTCTGTGTTGTGGATATAAATATTTTCGGGTCTTTCCCTAATATTTCGGCGATTCTTCTGCGACGCCAGCAATATGGTTTGCGAGGCGCGCGAGAGCGAAAAGGAGCGACGAGAGACGGTTCATATATACTGTCGTTTCGTCAGAAATCTTGCACATATTCATTTCATTCGCCGCGATGAGGCGCCGCTCAGCACGGCGTGCGAGCGTCCTCGCGACATCGAGGAGTGCGGAAAGTTCTGTTCCGCCTGTAATTGAAAATCCTTTTATTGGCGGAATTTCTTTTTCTATTTCGCCAATTAATTTTTCAATATTTTCTATCGCGCTTTTTTCTATTTTTTTATCCGCACCTGCTACTTCTGCTTGAATGATAAAAAGATTTTCTTGCATCTCACGCAAAGCATTCGCAATGCGCGGCTCCATCGCACTCTGCACTTTTACAAATCCAAGAAACGCATTGAGCTCATCGAGCGCACCAAGCGCTTCAGACACTTCAGATGATTTCGAAATCTTCTGCTGATTGCAGTTGAATAATTTTGTTGTTCCATCGTCACCATTTCCCGTATAGAGCATATTATTTTAAGTGCCCGGGAGAGGACTCGAACCTCCACGCCCTTACGGGCTTATCCACCTCAAGGATAAATGTCTACCAATTTCAACACCCGGGCTTGCGAAAAACTATATCACAACTTCCTCTTTCGCCTCTTCTGCAATCGGTTCAGTGGCTTCGTCAGCTGATTCTGCTTCAGAAACCACTTCTTCAACAGCAATCGTCTCGTCGCTCTTCTGGTGCATCATGCGCGCGTTGCGGAGCTGGCGGCGTACTTCCTTAGTTGCTTTCTCTCGGATGAAGTAGAGTTTTGCGCGACGGACATGCGATCGTTTGACGATTTCAATTGAATCAATCATAGGGGAATACAGCGGATAGGTTTTTTCAACTCCGACACCAGAGAGTGTTGCACGGACAGTAAAAGAGGCGCCTGCCTCAGTGCCGTGTTTTGTTGAAAGTACGAGGCCTTCAAAGACCTGTGTGCGGGCACTCTTGATTGTCTTCTCTTTCTTGTCAGTACCACGACCTTTTTTGATTTCAATGATGTTCTGTGTGACACGCACGGTGTCGCCCGCACGAATACCAAGACGCGCGCGCCCTTCTACATTGACTGGTGTGATTACCTTATCCATTGCCGCGCACATTAGCACGCTCTTTCATCAAATACAACTCGCCCGCGTATGCATCTGTCACCGTTTTGAATATAGCAAAATGAAATGGGCTCCGTATGCAGTAAAGCAATACGGAGCCCAGATGCGAAGGACAAAACCCTAAGTACTTACTTACGAAGGCCGGCGAACCACCAGTAGTCACCCCAGTCACCATCGTCGCGGTTGACATCCACGTCCAGCTCATCGTCCCACCGGCTGAACGCGGCATAACACCAATTATCATCGGCATTCTTCCAATGGGTACTGTTGGGATGTCCATTGGCAAATGCGGGATCTGCTTCGTTGACGGCAGCGAGTGAATACGGATCGGCTGGCATGAGTCCGCGCAGTTCGTACTCCCTCTCCAAATCGGAATCACTGATGGAGCGCCCGAGCTTGAAGAAGATTACGTCTGCTTTATCGTTTTCGGCTCTTGGCATTTTTTTGGCTACGTCACTGTTGACAAACTGCCGCTGACCAGTTGCTCCGAGTGCTTCGCATGCCATGCGACTGCGGTTTACGAAAACGTGTCGAACAGCTATGTTGTCGACCGCCTCCACGCGCTTGCGGAATGCAGCAATGAACTCGGTCACAAATGCCTCTCCTTGCTGTTCGATGATCATTTGGGTTGGTTCGCTCGGAAGCCCGGACTTGCGTAACCCAGCACCTAAAAGTTCCTGAATCTTCCCGATTTGTCCTATAGTGATTCCTGATGGGGTCATGTTCGGCATGGCGTCATCCTCCTCTTGTTTTTATGTACCCACCGAAAGGCAGGCCGATCAAGGTTCGATCTGGATCTAGGATAGCACTATTGATTTATTTTGTCAATGGCACGGTAAGCTGCAGAGCAGATATAGTACGAGGTTCAACCTTACTTCAAATTGGCCTAGGAATTAAATTAATAAATTTAGCAAAAGCGGATGAGAGGTCAGTAGGAGCGGGAGCGGTAATATGGACGCGTGTACCAGGTGGGAGAGGAAGATCAATTTCAGACGCGTGTAGACCGAGACGCGTGATGCCTAGTGCTGGCGTATGTTTTGGCGCGTAGAGAGGATCACAAATAATTGGGTGATTGATCGCTTTCAAGTGCACACGAATTTGATGTGTGCGGCCAGTTTCTGGCCGTACTTTCAATAATGCGTAATCGGGTATCTCTCCTATGACTTCATAGTGTGTTAGGGCATCGCGCAACCGTCCTTTTGCCTTTGGCTGTGCACTTCGCAGACGGAAATCTTTTCGCGAACGGCCGATGTCGAAATCAATAATTCCTTTTTTTTCTTTTGGCACGCCATATACGAAAGCGAGATATGTTTTCTTTACTTCCCTATCGTGAAATGCCTTACGCAAAAAATTGTACGCCTTCTGATTTTTCGCAAAAATTAAAACGCCCGATGTATCTCTGTCGAGACGGTGCACATACCCGACACCGAAGTGCAGTTCCGTAGAGAGCACGCCTGCGGGCTTATTGACCGCAATAATATCGTCGTCTTCATAAAGAATCGGGAGATTCGTTTTCATAGAAATTGGTGGAATTTGCACGGGACCTGTTTATTCTTTTTTATTAGTTGACTATAAATGCCTTCCATCCATCCCATAATCTGTAAGTAAAGCACAGTATCATAAACACCAATTGAGAAGGTGCCGAGTGGCAAACTGTCCTTTTTGTTTTGACTCGCCTTGTTGTGTTGCATTGATGTTTTGTGGAACTGAGTACGAGGTATGCCAGAAATTCGGCTCCAGTATTGTTCTGCTTTAGCAGAATCTAGATGCGGATGCAATATAACATGACCTCTAAATTTTTCGTTCGGCACATCGCATATTTCTTTGAAGTATTTCATCATGATTTGAATACTGCGTGGATCGGCGTTAGTAAAATCTACTGTGCCACGACTGGTTTTAGAACCTTCGCCCCAGTAAAGAGCGGCTCCTAGAAAAAATAAATCGTTTTTTGACAGATTCTTATTTCTGATTTCAGTAACTGCTTTTTCAAAAAAAACTCTTCTCCTGGCACGTTCGTTTGTTAATCGAGCGTGTCGTCGACGTTCGACCGATTCTACAGAACGTCCGTGCTCGGACAGCTTTTTTCTTTGTTTAACAGTGAGCTCGATATCTTTTGTCCACAAACTTACGCTGCTTTTCGCGACGCCAACCATACGTGTGATTTCATTCATCGAGTATCCTTGCTTCCTTAGTATTCTGGCCTGATCTTTTTCAGCTTTTTTCATTGTGGACTGGTTGCGTATATGTATAGTATATATCGTTCTACTCTCGTTAAAAATGGCATATTTGACGGACTGTGGATACACTAAAGATTCGGGCGGTTAGCTCAGTTGGTAGAGCGCTTCGCTTACACCGAAGATGCCGCAGGTCCGAGTCCTGCACCGCCCACAATAATTAAGAAGTTCTTTGTGAGTGAAATGTTTTTATGTTATTTACCTAAGAATTGTCGTCCAAAATGCCACCGAGATTATCTACGCTGCCACACCATTTGTCACCATACCAATGTAGGAAACGTATACACAACGATCTTGAAAATTCTGATTCGTAGATTGTCCAATAGAAAAACACATATTTGCCTTTCCAGTTTTCTGGAATGAGCTCGGTATGAGAGAGTAAGTAGTCGAGAACGTTAGCATTCAAGACGGGTTTCTTATCGTCTATATGTACACCTACATTGTTGTTATTATCCTGTATGGCAGAGAAATGAAGCTCGACATCAGTTAAACTGACCGCTCTTCTGGTGTTTTTCGACTTTCAAACCATCGGGAACATCGCAATAGATAATTTCGTTTCCAATTTTCTTTCCCTCATTTTCGTTTGTATATCTAACCGTATTACTTATGTTCATCTCTGGTGATTTTGGCATAATTTATTATTGTTTATGATAATTGCCCATTGTGCCAATTTACCACCCCCCATTTTTTCAATGTGCCGCGAGGGAGATTTGAACTCCCAATCCCTTGCGAGAACTAGCTCCTGAAGCTAGCGTGTCTACCAATTTCACCACCGCGGCAATATTAACATTTTGCTCGTTCCATTGGCTAACGGACCAGCTGTGCCCCCGCGAGGAATCGAACCTCGAATAGCGGCTTAGAAGTCCGCAGTTATATCCATTTAACTACGGGGGCGATACACTCTATCTACCCTAGCGCACTCAAGCTCTATTGCGAAGGGTCGGCGAAATGATATGAGCCGGTCTCGTACTTTGCCTTCTCATTTGCACGATTTTCAAAAACCGTATGAATTGTATCCAGAGATGCGCGACTAAATATTGGCGGTGAACTTGTCGCGATAGAACCGATAATACCGCCCTGTGCGACTGTCTCGAATGTCCACACATTCCAGACGATACTACCGACGAGAACCATCACTGATATCGTGAGCAGTATAAACCAGTCACGCTGAGGATTCGGAACGCCATAACGTAAGCGCTTCAAGAAAGAATCAGGCAAGTGAGATGCGGTCATGGTGTTTTTATTATTGTTGTTGAACCAACCGCGCCAACAACTAATCCCAGATCTGCATGCCAATCATTCTTAGCATCTTGTCCGAGTGAGAGCCCTGAAATGGAAAGATCATATGGTGCGTATTCAATTGCACCGATCGTTCGCATGATTGCATCAAATGGTCCTTTAATAATGAGTGAGAGAACTAAAGTTGGTCGAGTTCCCGTCGTTCCTGAAGAGACAGAAAGAACATTCACGGTTGTTCCTTGAGATTTACCTTGTGCTTCAAGGCCATTAATAAATGCAACCACTCCGGTTTCTGGAACAAAATAATTTTGTACGGTGGCTTCATCAACTGCAATTTCGGAAATTGCAGCTCGCGCGGAAGCAATACGACCCGCGGTTTCTGTTTTCGCTTCAATCTGGCTTTGCAGAACTGCGACGGAGGCGCTTGCAGATGCAACAATGGAGTACAAAATGCAATATCCTGAAATAGCGACAATAATGGCGACACACGCGACAATAAAATGTGAAAGAGGCGATTTCATGGCTTGAGAGTTATC
The DNA here is from genome assembly GCA_026396675.1 of Candidatus Kaiserbacteria bacterium. Classification (GTDB taxonomy): domain Bacteria; phylum Patescibacteriota; class Minisyncoccia; order Phycocordibacterales; family Phycocordibacteraceae; genus C7867-001. Next base: position 14,055 of record JAPLWI010000007.1, on the reverse strand, counting down.
GCGATGGTAAAGGCAATATCTGTATCCTTTGCATAGGAAGAAACAGGGAGATCGGCAGAATGAGCAAATGATGCATTTTGAATTGTGAGTTGGTAACTACGCAGTGCATTTCGCGTAGCCGCCACACCGGAAACCGAAAGTGTGCCAGTATAATCATTTGTTGCGGGCGAGTACACAAAACCGGAGAGTGTGATTCCTGGGTGCGGAACGTCAAGCATTGCACGAATGGTTGCGCCAAATGAAGGCGCGTTAGCTAACGCTTCTAATATTGCCGCATCGCTTGAAAGTGTCGCAAGTTGCGTGGAGATTGCGGCTTCATCAGATGATGAAAGTACCGATTCAATACTTGCCAGACGCGTTTTCTTCGCTTGAGTGCTCTTTACGAGAAACACATAGGTCGGTAAAAGGAGAACAGCGGCGGCAAGTGTAAGTGCAACGCAAAATATCATGGCAACAGTACCGATTCGTAGAAAATAATCACGGCGGAGCGCGTGACGACGTTCTTCTGGAAGTAGATTGGTGCGTTCGTTACTCATAGGAATGAAAATCATACAATGCGAGACCGATTGCCGTCGCATATGCAAGCGACTCAGTGTAATCAAGCGATGGGATCCACACATCGCGTGAGGCCAAATTAGTGAACACGTCGCCGGTAGTGACAGAAATCTTAAATGCGCCCTCAAGGTATTCAGGTAGTCCGCGAATTGAGGCATTACCTCCGGCAAGAATTGCGTGCGATACCGGTTCATGTGCATGCTCAAGAGATGCTTTCTCCTGCCAATAATCGAGGCAGTGAGAAATTTCATCACGAATCGCAGAGACAGTTGAAAGCATTGATGCAAGATAGTCCTCATTCCCGGGCGCGGGGACAATCCCTCTCTCTGCCTTTACCTTACGTGCCTCTGCTTCCGTAACGCCAAAATGCTTCTGTACAGCAAGCGTAAGCGCGTGGCCTCCGATTCCAATAGTAGTTGCAAACCGCGGTATACGATTCGCAACGATAGCTATTTTTGTCGTTGTTTTCCCAATATCTATAATAAGCGCTGTGGACTCATCTCCTCTTGGAAGAAGCGCCCGCGCCATCGCGAATGTCTCTCCTTCAAGTGCTCGGACCTGAAGAGGCGTTTGGTCGAACACAGATAGTGTGTTGTCAACGATTCGCCGCGCGAAGCCAATACCAGCTATGTGAGTGTCTCCTTTCCCACCGCATCCGGTTTCCACAAAGTCAAATACTGTCTCTTGTGGAGGTAGAGGGATCAATTCATCTAGGCGTTGTTCAATCGCGATACGCAATTCACTTTTCGTGGAACCAGAAATGGTCGTTTCAAAAAGAAACGATTTGGATTCTGGCAGTGCTACATTCACGGAAGAAACACTGGCCGTTCGTGCGGCAGTGGCAAGCGCTTGAATAACAGCAGCACGATCAACTATTTCACCATCGACGAATGCGCTTGGCGGTAATCGTTCTTCTGAATATTTAGACAATATAAGACCATGGGCAGTTTCAGTGAGACGCACCATTTTAACGCCACTTGTTGACAGATCAATACCAGAATAAGGAAACGCAAGATATTTCGGCGGTGCGAACGCGGCATGTAACCGTTTATCAGACACGAAGGACATACAGTAGAGTATAACTCTACTTCGTTAAATCCTCGTATGAAATATATGATTAATGTGCACTTGTTCCGGGAGGAACGTTTCTATCTGGAATGAGAAATGAAAATGAGTCACCTTCGCCGACAGCAAAAAGCATGCCGTTCGATTCGAATCCGCGAATCGTGCGCGGCTCAAGGTTGGTTACAAAAGCGAGCTGCCGTCCAATAAGCGATTCTGGTTCTGGCACATACGCAGCGATGCCAGAAACAATCTGGCGCACTTCTTCCTCATTAAAATCAACTATGAGACACAGAAGTTTGTCGGTCTCTGGAATGCGTTCCGCATTCTTAACTGTCCCGATTTTTACTTCTATCTTACCGAATTCTTCAATTGAGATACGCGGCTTATCCATGATTTATGCGCGAGAGATAGCTGGTAAGAATGAGAGCGGCAGCGGAGGCATCCACTTTCCCGTGTCGCTTCGCGGCACGCGATTTCATTTCTTTCTCTGGCATACGGCGCGCCTCGGCGCTCGTAAATATTTCTGATTCATACTGAATTGGTACACCACTCATCTCCACAATCTGATTGCCAAGTGCGTGAGCATCTTTAGCAATCGGATTTTCTCCGCCGGCAAGATCTCGTGATTCTCCAATAACTACCATACCGATGTTCTCTTTCGCTATAAGTGCGCACATTTCATCAACAAGCTGCGGTGTGTTTAAAACGATATCGTATGGGAAACCCATCGTACCCGCTTCGTCAGAAAGCGCGAGTCCCACTCGCTTGTTTCCATAATCCACTCCTAGATATCGCATATTAAGAGTGTATGGTATAATGCTCGTATATGCACTATCTTTCGCCTTTTAGTTCGTTCGTACTTTCAGTGCCTTACGGGCTAGCGTTTATTCCACTTCTTATTGTTGTAATAGTTTGGACTCTCGTCTTGAAAGGTTACGCACTTTGGTATGCCGCACGAGGCGGCCAGAAATGGTGGTTCATCGCTCTTACCATCATTAACACGTTTGGTGTTTTAGAGATCATTTATCTCATCTGGTATCGCCCTAAATCTCCTGTAAAAGAAATTCCGCCGGTACACACATCATCACCGGCGTAGTAAAATAACTTGTTTGGGAGGGGTCGCATAGTTGGTCTAGTGCGCCGGTCCTGAAAACCGGTGTGTCGTAAGGCACCGCGAGTTCGAATCTCGCCCCCTCCGCATTTTATTTCTTCGGCAAGATGTTCCAAATGTTTGGGTCTTGCCCGCCGTCGAGTTTGAAAATCGCAATGCCGCGAACGCCGAGTTTTTTGGCTAGCTGTATTTTGTCGTTTATCGCATTCGCGTCACTCCACCACGCGATGCGAAGCGGGGTTGTTGTTGCCGGGAGTGGGCCGGCAGTACCTGCTGAAGCAATTAAAGTTGTCACGGGAGTTGAGGTCGGCATGTATACGAAACTCATTTCGCCAGCGATGTTACGCGTTGCCATGATATTAAGTGAGGACGTAAGCGTCGTGGCATATTCTGGATTAAAAGACCAATTGCGATTGTAGCGGTATCCCTGCTGTGTGAGTGGTATTAGATCATATTCATATCCGTAGGTGGCAACACCAATGACGATTTTTTTCTTAGAGATTGTTTGTGCCGTTAGATTAATCACTTTCTCTACCCACTTCGAATCAGCAACAGGAATATATGGTGCGGAATTTGCCGCAGCATTTAGCTTGAGATCGATTGTTCCTTGATCGTACGCCATGATTTCTACTCTGTCGCAATATTTATTGATGGCAACGTAATCGTTTGCGTACTCAAGTTTTTTTGGTATGACTGCAAAAGCAGAAGAAGGCGGTGTGCGCGGCTCGATAGCGCAATAAACAAGTTTTTTTTCCATGCGCGAATAAAGCCCTTTCAAAAAAAGTGAGAAGTAAGGACGTGTCTCCGCTAATTTATTTTCGAAATCAATATCAATGCCGTCAAATCCTTGTTCTTTTACGAGGGCGGCGATGCTATCTTCAAGGGCTCGACGCGAATCGGTATCGCGTAATATTGTGTCTATCGCCGCGGCGTTGCTCCACATGATGGTCGGCACTATTTTTACTTTCTTAGCTTTTGCTACGGTTATCAGCAGATTGGCCGTTGATGTGGAAGAAGTCGCGTTGAAACCGAAAGCGTCGTGCAGAGAACCGTCATTTTGGACAATATAACCGAATGGCATCAAAGAACTAAATGACTGTATGTGCGGAATAACGTCAATCGTGCCTGTAGCTTCTCTCCAATAAGGAATCCACCCAGAAATTTCAAGTGATGGCGCGCTCGTCTTCGCCGTCACTTTCGTAGCGGCAAAGGTGATCCCTGGCGCAAGCATCAAGAAAAAAATACAAAAGAGCGAAAAACGATTCATTGAACTATCGTAACCTACACCACACAAATAGCGAAGTTTTTACGGCAAGAGAACTGCCGCGGCTATAACTGTTGTCCAATTTCCGTCCTTATTCCCTTCTGCAGATTGCGTTATGTTGGTTGTCTTGAAAATATGTCCCGATTGTTTATACACTTGTTCTCGTTCAACCCATGCGGAATCAGAATTGAACTCAACACCAAGTGTCGTTGCGAGCATTGTCGCGGCAAGATCTTCCGCATATTCTCCTGAAACCTCCCCTTTTTCTCCGAAGGTGTGGTGCTCGGAAAGATATCCGTAATTATTATTATCGCTCGGGATTGCTAGCCCGACAGAGGCAGAAACCAGTCGGTTTGGCTCATTTGTTTCAATTCTCGCCATAACGCAGAAAGTTATCTGCCCTGGCTGGAGATCTTCTAAACCTTTTTCTTTTGAAATAATCTCCGCCTTCGGAGGGAAAATGCTTGAAACATAGACCAAGTTGCATTTTTCTATGCCGGCACTTCTAAGTGCCAACTCAAAACTTGCGAGCTTATCTTTATGGACGCCGAGCCCTTTGGTGAGGAACACCTTGGTTGCAATCATAATTTATATTTTTATCTACAATCCACTGTAATAAATACCTTATATATCCATATGGGCTTATATGCAAGGTGTGGAGTGATATACTTTATTTTATGCTGCGCGACTCACTCCTAGAATGGGACGGGAGAGAATACGATCACAATCCGAAAAGTACTGATTGGTACTACGCACTTGGTATCATCGCTGCCGCTGGCATCATCGCATTAATACTTTTTGGTGAATACCTCATTGCATTTCTCGTTATGGTCGCCGCGGCGACGATTGCGCTCCATGCGGCAAAACATCCTCATTTACATCATTTCCAACTCGTTGAACAAGGTCTCATTATCGGGGAAGAATTGCATCCGTTTGAAAGAATGATTTCTTTTTCTTTTCTTGAGGATAGCGAGAATGAATTGCCACCGCTTTTATCCATTAAAAATGAAAGTTGGCTGTCGCCGCATTTAGTTATTCCACTTGAAGGGGTTGACTCAGATATTGTATATGCATTTTTCCTCCAGCATGTCGATGAAGATGAACACAGGCACACGCTCATAGATCTTGTGGCGGCATGGCTTGGGTTCTGATATAAGACAGTAATAAATGCTCTCGTCGTTCAACGGATAGGACACTAGCTTGCGGAGCTAGCAATGACAGTTCGATTCTGTCCGAGAGCACTACTTCGCTCGATTAGGAAACCGAGCTACGAAGTGCGCAGCACTACAAAGTAATTGTGGTCATTATTATTTCGCTTATGTGCGAAGTAGCCCTTCGTAGCCGCATCGGCGGAGTAGGGCGGGATATATACTTATCCTTATGTACTATGTGTATCTCCTATTGGACGAAATTGGACAAGTGTATGTTGGTTACTCATCTAATTTGAAGAGGCGCGTGCAGGAACACAGAAACAAAAAAGTTACTACAACCAAGATTTATCAGGAACCTGAATTAATTTGGTATTGCGCTTTTAGAGACAAGAAAGCTGCGTTGGATTTTGAAAAATATCTGAAGGTTGGTTCTGGGCACGCTTTTGCACGAAAACATCTTATAAATTAAGTGTGGTACCCTCTCTGTACCGCTCTCATAGCTCAATGGATAGAGCGCAGGCCTCCGAAGCTTGAAATCGAGGTTCAACTCCTCGTGGGAGCACTAGAAATGATAAAAGGTCCTGTGTTTCCACAGGACCTTAAGCTCACGCTCGGGCGAATGTAGTGTTTGCAACACTGGGCGATAAGATTCCAGGACCTATCCCGAAAACTTCTCTGTAGCCCCCGATGTGCAGGCCTTGATGACCGAATAGTCCTACTAGGACATGGTTGCCAGTTGAATCGCGGCTAGATGTCCTAACAAACCCTTCCTTTAAAAGACGAATGCCTCTTACCTCGAAAAAAATCTTAACGAGCCATGCAACCTCTACTGCTGTAGCATTCCGCACCACTCCTCTGCTATCAACAATGATTGGAAGTGTCTTGCCTATGGTGAGCCATCCAGTTCCGGTCTTTTCCTTGTGAGAGAATCTTTCTCCTTTGTCAGAATACCAACCGCCTGTTCCAGAATAAAAAAGTTTGCGGTTGAGCATGCGGACACCAAGCAGAGATCTGCTTGATGGAGGAAGAGCGATGACCGCACATTCAGTACTCTTGCATATATGCAATGGCTCCGGCTCCGGAATAAAACCTTTCAAAAGGTTTAGTTGAAAAGGCGAGTAGATAATTCCACTGGCCGCGCTGATTTCCTCGGGCGTTATAAAGTCATCGCCCAATATTTCCGAAGCAATTTTTATATTTTCCGTTCCCTTCTTCATCTCAAAGACCTCCCTTGTTTATTTTTTAGTATGGAACTACTCCGCTGACAAACTATCATGCCGGAGATGCGGCGTCAAAAATGGCTACATAGATTATGCTTTTGCTCTTTTTATCGCGAGTGCGAGACGGGACTTTTTGCGGGCAGCTGTGTTGCTTTTAATAACCCCGCGTTTGCAGGCCTTATCAATTGCTTTATACACCGCTGGGAGAAGTTTCTCTGCCCCGGTAGTATCTTTAGCGGCAAGCGCTCTTGAAAGCGACTTGGTCGCATCATAAAGCGCGTTCTTGCGGCGGAGATTAAAAACATGCTTCCTCGCCGAGGATCGGATTGCCTTCTTTGCGGAACTGGTAATTGCCATATAAATAGGTTGTAGCGATAAGTTACAAGGTTTTAGTAATAAATGCAAATCCTGTATGATGGAGGAATGATCAGGCAGATTCGAGGAAAGGTTCTTTCAGTAGGAGCAACAAGCGCTGTTATTGAAGTCGCGGGGTTCGGCATTGAGGTGCATATGAGCACGCCGCAGGCGCTTGTCGTTGGTAAAGAAGCCGTTCTTGCCACGCATTTGGCAGTTAAACAAGACGGAATGAATTTGTATGGTTTTCTCACTGAAGAAGATCGCGATTTTTTTGAACTCGTCCTCTCGGTCTCTGGAGTTGGACCAAAAACGGCTCTTTCGGTTTTGCGCCGAGCGCCTCGTGAGGCGCTTGAAGGAGCTATCGGTAAACGCGACCTCGCCTATCTGACAAAAGTCGTCGGGCTCGGCAAGAAAAGTGCCGAAAAAATGTTGGTGGAACTTTCAGAGAAAGTTGGACCGCACGCGCACGATGCTGCCGACGGCGAAGTGTTTGATACTCTCGTCGCTCTCGGTTACACCGAGCGCGAAGCACGAAAAGCGTTGCAGAATATTCCAGAGAGCGCCGTCGGCAAGGATGTGCGGCTGAAGGCTGCGCTTTCTAATCACTAAATATGACTCATTTGCGACGGAAATTATTGACTCCGTATCACTATTTATGGGCGGCATTAGCCGCGTTGTGGCACGGCTTCCCAGCAAAAAAAATGGTGGTCATTGGCGTCACCGGTACAAAAGGTAAATCATCGGTTGCGGAGATGCTTTACTCAATTTTTACTGCGGCTGGACATAAGACAGCTATTGCAGGAACTATTCGGTTCGCTATTGGAACAAATTCCCGACCAAATCTCTTCAAGATGACTCTGCCCGGCCGTGGATTCATTCAAAAATTTCTTGCCGAAGCACGCGCGGAGAAATGTACATACGCGATTGTTGAGATTACGAGTGAGGCAGCGCTTCAATATCGGCATCTCGGACTTAATCTCGACACCCTTGTTTTTACTAATCTCCAGAAAGAACATCTTGAGTCGCACGGATCAATGGAAAAGTATTTCTGTGCGAAATTTGCGATTGGTGAATCGCTTATTCGTTCGCCAAAGAGACCGCGGGCGATTATTGCAAACGCTGATGATATTTATGGTTCTGCATTTCTTGCACTGCCGGTTGAAAAATGTATTTCATTTTCTTTTTCTGATGCAAAAAATGCGCGAGTGACTGATCAGAACGTTTCATTTGAATATGGAAATGTCAGTTTCGATATGCCGCAGCCGGGAAATTTCAGTGTGATGAATGCGCTATCTTCGATAAAAACTGCAGAAGCATTTGGCGTGCCGCTTCTGACTTGTGCAGATGCGCTCCACGAACTATTGCGCATCGGTGGGCGCGTGGAAAAAATTGATGCGGGACAGAATTTTCTCGCCATCGTTGATTACGCACATACGCCGGACTCTTTACGCGCTTTATACGACGCGTTCGGGAATCGAAAACTGATTTGCGTGCTAGGCAACACAGGCGGCGGGCGCGACGCGTGGAAACGGCCGGAAATGGGACGCATCGCCGACGAACATTGCGAAAAAGTTATTCTTACCAATGAAGATCCGTATGATGAAGACCCTCGGAAAATTGTGGATGAAATGGCGCATGGTATGGCGCGTGCACCGGAAATAATTATGGATCGCCGTAAAGCAATTCGCGCCGCCCTTCGACTCGCTTCGCTCGCTCAGGACAAGCACAATATAGCTGTCTTGATCACAGGTAAAGGCACCGACCCATTTATTATGGGCCCATGCGGTACTAAGACCCTATGGAATGATGCTTCTGTTGTCCGCGAAGAACTGAAGCAACTTATCGCTGAAGTTTGATACTATTCTGTTATGGAACACGACGCGTGGTTTTTTATAGGAATATTTGTCTTCATATTCGTCATCTGGATTGCAGTTGGGGGTCCGATGCATCCGATCTCATTTACCGGACCATCACTTTCGCAACCATCTCCTCTCGGTAACGGAACATATCTGCAACTTCCAAAGGCATCATTCGGTATCGGCAGTTCAATTGTTTCTCTGCCCGGATCATCCAATGGCGAGAGCGTTCAGAATAACAGTCAGAATAATACAAAAACATCCGCTTCCACGATTCCTAATGGTACTGTCTTCGGTCTTTCTTCGCCATATCAAAATATCGTATCGGTGAATCATTATGTCTCAAGTGCGAGTTCATCAAATCCCAGTAGCGAATATGTTGAAATGTCCATTGCGCAGAATGCCAGTGCGCCAGTTAATATTACCGGTTGGATACTCGAGAGCGAGGCGACCTACAATGCTGAAATTATCCCCAAAGGTACCGAAGTTCCGGCATCTGGTGTTGTGAACGCGGCTGAGGATATTGTGCTTCAGCCAGGCGAGCGTGCAATTATTATTTCAGGGGAATCACCTGTCGGTGCTTCATTCCGCGAAAACAAATGTATTGGTTATTTCAGTACTTTCCAGAAATTTTCTCCATCCCTTCCACAAAATTGCCCGTCAGCATCAAATGAACTCTCTTCCATCTATGGCGCCTCTTATATTCATGACCCTGATTGCATCGATTATGTAAATACGCTACCGCGTTGCCAAATAGCGCTTGCTCAGTCCACTAATCTCTCGGATACATGTCAGAGTTTCTTGATAAAATACTTAAATTATAATGGTTGTGTCGCAGCCCATAAGAATGATGCCGACTTTGATGGAAATACCTGGCGCATTTATCTCGGCCGCACAGATCCGATGTGGCGTATAAAACACGAAATCGTGAAGATTCTCGACGACAGAGGAAAAACGGTTGATATGTTCAGCTACTAGAAAAAACGATAAATAAAAGGTAAATTGGAGAAACGCGCCCATAGCTCAGTTGGTAGAGCAGCTCCCTTTTAAGGAGAAGGTCCCAGGTCCGAGCCCTGGTGGGCGCACAAATTTTTAAATCGATAATGCGAACTTTTCGAGCGAAAGAGACAAGTCGAGACTGCCGCGGCGGGAATCCTGAAGAAGTGCAATTAGTGCGAGCGAGAGCTGTCGCGATTCTTGCGGTTTCCATGTTCTGCTTCCTTTTTCCATAATGTCGCGCGCCTTCCAATGTAGAAGACCGTGAAGCATTTCTGGAGCATCACCTGCGCGAAGCGCGCGATTAATTTCCAACCAGAGTTTTCCACAATCTTTCGCTGCTAGTGCATTAACTAAATTCGAATTAAATCCGCGCGCGTCTTCGCGCGCGAATGGTTTGTCGTATTTGTATTCAACCTTCGCTTTTGCTACGATTTTTTTCGCTTTTGCTGATGCGAGTTTCGGCGCGAGAATAATAATTGCGTTATCTGAAGTTGCGAGCGCATCGAGATGATCGTCAAGCACTGAATGTTCGGACTTCGTAAATCCATCATCTGATGATGGATTTACGAAGTCCCTCATATTCGAGAATGGATCATCGATAAGAATAAGCAAACGCTTTACAAAAAGCCCTCCAGAAAGCGCAGCATCTTCAAGCGCATTATCGGTAAGTTCCTCACGCGAAATGCGCGCATAGACAAGATTCGGTTCTTTTGCGCGCGCTTTCGCTACCCATTCAAACGCCTTGGTGCGCACCTTTTCACTATCGGTACCGTAAAAAAGATAAATCATGTTTTTATGCCAGAGTACCCCAGTTGGGTCCGGATTTCATTGTTGCGATAATAGGCACATTATTTGTCTCACCTGCTGGCAATATCGATTCCATAATTTCTTTAATTTGCACCGAGAGTTCTTCTGTTCGTTCTGCACGAATTTCATACACTAATTCATCGTGTACAGAGAGAAGTAGGTGTGCGTCTTTCGTGCTTCCTGCGTCAGCATCTCCACAATGCTCTTTGAGCATGGCTTCGACCCGCACCATTGCGAGTTTTATTATATCTGCCTGCGTTCCTTGGATTGGCGCGTTGATTGCCATGCGCTCTGCCTGTGCACGCACATACGGAAGCGACGATTTCATTTCTGGGAACTGTCGTCGACGACCGAAAAGTGTTTCTGTATAACCGTATTTGCGTGCGAAGTCCTTCGTTTCTTCAAGATATTCGGAAAGTGTTTTAAATGTTGCAAAATAATTTTCAAGATATTGGTGTGCTTCTGCGGTTGTGGAGCCTAGCTGAGTCCGAAGTGCATTAACGCCCATTCCATAGAGAATGCCGAAATTGATGACCTTTGCCCTCCGTCGCATCTCTGCATTAACTTCATCGTGTGCGATATGGAACACTCGCGCCGCAACCTCAGTATGTACATCGCGGCCAGCCTTGAAGATACCGCAAAGTTTTTCATCCCCAGATAGAATTGCGGCGAGTCGTAGCTCTATCTGAGAATAATCTAATGAAACGAGCGTAAATCCTTCTGACGCGACAAAGGCGTGACGAATCGCCCTTCCTCGTTCTGAGTGAAGAGGGATGTTTTGGAGATTTGGATTTTGTGATGCGAGACGGCCGGTCGTAGTGCCGGTTTGGATAAATTCCGCATGGAGACGATGATCGGAATCAAGAAGTGGCGGGAGATTTTCAATATAAGTCGAGAGGAGTTTTTTCAATTCGCGATAGTCAATAATGTCAGCAATTATAGGATGCATGCCGCGCAGTTTTTCTAGCTCGCTTTCGCGCGTTGAGCGCTGCCCGCCAGCTGTTTTTTTCTGTTTATCTGGAATGAGATGCAGTTCGTCAAAAAGAACGGTGCCGAGTTGTTGTGGCGAGTTTATATTAAACTCATGCCCTGTGATTTTACATATGTTTTTTTCGAGTTGTTCGAGTTCAGCACGGTATTTTTTTGCAAGATGACCAAGCATTGTCGGATCAATGAGAACGCCTCGTTTCTCCATTCCGTCGATAACAGGAATAAGCGGCTTTTCAATTTTTTCGTACACCTCGCGCACTTTCCCCAGCCCTGCCAACTGTTTTTCAAGTGCCGCGTATGCAATGTCAAATGTCCGTTCTTTTGTAAAAGCGAGAATGTCATCTACCGACGGATTCGTGAATTCGGATGAAATTAGCCAGAGCATTACTTGCCCTTCGCGCAGACGCTTGGGATCTACGGCTTCAGGAGTATGTTCTGGCATTTCTCTAATTGATGTCTTCGCCCCAAGTGTCATCCGAGCTCGTTCACGCAATGAACGAAAACCGAATTCATCAAAAACTTTTAGTACTTTTTGAATATCAACATTTTCATTCCACAAATGTTCAGGCAATGAAAATGCGATAGATGCGTCAAGACGGATTGTCGCGAGTGATTTGGAAAATCGCGCATCTTCTTCATGTTCTTTCAACAATGCGATTACACGCGGCTTAATTCCTTTTTTTATGAAAGCTGCATCGCTTTTCTTCAGCACATCATATATTTTTTCAATTGTGCCAAATCCTGTTATGAGTTCGGTCGCTGTTTTTTCTCCGATACCTTTCACGCCTTTTATGTTGTCTGACGGATCTCCGCGAAGTCCTTTCCAGTCGGGAATAAGTGCTGGCAAAAAACCGAATCGCGATTTCACTGCCTTTTCGTCATATAGAATTGTATCGTTAATGCCCTTTTTTAGTGTATAGACACGTACGCGTTCGTCATCCACGAGTTGTAACGTATCCATGTCACCAGATGCGATAATGACATCGACATTTTTTTCATTTTTTAGTTCGTACGCGATAGTACCAAGAAGATCGTCTGCTTCAAAACCTTCTCGTTCATATAGGGGAATTGAAAATGCGTCAAAAATTTTCCGTGATTCGTGGAGTTGGATTGCGAGCGCATCGTCGGTCTTCACTCTCGTTGATTTGTAGTCGGCGTACGCCTCGTGACGAATCGTCGGCTTCGGCAGGTCGTAACAGGCGGCAATGTAATCTGGCTTCAGGTCGGTAATTATTTTCAACAGCATTGAAACAAGTCCGTAGAGTGCGCCGGTCGGTGCGCCGGTCGGGCCAGTAAATTCGGGTAGCGCGTGATACGCGCGATGAATAATTGCGTGTGTGTCGAGCAGCACGATGCGTTTGTTCGCGGAAGGTTTTTTAGGCATATGAAATGGTGCGAGAGCCGTCAGGAAGCGCGGTTATGTAAATACGAACTGCCGGCCGAGGAAGTACATCGGAAATTTTTTCCGGCCATTCAAGTAAAATGAGATTGCCCGAATCTCGCATCGTTTCGTCGAAACCAAGCGGCGCGAGATCTTTCCCGCTTTCAAGCCGGTATGCGTCAATATGAATAAGCCGCTTGAACTTGGAAGCTTCGCTTCCAAGTTGATAGATTTTTTCAAGAACGAAGGTGGGGCTGTTCACTGTTTCGATAACGCCGAGCGCTTTGGCAACTGCTTTTGTAAATGCGGTCTTCCCTGCCCCAAGCTCGCCAGAAAGTGTGACTAAAGTTGCGCCGTCCTTCTTTGGAACAAATCCTGCGACGAAGTGCGCAGCTTCTTCATCAAGCTCCGTAAGTGTTTTGATTAATCTTTCCATCTAGCTAATTGTACCCCTGAAAACGAAAAAGTGCCCTTCGTCCTTTATCTGGACTTGGGGCACTTATCTTTGTAATCAGTGGCCTTCCCAGCCGCCTGGACACGCCTGAGTGTCTGGGTAATACATGTTAGAACTCGGGCAGAAAAAGCGTGCTGGACGACTTTGCGGCGGCGGTACCTGCGGCCCTTGTGGCATCGGCGGTGGGTAGTTGTAAACCGGCACTGGATAATAAGCTGGCTGTGGGTAATAGATCGGATGATATGGAGCGTAATACATTGGCATACCAACATAAACACCAAACCGTACTCCCCCGCGAGCCATCGCCGGTTCGCTCACTGCTAATACAAGCAGAACTGCAACAAAAAGAACTACTAACAATGTCTTCATAACTGTCTCCTTTTCTGCATTATTTACTTTCTGTCGCTAGTATACACGAAGCCAGTATTTTGTCAATACCCTGACAAAGAACCCGTATCTCAGTGTATTATACGCTTATGGATTCACAATTTGATTCTGAAAAAGAAGATGCGAAACTTGCCGAGATTCGCGAACGGGAAGAAGAAGATGTTGCGCATATTCTATCCGAAAAATATGGTCTTCAATATGCCGACTTGTCGCTACAAGAAATAGATACTGACGCATTGCGCGTTATTCCAGAAGAAGAAGCACTCGCAGCTGAGGCGGCGGCTTTCGCGAAAACAGCGAAAGTGCTTTCTCTCGCCGTTCATAATCCAAACAACACTGCGTTTGCGAAACTTCGCGAAAAACTCGCTGGACGCGGATTTACACTACAAGAATTTCTCGTTTCTAAAAAAAGTTTGGAGAAAGCGCTAGCTCGCTATGCTGACCTATCCTTCACTACA
>JAPLWI010000015.1 GCA_026396675.1 Candidatus Kaiserbacteria bacterium | reverse complement strand
ATTAAAAAGGTACGCGAGCTGGGTTCAAACCGTGAGGAAATTAATTTTCGAATTGATTTTCTCACCCGTTTGAATCCCTTCGAGATTTCTGTTGTCAGAATTCGAAAAAGTGCACTGTGCGTGTGAACGAGTGAATGTTTTTTCGTCTAAAACAAATAAAAATAAATAGAACCAACAATGACACGGCGGTCATACATAGGGATGTGTATGAACAAACTGACTTATATCGGTGGAACCCGACTTCTGAAAAGAAAGGGCGATACCGAAGGAAGCGAAAGCACCTCGAGAGACTGAATGTCAGTCACGAAGAACTCGTGAAGTTACAGTCCGATGCACGCAGTAATGCGTGGAAACATGCGTGAGACAGGTTGGTCTCCTATCTACTACAGGCGTTGATTCTTGAGGAGGGTTGTCCCTAGTAAGAAATTGCTACTTCAGAGAGAGATCTCTGATGACAACATGGCTTATAACGGTGAAGTCTACGGCGCTTCTGGTTTTAGAGTTAGATATCTCGCGGTCCTGTGGATATTTAACTCGCTTGAGGACCAGAATGACGCTATGATAATACCGTGGGAAGTCGATCAAGTATTACAAAAGATGCAGAACTCGCGTATATTGCGGGCTTCTTGGACGGAGACGGAAGTCTTATGCTCCAATTAAAGAAGCGCGCTGACTCGAATCGCGGAGTGCGTTTTATGGCTACGATATGTCTTTATCAAGACAGTCGCCATAACGCGCCACTTTCGTGGATTCGAAAGCGGCTCAAGTGCGGATATGTTTCTAAAAGAAACGACGGAATGACAGAATTTCGCGTCAACGGTTTTTCGCAAGTGCGAGAGACGTTAAAGACGCTTCAGCCATATCTTCGTTTTAAAAAGAAACAAGCGAAACTGCTCATTCAGGCATGTAAGATGCTTGAAGAGAAAACGCTCCGTACTATGAAGCCGAAAGATATGCGAAAAATTGTTGATTTGCTTCTGCTCATTCAGAATGAAAACTATATGAGCAAAAGGCGAAAGACAAAAGAGGAACTGCATAAAATACTTGGTTTGACCCCGTAACGACTTGCGTTGAAAGATACGCGGACTCATATGTTGAGGAATCGTTCCAAAGAGAACGACAGCTCATATGGGTAACATGCCATCGTCCTAGTTCCGTAATTTGCGGAAAAGGATGAAGATATAGTCTGTGCTCCTAGAAATAGGGGACGAAGCGACGAGAGGACCGGGATGAACTGACCTCTGGTCTACCAGTTGTCCTGCCAAGGGCAGTGCTGGGTAGCTATGTCGGGTTGCGATAACCGCTGAAAGCATATAAGCGGGAAGCGTGCTCCAAGATTAGGAATCGTTATGAGAATCCTTGAAGATGACGAGGTTGATAGGCTCTAGGTGGAAGTGCCGCGAGGCATGGAGCCGAGGAGTACTAATATTTCCAATCTCTCATGCGGAACTCTGTATAACACAATCTTTTGCCCGCCTTGCCGAGCTTCGGCGAGGCAGGTTTGCACTTTGTTTTTCAATACCTACTACCAAGCGAGCCGAACCAAAATGAATGTATTCATTCAATTTTGTGAGGCAAGCGCAGGAAGGAAGCCAGCATCTGGCTTATGCAATTCGTATACCGATACTTTTGTCCTTCACATCCGTTCAGGATGAAATAGGAATTTCAAATGTTCGGTTCTGGTGGTTTGGCGGCGGGGTTATACCCGTTCTCATTCCGAACACGGCAGTCAAGCCCGCTAGCGGCGATGGTACTCATCGTTACAGATGGGGAGAGTAGCTAGCCGCCAGAACCGAGTGTTTGAACAAAAATCTCGCGATGAGCTGGATTTTTTGTTGTAGTATGAAAAAGAAATGGAAAAAGATTTTTCAAAATGGTTCACTTTGAAAAAGTTGGCGCACGAAACTACAGGAACAGCGCTCTTCCATGAGCGTGAAGTTTGGTGGTGCATGCTTGGCGCAAATGGGGGATTTGAAATTGACGGAAGCGGATCCGGATTCGCTCGTCCGGTCGTTATTATCAAAAAGTTCAATCTGGATACTTGTATCGTCGTGCCACTTACAGGAAAAATCAAGAACGGCAAATTTTATTTTAAAGTCGGAGTTGTTGATGATCGCGAAGCAAGTGCTGTATTATCACAATTACGACTTGTCGACAGAAAGCGTCTGACAAAAAAGATTGAGACAATGCCGAAAACTCTCTTTAAGGAACTCCTCGCGGCAATAGTACAAATCAACTTCACCTATCACGACAGAGGATAAAATTTTCCCGCCCCCTTTCGGTGGCGGGCAGGCCGAAGCCGTATGTCCAGACATAATAGCGCGCGCAACATGAAAAAGCAATGACAATGTGGATATCCGAAATACCAAGATTTGTGGTATAATCCA
>JAPLWI010000009.1 GCA_026396675.1 Candidatus Kaiserbacteria bacterium | reverse complement strand
GATTCGTCGTCCCGATGCCGACGTTGCCTAGTATGTAAGAGTTTCCTGTGCCACTAATCGCCAGTGTGCTTGTTGATGTGATTGCTCCACCAAAAAATCCAGTACCCGATACATACGAATTCCCTTGCACTGCCAACAGAGCCGAAGGACTCGTCGTCCCGATGCCGACGTTGCCGGAATTATCTATTCTTACTTTTTCAGAACCAGCAATTTGGAATTCGTAATGAGAGTTGGCATACCGAGAGTTCAGAACCATTCTTTCATTACCAGTATAATCGTAACCAATATAAGATCCGGCTGTGCCAAATTGAACTTTTCCGAAATACTGGGTTAATGGATCTAACCCAACTTTACTATATATATCAGAGCTATTAACAACGGAAAGTTTATAGTCCGGCGTCGTCGTCCCGATGCCGACGTTGCCCGAGGTTGCGAGGAAAATTGTTGATGTTGCAAGCAAAGTGCTCGCGCCGTTATAATAAGGGAACTGTCCTGCTGTGCCCGTGATGCCTGTGATCGCACTCGTGCCGTTTCCTTGAAGAAGCCCCGTAAGTGTTGCGGCACCGGTGCCGCCCCCCGCTACAGGAAGTCCTGTGGCATTGGTGAGAACAAGAGCCGAAGGCGTGCCGAGATTGGGTGTTGTGAATGTAGGAGAGGTGTCCCGAACGACAAGCCCCGTGCCGTTCCAAGAAAAGAGCGTGGAGGTGGCGATGAATGTCGGCGCACCAGTTGTCCCAGTTCCATTCCCGAGAATGGTATTCGCTCCCGCCGTTGCGGCGTATGAGGTAGCGTTGCCACTTGAAGTAACAACCCCTGTGAGATTCGCGTTAGTTGTAACTGTCGCGGCGTTGCCTGTGATGCTGGTGTTGAGCGGTGATGACGTGGCGATTGAATACACGCCGCCCGCATTGGCTCCAAGAAGTCCCGAAAGCGAGGTTGCGAGTGTGGTGACACCGGTAACATTCAGAGTACCTCCCGTAGAAATGTTTGCGGCAGATAGTGTCGTGCCGTTGAAATTAAGATTCGGATTGTTGGAAGTGAAGTATGTGCCGTTGAAATACGGAATGGAATTGGTCTGCCAAGTGGTGGTGCCCATGCCGCCGTTTGCGACCGATAGAGCAGAGGCGAGCGTGAGAACACCGGCGCTTGAGAATGTTGAAGTCGCGGTCGCGCCGAAGTATGCGGGACCATATGAAGAAAAGAGTGTTGTTGAAGCGTTTGCGAATGTACTGATGCCGGTGAATGTAGGCGAGGCCGAGAAGACGGCGGAGCCACTTCCTGTTTCATCAGTGAGTGCACCTGAAAGATTGGCTGAAGTGAAAGAACTAAGCGAAGTAGTGTTGCCAACCGATGAGATTGCGCCTGAAAGATTCGCGTTGGTAACGACGGTGAGGTTAGAGAGCGTGCCGGAGATGTTGCCTCCAACTGGAATGGTTGTTGTTGCAATAAATTGTGGCACGCCATTATTCCAAGCGAGGATTTGGCCGCCGGTTCCTGTTCCGAAGAGTGTTGATGTCGCAAACGATGTGACATTTCCTGTTGTGCCGGTGTTGTTGCCGAGAATGTATCCTGAGTTTATTTGAGGGAGTTGCGCGAGAGTGAGGGCGTTTGAAGCAATGCCGAGCGTGACATTCGCTCCGCCGATTTGATAACCAAGAGTTCCTGAAGTGACTGAAATTCCTGTGCCGACAGCGATGGTCGTCGTGGCAACATTTTGGATTGCTCCAGTTCCTGCACCATACAAAAGATTTCCTGAAGTGAATGATGTTTGGCCGGTGCCGCCGCTGCTGACAAGCAGCGGCGTGATGAGTGTGAGTGCTCCTGCCGAATCAAATGTGCTGGTGGCGGTGCCGCCGAAATATGCTTTGTTGAAAACAGAAAGTTGCGAAGTTGATGCGTTGGCAAATGATTGCAACGCAGTCCAAATGTTTGAATGGGCGAGATTGAGAGTGGCGGTTAGTGTTCCTCCGAGAGATGCTGGAGTTCCTCCGATTGTGAGGGTGGAGTTTGAGTCAGATAGAGCGATGGTGGAGTTGGTGAGGCCAGAATTGTCTAATGTACCTGAAATGGTTGGCGTGAATGTGAAAGCGCCGGATGAGTTGGTGACCGCGATGCCGAGCGTTTGACCGTTTGTTGTAACCGTTGAAGTTGCGAATGTGAGCGCACCTGTCTGCGCTGTGCCTCCGCCAAGTTGTTGAAGCGAAAGAACGCCTGTGTTTGTGATTGTGAGACCGCCGGCGTTCACAAGCGCACCAGTGCCGGAGACAGAGATGCCGGAACCAGTTGAGATTGTGCTGGTTGCGAGAGGAGTCGGAATGTTGTTCAGCCAAGCTAGAATATTGCCGTTAGTTGCTGTGGTTGTCGTTGAAACTGCACCTGCGTCGTTGCCATATGGAATAGCGCCGGATTGGATGGCGGACCAACCGGTGCCTCCGCTTGTGACAGCAAGTGCGGAAGCGAGTGTGAGGACGCCTGCCGAATCAAATGTGGATGTAGCCGTCGCGCCGAAATATGATTTTTGGAAAGCTGAAAACTGCGATGATGAAGCATTATTAAGTGCAACAAGAGATGGGAGCGATGCGGTTAATCCGCCGGTTCCGTTGTCGGTCATTGTGATTTGATTTGTTGTGCCGGCGAGCCAACTTGAGAGATTCGTTGAAGTAGCGACGCCGTTTGATGTGAGCGAGAGAAATCGCGATGGCGTCGCTGAAGTAAGAGCGAAGGAGCCGGTGGTGGTCGCGTTCGTCGTTGTACTGTTCGTAAATGTTGCGCCGATGATCGTCGCGAGAGTTGAAGAAAAAGTGTCAACAATTCCTGTTGTAAAGTGACCGAGCGTGGCGAAAAAGTTAGTTGAGGTCGCATTGCCTGCAATAAGCGAAGATGAATATAGATTCGTCGATGTCGAGTTGGTAGTCGTGGCGCTTGTCGCAATCAGATTCGGGAAGGTGTTGTTTGTGGTCGATGTCGCAGTGAAATACGGCGCCGAGATTGAAGTCCCCGCCGAAACAATCTCAGGTGTGATAGTGCCTGAGACCGAGAGGTCACCGGTGATTGTGGTTGTCGCAAGTGAAGTCGTCTGTGCTGTGAGATTTGTGAATGTACCGGTTGTCGCAGAGACAGAAATGCCATTAGTCATAGTGCCTTTGTCAAAGACACCGCCACGAAAATCACCGTTCTTGACAATGAGGCTGGTGAGATACGAGGAGTTTTTTTCAACTTTGTAGCTAATATTTTCAACTGTCGCAAGAATGTTGGTGCGAAGAGACGCGAGCGATTGATTCAAAAAATCATCGGAGATGCCGTTGATGACGGTGGTGTATGTGGGATAGGAGGTTGAAGGTCGAAGGTTGTATGTTGTGGTAGGGGCGACGGTAATGGTGCGCGTTTTCTGAATTGTTGGTGCAACGATAGGTGTAGGTTGAACAAAGAGTGTTGCGAGTGTGCGAGTTGCCGAATTGAAGAGGTCGTTAATCGTTTTGTATGTGATGAGTGCAACTTGCTTGCCCAGCACCAAAACAGTTTTGGTGCTGGGTGAACTGGCAGAAATCACTGTGGCAACTTGAGGTATGCGGATTATTGAATCAATGGCGAGAGCGCTCTTGCCGAGTGCACCGAGATACGCGTCCTGAAGGGCAATCGGAATGTTGTGGAAGTCAGACATCCACAGTTGCTGTCGATGTCTGACTTCCTGAATGAGAGCGAGCGTACCTGTTGTGCCAGAGTACCCTGCTTCGCCAAGGCTACGCAGGGCGAGTGCATAACTTCCAGAAACTGCATTGGTGTCCTTAACAAAACGTGCAGACACGCCATATTCCACATTAAAGACAGCCCTGGCAAGTGCTGGCCCTGCTTTGGCAGGTATTTCTGTTGTATGGAGATAAAGCGCAGTGGCAAGAGCTGGTGTCCGAGCGGTGGAATTAGCTAGCAAATTGCCCGTTCCAACGACCAATGCGATCACAGCGCGGCCGCCATTTGGAACGGCTGTGGAGATTCCGTATGCAGTTGCCACATCTGCGCGTATTGCCGCATGTGTTCCGTTGATAATTGCATTTCCAAGAGCGAGATTGATTTTTGATACTAGAAGAGGCGATGCGGAAATTGAATCACGCGTATAGGAGGCGAGTTTGAGAGAATTGATTCCGGAAAGTTCGATGAGCGAACGATATGAAGAAAGCGATGTGCTGATAGCCGCATATGAACGCAATCCGATTGTTGTGTATGCATCGGAGAGTGAACCAACTGCATGCGAAGGATTCAAAACAAACGTACACAAAGTGCGCGCGAATGATTGTATGTCGGCGATGGTGATTGCTGACTCGGTCGCATGTGTTGGAGAAATAATTCCTGTCGGCTGATATGAATGAACTGTGTTGGGATTTTTTGTAGTCGCTAGGCGCAGAGATGAAAGATTTTCAACAACGGGAAGCGATGTGGCAATGTTCGCTGATGATGATTTTGTATTCTCTGCGACACGTGGAGAGATAGTATTTATTTTTTCTGTCGTTGCGTTAATTCTTGATGCGATGTTCGATGGAATGTTTCCGAATGTTTCGTTGAATCCGAAGGCGGCTTCATGAGCGATTGCGAGTGCTTGATTCGCTATCTGCGGAAATGCTGCGGCATTTGCTGCGAATGCGCCAGACACAACGACAATGCCAGCGACAGAGAGTGCGAATGCTTGTGAGTGCACAATACTGCCGAGGATATTTGTTTGTGGCACTGTGATCGGTTTTGACAATGTTTCTGCGGCATTGTGCAGAAGCGAATTATGCTTGCGGTATTCCGTCTCGCGCGTGCGCGCGAGCGCGCGCGCGTAATCAATTTTGCGATCCCCTTGCTGATCGATAAAGTGTGCGAGTGAGTCCTTATCGATAAGCCAACTGTGTCCGATTCTTTTACCTTCAATCTTTCCTGAACGCGCGAGACGCGCGAGATAATCCGAAGAGTATCCTGAAAGTTCTCCAGCATCTTTTGTCGTTATGAGATTTTTTTCAAAGATTGAATCCATGTCGGATAACCGAATTAGTTAAATAATAACTTACTATTTCGGCATCTCCTACGAAGACACAAGAGAAAAGTGTGGATAAGATTTTCTCGATTTTTGCACTACTAAAGACATTGACCGATTGGTTATGATTTATACAGGAACAAAAGTGCCAAATGCTTGGTTTTCGCAAAGAAACCAAGGAAAATATTGAGAAACTGGGCAAAGAAACTAAAAAAGATCGCTTACAAAGACATTTGGGCTTAAGATTTATAAAATTTATCTGTAAAAATTCATTTTTATCACTCTGTAAGGGCTTGGTGGCATGTATACTGTTTATTCAAAAGAGGTTTGAAAATCTGTATGCTCTCAATATATATTGTATATGTTAAATATAACGGATGCACGAAATATAAAATTCCTGCTTATCTAATATATTGTTTTATTCATCATGTCGCAAAATGTTATTAACATTGTGCGACACCTCTATTGTATATTCCAGATTCGTTTATGCGCCTATGTGTATCTAGAAAAGCAATAAAACAGCGGGTTGCTATTTCTCCGCCTTTAAACGGGCATTTATTGCCTTTGCGACGCACTATCAACTTAGCTCATCATTAAAGTCATCAAAATTCCTATATATCTCTGCTTAATGAATTGATCTGATTGATTGTCTCTCACTTTTAACTAACATCGTCTACACGAGACGAGAAATAAAATATATACGCTATCTATTATACATGCTCACACCGGCCATAATGCCTACTTGTTTATTCGAGAGTATATATTGATCAAAATATCCGCTTCCAATAACCGCTATAACAGCTGCGACCATGGCCAATAACGTTCCAGCAATCTGAATTGTTCTTATTATTCCCATATTCCTTCCTTTCCGCATTCTGTGAAGTGTTTTAGTACTTCCCTTCTCCTGCTTATCGAGTTGCTGTACCGTATGGTGCGGCAAAAGATCAGTGGGTACGTCTCTGGATATTGTGTGAATGGGTACGCGAATTGGTGTGTCTTCTTCTTTCTCATCATCCTTTTCTTCAATATTCTGCTCGCTTTCTTCTTGATCTTCTACTGTTGCCGCTGGGGTTTCTGGGTTAATGTTCTCCACTGTATTATCAAACCGATCGAACCATGCCTTCCAAGAATCTTGGACGTTTTGCGGCATATCAAATTCTCTTTTCTTACTATCCACCTGCTCGGATGATTCCTCTCGTAAACGGTTTATAGAAGGGAGAATTTCCTCTGGAACCGCTTCGTAGCGTGGCGCTTCCAAAGTTGATTGAAGCGTTGCTTTTGGCACTGTTGTCCTTGCTGGATTTTCCAATTCAGCTACCGGTTCGCCAAAGCGGTGATCCTGGATGGCTGTTTCTAGGACATACCAGCTTCGTCCCACCAGACGTGCTGGAACACGGCCTTCTCGACAGAGTTGACCGATATAATCCTTTGCATATCCGGTAATTTTAGCGGCTCGTTTCGACGATACATACTTTTTTTCCTCTATGAGAATCTCGTCCATACCGGTAGTATAACCATATCTCGGCTGGTATGAAAGGGTTGTGCACAACTTAAAAATAACCAAGAACCAAATTGCAAGAACCAAAATCCTGCTCCTTTGGAACTTGCGATTTGTTATTTGAGGTTTAATTTTGCTAGGAGAATCTCGCGCAAAGTTTCTGGGTTCCCTGCTCCGCGACTCTCCCGCATTGCCTTACCAACAAGATATTGAAGTGCCGCTTGTTTGCCATTCTTGTACTCCTGAACTGCTTTCCCTTCTTGTGCGAGCACTACCTCAACAACAGCGGTAAGCACGGTAGTATCGTGCACTTGAACGAGTCCTTTTTCTTTTGCAATTTTTTCTGGATCGCCACCTCCTTTCACAATAACCATGAGAACATCTTTTGCTCCGCGCGATGAGAGATCGCCTGCACTAACCATACGTATCAGTTTGGCGAATGAGGCAGGTGTTATTCCGTCCGATTCTCCTGCGAGATCAGATATAAAATAATTTGCCGCGAGTATAACTGACTCACGTGTGTCGCCGAGTTCTTGTATGACCGCATCAAAAAATATGTTCCGCACATCCGACGCAATAATAAATTCAACATCATCGGTTTTAAGACCTAACGGTGCATACCGTGTACGACGTTCCCACGGAAGCTCTGGCAATGAGGCACGGATATTCTCTGGAGAAAATTCTGGGATCTCGGAAAGAAAAAGTTTTGGTAAATCCGGTTCCGGGAAATAGCGATAGTCGGCGCTCACCTCTTTTGAGCGTTGATGAAAAGTTATTTGTTTCGTCTCATCCCATCCACGCGTTTCTTGAATTACTTCTCCTCCTTTTTCTAGAAGTGCGATTTGGCGATCTATTTCAAATGCAATGGCGCGTTCAACAGAGCGGAATGAATTGAGATTTTTTACCTCTACTTTTGTACCGAGTTTCCCTTCCTTGTTCGAGACAGAGACATTTGCCTCTATGCGCATTTCGCCTTTCTCAAGGTTCGCTTCACCCACGCCAAGAGCGCGCAGAAGGAGTTGTAATTCACGCGCGAAATCACCTGCTGTTTTAGCATCATGAATCACCGGCTCGGTGACGAGTTCCATGAGTGGAATACCTGCGCGATTAAAATCAACAAAACTTTTTCCTCCCTCAGTACATTCACTGCGTTCAGTATCTCCGGCTTTGCCTCCGACATGAATTGAGCGAGCGGTATCTTCTTCAAGATGAATTCGTGTAAGCGCAACGCCTGCGAGCGTTCCTCCACTGACGAGTGGATGCGCATATTGGCTGATTTGATACCCCTTAGGAATATCTGGATAAAAATAACTCTTCCTATCAAATTCACTCCAATCAGCGATCGTTCCTCCGACCGCGGTACCAATGCGCAGGATATGTCGCACTGCTTCGCGATTAATGGCCGGTAATGTACCAGGATGTGCCGTGCAAATTGGGCAAATATTTACATTTGGCCTCGCTTCGTCCGGGTCGTTCGCAGAATCGCAAAACATTTTGGTTCGCGTCTTGAGCTCCGCATGTATCTCAAGACCAATGGTGGGGCGATATTCCATGGCTAATCGCTTTAGCTTATAGCAAATGGAAGGTCTTGGCGAGTTGGTCTGAAAATCGCTTTAGTATCTCGGCATTTTCAATTGATACTTGAAGCACTTCCCTTCCGGTCTCACGGGTAAGTAACTGCATTTTTGTTTCGCATTCTCCAGACGATATAAGGTCTATTTTAGACAGAACGATAATTTCGCGCTTTTCAGGAAGTCCATGCCCAAACAGTTCTATCTCTTTTCGCACTTCTCCATATGCCGCGAGCGGGTCATCTTGGTTTGCCGAGACGAGATGTAGCAAGATTCCTGTGCGTTCAACGTGCTTAAGAAATTTTATCCCAAGGCCTTTACCAGATGAAGCACCTTCTATAAGTCCTGGGATGTCAGCGATGATGCGCCCATAGAATTCGCCAAGATTTGGCTCAAGCGTTGTGAATGGATATGCACCGACTTTTGATTTTGCCCGCGTGAGCGCGTTGAGCAATGAGGACTTCCCAGCATTCGGAAGCCCAATGAGCCCAGCATCAGCAATAATTTTCAACGAAAGCTTTATATCCCCACCCTTCCCATCCTTCCCCTTTGTCTGCTGGAATGGATTCTGGTTCGTAGAACTCTTGAAATGAGCATTGCCTTTCCCGCCGGATCCGCCATGGAATAAGATAATGTGTTCTTTTTCCTTGGTGATTTCATACTCGTTATCGGTTTGGATAATGTGTGCGATAGTACCGACAGGAACTTTTAATAAAATATCTTCGCCGTTTGCGCCGTGTTTTAAATCACCTTTCCCTCCTTCTCCATTTTCTGCATGAAATTTTTTTTCATAGCGATAATGCGCGAGCGCCTCTAAATCACGTACACCAACAAGAACAACATCGCCTCCTTTACCGCCATCGCCACCCGAAGGCCCGCCGTGTGCTTTCTCTTTTGTATGTGCCCATCGAACGACACCATCGCCACCATGCCCCGCTTCTGCATATATAGTCACTTCATCAACAAATGCCATAGCGTCACAATACGCTAAAAAGTACCAAGAACCAAATCGCAAGATCCAAACGAAAGGAAGCATCAAGTGCCAAAACACAAGAACCAAATTAGGAGACTTTTTTGATTATTGCGGTTAATATCAACATGAGTTCTCGTGCTTCAGCTTTTAACCGACAGCGTTCGGCTTCTCCACTAGGTGCATCTCCAACATCCAAAAGTGCAAGCCAAAAAGCTGATTCCTTCGCTTCCTTGCGGGAAATACGCAATCGCATTGTAAAATCTTTCTGACCAAGTGATTCATTCCCCTCTATATAGTTTGCACCTACTGCACCGGAAGATCGCACAAGCTGTTTTGCATCTTCATTATTTTGTATATTTTTTGGCAATTTCTTTATGAATATACGCACATTCTTCGCAAATAATAATGCTCGTTCTTCTAAATCATATTTCTTTTGAGTTGTTCCTTTTTGGTTTGTCGGTAATTGCATTTTGGTTCTTGGTTCTTTCTATATTTGTTTGGATTTTGCGATTTGTCATTTGGTGCTTTCAATGATGGTCCAACCATCATTGAGCAGTGCTTCAGCTTTTTTAAACTTCAGTGTTTGTGTTTCAGTTCCTTTCTTAACAGTTACGAATTCATTGCGGCCATGCTCAGCAACATTTCTGATTGGCACTTGCGCATTTTCTTCCTTCCCCGCGGCAACGAGGGCTGCGCGCGTCTTTTCTTCTTCTGCACGGATTCGCGCATCATCGGCATTTTGCATGCGTGGCAACGTCTCAACAATCGCCGCTTGAATATTCGCCTCAAGCTGACGGAAACGCATTAACCCTTCTCGTCGGTATTCAATCAAAGGATCCCTTTGACCATAGGCGCGGAGCGACACTGAACGGCGCAGATAATCCATGGTCTCAAGATGTTCAAGCCAAAACACATCAATAATCTGGAGAAGTAAATGACGTAATTGCCCGACAAAGACATCCCCGAGCTCTATTTTCTTCGCGTCAAACGCTGTCCGTGCAACGTCACTGTTCTCTATGAGTACGCGAAAGAGACCTTCCATTTCTGCATCGCTTCCGATGAGTGCGGCTCGACGGCGTGCATAGATAGCGAGCCGCTGGGTGTTCATCACATCGTCATACGCAAGAACTTGTTTCCGAGAATCAAAATTGAATCCCTCAATTCGCTCCTGTGCGGTTTCCAGAGATCTTGTAATCATCGCGCTCTCGATTGGTTCATCTTCTGGAATGCCGAAACGACCCATTACTTTTTTCAAAGTATCAGAAGCAAAAACGCGCATTAGTTTGTCCTCCAAAGAAACATAAAACTGCGTTTCTCCCGGATCGCCTTGGCGACCAGAACGGCCGCGGAGTTGATTATCAATGCGACGTGCATCGTGTCGCTCGGTGCCGAGAACGGCGAGACCGCCCTCCGCAAGAACTGAAGAGCGCATGTCGCTAGTGGCGAGCGCGCCGCCGAGCTTGATATCAACGCCGCGACCTGCGAGATTAGTCGCAACCGTCACACGACCCTCTTTCCCTGCCTCTGCAATAATCTCTCCTTCGCGTTCATGGTTTTTTGCATTCAGTACTTCGTGCGGCACACCTGCATCCGAAAGATATTTACTGACAATTTCATTATCCTCGATTGAAACAGTACCAACAAGCACTGGCTGTCCCTTCGCATGTCGCTCTGCGACTGCGCGTGCGACCGCACGATATTTGCCTGATGCCGTCTGGAATATTAAATCATCATAATCCTTACGCGCAGACGGCTTATTTGTAGGCACGACGACAACATCGAGACCGTAGACCGTATAAAACTCTTCTTCCGAAGAAAGTGCCGTACCAGTCATGCCTGCAAGCTGTTTATACATACGAAAGAGATTTTGGAAGGTTACACTCGCATAAGTACGCGTTTCTTCCTGTATCCTGACGCCCTCTTTCGCTTCAATCGCTTGATGCAGACCTTCCGACCAACGACGACCTGGCTGCATTCTTCCCGTAAATTCGTCAACAATGACGATTTCATCATTCTTTACCACATACTCTTTATCTTTATGGAAAAGTGCTTGTGCGCGCACCGCCGTTTCAAGATGGTGCGCGTATTTCACTCCGCCTTCGGTATAAAGATTTTCTAGACCAAGTGCTACTTCGGCAACGCGCATGCCGTCTTCGGTTATCTGAATCGCCTTCTGCTTCTCGTCAACAATGTAGTCATCTCCTTCTTTCATATCACGAACAATTTCCGCAAAACGCCCATATAACGATTGCGAATCACCTGAGGGTCCGGAGATGATAAGCGGTGTGCGTGCCTCATCAATCAAGATTGAATCGACTTCGTCTACAATCGCATAGTGAAATCCGCGTTGAACAATCTGTGATGCATCGTAGGCGGTATTGTCTCGCAGATAATCGAATCCGAGTTCATTGTTTGTCACATAAGTGATATCAGAAGCGTATGCTTCTTTCTTCGTTGCAGGACGAAGATATTCATAAAAAACTTTGAATGATGCCTCGGCATCGCGTTCGCTATCTTCTTCTTTCGCGACGTGCGATTGATCGTAACAATATGAACCAGCACTCGTTACTACACCAACTGTGAGACCGTAATAATCATAGATCTGTCCCATCCACACACCGTCGCGGCGCGCGAGATAATCGTTAACAGTAACAATCTGTACTCCTTTCCCAGAAAGCGCATGAAAAGTTGCGGATAACGTCGCGACAAGTGTCTTGCCTTCTCCTGTGCGCATCTCAGCGATTTTGCCGCGGAGTAATGCGAGACCACCTATTAATTGCACATCAAAATGCGGCTGACGGAGTGTGCGTCTTGCCGCTTCGCGCACGAGTGCGAATACTAGCGGAATGGAATCATCAGAAATTAAACCTGCTTTTTGCACGGAACTGCGCAATTTTTCAAATCTAATGCGCAACGCATCGTCTGAAAGCCCGATAAGTTCTTCCGAAAAGCTGTTCACTGCAGTCACGATTGGTGCCGCTTCCTTTAAAAAGGATGTTGACTGGTTCTTTGAGAGGAAACGGGAGAAATTGAACATTGACAGATAGTATAGCAAAATTAGAAAAATCCCGCTCAACGAGCGGGATTTTCTTTCCTGCCTGCCGGCAGAGAGCAAACTAGATGCGAGCTTTCTTTGTCTTCTTCGCTGCCTTTTTCTTTTTTGCCATGGTGGTTGCGAATTAAAATGAGGGTTGATATGTCGACCCGCTTATGCACAAAATTATGCACAAACGTTTCTATATATCATTATCGCTCGTAAAAAAATTTTGTGTAACGAAAAAAATATATGTGTGGATAACTTTTCTAAAAAAATTTCTTGTAAAATTATTTGGCACCGAATGTTTCCACTTCACGTTCAATAACAATTCCTGTTGCAGCGAACACACGTTTCGCAATTTCATCAGCAAACGCACTGACTTCTGTTGCGGTCGCTCCAGTACGAGCGACAATAATTAACGGTTGTTTCTCATACAATCGCACTTTGTTTATTGAAAATCCTTTGAGCGAGAGTGCGTAATCAAGAAGCCACGCGAGCGATATTTTTACTGAGCCATCTTCTTGCGGAAAGAGCGGGAGATCTGGAAACCGAAGCGCGAGCGAGTCAGCGAGCTCGCGTGAAATAACGGGATTTTTAAAGAATGAACCGGCAGTACCTTCTTCAATTGAGAGCGGGAATTTTTTGGCGCGAATGGCGCGTACTGCGATGATAATTTCGGACGGCGTCCGAAGTGGAGTGCCGGCTTCGTATACGCGAGCGAGATCGGGATAGGTGATATTCGGTGTCGCATGTTTTGATAGGCGAAGTGTAACACGTGTAATAATAAATTCGCGATGCGTTTTGAAAAAACTTGTGCGGTACGCAAATGCGGCTTCGGTACGCGTAATGCGTTTGTGTGCACCAGTCGTTTTGTTAATGCAATCTGCATATTCAAATGTATTTGCGAGTTCCGCACCATACGCGCCGATATTTTGCACCGAGGCACCACCAATCGTACCAGGAATTCCTGCCAAATTTTCAATACCAAAAAGTTCATGCTCGCTCGCGGTATCAACAATTTTCTCCCATCGCGCTCCGGCGTCAGCGATGATCAGTGTGTCATCGCCATCATTTTCAAATGCAATATCATCAAGCATTATTTTTAACACCACTCCATCCACACCCGCATCCGGTACAAGCAAATTGCTTCCGGCACCGAGCGGATACAATTGTAGATTGCATTCACGCGCGTAAGTAATCGCTTCTTGTATTTCTTCTTCGGTGCGCGCTTCTATGAAAATACGTGCCTCTCCTCCAACGCCGAAAGTTGTGAAGGGTGCGAGTGAGACGCGTTCTTTCATTTCCCTTGTTGTATCTGCTTAATGGCGGCGGCACCAGAAGAAGCCGTGCCCGGATACAACGCAACCGCCGTGTGAATCGTATTGATAGCTCTCGAATTATCACCAGATTCATAATAGGCCGCAGCGAGAGCAAACCAATTCTCAACACTTGCTTCCGGTTTCTCTGTACGCGATTTCAGAATACTAATAAGTCGCGGCCAATTCTTCGCACGATAGTAAGCAACAATAAGAATACTATTATCTACATTTATCGTACCAAAAGTATCGGTTAGAAGTTTGTCGGCAGCTGATTGATCTCCAGCAACAATATCGCCAGCTGCAGAATATAGAGCAAGGTCCTGGAATTTCGCTCCAAGAGCATACGCGGTATTGAAATCTGTTTGTGCCGCCTTAACATCGCCAAGATCCCATTCAAGCGCACCGGCCTCAATCCAAAATTCCTCCTTCTTCGGCGAGAGAGCAATTGCCGCTTTTATTTCTTTTAATGTATTCTCAGCATCTCCAGCGGCGCGATACGCATACGAAAGTTCTAAGTGCCCGCGTGCATCAAGCGGGTATGCGGCAACTTGCTCTTGCATTTCGGTTATAGCAAGCGAGACCGCCTGCTGTTTTTCAACATTCGTCGTTGATTTACTTTGCACAACACTGGATGCGAAAGAAACAGTCTGTTCGCGAATCTCTTGTGCAGCAAAAGCTGGGTGTGCAGTGAGATTTTGAAAAGCGGTGATGTTCGCTGACAAGTCACCAGATGATGACGACAGCGCGGTGATTAGACCATTCGCCGCCTGCATTCCAGGAATGTTTACAAACCATACGAGAACAAACGCGGCGGCGGCAACTAGTAACGCGTACGAATTGCCATCAGAAGACGAAATTTCATTCGCGCGCTCAAGCGGCTCGAAAGGCCGCGCAATTTGCGAATCAATGAACGCAAGTATCGCGAAGAAATAGATATAAGAATACAAATTGTCGAAGACGAAGAGATTGTGACATGCATAGCCAACCAGAGCCGCAGTAAATAAGATTCTTCCCGGCCGTGAGAGTTCGGAGTTTTTCCAGACCATCACAATCGCGATGCCAAAGAGCGAGAGATAGAACAGAAATGCTGGTATTCCTCCTGCGGTGAGCCAATCGATAAACGCGTTGTGAGCGCGGTCGAACCATGGCTCCTGTTGATAGAGCGACGGATCATAATATTTATTGAACACATAATTGAAACCCTCTTGTCCCCAACCGGTAAGCGGCCGTTCCAGAGTTCCTTGAAACGCCATATGCCAGATGGTAAAACGCGTCTGACCATCAGAAAGCGATATTGAAGCAATACGCTGAAGGATATGATTCCCTTGCACCACAGAAGAATTGCGTGCGGCGTAGAAACTCCCGATGAGGACAAACAGAATTGCCAGAGAAGTAAATGCAATTCCCCTGACTTTTTTGCCGGATGTACACGCAGCCAATCCTGCCGCAAGAGCTATGGCTCCGATAAAACCTACTATCGTCCCGCGTGTTTCAGTAAAGAAAATAAGAATCGATTCAACAACAGCAAGTGCGACGAGTGACCATTTTAACCATTGACGCTTTTCACTAAACGCGAGCCACAACGCGATGAACACATTGAAAAGAAAATAAATTGCAAGATAGGCAGAATTGCCGAGCGTCGCATCAATGCGCGTTGAACCTTGATGGATCGCGAGCGCGCCACCAAGCTGAAGCAATGCGTAACCTGAAACAACAAGAGAAACGCCTAGAGATGTGAAGAACCACACACGCCACTTCTTTTCCACTCGCAGAACCGCACTCGCGACGGCGAAGAATCCGAGCAAGTGGATAAGCAGCATCCAGCCCTCCATTCGTTCGAAATTGCTCCACAAGGCCTTCATCACATTAGGCGCGAAAAGGTCGGCGATAAACATCCATACGACGAACGCGACTACCGTGGCACCAATCCAAGAAAATCGCGGCCGATATTCTTTATCAAGAAACGCGAGCATGCCCCACGCGCACACTGCAATCTCTACGAGAATCCGAAAGAAAAATGCTTTGCCGGTGATGAATGGGAAAAAATAACTGTTAGCGATAAGAGTCGGGGTGAGCGTTATAAGGAATAATGCGCCGAGCGCCACCCACCTTGCGATCTGTTTTGTTCCGTTGTTTGTTTGCATAATTGGGACGATTATAACATATACGGTACTATTAACTAATGCATTTGCCGAAAATAATAAGATATGTCATATCCGGCGGAACGGCTGCTTTTACGAGCGTTGGCCTTCTTTTCGTGTTCGTACATTTTATTGGAGCGCAGTATATTGTCGCTTCAGCGTTTGCGTTCATCTTCGGATTCTTGGTGAGCTTTACTCTTCAGAAACTCTGGACATTCAATAATAAGGGGACCTCGCGCACGCATATCCAACTTGCACAATATCTCGCCATTACGCTTGGCAACCTCGCACTCAATACCCTCCTCGTATATACCGGGGTCGAGATTCTCGGTCTCTGGTACCTCCTAGCACAACTTATCGCCAGCGGTCTTATCGCTTTCTATAGTTATTTTGTTTATCGGAGGTTTGTTTTTAATTGTGGCTCTTTCTTGTAGGAATTAGCCGTGATTGTCTCCGTGATGCTTCGAAAAATAAGAGTTCGGTTGTGCAAGAAATTCTTGCGGAGTACCGTTTTCGATAATCTTCCCATGATCAAGCACTAGGAGACGGTCAGCATACTCAATGGTGCTCAGTCGGTGTGCAATGATAAGTACTGTTACCGAGCCGTGCAGGGTCCGAATGGATTCTTGTATGAGTTTCTCGGAAGCGGAGTCGAGTGCGCTTGTCGCTTCGTCTAGTATGAGGAGTTTCGGTCTGCTCGCAAGTGCGCGAGCGAGTGCGATGCGTTGACGCTGTCCGCCCGAGAGCATGACCCCTCGGTCTCCGGTCATCGTCTTGAACCCTTCAGGGAGTTCAGTGATGAAATCATAGATGTTCGCCTGTTTCGTCGCATTCTCAATATCCTCGGCGGTCAGATCTTTATTATAAAATCGTATATTGTCTTCGATGGTGCTATTGAGAAGAAAAACATCCTGAGATACATAACCAACATGCTTGCGCCATTCTTCAAGCGCAATTTCCTCACTCGGCACACCGTCGAGTAGCAGTTCCCCTTCGTTCGGTTTAAAGAGTCGCAATAGAATATCAGCTACCGAGGTCTTTCCTGCCCCCGAAGGACCGATGAGCCCAACTGTTTCTCCCGACCGAATCTTAAAATCGACGCCATTCAATACTTGCTTCACTTCGTCATAAGAAAATGAGACCTTTTTGAAAGTGAGTTCTTCATTAAGAATGAAAGATTTATCACCATCTGCTGATTCTCTGTGCAAACTCAGATTCCGTTTGAATGTAGCGATATTCTTCGCATATGGCAATAAACCATTTATAGATTGCATAGCCCCTTGCCCTGACTCAAGATATGTAAATATCTTCTGTATCAAATAGAGAGAAGCCGCGAAGGATATGACGCTGAATCCAGGAGAATGATATGTCAACAAAAACAGCAACACGACAATTACAATAGCGGACGGCTGGAAGAAACTCGTACTCACGGTACTTATAAACGATTGGCGTATCGAAAGACGACGCAAGAGATGTATATGATCGTTGCCTTCCGCAATAGCGGCACGCTCCACTCCAGCAGCTTTTATTGACTTCATACCAATGATGTGTTCACTCAGGAATTGAGAAAACTTTTTCTCGACTCCCGCGGCGTGATTCCCAATACGCTGCGCACGGCGAAGAAACGGCCGCAAAAGGAAGAAGAGCACGGCACCGCCCCCGATCGTATACACGGTCATAATCGGTGAGATGTTTATCGCCACAAGGAGATACATAAGGAAACCGCTGAACGACTGCACTGTCTGCGCAACTGCATCAAGCAGATTGCCAGTTTGCTGCACATCACGCACGAGCGTGTTGTGCACCGTCCCTATCTTCTGTTTGAGCGAAAATGACCACGAGGCCAGAAGGACTCGCCGCATTACATCCTCGCTCTCCTTGCCGAGGAAATCTGCATTTATCCACCCGCGGATATACCCGAACACTATTACAGAAATCGCGCGCGCAATGAAAAGACAAAATATGAAGATGAGCAAAAATCGGAAGCTGAACGATATGTGCAGAAAAGTAAAAAGACCTTGTATGGTGCCGGTGATAAAATCCGTTGCGACTCCGCCAACGCCTCCACCAATGAAAAATGACATGAGCGGGATAACAGCATTAATGCCGATTCCCTCTAAAAGAGAACTCGCCACGCCGAAAACCACCAGCGCGATGATGTGCCAACGATACCTGCCAAAGGTCCCAAGAAGCGTACTTATCGTGTCTTTCATAGTGTCGTTATACTATAACCCGTTTAGAATGGTGAATGTCACCATATTCTTTTAAGGCGACCAAAGACCTTTTTAAAAAAGACAATAAGACCGTCTCTTTTTAAGATGAGAATAGACTTCCTGAATAATCTATTAAATTCAGATGTGCGTTCATATTCTATTAAATTAAAAAGAATACTCTTTATAACTTTGTTATATTCATATTTTTCAGGAAAAGTTTCAGTGTAAAAAATTTCAATCGGCTCTTTTTTAATGACTTTTTCCAGGAGATCAATCGATCTGTCCCAACTCCATCGTTTGGCGGTTTCCTGCCCATTTTTAATAAGTTTATCTCTCAATTCCTTATCTTTAATTAATCGTTCCACTGCCAGTTTTGCGTTTTCAATATCCGAAACGATCAAGCAATTATTTTCATTTATCGCATATTCTTCTATGCCCGTAACTTCTCTGATCACTGGAATTCCCCCGCACGCCATCATTTCAAGCGGAGGATAACAGAAACTTTCAACTTTGCTCATTTTCAATAAAATATCACAGGAAGAGTATATTTTTTTCATTTCCGTTATTGGTACTTTTTCAAAAAACCTGTCGTACCTCCATTCTTTTTTTGGCACACCATCATTGCTCACAAACCATATTTCACAATCAAGATCGCACACGGCCTCGTATGAATCCTCCACGCCCTTGAATGGAATGTTTATTGATCCTTCTATGATGATTCTGGGCTTTTTAATCTTTTCTACTATTGGATCTGTTTTATAAAAAACCCCTGTATCCAATCCGTTCAGGACATAATAAGCGTCTTTATCGAACTCCTCTTTGAGCCATCGCTGAATCCATTTTGCCATCGTCATAAATTCAAAGTCCTCCTTATAACTCATTTCGCATTCGGTAACAGCGTCTATATTATCCACCTTGAATCTTCTTTCATCGGATTGCACGAAATATATTTTTCTGGAAGAGCGAATCTTTTTTGCAAATTTTACAGAACGATAATCCGTTGCGATTACAATATCAAAAAAACCTAAATCTTCAGTATTATTCACGTTCACTATTGGAGTTTCATTATAAAACCAATCTATTTTTTCTACTGTGGTACCAAAATTTAGTAAAGTAACATC
This sequence comes from Candidatus Kaiserbacteria bacterium, assembly GCA_026396675.1. Taxonomy (GTDB): domain Bacteria; phylum Patescibacteriota; class Minisyncoccia; order Phycocordibacterales; family Phycocordibacteraceae; genus C7867-001. The sequence goes on along the minus strand of JAPLWI010000009.1, from coordinate 21,272 downwards.
ATAACCCAGCTGCATTAAGCGATTTGTATGTTGTAAAATTACAGCAATGCCCCCAGAGATCTTGAGGCCTAGGACAACATATGCGATTTTTACTGAATGATTTTCATGTACTTTTTGATTATCCATATAAGGATTATACTCTATCTATAAGAGTAAAAACATGGATTAAACGGGGTGGAATCAGTGCTATATTTATATAAACTTATGCGCCTTCTGAACAATCTCGACAGGAAAATATACAGAATCATCGTCGGAAAACCGGTTGTCCCTCCTCCTTATGAGGTTAAAAGGGCAACAATTGAGGCATACGCAAAGAAATTTTCGACTGATATCTTTATTGAAACTGGCACATATATGGGCGAGACTATAGATGCTCTAAAAAATACATTCAAAAAACTCATATCGATAGAACTTGGTAAAGAATTATTTGAAAAAGCAACGAATAAATTCAAAATGTATTCTCACATTACAATCCTGAATGGAGACAGTGCGCATGTATTACATAGTGTTCTCGCACCAATCAATGAGACGATATTGTTTTGGCTTGACGGCCATTATTCGGGCGGAATTACTGCAAAAGGAGATCTTAATACTCCAATAGTGAAGGAATTGCAATTAATATTAAACCACAAGATAAAAAATCATGTCATATTAATAGATGATGCGAGATGTTTTATTGGAGAAAATGACTACCCGACAATAGGTGAATTATTTTCTTTCATACTTAAAATAACGGATGATTTTAGTTTTGCAGTAGAAAACGATATTATCAGGATTACTCCCCGCGTTGGTAATGCTCATGTGAGGTCCAAAGATTACAGCGAACCGCTCAGACAAATGTTTGGACATGAATATCGTCACTTAAGACTCTTCGTAAAGAGAGTAATCGGTTATGGAAAAAATTAAAGTTAAAATCTCGACCAATTCGCCAGGACGGTCTCCTATTAGACAGACTTCCGGACAATTGGGCGTATGGGGCAACTGCCAATTCTATTTTGATGATGATATAAATGATTGCGACTGGTGGGTCGTATATGAGGGTCTGAAGGAGAAGCAGACAATCCTCTGTGATTCCAAGCGCACGATACTCGTTACTGCCGAATCCTCACACATAAAAACCTACAACCCGGACTTTCTCCGTCAATTCCACACCATCGTCACTACGCAGAGACAGATTAAGGCGTCTAAGATTGTGCATCGATGGCCGCAGATATGGCACCTCGGCATGCCCTACCATAAACTGAGAACACATACTGATGCGTACACCAAGACTTATGATGAACTCAAGGTAACAAAGCCAAACAAAACGAAGCTCATATCTATCATCGCTTCTGCTAATGCCTCTACAAAAGGACACTGCGAACGAGTGGCATTCGTTGCTGCACTCAAAGAGCATTTCAAAGAGCGACTCGATATCTTCGGGGCAGGCGTCAATCACATCAATGACAAATGGGACGGCATTGCGCCATATCGCTACCACATCGTTATAGAGAACAGTGTTGAGAAGGATTATTGGACTGAGAAACTATCCGATGCGTTCCTCGCTGGGGCGTATCCAATCTACTTCGGCTGCCCAAACATACACGCGTACTTCCCCGAGCAAACGCTCACTACAATAGATATCCGTAAACCCGCTGAAGCGATAGTAATCATCGAACGCGTGTTGCGCCAAGATTGCTACACAACTTCTCAAGAGGCATTGGTAGCCGCAAAACAATTGATACTCAATGACTACCAGTTCTTCCCCGCCCTGCACCAGATCATACACGACACATCAAAAGAAGTCGGCACTGAAAATAAAACCTTCGTCACAATAGAACCAGAAGTGCAACTACAACCAAATGTTCTGCGCCGTATCATACACGCATTACAAACGCGATCCTTGAAGAAAACCTTTTTTAACCATGCTACGCAAGTTCTTGCAAACCGTCATTTCCCAATCCCTCATCCCAAAAAATGAATACATTTCTAAAAAAACCGCTCGTATCAGTTATCATGCCTGTCTATAACGGCGAGAAATATCTTAAAGAAGCAATCGAAAGCATATTATGTCAGACCTTCTCTGGTTTTATATTCCTTATCATCGATGACGGCTCAACGGACAACAGTGTGGATATCATACGAACATATAGCGACACTAGAATCATACTTCTGCGAAACGAGAAGAACCTTGGCATCTCTGCAACGCTTAACAAGGGTCTCGACAATACCAACACCACATATATCGCGAGAATGGATTGCGACGATATAAGTTTGCCCACGAGACTCGAGGAGCAGGTGCAATTTATGGAGGCACACAGGAATATCGGGGCGTGCGGAACATGGATTCAAACTATCAGAGATAATTCAGGATATACACATAAATATCTTACTAATCCGGAAGATATAAAAGCGAGCTTATTGTTCAATACTTCTCTTGCTCACCCATCAGTAATGATTAGAAAATCGGTACTAGTTGAAAATAATTTACACTACAACACTAATATCTTAATTTCGAATGATTATGCTTTATGGGTAGAAATATCCCAATATAGCAAGCTAGCAAATCTTCCCAAGATGTTGTTGCGGTATCGTATCCATACAGAGAATGTGAGTCATGTCTATGCACAGGTACAAAAAGATGGCGCATCTCTCGTGAGACAACAACAACTTGAAAAACTAGGGTTAAATCCGAGTGAAGAAGATATGTATATTCATAATTCTTTCGCCCCAAAGAAACAAAATATTACTGATTTTATCGGAAAAGAAGAGTCGTGGCTTACCAAAATCATAGATGCTAATGCGCAAACACAAATGTATTCGTCCGCTTCACTTTCTAAAATAATCTATACTCGCTGGCGGACCGTGTGCGGTTCTAACACCAAAGGAGGATTCTCCGTGTGGAGGAAATATCACACTTCCCTACTCTTCAAACTCGGAGGTACAGAAAGATATTTCGACAGCGTAAAAATCTTTATAAAGTGTCTCATACGGAGGCAATAGAGCATATGCAAAAAGTTTCAATAATCATTCCTACATATAACGCAGAAAAGTTCCTCGACAAAGCTGTCGAGAGCGTTTTGGTGCAAACATTTAAGGACTGGGAGCTTATTATCGTTGACGATTGTTCGAAAGACAATACTCGAGAGATTGTCAAAGATTGGGAGGCAAAAGATGAAAGAATCCATTCAATTTTCTTAAATGAAAATTCTGGTACACCAGCTCATCCTAAAAATGTTGGTATAGAAATTGCTGAGGGAGAATATATTGCTTACCTCGATCAAGATGATGCATGGTTACCAGAGAAACTAAGAAAACAAGTAAATATTTTAGACCACAATTCTCAAGTTGGATTTCTCAGCTGTGAAGCGTTTATTGTAAACGAATCCGGAAAAATTCTTAATAGAAAAATCATCCTGAATATTCCAGAAAGCGGAGAATTACTCCCCGCTATTTTATGTACTAATTTTATGTTTTCAAATTCTTCTTTGATGATCAGAAGAAAAGTTATTGAGCAATGTGGCCCGAGAGATGAAAGACCTGAAATAGGTGGGGCAGAAGATTTAGAGTATCAATTTCGCGTTGCAGTAGCTGGATATCATTTCCACATTATTCATGAGCCACTTTATAAATATCGTGTACACAAAAATAATTTGTCAAGAAATAGAGAAAACGCCTTACATGGTGCGATGGCTAGATATAAATATATCGATATATACAAGAAATATGGCTTAGTATGGTTTTTGCAAAAAAATACCGCATACTCACTTTTAAGAAACGGCAACACAAAAGATGCGAGAAATTATCTTAATTTATTTTTCTCAGAAAAATCACCCACTTTCAGAGAGCACATTGTTTATATTCTCACTTACTTCGGTTGGTTTGGATCAAGATTATTTTTCCTTATTATTACGATTATGAATAAAATTAAGGAAATCCGATTATACTGAGGCCTCTATGATGAGATCTTCGTATTCTCGCACCATACTATCTATATCGTAGTGTGACGCTACTTGGCGTGAGTATGCGCGCATAGAATCAGGCTGCGCGACAACCATACGATTAAGGGCTGCTGCGACAGCTTCGCTGGTTTCTCCACTGATAAAGAAACCATTCTTCCCTTCTTCAATCATTGCGTCTGAACCAGCTGTCTTTGTAGACACTACAGGCAAACCACAAGCAAGAGCTTCTGTATGCGCTAGAGGAAACCCTTCGATAAAAGATGTTGAAACAAAAAAATCACTTATCGAATAGAAGCGTGTAACATCGGTTCGACTCCCAAAAAAATGTACTTGACTCTTAATTTTTAGTTTTTCTGTCTGCTTTTCGAGAGAAGTGCGCAATCCACCATCACCAACAATTACTAATTCATAGTCTGGATTCTTAGCAGAAAACAGCGCGAAGCCATTAAGCAATAGTGCATGATTTTTCTGCTGAGTGAGTCGCGCGATATTAATTATGTAATGACGATTTTGATTCAGACCCAATTCTTCTTTCAAAGAAGACCTATCATACATCATGATTTCATCTTGTATCGCATGAATGTCAATCCCGTTATTGATGACCTTAAATTTTGAGGCAGGAATCTTTTCTTGAGCAACAGTAAATGTTTTCACTGTCGCTGATACTGCTACAATAGTGTCTGTAATATATGAGAGTATCCAATCAATTAACTGCGCCCATCGAGATTTGTCTTTATAGGTATTATGTTCGACGGAAATACAGTGATATCCAAAAAACGGCTTAAGTATTCTAGACACAGTATTACTGAAAAAGAGATTGGACATAACCACATCTGGACGCTCTTTTCGTAGAACCTTTGCAAACGCAAACCAAGATTTAATATCAGCAAATCCTTTAAAATCAAGCTTGTAGAGAACTGTTTCGGGAGGTAACAAATTATAAAATGTGTCTCGTCCTTGGAATTGAAAAAGCGTTACGAGTATTATTGTAAAATGATTTTTATCAAACCGTCTTAACATATCTACTAGCAATTTCTGCGCACCGCCAATGAGAAAATCATTGATGACAATTACGACTCGTATTCTGTGCGTGGGTGTAGTATTGTTCATTTTATTGCCGCCAGAAAGCTAATTAAGACATGGTTCTTGATATGCAAGAAGAAATGATGTTCGCTGCTTTTTTCTCCCATGAGAAGCCCATGATATTATCATACGCTTTATTCGCAAATTCTTCACACTGAGCAGGATTGTTTTTCAGATTCAGTATCTTTTCAGATAAATCCTTCGCGTCATCAGGATTAAAAGACACTGCGCAGTCACCGAGTATTTCAGAAATAAGTGGCAGATCTGAATAGATAATAGGTTTTTTACTCGCAATATATTCATACACCTTCATCGGGAAAGCAAGTTGAAAATGATGTTCATTGGGATACGGGATAACGAGTATGTCACTTATACACTCATAACGCGCTATATCTTCTATTCCCTGTCGACAGCGCATAATTATACGATCCATAATGCCGCGCATTGATGCTTCTTTAGTGTAAAACTCAATCTCTTCATCGGTACCGCCAACGAAAATCATACGGACGCTTTGGTCTGGTATCAGCGCTAGCGCATCAAGCATAGTTAGGATGCCTTTTTCTAGTCCCATAGTACGAAAACCGCCAATATAACCAATAATAAAATCTGTCTGCGGTAATTCGAGTGTTGACCGAAGGTTCAGTTCTTTGCGCACTCGCTCAAAACGAGATAAATCTACCCCACCATATACAACCGAAATGAAATCTTTATTTTTAATCTTGCAAAAAGTTGATAATTTATTTTTTAAAAATTCTGAAGTTACAATTGCCTTATCGCTTAACCGCAACACAATAGATGTGAGTATTGGTGAAAAAGGTTGGTGCCAGTCAGAAACGATACGGAAATTCCCTCCATATATAAACCTTAAAAAGCCAGTGATTACCAACAAATACGGATCATTGCTGAAGAATACAATAATGTCCGAACTCTTTCCGAAACGCGATGAAGCAAGATGTTTAAAAAATAGTCGGTTAAGCCAGACGAACGAATGAAGAGAACGATATCGATCTGTTGTGCCATTCACTTTCACTTCCATCGTTATGTCTTCAAGCTCTGGGTCGGAATTTTTATTCACGATTAATGTTGTTTGGACGCGTGAATCACGAGAAAACGCCAGTGCGAGCTCTTTCACATACACACCATCGGCCCGAAAATCGGGATAGCTCTTCGTCGTTAGATAGTAAAGTATTTTCATTTTCTTGCCTCGAAATAATACCCGAGAGGCATTTCTTGTGCCGACATTTTATTATCGGGTTTTAAGCGGAGAATCAGCCTGTCGATGCCGCTAAAAAGTGCTATGAGCGGCGTCGCGAGCCAGTCAAAGCGCACAAATCCTAATAGGCAATGATAGATAACACTAAACGCACCGGTACCAAGTTCTTTCACAACGACTCCTTTAAATCCATGTTCTATAAATAACTTTTCGAGTGTGCTTTTCGTATAACGAAAGTGATCATTCGGTGAACCATGAACATTAAACATAAATGGCACGACGCCAACAACTATGCTGCCCGATTTAAGCACACGATTTGCTTCTGAAATTGCACGATTGTAATCGTAAAGATGTTCTAGAAGATTAATAAAGAGAACGCCGTTAAGTGATTCGTCTTTAAACGGCCATGTTTTTTGAGCATCGAATATTACATCGCAACCATATGATTCGTTTATGTTTCCAGTAGTAATCGTATGGTTTCCTTTAATAAGTTCGTGGTAACCAGATTTTTTAGAACCGCCGACATCGAGAATTTCACCGTCGATAGATAGCTGTGCGAGCGCTTTATATTCTTCCCTTCGCAGAAATGACTTGGTGTGGTGGGTCATTGTGTTGGAAGATACTTTTTCTCTTTTTTAAATACAATGAAATACTCACGCCTTAAGAACGGAAGATAATATGCGATAAGACAGGAAAGGAAATAAAGTATTTTATTTCGATAGTAGTTCCCGAGATATATTGTAGCTATGTGTTTGAGACCAGTTACAGGCGCAAATTCCTCTCGACTCTTCTCGTTGAGAAGCTTGAGCAATGCTTTAGTGGAGTACGGCTTTACATGCCCGAATGTATCCCAAAATTCCTTCGTAACGACTTCGGACGCGATAATAAGCAGACCACCCTCTTTGAGAAGGCGTGAACCTTCTGAGACAATACTGTAGGCTGTCGGAATATCGAGATGTTCGATAACATTTCGCGAATGAACCACATCGAATGAGCCGTCTTGGAATGGGAGGTTTGGCAACGCTCCTTTTGTGACTTTCAATCCTTGAACTACAAGCCGTTTGACTACATCCTCGTTCGGTTCTATCCCCTCAATGGTTTTAGGACTGCGACGAAGAAATTCTCCCTCTCCACAACCCACATCAAGAACATGTTTTTCTTTACAGTAGAACTCATGGATAAAATCTCGTCCGGAAAGACGCGATATGAGCATCTGTAAAAAAGAAGGTCTCATATTGTTGTGTTTCAGTATACCTAAATCTCTATTCTATGCACCGAGCAAGATCCAACGCAATTCGACTCGGTAAGTCACCAACAGTTGCGAGATGCGCGCGCGCCGCGACTTCGGCGTGAATTGGGAGTTCCTGCCGGACGGCCGTATCCTCGATAATACCAACGATATTCAATGAAAGCGCTGTCGGATCGGCAACTGGTGCGGAAAGCACATCTCTATATCCTTTAAACACTTCGCCGACAATACCGACATCAGTTGTGATGATAGGAATCCTTGCAAGTGCCGCTTCGATAAGTGTGCGGCCATATCCCTCATAGGCGCTTGCTTGAATGAATGCTTGTGCATTAGCCATGAGCGCTCGTGCATTAGGACAATTGCCTAGAAAGATAACTTTCTCAGTGAGTCCTAGTGAACGAGTCATTCGTTCAAGCCGAACTCGCTCACTACCATCGCCGACTATAAAGAGACCAACCGTCGGATACTGTTCTGTGACGAGTTTGAGCGCCGCAAGAATATCTTCAATGCGTTTTTCCGGCTCCAAACGACCGACTGTAATGAGTGCGAAACGGAAAGAATGCTCTGGCAACAATGCCGGCGCTGGCACTGTTGGAGCAATTGCAACTGGAATGACCGATATTTCTGGAATACGAGAACCATAGCGAGTTATGAGTGAATTTTTCACCCGCTCCGAAACAACACGAATTGCAGTTGCCTGAGGCAATACGCGATCGGCGACTCGACGACGATAACGATTTAATAGCGGCATGCGCACACGTGGGCTACGCCAGTTACCGCTTCTGACGAACCACGGCGAGAGAAAATCTGTGTGAACTTGAATGTGCAATTTTGCGTTTGTTCCGCTTATGGCCCGTAGAGCGGCGAGCCCGTGTTCAAATGGATCTTGTGCAGAAACGACTTCAATTCCAGTTTTGAGAATAAGTTCGTGTGCATGTTTTGCGAGTGTATGTACGCGAAAGAGTTTTGACGTATGGATCGGGTATAAAAATAAATTTCCATCTTGCTCCTCTATCGCATCTCCATCCGCAGAGGAAATGGTGTGAAGCTCTCCTATCGCTGCCGCATACGCACACATTCGCGCGCGTGTTGTACTCGTTGCATCGAATATCGTTGGATCATTTGAAATAAAGAGTGCTTTCATACATTCATTTCTTCATATAAGCGGCGAGCGAGAACTGGAAGCGTGTGCCCGCCAATTGCCTTTTCCTCGAATTCTCGCACTAGCGCTGTACGCGATTCTTCCGACATTGCAAGTGCTTTTTTCAGATGTTCCGCAAGATCATCTACATCGCCATTTCGATATGCGAATTCGGAACCGATAATTTCTGCCATATCGTCGCTCGAAAAAATCGGGAAGCAGCCGCACGCAATTGATTTAAAAAGCGACTTGTCGAACATGCCGCTCTTACCACCATTAAAATAAATCGTGTGCGAACGGTAGTAACGATAAGTATCGGTGTTCGTGACTGGCCCGACGAAAGAAATTTGATCGGCAATACCGAGTTCCTCTGCGCGCGTAGCAACTCTTTTTGGAAACGACGAATCAGGATCGTTCGGACCACCGACAAATGTAGCGGTAAAGACAATCCCTTCCTTCGCGATTTTGCCAAGTGCTTCCACTAAAAGATCCGGGCGTTTTGAAGTATCAAAACGCCCGAGAAAAAGCACCGAGTGCGGAATTTGCTCAAACGATTCGTCAAGGTGACAAGAATCGACCTCAACACCGACTGGCATTTGTATCGCTTTTTTATATTTCGCAGTGTAAGACGATTTGGAAGTGTAGAAAACTTTATCGCAAAACATAGCTGCTATATCGGTAACTATGTTTCCGGCGTAATGGTTGCGCCACATATACACGTGCTTCCCAAGAAATTTGAAAAACAATCCTGCTACAAGCAGATATTCCTGATTCATATGCGCGAGTACTACGTCGTAGTCGTTCCGATACTTCCAAGTGAGCCGAATAACACGAATAACCGTACGAAGCCGCGCTCTATATCCCCATGGTCGAAGCGGGATGACTGTTACATTTTCTGGAAGGTCATATTCGCCAGTTTTCAGTGCAAAAATTGTTATGTGTTGAAAATATTTCGCTATCTCAATGATCCAATTATGAAAACGGCCCAGAGCCGAATCCTTCCGGTCAACCGTCTGCGTGAAGATGAGGAGACGCATACTCTGTGTCGATTATGGTACACTAATGCTCGTGAAAATCATACTCGCGACACCGGTCTTCCCGCCAGAAATCGGCGGTCCTGCTACTTATACGAAGGAACTCGCTAAGCGACTCCGAGACGAACACGAAGTCGTTATTGTCGCATATGCAAGTACTTCAGAACGCATCGACGGCACGACTCTTTTCACTATAAGCAAACGGCGAACACTTCCAATCCGACTCATTAAATATTTCTTAACGCTTTTTAAAGCATCGCGCGGAGCGGATGTTATTTATGTGCAAAATGCGATGGCCGCCGGATTCCCTGCCGTTTTGGTAGGTATGATTCGGCATATTCCAGTTGTGCTCAAGTTTGTTGGCGACGAAGCATGGGAACGAGCGAGTCAAGAACAACGTACAAAGAAACGACTTGAAGAATTTCTCGCGGCACCAGAGGGCGGATTGCGTGCATGGATTCGGATGGCACTACAAGGATTTGTGCTTCGTCATGCAGATATCGTCACGACTCCTTCGGCATATTTACGCGATGTGATTGTACGAACATATCGGATTAAAAATGAGCGCGCGGTTGTGAATTACAATGCAGGAGAAGAAACTGAAACAGCGCCATTTACAGCAACGCCAGTGCCGCACCAAATCGTCACGACAGCACGACTCGTTGAGTGGAAAGGAATTGATGGCATCATTCGCGCCATCGCTCTCCTCAAAAAAAAGTTTCCGGATGTACGTGCAATAATTGTTGGTGACGGACCGGAGGAAGAACGTCTGCGTAAATTTGCTAGAGAATTAAATGTAGCTGACTCTATCGTTTTTACTGGACGCGTTTCGCGTGCGGAGACATGGCACATTAGAAAAAGTTCCGAAGTATATGTGTTGAATTCAACCTACGAAGGGCTTCCACACACTGTACTCACCAGTTTCGCTGCTCACATTCCAACGGTCGCAACCGATATCCCCGGAACAAATGAGGCGGTTTACAATAGAGAAAGCGGGCTTCTCGTTCCTGCCGGCGATGATCAAGCTCTAGTCAACGCTATTGCGCGAATTTTCACAGACCCAGCGCTCCGCACGAAAATTATCGAAGGCGCAGATAAAATATTGCAAGAAAAATTCTCGTGGGACGCGCACCTTAAAACACTCTTAGGATTTTTCGAGTCGATTCGAACGAAACCACGCGACTAATCGTATAATCCCATCTTCGAGCGAAGTATGCGGCTCCCAGCCGAGCAGCTCTTTCGCTTTACTCACATCCGCATAGGTTACCTCCACGCTCGCGCCGTGGCTCGGGCGGCTCTTCACTTTCGCTTTGGTACCAATAACTTTTTCAAAAACGGCAAGTAGTTCATTCAGTGATGCAGGCGTATGGTTGCCGAGATTGATTACTTCAAAGCCGAGCGGCTTCTCCATTGCAAGAATAGTCCCGCGCACGATGTCGCCGATATATGTGTAATCGCGCTTGCGACTTCCGTCGCCGGAAATCTCTATCTCTTCTCCCTTTAACAATTTCTCGGTCCACATATATGGAACCATCCCCGGACGATTGTTCTCGCCATACACATTGAAATACCGCAGGCAGACGATGTTCATACCGAAATTATGATGATAGGTGTGTGCGAGATGCTCAACCGCGCGTTTTGTAGCGCCGTATGGCGAGAGCGGCCGATCAGCATTCTCGTCTTCTCTCCAAGGCACATTCGGCGAATTGCCGTACACCGATGAAGATGAAGCGATAATCAGATTGGCAACTGCGAATTCCTTACAGAGTTCAAGAACATTTAATGTGCCATCTATGTTTACCGAAATGTAGAGCCGAGGATTTTGTACCGCATCACGCGTATCCGCTTTTGCGGCAAGATGGACAACATATGATGGTTTTTCTGCTTCAAACACTGCGGTGAGCGCTGGCAAATCGCGGATATCAACTCGCTCTAATACGAAATTCGGATTATTTAGAAACGGTGCAATTTGTTTTTCTTTGAATTGCGGATTATATGTATCGTCGAAATTATCAACACCAATGACTCGATACCCTTCTTCCAAAAGGGTTTGCGAGACGTTTGAGCCGATAAATCCAGCGGCACCAGTAACCAAGACCGTTTTCATAGCATTAGAGCTAGTATAGAATGAATCGAACAGAGCCACAATGAACGAATTAAACACTATTTCCGGCATCTTGAAGCCGCTCGGTTTCTCACTCGACGAGCAGCAACCCTATATGAGCGGTGAGCGGTATCTCGCGGTCGGAGTGGCCGGCGGCACCTTCGTGCTCGCCGGCAAAAGTGTCAACGGGACGAAGGTAATCATTAAAGCGAGTTGTCAGCCGAATGGAAAAAAGGAAATCGAATCTGAAAAGAAGGCGCGCGACCTGATGTGTTCGCTCTCATTCGCCGATAAAAAAATCGTCCTCCCTGAAGAGCTCTACTACGGCACAAAAGGTGAATATGTTTTTCTCATTCTGCGTTTTATTTCACAAGAGAAAGTGTTCGTGGCACACACGATTGAAGAGCAGTTTTTTATCGCGCTCTCTGCGTTTGAAGCACAGGAATCGTTCCACGCAACGACCTATGGGCACCTGCGCGCGATTGAAGAAGTGTTCCCCGTACTCTCCGCGCAAGAATATTTCAATGATTTCGAACGCTTGCGAGCTTTTATACAAAAGTTCTATCCAGACGAATCACTTCAGACGATTCTCGAACAATCTTGGAAATTTCTCTCCGAGCATCGCGTTACTATTGATCGATATGCAAATTATCTGACGCATACCGACTTCGTCCCTCACAATTTCAGGTTGATGGAACATACACTCTATATGCTCGACTGTGTGCCAAATTATGCGACAATCCATTTCGGAAATAAGTATGAGGGGTGGGCGCGATTCTTGAACTATATGATGACTCACAGTCCAGAATTGGAACGCCTATTGGTCGCGTATGTGCGAGATAATCGCGGCGAGGATGAATATCTCTCATTACGGCTCATGCGTGTATATAAAATCGCGTTCCTTCTCGAGTTCTATGCGCGGTCACTCTCAAAGACGACTGGTGATCTTCACTCGCTCACCCTCGCGCGTCTCGCATACTGGCGCGAAGCGCTCGCTGCGATTCTAGAAGACCGCCCACTCGCGCCTGAAATAACCGAACGATATATCGCGACGCGTAACACACTCCGCTCGGAAGAAGAAAAAGAACGCCAGCGCGAATTTGATATTGCTTAGATAATCGTACGAAGCGCGTTGGCAATGGTCATTGAATTTGTAGCGATAACGCGTTGTGGTGTTGATGTGAGTGTCACCGATTCCCCTTGCTGATTTACGATGACACCGCCGGCTTCAAGCAAAATGCCGATTGCCGCCGCGATATCAAGCGTCGAGAGCGTCCCGTAAATATTCGCTTCGACGCGTCCCGCCGCAACGAAACAGGTATCGAGTGCACTTCCGGAAAGATTGCCTGTTTTCTTTGCATGTTCAAGAAGCTGTCGATAAGATTCCCCACCCCAATCCCAGAGTTCCTGCTTGCGACCGGCATGCAGTAATACGAAAGCATTTTTTAATTCGGTCTCTTGAGATACTCGAATTGGTTTGCCATTCAGAAATGCGCCTCCGCCTTTTTGGAAACTAAAGAGTTCGTTTGTAACAGGATTATAGACCGCACCTGTCTCCGGTACGCCATTCTGAAGAAACGCGATGCAAATAGAAAAATGTGGAATGCCGCGCGAAAAGTTTGACGAGCCGTCGATAGGATCAATTGCCCAAAGTGCAGGTGCTTCGGTTACTTTGTTTTCATTCTCTTCAGAATAAATCGCGTCTTCTGGAAACACTTCTCGTATCTTCCCGACAAGGAAATTATTCACCGCGATATCGACTGAAGTGACGATATCACGCGGGTCATTGCCCTTTGTGAGGGTTTCAAATTTCTCTTCGCGTAGCCGCATCAGCAACTCTCCAGCCGCCCGCACCTGTTCAATAATAAAATCGTATCGATTCATATGCTAGGAAATATATCACCAAAGAGAGTTCTTATCTTGCCAGCGATAAGATCCCAATCATAATTTTCTGTAACGAGCTTTTTGGCGTTAGAAACGACCTGTTTTGTTTGTTCTGGATTATTCAAAATTTCTTTCACTGCTTTCGCAATCTGTTCAGAAGAATCTTTGTCTACTGCCCAGCCGGTTGTTTCTTTATCGGGATTGCGCTTTGCATCAAAAAGGAAATCGGCGATGCCGCCTTCTTGCGTTGCAATGACCGGCAGCCCCGCCGCCATCGCCTCTATGAAAGAATTCCCCATTCCTTCCGAGCGCGACGGGCGGATAAAGATGTCGCACTCACCGAGCGCGTGCAGTAATTCTGAGTGATCAATAATATGACCCATAAATTTCACGCGCTGTTCAACTCCAAGATTTTTTGCCAATGTCTTCAGCATTTCTTCATCGGGACCGATACCATAAATCACAAAACGAATGTTGTCTGGCAAAAGTTTTAGCGCGTGAATGACGTCGTCAATCGCATTTTTATGCACGAGGCGTGATGTAGTCACAAGTTTTACTATCCCCGAAGTGTCCAACACTCGGTGTTGGACATGTTGGACACTTTTGAAACGTTCGACATCGACGCCGTTTGGAATTACCGATATTTCACCTTGATATCCCATGCGACGCGCCCATGTGGCTAGATAGGTGGAAATTGTCTGCACAGCTGACGCGTTTTTAAAACCGGCAGAAAGAAGCGGCCGGAACGGAAGAATAAACCAGCGGCCGAACATGTGTTGCCACGGATCGCCTTCTTGAAGCGTCAACAAATATGGGTTTCGTAAACCCATAAATCGAAGCAGGACAATCGGGAACAACATGTAGGACATCATTGCCCAGAATGCGGTGAAATGATGAGTGCGGTGCAGACGCGCCGCCGTAGCGGCGGCGCGCGGAATGAAAAGTATTTTCTGAAAATATGACGCGTGTCCGCCAGCTGGCGGACCGACTCGATGCACAAAAACATTTCCGATTTTTTCTTCTAGCGCTTCTCCGCCGAAATTCATAGTAACCATATGGAATTCAATTTCTTCCGCAGAAATTCTGTCTGTTATTTCTTTCAACGCGATTTCAGCACCGCCGACATGCGGATAATATGCGAGTGAAAAAATAAGAATGCGTTTCATAAAAGTATAAACGCGCCGCCAGCGACGGCGATAATACCTAAGAAACCGAGCGTCCATGGAGAATGCAAAAGACCAGTGGCAGAGGTTTCTGTGACTTCTGCGGTTTCTGGAGAAGTGGACGAAACTGGTGGCAATGCCGCCCCCACGGCGGCGAGTCCTATCGCCGCCGCGGGGGCATTTACTGCTTCATCATAGGTCTGGACATTCGTTCTTGTACTGATAATTGGTTCGACCTGTCTCGCCGAAGCCTCGCCAAGGCGGACCGTCTGTACTTGTTTATAACTCGCATCAGACACAGAAGGTTGCGATACATTTATGGCGGCAATAACACCGTCTGGATATGCAAGCGTCACATTTTGTGTGGTAAATAGTTTCGTTATGGTTGAAGAAAAAAGAACACTCGCCTTCGGCAATATAACTGTGCCGTCTGGAATGCGAAAAGAACCTGTGCCCGCAAAAAGTGCCCAACCAGAGATGTCAAGGCGTTCACTCGCGTCATTTGCAATCATAATGCCGGTGTCGGGAACCTCGAAAATGCGCGCTTGTGCAGGCCGTACAGTGACAATGAATTCGTCGCGCCCTGTCGCCGCCCCATCGGTCGCCGTAACCACAACGATGTACTTCCCCGCGTAGCGATAGGTCTTTTCAACCGCGCTACCCTCTGCTGAAGAACCATCACCAAAGCCCCATGAAATTTCCGCGGATGGATCAACCGCACCGCCCTTGATTGTCGTGCGTGTGGAAAAATGTAACGGCACATCCATAGCTGCATCCTGATTGACACCTGCGTCTACGGTAAGCGCCGATGGTGGCGGTGTGTAGGTTGTTGTGACTGTATCTGTAGTCGTATCAGTCGTGTCAGTCGTGTCAGTCGTGTCAGAAGAATTGTTGGGGGTTGAACTTGCGCCTGCAGTAGATGAGACGGTAATCGTTCTTGATGTATCTGTCACTTTAGAATCGTCTGCCAATGTCGCGGATACAGAAACTGTATAAATACCCTCGGGCACTATTACTCCATTCTTGTTGTCAATAGTGCCATTCCAAGAATAAGCTTGGGGATCCATGACACCGCTGGTATTTTCATAGATTTTTATCTTGTCTCCGGTGGGGGTTTCGATATAAATGGAAGCTTTCTTGACACGTTCATAAAATGAGATGTTAATTGAAGTAGACGCAGGACATACATCAGGAACACTTGGACAGATGGTATCGTTTGAAATTGTATACGGCTTAAGCCAGCTCGAATTTGCCGCATATGCGAATGCAGGAAATATAAAAAATAGTAATGTGAGTATACAAAAATAGTTGCGCATGCGCGTATGCATACTAATTGCTTAAAATAATTATGTCTCGCCCTTCAGCACTTTCCGAAGCGTGTCCTCGGGAACTTCAAAAGGTTTCTTTTCCCCCGACGTTTGCGGTCGGGGCTCCGACCCCTCAGGGCGTCGGAGTTGAGTATTCTTCGCAAGCACATCAGCAAGCGCTCCTTTTAATGATTGTTTATTTTGCGTCTGAGTATGTTCTCTCTCCGCGCTTGTTTTTGAGGTCATAGTGCGCAGAATTGATTTCAAATCTTCGGGACTTTTAGTCACAACATCTGGTTTTGGAGTAAATTCTTTCACCCGTTCGCGGGGAGGAGTAATAAAAGTTGGGCTGGGAGTAGGAACGAATGATTTCTTCTTCATTCGCGCATCAGCCGGCGGTGCAGACGCAGCGCTCGCCTCAAGCTCTTCTATAATCACTTTCTCAACATCACCACGCACCGCGGTAAATTGTGTACGAGACGACTCAACAACTTGTTCGCGGTACGAAACTGGCGGCGCTTCTATCGGTGGAATCGTAACTGCAGAAAACGGCGCCGATCCGACTCCGTCTATCATCAGTGTTAAATAAATTTGTCGTCGATCCAAACTCACAAGGTCTTCTTTTGTAAATTGCGGCAAAAATACGGTTTCCAATACTTCTGCATCAAACGGTCCGACACGGAAAGCGACTGTCGTTCCGACGTTGCCGAAGACGGCATCGCGCACTGCTTCTTCCATCTGTTCGATGTATTGGTGCGCTATGACTAGATTCAGTTTATATTTGCGCGATTCGGAAAGAATTTCCGCAAATGTCTCATTCGCGAAGTTCTGGAATTCGTCCACATAGAAATAAAAATTTGGAAGTTTTGCGAGCGCAGAGCCATGTAAATTGGCACGACTCATTGCGGAAAGAAAAATGCGCGTTGTGAGCATCGAGCCCAAGAGGCGCATATTCGTTTCTCCCACGAGGCCTTTTGAGAGATTTATAATGAGAATTTTTTTCTCATCCATCATTGTGCGGATATCAAAGGATGATTTGGGTTGGCCGATGATGTTTCGAATAAGAGGGTTGCCGGTAAATTGACCTACTTTGTTCTGGATTGCAGGTGTCGCTTCTTGTGTATAGCGATCGCCGTAGTTCGCAAACTCTTTCGTCCAAAAGTCCTTCACCACAGGGTCTTTCACATTTTCAACGACTTTCTTCCTATATTCTTTGTCGGTGTACATCCGATTGACGCCGAGCAGAGTTGCGTCAGGATATTCCAACAGCGCCAGAAGCGTGTTGGTGAGAATATATTCCATTCGTGCGCTCCAGGCATCTTCCCAAATCTTTTTAAAAGTCGCCATCAGACCGGAGACAACGAGATGCCGTTTGTCATACCCGACATCTTCCATCACATTAAACGCAATTGGATGCTCCATATCAAACGGCGCGAAATAGACAACGTCTTTCAAGCGGTGTTCTGGAATGTAATCGAGAAGTTTGTTTGCTGTCTCGCCGTGCGGATCAATAAATGCAAATCCCTCGCCGTTACGCAGATCCTGAATCGCCATATTTTCGAGAATGGTCGATTTCCCCATTCCGGTCTTCCCGATGACGTACATGTGGCGATCGCGGTCCTTCGCTTTTATGCCGAAAGGAATAAACTTCCCGCGCGAGTCAGTCGCCGCGAAGTAAGTAACGCGTTCGGGATTTTCCATTGCTATCCAGTATACCCGAACACCAAGAATGCCGTAAATTGGATTGTGCGTAAGACGCAACGGTATCCTTGGTGTGCGGGTAAATCAAAACTTCACTCTCTTTTAGTACGCATCACGATGCCAATGCCGAGCACACAGGCGCCGAAAATCACCAAGAAAAATGAACGAAACGCCATCGGGAAACCCGAGAATGGCGTAATGATTATCAAAATGCCGAAAAGAATAAGAGTGCTTGAACGGGACATAGCATCAGTATACAGGTTATAGGTTGTAGTTGGTAGTGGGTAGTTATGGTTCTACAATTACCACAAATTCGCCCTTTACTGTGTCGGGATGTTCGACGAAATGTTTCTGAACTTCGCTTGGCGTTCCGGAAATCACTTCCTCGTGAATTTTCGTGAGTTCACGTGCAATTACAATGTCCGACACTCGGTGTTGGACACATTCTTCTAGCAACTTCAAAATGCGGTGCGGGGATTCGTAGAGCACAACGGGCAATTCACTTTCTGTTATTTTTTTCAATGCTGTTTGACGGCCTTTTTTATGCGGTAGGAATCCTAGAAAAGTAAATTTAGTTACATCTATTCCGGCAATAGAAAGTGCGGCTGTAAGTGCGGAAGGTCCCGGTATTGCCTCAATCTGAATATCCCGTCCCACTTCGCCCAGGGCTTCGCGGGACCGGACAGCGGCTACAAGCCGCTGTCCGGGATCAGAAATACACGGAGTACCAGCATCGCTTACAAATGCGATATGTTCGTCGTTTTCAAGTCGAGTTATTATTTCTCCCGCTTTTTTCAGTTCAGTTACCGCATCGAGCCGAAGTACTGGCTTTTTTATTTCATATCGCGTGAGCAATTTTGCAGTAACGCGAGTGTCTTCTGCGTAGATGACATCGCAATCTTTCAGCGTGCGCAGAGCACGCAATGTAATGTCCTCTAGATTTCCTATCGGTGTTGCGACAATAGATAATTTGCCCATCCTGCTAGCTTACATTACACGCCCTGCAACACCACATTGACTTATATTTGTAGTGCGCTACAATACCGCACGGAAGCATATTAAAAACAAGGGAGGTAGGGAATGTATCGGAAAAAATTTGTTGTTGGAAATATTGAAGTGGCCGTGGGCGCATGGTGCCCAAATAGCGAGGCACAGCAGTATGGCGTTTCGAACTGGTCCCTAAGGCCAATTCAGAAACAAAGAGATGTTGGGGGAAATCCATCTCTTGTAGCTGGAATACACTCTGCGCTTTGCAAAATGGGAGTGCACAAGGCCTTCGCCCCGAATGTGGTTTTGTCGAGTGCGCAGATTGTTGAAAGTTCGTTACTGGAAGACAAAATAAAACTGGGGGAACATGCTTCTTTGTACAGGAAACAAAACCTTCCAGCGGATGGGGTTTTCCTTGGGAAAAGACAAGCATTTGTGATGAGCGGAGCCGGTTGTCCTGTTATCATCGCAACTGCCGGTGAGTATATGGTCGTCGCCCATGCTGGACGCGATTCATTAATTAATCGTGGCGTGGTAATTGGAGAGCCAAATCGTGAATACATAAGTGTTGTTCACACGATCGTTAAGGCGCTCCATGATCGGAAAGTTCCGATCCACGAAATCACGATGTGCATGCACTTCGCGATTCCGACAATGATGTTTGAACACCGCTTTGATAATCCGTCGTATGGGTCATATAACCAAGCACTCGCGTCTCTAATCAATAGCAGATGGCCGAGTGGCATCAGACGGAAAAACAATAGCAGCGTGTTCATTAGCTTGGAGGATATATTTGAAGAGCAGGCTCGCCAGATGGGTATTCGGGAAGTATGGACAGGAAATTCATTATCAGAACTTCCTGCTCTCGCTCACACCCATGACGGCAAGGACACGCGGAGAAGAAATTTAATCGTGATCAAACGTTGCTCTTGATTTCACCACGGTCAGCCATACAATAGCTGACCAACCACGGCCGGCCTTAAAAGGGTCGGCCGTTTTTCTTTTTCTATCAAAAAAGCTACACTCTACTCACATGCAGAAAGTCCATTTCATCGGCATCGCGGGCGTCGGGATGAGCGCGACTGCCCTGCTTCTTAAAGAAGCGGGCTGGCAGGTGACTGGATCTGATGCCGAATGTTATGGACCGCCACGCGACATTTTGTCGCGTGGCGGGATTTCTTTTTCGCTTGGGTATGATCCGAAAAATATTCCCGCAGATGCCGATTGTTTCGTCATCGGCCGAAATGCGAAACTAGCGCCAGAAGAAAATGCAGAGGTACGAGCCGCATTAGCTCTCGGGAAGCCAGTGTACTCATTTCCTGAGATACTTGGGCAGCTCACCAAAGAGCGAGAAAATCTTGTCGTGGCGGGAAGTTACGGGAAATCAACGATGGCTACGATTGTCGCTCACATCCTGCGGCACGCCGGAGTTGATGCTGGTTATTTCATCGGCGCAGAACCGGTTGAGACAAAGTGGCTTCCTAGTTCCGCGGCGCTCGGAAGCGCCGCGCCATTTATTCTTGAGGGCGACGAATACCCTTCTGCACACGATGATTTGCGCGCGAAATTTATGCATCTGCATCCGCATGACATCATTCTGACCTCTGTTGTGCACGATCATGTGAATGTATATCCGTCATTTACTGACTATCAGAAACCATTCCAGGAACTTCTCGCACTTGTGCCAGATGACGGGATTGTTGTTTCTAGCGCGGATGAACCGAATGCACTTGCCCTCGCGCAAGCATCTGGGAAGAAAGTCATTTCTTACGGTATAAAAAATAGTTCTGCTGATTATCGAGCAGCTGATATTCATTATGGAGAAAAAACACACTTTCATCTCATTGGGAAAGAAGCGATGCTTGGCGAGATTGAAACGACACTCCTCGGCGCACACAATGTTGAAAATATCGTTGGTGCAGTGGCTTATGTTCTCGCCCGCGGATATGCGAATTTCGCGCAGATATTAGATGCTGTTAATGATTTCAAAGGAGTACATCGTCGGCTCGATAACATTGCTCCGCTTTCGCGCGTTCCAATCTTTGAAGGATTCGGTTCTTCTTATGAAAAAGCGCGTACAGCGATAGAAGCGATGACGCTTCACTTCCCAGATAAACCACTTGTTATTATTTTTGAACCACATACTTTCGGCTGGCGGAATCGCGCGAATCTTAATTGGTATGATGACGTGTTTAAAGAATCTTCGGTGGTCTTTATCGCTCCGCCAGCGACACAAGGCGCGTCGACACACGACCAGCTCTCGCACGAAGAGATTCTCACGCACGTCGGTGTGATTGCTAAACCTTACACGACCCCTGATACAGTTGTGCAATCGCTTTCCGGAAATGAAGTGGTACTTATTCTTACTTCCGGCAATCTGGAAGGTACCATTCCGACGTTTGTTGAAGAAATAACGAAAAAATTCCCTGTATGAAAATCGTACGGAGTGAATTCGGGCACGAGTA
>JAPLWI010000025.1 GCA_026396675.1 Candidatus Kaiserbacteria bacterium | reverse complement strand
GGGATGATGCCTACACCAAATGCCTGACAGGAGCCCAAGTTTACATGATTTGCGACAATGATACAGCCGGAAAAAACCATGTCATTGATATTTTCAAATCATTTCGTAGTCATGGGTTGTTTTTCAAACTCATTCAACTGCCTAAAATTGATGAGTTGGGTGATGGCGCAGATGTTACCGACTGGGTTGAGGCTGGACATACATTAGATGAATTACGCCAGGCTGTTAAAGATGCTCCAGTATACTCGCCGGATATAACAACCTTCAAATTTCATACTGCTGCAGAGCTCCAAAAAATGAACCTGCCGGAGCCGCGCTGGATAGTAAAAGATTTGTTTCCTGTAGGCTTAACCGTCCTGGCCGCACAGAAGAAAGTGGGCAAAAGCTGTTTGGCATTGCAGGCCGCCGTGGCAGTTGCAAAAGGGAATCCATTGTTTGAACAGTTGAATGTTGATGCCGGAGCCGTGCTGTATTACGCAATGGAGCAAAGCAAGAACCTGAATAAATATCGCCTGAAACTGTCTTTGGGCGAGGGAACGTGGTCGGACCGACTGTATATCAGGTCCATCAACGATCCTTTTCCGCGGATGGACATGGGCGGGTTGGATGAACTGGAATTTACAATACTATCTATTCCCAATATTAAAATGGTCATCATAGACACCTGGCAGAGAGTAGCGCCGGTGAACAGCCATAAATCCTTGAATGCCTATGAGCGTGATACTATGTCCATGGATCCCCTTCACGCCCTGGCTCATAAATGTGGCATTGCTTTGGTGCTGATTACCCACGAGAAAAAATCCATCGGCAGGGAACGGGACGAGTTTGACCGGGTGATGGGTTCCCAGGGAATGACCGGCGTTCCAGACCACGTCATCATGATCACCCGCAAGCGCGACGACACCAACGGGAAAATAATGACCATCAGCAGGGTCGGCCGGGAAATAAGATGGGCTATAAAATTCAATGATGAAACCTTAACCTGGACATTGCTTGGAGATGCAGGGGAGGTATGCCGGTCTCAGGAGCGCCAGCAGATATACGAGATACTAAGAGAGATGGACAAACCACTATCCCCTTCCGATGTGGCCGCACTGCTTGAGGAACAGGGAACGACCAAAAACTACAATGCCGTAAAAGCCCTGCTGCTCAAGATGGAAAATGATGGTGAGGTGGAAAAGACCGGCCGTGGGCTCTACCGGCATAAAAAGAAATTACCGAATGTTCTAATTGAACCAATCAATAATAATCCGACCACCGATATTCCCCAAGAACTACTATTTCAAGATGACGTCCTGCCCGTAGAACCCAAGCCGAATACCGAACTCGTGTTTGACCCGGATGAAGGTGCGTAATGGGCTACGCAAAAATCTGCGTAAGTGCGTAAGTAAAGATAGAGTGTGCGTTACCTTAGTATCTTTGGCATCTATCTCCTTGTTGTGTAAGCCTTAGTAAAGGTAACGGCAAAGGTAACGGGCATTACCTTCGTTACCTTTTTACGCAGGTGTTAGGGCAAAGGTAATAGGGTAATGAAGGTATTTTAGGGCGTTACCTTTATAAAGTGTTCATTATTAGGTTATTATATGAGAAAGGTAACAAGGTAACGATATTTTGTCATGGGCAACGCAAAAAATCTGCGTAACTGCGTAAACGATGGCTGGGAATACGCGATGCATAGCCAAAAAAAAATTTGAACAGCTTGTGTAAATTGGTGCGACGCGCCGCCGGGAGTGCCGAAATTAGCAACAATGATTTACCCCATTATTTCCATATAAACCATAGGTGCTGGCTTTTCTAAAAAATGGCAGGGTCTAAAATGGGCTACAACGGCTTAAAATATTCTGCCAATGTCCTCAATGAATATTTTGAAACATTGCCAGCATATCCAGGAGATAGGGTAATGAGATTTGGACTATATGTGCCAAATTGCCATCATACCCTATATCCATTTTGCATTGCAGCGTCATTAACAGATTGGACAGTCAAGGAAGCACCACCTGTATATATGGTCTGGA
>JAPLWI010000003.1 GCA_026396675.1 Candidatus Kaiserbacteria bacterium | reverse complement strand
CTAGGCAAGGGCTTGACGGCTTTTGGCGTTTCCCCAAGGAATTTCTGGGTCGGTGCTTCGGTACTAATTCTGGGAATCTCCTCAGGTGTCTCGTCTTCCCCGCTTTATTGCGGGTTTTGCCTCGAGGATTATGGACGGGATGTGTTCTTTCCACTATAAATAAATCAAGGAGGCCAATCATGGGAATAAAAACGATACCGCTTTCAGGAAAGGAACTCGAGTATGCCAATGAATTCTGCAAATTCGTTGTCGGGGAAGCGACCTGTCCTTTTTGTGGTCAGACAGGTGTTAAAGTCGAGAATGATCACGGGTATGAAGGTAACCAAAACTTCAACTATTTAACAAACCACTTCGCAAAAGGAAGCATAAAACTCTGCGAAGGGTGATGCCGGCGAGAGCTTTTAAGATACCGTCTTGCGCCATAGTGAGATAGCCCTGTTTCGCGGCTAATTTTGCAATTTCATTTTCGGGCGGGTTATCGCGCAAAAAATGTGCGAGTTCGTCATCCATAAAGATCGCTTCATAAAGACCGACGCGGCCCTTGTAGCCGGTTTCGTCGGTGTTTGCAGGAACTGGTTCCCAAACAGTTTCTATTTTTTCAGGAATAAGTGACTTATCAGAAAGCGGCTCGAACACTTTTTGAATCATTTTTTTCTCATCATCAGTGAGCGGGCGTTCTTTCTTTTTTTCTGGGTCAAGTTTTCGCAAAAGCCGTTGCGCCATAGAAACAGTGACCGCTGAACCAAAGGATTTCGAGTCCGCGCCGAGGTCCGCGAGGCGCGGAAAAGTTCCCGCTGCGTCATTAGTGTGAAGCGTAGAAAAAACAAAGTGGCCAGTGAGCGCCGCTTGGATCGCGATATTTGCTGTTTCGCCATCGCGAATTTCGCCGACCATAATGATGTCCGGGTCTTGACGAACAATCGAGCGAAGTCCTTCGGCAAAAGTATATTTCTCTGCGACGACCTGTGTTTGTACTATGCCGTCGAGATGGTATTCAACAGGATCTTCAATCGTAATGATTTTTATTTCCGGTGTATGGATTTCACGGAGGAATGAATAGAGAGTTGTCGTTTTTCCACTTCCGGTCGGGCCAGTAGTGAGCAACATACCGTTCGGCCGACGAATTTCTGTCTCAAGGCGCGCGAGAAGTTTTGGATGAATACCTAATTCTTTATACGAAACGCGGGTGGTCTCTGGGTCGAGGATTCGTAAGACGATTGATTCGCCATAATTACCTGGGATAAAAGAAACACGTACCTCAATCTGATTTTGGTTCTTCGCAATACTGAAACGACCATCCTGTGCCCGATTGGTGATATTAAGTTTTACACCAGAGAGAAGTTTAATACGCGAGTTGAGTTGATGATATGATGCCGGGTCAAAGAAATAAGCATCAGAGAGGAGACCGTCAATCCGTAATCGTAATAACGTCTTATCCTCCATCGGCTCAAAATGGATATCAGAAGCACGAAGTGCGAAAGAACCAGCGAAAATGATTTCAAGAATACGCGACACACGATCAAGCGATTTGAGAGAAGTGGCAGCATCAAGCTCTTGTTTAAGAGCACTACGCGTACCACTCTCGCCAGTTATTTTCGCAAGCATTTCTTGTTCGATAGTAAAAACACCCACTTTTGACTCTGTAGTGAAGGATAGGTCAGCATAGCGAGCTAGCGCTTTCTCCAAACTTTTTTTAGAAACGAGAAATTCTTGTAGTGTAAATCCGCGTCCAGCGAGTTTTTCGCGAAGTTTCGCAAACGCAGTGTTGTTTGGATTATGAAC
>JAPLWI010000002.1 GCA_026396675.1 Candidatus Kaiserbacteria bacterium | reverse complement strand
GTCGAAATAGGTCTTTGGATATTTTGAAAGAGCATATGCCATTACCTCATGCCACATCGGTGCCGCGATAAATCCAGCGATCGACTTCACCATCTTCGAATTGTCATTATTCCCAGTCCACACACCAATGGCGATGGAAGGAGTATATCCAATTACCCAAGCATCACGTGTATCATCTGTTGTTCCTGTCTTTACAGCAACATCATAGCCGGAGAAGGAAAGTGGGGAATTAAGTGGATATTCTGGAAGCCGTGCCGGTGCGTCAGACAACATCGCAGACATATCACGAGCTATGTTTGTAGGTATTACTTCTGATGATTGCGAGGTGTATTTCTCAAGCATCGCATTTTGTGCATCATCAACTTCAAATATTCCGGTCGGCGGATTTTTTATTCCATCATTTGCAAAAACAGCGTAAGCACTCGTTAGATCAAGTAGTCGTACCTCGCCACCACCGAGTACAAGAGTAAGTCCGTACTGATTGGGATCTTTGAGTGTTGTGAGACCAAATGATTTGGCGAGATTTATCGCGTTTTGTATACCGACTAAGTACAGAACCTTAATGGCAGGAATATTTATTGATTGGGCAAGGGCCGTTTCAAAAGTCATTGGGCCGCGGAAAGTGCCATCAAAATCTTGTGGTGCATAACAAGGCGATGTACTGTTTGAGGTATCTGATGGGCGACACGCAGTTGAAAATTGTGTCGGAACATCGAATACGACCGTATCACGCGTGTATCCATTTATGAGCGCGAGGGAGTAAATAAACGGTTTCATAGTAGAACCAGGTTGTCTGAGTGCGAGTGCGGCGTTGTACTGTCCGTCAATTTTTGTATCAAAAAAATTACGTGAACCGACCAAAGCAAGAATTTGGCCAGTTGATGGATCAATCGCGACGAGCGAGGCATTTGATGCTTTAAATTTTTTCTCATTTTGCAAAGCATAATCATGTAAAATCGATTCGGCCTTAATTTGGAGATCTGCATCGAGCGTTGTGATTACCTTCAGACCAGACATGAGCGCCTGCGCCCCATATTTTTCTTCCAACTGATTGAGTATAAAGAAAACGAAATGCGGAGCGATGATAGCATTTTGGCCAGCGGGTGCAAACGAAACCTTTTCATTCGTTGCTGTTGCATAGGCAGTATCGTCTATAAAACCAAGTGTATGCATGCGGTCTAAGACGAGATTTTTACGCGCATCAAGTTCTGTGCGATTCGCTCCATATGGCGAGTAATATGAAGGTGCCTGAATCATCGCTGCGAGATACGCCGACTGTGTGAGTGAAAGATCTTTTGCAGGGACGCCAAAATATGATTCTGAAGCGGACTCAATACCATAAAGTGTGCCGCCGTAAGGAATATTGTTGAGATAAGTTTCTAGTATTTGGTCTTTTGAATACACTTGTTCAAGTTTCAGGGCGAGCACCAATTCGCGTATCTTACGCGTAATACTTTTTTCATTGGTGAGGAGCGTATTTTTTACAACCTGCTGCGTAATTGTTGAACCGCCTTGAGAAAGCGAACCACCAAATGCGTCTGCGAAC
>JAPLWI010000023.1 GCA_026396675.1 Candidatus Kaiserbacteria bacterium | reverse complement strand
CAGACCACGATGCCTTTCTCGGATTCTGCGTAGAGGCTACTGGGGAAGATGATCGCCGCGATGAAAAAGCAGAAAAAGACTTGTAGGAATCTGGACCAATGCACGCCCGCCTCTTGTGCCTCCAACGCCCCTAAAAAAAAGAAAAGGGGCTGACCTTGAGACTCGCAAGGCAACATCCCAAGCGCCCCCTCCCACAGAGGCGCCATGTGATCAGCACAGCGCGTACGGGTGGCGTTGTGCCTTGCGAGTGTCTACCCCCATGTTCTGCTCATATGCAGCTCTGGTGCAGGCCGTCTTCGTGGCAAGGTACTCCCAGCCCCGCCGCTCCTCCGCATTCAGAGAGTCCAGGACATTCGCCGGCAACTCACGGATCACACTCTTTGCCGATCGGTACAGCTTGAGCACGAGGTAAGGGGCGTCCCAAGTATATCTTGGCAGCGGCAAGCCGAGTTCCTTTGCCCGGTCGCGTAGAGATCTTATGCCAAATCCCTGCTCTTCGGCCATTCCCATCCGCGCAAAGACGAAATGCAATTCGGGATTCCGACTCAACATCGGCGCGGTGAAGGACTGAAGCTGCTCAAGGGTGATCGGATGGGGTGGCTTGCCGGGACTCCGCACCGTGATAGTGTCTTCCGTCACCACGACCTGGCACTTGCCGCCTTCGATGTCGTAGTCACGGTGAATGAGTGCGTTGACCACGGCTTCACTCACCATCTCGAACGGCAAGGCCGGACGTTCTTCCCGGCGCATCTTGCTCCGGTCAACAACATTGGGAAGTTTGTCCCTGAGCCATTTTTCCAACAGATCGGGAATCATGACTGCCGGCTCATCAAACTCCTTACGCTCCTGCTCTCCGTTGGGATAGTGGATGGCCGCGAGAAGTCCTGCCTGGCGCATTGCTCTACGCGGTTCCTTGCCGAATAGTAGGATACCAAAACCCGTGGGGAGCAGACGGCCTTTCTCTTCTTTCAACAAGCCCTGTTGCAGGAGACGCCGGTTGAACTCGTTGGAACCAACTACTTCCGCGATCTTGGCGCGTTCTCGATAGAGCGCCAAAGCCTCGTCTGAGAAGTCCGCCAGCACAGCCGCAGGAAGCTTGTTTTCGAGAGGAGAAAGCACGATCTCACCCGGCTTCTTTTTCTCGACGGCAGCGCGCTCAATTGCTTGCGCCAGGAAATCCTTGTTTTCCTTTTCAATGATCTCCTGCAGGTCGCGGTCGAACATGTGCACCTTGATGCCATTGTTCTTCAGATGTTCGATCCCCTTCCGGGCGACCTTGGGATCGGGGTCCTGGATGCCGATCCAAACTTCCTTGATTCGGGCAAGACGAATTCGCTCCGCGCAGTCCACTTTCGGATCGCGACGCGCGCCGGGTGCGCAGGGCTCAAGGGTGGCAAACAGGATAGAGCCATCCAGTTTGTTGCCCCGGTTCTTCCGTTCCAGCAACGTGAACTCGGCGTGATCCCCACGCCGCAACTCGCCCCGGTAGGCGGTGTCGGTCTGACCGTCCGGCTTCACCAGCACCGCCCCCACTTTCGGGCTCGCCTTGCCATCCTTTCGCGGCTCGGGACCAGACTGCCGCATGACCTCGATGGCCAGTTCCACCAGTTTGCGTGGCTCGAACTTTGACTTAGCCGCCACCGTCTGCGCCTCCCTTCTCGCCATCTGTGTCTGCGCTGGGCTTGGGCTTTTCCGATCGAATCCAGTAATCGCAAATCTTGACTATGTTAGGTTCTGTCCGCTGCCCGATCTGCACGCTCCAATGTTTCCCGAATTCCGGATCGCCACTATTCGGCACACGGTCTTTGTCTTCTATCGCTGAGACCTCAAGTCGAACCGGCATCTTCGTCGCCTGGCCGATGGCAACAACCTGGCCTCGGGGGAGAGATGGGAGAACGTCGGCAAGCATTTGCATCGAATCCGGGAGTAAGGCGAGCACATGGTTCTTGTCAGCAGTGTTGGCAAGCCGCATGCAAAGAAAGGTATTGCATTGGCTCAACAGCGTTTCGCTCAATTCACTGGGACGCTGACTGACAACCAGGGCACCGATTCCGAATTTCCGCCCTTCCTTTGCGATGCGCTCCACGCTGTCCCGTGCCTCCCCGTAGGCGCCTCGACCACTCCGCGAAATATAGTTGTGCGCCTCCTCATATACAGCCAGTGTCGGGGTCGTTGCACCCCGTTCAGCGAGGAAATGGACCTGAAAGAGCATACGTGAAATGGTCGCCACTACAGTGCCGACCGTCTCGGATGGCAGATAACTCAGATCAAATACCGTTACGGGGCTGGACTTGTCAGCGAGGAAACCGGTCATCTGTCGCACAATGTCAGGAAGGTCGTCCTTGCCCTTCAGCGAAAACTTAAACATGAACGCGTATCGGATATCATTGACACGTGCATCGACACGAAGCACGAGACGGTCAAGATCACCATTGAGTTTGACACCCGACACATTGCTTCTCTTCTTCGGTTGGAACCTCATCTGGCGGGTGAACCATTCTTCCGTCTCAGTCGCCTCGAGAGCAATCGCATCAGTATCCGAATCCCGCGTCTCCGAATTGAGGTTGTGGAGATAGTTCTGCAAGTGGTCAAACTTGAAGGGGATTGGAGCATCCAGATCTATCTTGTCGGCGAGAGCGGAGTCCTCGAGCACTGTTCGGCAGTACTCCTGCTTCAGTTTCAGCATCCCATCCCTGAAGGCCCACCGCTGGTTATGGATGTTGAATTGATTGCTTAGATCGGCGCACAGAGCAAAGAGGTCGTCAAAACCGTGAAGCCATGCTGGCAAGGAGAGCAGATCGGCGCGAATGTGACGGGCATTGGGAAAGCAGTTCCGGTATTCGCCATGCAGATCAAAAACAACAACATTGCCGCCGGGATAATCAATCACGAGTTGCTGAATCAGGCGAGCAACCGTGTAGGACTTGCCGCAACCCGTTGTGCCGACAATAGCCGTGTGCTTGCCCAGGAGATGATCGACGTCGAGATAAACCGGCAGGTCAGAATCAACATAGTTGCCAATAGAAACAACCTTCCGGTCTGCGGGCGGGGAAAGCGCAATGCGAAGGTGATCTTCCAGAGCCAGCGTGACAACGTCACCGACTACCGGCAGGCGCGACACGCCGACCTCAAAAGCGCCGCCAACAATCGTGCCGACAAACACACCGTCAATTAGTGTCTTGTCAATCTGAGTCGTGGGCGTCGGGAGAAACGGGAAATGCCCTGCTGGCAGTAGTGGGTTGCTTTGTCCTCCGCCAACAGCGGACTCGGCGGGTGCCCACTTACTTTTTCTGACGCTCGTGACGAGGACAAGGTGCTTATCGTGGCCTGCGTCAACGATCAGATAGGTTCCCGGCTGTCCAACTGTGTAGGTTGCGCCTTCGTGGCGTACATGCAGGTCGCTCAACTGCGGGTCAACCTCAACTGTCAGCTGCGCTCCGGAGACCGCGAGCACGTGCCCGATATTCTTGCTCATTGTGCGTCCTTCGTGGTCTTCGTTGTGCCGGGCATGGCATCCAGTGCCTTGAACTCCTGAACGAACTGCGAAAACCCCATGCTAATGACAGGCTGAACCGAGCGGGAGACCCCGAAGAGGGACTTGAGATTGTCGCTCTTCACCAGCGGGTCAACGACAAATAGAAGCGTG
>JAPLWI010000006.1 GCA_026396675.1 Candidatus Kaiserbacteria bacterium | reverse complement strand
CGCCTTCGCCAGCTGGCGAACGGCTAAACCGAGCGAAGCTCGAATACTCTGCGAGTAAAAACAGTATGACAGAAATGCCAAAAAAATGCAAGGGAGTGTGGATAACTTTAATGAGTGCCAGAAAAAAGAGCTGGGAAGAACATCACGACCATACCAAGTGCTAGTAATAGAACGATGAATATTGTGAAGGCGCGTTTCATTGCTTCATTGTAGCAGGCGGTACTCCGGGTCGCAATTGGATTACGGAAGCGGATTTCTATTCATACCGAAGCGCATCGATTGGATTTTGATTTGAAGCACGACGTGCAGGATACCAGCCGAATACGATACCAATTCCTGCCGAAACGCCGAAGGCGAGAAGAACTGATGAGAGAGTGACACTTGTCGTAGTGACACCGGTCCAGTTCACGATGAAAGCGATAACCCAGCCGAGCGTGATGCCTATAATGCCGCCGATTAAGGTAAGAGCAATCGCTTCGCTTAAAAATTGCATGCTAATGTCTCTCCTCTTCGCGCCGATTGCCTTGCGTAAACCGATTTCGCGCATGCGTTCTGTCACATTAGTTAGCATCATATTCATAATGCCGATGCCGCCGACGAGAAGAGAGATAGCACCGATTGCGCCAAGCAGGTAAGTCAATGTTGAAGTGATGGATGACATTGTTGCGACAAGATCTGCTTGATTCGTAATTGAAAAGTCAGCGAGAGTTGAATCAGTAATCTTGTGGCGCGCAAGGAGAATATCCGAAATATCGGTTTCCACCTGAGTCATTGTTTCAGAACTCGCAGCAGAGACATTGATCTGCGAAAGATATTTGTTGCCAGAAATATAACGTTGGGCAGTTGTGTAAGGTATATAAATGACATCATCGACGTTCGAGGATCCAGAACTACCCTTACTCTTAGTAACACCGATGATGGTGTATTGCGTACTGCTAATGCGAATTGTCTGTCCTATAACGTCATCTGCGACTGCGTCGTCGCCGAACAAGTCGGTTAGCACAGTCGGGCCAATAACAGCAGCTTTTGCGTAACTTGTAACATTTGCGTTGGAAATAAAATCACCAGTTAAGACAGTTACATTACGAACATTTGCATACGATGAATCAGTGCCAGTGATGGTGGTATTGGTGTTCGCACTTTTCGTGGTTACTTGTGCACGACTTGATACAACCATCGTCATTCCAGCGACATTAGAAACATTAGAAACGATAGCGTTTGCATCATCAACAGTGAGCGTTTTTGCCGAACCGCGTGCGGACATAGCGCCAAAACCGCCAGTATTTCTAGCCGCTCCCGGCGAAACCATGAGAAGATTTGAGCCGATTGATGATATTGATGAAGTAATTGAACTTGTTGCGCCATTTCCGATGGCCATCAGCGCGATGACCGAACTGATGCCGATGACAATCCCGAGCACCGTCAATCCAGAACGCGCTTTATTCGCCGAAAGAGCAGAATGGGTTTCTTCTAAAATATCAATTATTTTCATGGCGTTTGCGGTGGATGTTTTTCCTGTCTTCCACAATGCATCCATCGCGCATGGAAATGATGCGCGCGGCATATTCGGCGATGTCGGACTCGTGAGTAATTAGCACAATTGTTCGTCCGAGTTCTTCGTTCAGATTTTGGAATGTTCCCAACACAACAGACGATGTTTTTGAATCAAGATTACCCGTTGGCTCGTCCGCTAAGATGAGCGATGGATTATTCACTAGGGCGCGCGCAATGGCGACGCGCTGGATTTGCCCACCGGAGAGCTGATTAGAGAGATGAGTGAAGTGTGTTTCGGAAAGTCCAGCCGAATGGAGCGCGCGCGTTGCGACTTCCTTCCTCTGCGCTTCCGGAATACCGTCATACACCAACGGGAGCATCACATTACGCAATACCGTCGTTCGTGGAAGCAGATTGAATGCCTGAAATACAAAGCCGATGTTGTCCTTCCGAATATCCGCAAGTTCGTCATCGGTCATTTTGGAAACATCTTTTCCGTCAAGAGTGTAAATGCCTCCAGTCGGAGTGTCTAAACAGCCGAGAATATGCATTAACGTTGATTTGCCACTACCAGAAGGCCCCATAATTGCGACGAACTCTCCATCGTTGATTGAAAACGAGATATTCTTCAAAGCATCAAAGGCGGTATCGCCGGAGCCGTAGGTCTTGCGTATGTTCTTGACTTCAATCATAACTATTCGCGCCAGTTTAGAGTTCCATCATCATTCCTCCTCCCGGTCTGCTATTTCCACTTGATGTTTTTGATGATGATGAAGAAGACGAGCCCGTAGTTGTCTTTGAGACAATTTGTTCGCCTTCAGTGAGTCCGCTTGTAATAATCGTATCCGTATCACCGGCGAGTCCAGTCGTTACCGTAACTTTGTTTGGCGTCTGTGTTGTTGCAGTTCCGCTTGTTGAAGAACTATCAGTCGTAAGTGGCGGATCAAATACGAGTGCATAGTTAGCAGAGCCAGATGTTTTGACCGCACTTGATGGCACGACCAGTCCAGTTGCGATTCCAATGACGATGTTCACAGTTGCACTCATACCGACCTTCACATCGGGATTCGACGTGTCAAAGGTGATAGTCGCAGCATACGAGACGACATCAGACGAGACTGTGCCGATCGTGTTGACCGAAGAAACCGTTCCCACGATCGAGATGTCCGGCAACGCGTCGAAGGTGATTGTCGCTTTCTGTCCTACCTTGAGTTTCGATGCATCAACTTCATTAACCGAGATATTCACGTTCTGATTGTCGCTCACCATCGTCGCGACAGCGGTGCCGCTGCCGATCGTTTGATACTGTTGTACCGCGATTGCGGCGACCGTACCGCTAAATGGTGCGCGCACTACGGTGTCCGCGAGTGCCTGCTTGGCTTGTGCGAGCGCATCCCGTTTTATTTGCACAGAGAGTTTACCGGACTGGATACTAAGTGTGTCAACATCTGTTTGCATGTCTGTGAGTGTACGCCCCGTACTTGCCACGCTAACAGCGTCACTCGAGAGTGTAGCCACATACCCGTTTGTCGTAGCTGTATATCCGACGAGCGTAGCGGTATTGTCTGCGAGTGTTGAGGGAAGGGTTACATTTTGTGCGATAAGTGTGGTGCGTACGGAATCAAGGAAATTGGTTGATGTGCGGAGTGCATCAGAGAGATCCGCAACAGCTCGATATGTTTCATTGACGAGCGCTCCTATCGTCGCGTCGTCAGAAGTGCGCGGTGTCGCTTTAAAATCGGCGAGCGCTTTGGTATACGAGTCCTTAGCGATTTGATATGCATTTTCGGTAGCGAGACGGAACTGCACAATATTCATTGGCGAACCGGCCATATTGCTATAAGCATTGATGTTTTGTTCATTTTTGTGACCGGCGACCGTGTTGCCGTGCAAGACGGTGTCGAGACCGTCTATGACACTCGAGAGGTTTAAGAACGCGGTCGAGACATCGGCATAGCCATTTTCATGTGCCTGCGCGAGATTCTGTTGCAATGTTTCGAGGGATATCTGTGCCGATTGGAGCGACTGCTGCGCACTTGTCACATTCTGCTGCGCTGTAGTTGGATCAAGGTAGGCAATGACAGCACCCTCGGATACATGCTGGCCTGCGGTTACCGAGAGAGAAAGAACTTCGCCAGATGACTTTGATTGGATAGAAATATTCGAGCTCGCGGAGACCTGACCGGTCTCCGACATCGTAGCGGCGACGGTGCCAGTAGCTACTGTCGTGGTGATGTATTTGATTGTAGTTGATGATGAAGTAAAGACATTATGAACATAATATCCGCCACCAATAATAGCGATAACAGCGATTGCCGCGATTATTTTATGGGCGATGGCATAGGCATGAACAGAGTGCCAAGTAGTATTGGCGGTTTTAAGTAAATCTATGGGCATATAACTCTAAATACGCGGCATAATTGGTTTTGTTCAAATCGTTAAGTTTTTGAGTTGTGCACATCGCGCCACCGCAGAGTGTGACGGTGTTATCGTAAAAATAATGCGCGCCAAAAACGCCGCGTTATTTTTTATAAGCATCGCACTTCTTATTCCGCATTTCGCGAATGCTGATACTCTGTCTGCGGACGAATACAAAATTCCGGGAGTTACAGAAGGTGAAGGATCTTCTTTTCAGATTACTGACAGCGATTATTTGAACATTGGTTTGAATAGCACGGAAGCAATCAAGGTCAGAATAGAATCAATGCCACGTATGATTCTGATGCATGTCGAGTCAGCATCAGGCACTGCGACAACAACAGGCCTGACGATAACAGGTCTTAAACCCGGCACGACATATTATATGTATCAGGATAATTACCATTCACTAACGCCGTTTTCGTCAGACGAAAACGGCGCGTATTCCTACACGCAAGATATTTCAAAAAGTCACCTCATTTTTATCCAACCGAAGAAAAGCACAAAATTTATTCGTAATGACGCAACTGGCGGTGATTGTGCTTCATTCGGCAATTGGGATTCATCAACCGCAACCTGCACCCTTACAACCGATCTTACTGAAACAATGGAGATTGATAGCAATAACATAACTATCGACGGTAATGGACACACCACTACCGGATCAGATACTGGAATGGGTATTTATCTTACTGAGAGAACTGGCGTGACTGTCAAAAATCTCACTTTTAAGAATTTTTCTTTCGGCATTTTCTTTGAAGCGTCTTCGCACAACACAGTATCTAATAATTCTTTTATTGGTCTTGAAACGGCCATTTATTCATACGACGACTCTCCTTTCAACACATTTGATACGAATACTTTTCTTAATAATGGCGAGGTATTTTCCTTCTACGGCAATTCCAACAATAGCGTTGTGCACAACAACACGATCAACGCCGATGCAGTGAGAGGGGAAAACGAGTTTCGTGGCATTTTCATTTACGACTCGAATAACAACACGATAGAAGGGAACCACATCACGGTAACTAATAGCGCTGGCGCGGACCCGTGGAATAATCGTGGCATATTCATTTATAATTCTTCCGACAACACAATCTCCAGCAACACTGTTTCTGGCGTTCTCCAGGAATTATTTCTCTACAATTCTTCTAAAAACAACATCTACAACAACACACTTTCTGATGCGTCAGAGGCGCTGTTTGTGTATGGTTCAAGCGACAACAATAAAATCTATCATAATAACTTCGTCAACAATGGGGAAAATGTGATGGATTACAGCGGTATGATCAATTCGTTTAATCTCACGAAACCCACGGGAGGAAATTATTTTGACTCATTTGATGAACCAGCCGAAGGATGCGAGGACAAAAATGCAGACGGTTTTTGTGGTGCACCGAATGTTTTTACTGAAAATGAACATATTGACCGAGGGCAAGACGATTTTCCGTGGACGACACAAAACGGTTGGGACAATGCGACTTCTACTTCTTCTGCCGATTATTCGAGCGTTCTTTTCTTGCCAGGTATCGAAGGAAGCCGACTCTACGAGGGAACTGGTTGCGGAAAAAGTGCGGAAGAAAAATTGTGGGAGCCGATCGCTGATTCGATATTGGATATTTTGCGCGGTGCGGGCGATGACAAAGTGCACGATCTATTTCTCGATGAGAGTGGTGATAGTGCATGCGACGATATTTATGTGAAAACAAACGATATTCTTGATTCAGTTCGCGGGAGCAATATCTACAAATCGTTTATTGATGAGATGAATGGATTAAAGTCGAGCGGTGCCATCGCCGACTGGAAGCCGGTCGCGTATGACTGGCGGTTGTCGCTGGATGATTTATTGAGTAACGGCACAGAACGCGACGGGAAAATTTATTATGAGGACTCAACGAGCACACCCTACATCGAGCAGACCTTGCGTTCGCTCGCGAGAACTTCGAATACGCGGAAGGTGACAATCGTCGCGCATAGCAACGGCGGTCTCGTCGCAAAAGCGCTGCTCAATAAGCTTGGCAATACAGCCGCGGCAAAATTAGTGGACAAAGTGATTATGGTCGGCGCGCCGCAAATCGGCGCGCCTGAAGCCGTCGGCTCGCTACTCGTTGGCTATGACACTGGCATTTATAAATACGGTTTCCCAATTGTTTCAAACTCCGCGGCGCGCGAGCTCGCGGAGAATTCGCCGATGGCATATCATTTGCTCCCGTCGCAGAATTATTTTGACAGCGTCATGGACGATCCGAATCATCCCGTCGCCCGCTTCGCGGGCGACGCCTACGCCAAAGAAATTTCTGCCTATGGCAACGCCATCGGCACCGCCGATGAGCTCGACGACTTCCTCCTCGCATCCACAACGCTGAATGCCAATCTTATTGATTACGCGAATGTCCAACACTCGGTGTTGGACAGTTGGACACCGCCAGCGGGCATAGAAATAGACCAAATCGCTGGATGGGGAGCCGATGATACCGTTGCCGGCATTGATTTCTACACATCTTTTATTGGTACTGATGCCATCACGGCTTTTGATTCTCCTAGAAAATACAGGCCTATTTTTACCGAAGACGGCGATGGCGTCGTCCCTGTCCCGAGTGCACTGATGATAGCGTCGAGTACGAGTGTGAAGAGGTATTGGGTGGATTTGGTAAGTTCTTCAATCAAACATAAGGATATGTTTGAAGATGCCGACTTGAGAACATTTATAAAAAATATTATTACGGATAATACATCTTCTCTTCCAACAACTATTTCGGCCACGCCGCCAACTACTTCTAGTACCAAAAAACTCACTTTCTTCCTTCACTCGCCTCTCACTCTCCAACTCACTGATTCGTCGGGAAATGTTACAGGTATCGCGGAAGATAATTCAATGAAGCAAGACATTCCCGATTCAACATACGGCGAGTTCGGAGAGGTCAAGTACATCACCGTTCCCGAAGGTGGCAGTTATCAGCTCACGATGCACGGCCAAGATAGCGGAACATTCTCGTTGGATATGCAGGAGACATTAGGCGGCATCATTACTGCTTCAAGCACCATCGCGAACGTTCCGACAACTGCGAGCACTCTCGCGTCGCTTACCATCTCAAATGGCATAGACACTGCCTCGGTGCTCACGGTTGATGAAAACGGTGACGGAAAGAATGTGGCAAACATCACACCAAAAGTGGGTGAGACCGTGATTTATGATTCTTCTATGATGGTAGCGCCAACATCCTACACTCCCTCGACAGGGAGTCGAAGAAGTCATAGCTCAAGTAGTGTTGCCAGTATCCCAAAAATAGTCACAACAGTGGTGAATAATCTGGCAATAACTGCGCCACCGAAAATTTTTCAAACAAAAATCTCCCCGATTCAATTCGGAATAAAGAAAGTCACTTCACAAGCCACTCCACAAAAGAATGCTACAACAAGCGTTCCTCAAATTGCGTCGGCGTACACTGCTTCTCAACAACCACTCATCATGCAGTGGGGTAGCGCGGTCTATAATGGTTTGTATGGATTCTGGTCCGCACTAAAGAAATTCTTTTAATTCAAAATGAAAAATAAAATAAAATCAATCGTCGTTATTCTAATCGCAGTAATGGCTGGATATCTGATTAGTCATCCTATTGTCTTTCACATTTGTGCTAACACATATAAATTTAATGATTACACAGGATGTTTAGATAGCAGTATAAAAAGTATTGGTTTTCCACTCCTCATATTTTCATTATGGGTATTACTTGCTACTTTCGTGGCGATATTTTTCTCTGAGAAAATATTCCGGTCATGGCTCAAATTTGTCGCATGGGCGATACCACTCGCGATTATTTTTATCGCCATTACTCCAGTTAGTTCAACCGCAGTTATGGATTTCTTCCCGTTCTACCGAGATGATGCCGCCCGCCTTGCGGGCGAGGTGTTCTCCGTCATTTCGCTTATCATAATCATCTGGAAATGGATCGTCTCGCGCAAAAATAAGGGTCTCGTAGACCCATAATTATGAAAAACGCATATAGTTGGTATCAGACATTAATCAAGCCGAGTTGGGCGCCGCCGGCCTATTTGTTTGGGCCAGTGTGGACATTTCTGTATGCGGTTATCGGTTTCTCATTCGGGTATGTATTTTTAAAGACGGTGCAAGGAGACATTACTTTCATCGTCGCTCTGCCGTTTATTCTAAATCTCTTTTTTAATTTCTCGTTCACCTATTTTCAATTCAAATTAAAAAACAACATTCTCGCCGCGATTGATATTCTTCTTGTTTTTGGAACACTTCTTTGGGCAATGGGAGCAGTTTTCTCGTATTTCCCGTTGGTTACCTACGCCAACATCCCATATCTTCTATGGGTCTCCTTTGCGACCGTTCTGCAATTAACCGTCGCATATTTAAATCGGTAATTCGTAAGGTGTCACCTTACGCAGAGCCGTAAGGAAACACCTTACGAAGATAGCCGCCGCCCATTCGGGACGGCGGCTCATGTGTTTAAATCGTCGCTTGGAGTTCTTTCGCTTTCGCGAGATTTTTTATGATGATCAGCGTTTGCTTCTTTTTCTTTGGGCGGCCGACGTGCCACCCGTCGCAGAAAGAACAGAAATAAACCGTCCACACTTCTGATCCGTTTCCTTTCTTTCGGTTCAGATCATTCGCGTGCTTCTCTGCCCGATCCTTGATTGAGTGCCGTACTTTCGTCTGACATGTGCGCACTCTCTTGTTCTCGTGCGGCTTTCCCCTTTTGTTCCGCTTCCCAGATTTCCGGTGTTTTTTACGAGCCAAAACGATCACCTCCTCTCAATAGAGAACCTTCTGCCGAGATAGTACTACACAGTGTGAGATATTCAAGATGATAGCGAATACGGTAGAGTGGAGAGATGAGAATCATATTTTTTGACACCGAAACCACGGGTAACAGCGAGACCGACCGACTCTGCCAGCTCGCAGTGAAAGAGCGATACATCGACGAGCCGCTGGTGAACGCGACTTATAAACCGCCAGTGCCAATTTCCATAGAATCGATGGCGATACATCACATCACCGAGAGAATGGTGGCGAACAAACCGGCGTTCAAAGATGCGCCGGAGTATTCGAGTTTAAAGGATCTTTTTGAAAGCAACGAGACGATTTCCGTTGCGCACAACGCCGCATTTGATTTAGCAATGTTCGCGCGCGAGGGCGTCGTGCCGAAACGAACAATCTGCACCTACAAGCTCGCGTACGCGCTCGACCCGAACGACGAGTTACCGAATTATCGGCTCCAATATCTGCGCTACCTATTCGACCTCGATGTCGATATCGAAGCACACGCACACGACGCGTTCGGCGATGTGCTTGTTCTCGAAGCGCTCTTTAATCGGTTTATGGAGCAGATGAAGGAGCGACACGGGACCGAAGAAGCCGCGCTCGACGCGATGCTCACCATCTCGGCGCAGCCGCTTCTCTTCACCACACTTCGCTTCGGGAAGTACAACGGCAAGCGAATCGACGAAGTCGCGAAGACCGACCCGAGTTATCTCCAGTGGCTTTTGGATCAAAAGAAACAAAATCCGGTTGGAGAAGAGGATTGGATCTATACACTGGAGCATTACTTAAAACCATCGGGCGACCCAACTCCACTTTAAGTCATTTACGTTTGCTATACTGTTTGCAAATGGAAAAGGATTACCAAATATGGACGCCGATTAAGAAAAATCTCAACAATACCGAAGAACCGCGTCTTTTCTTCCACGAGCGTGAGATCTGGTACTGTCATCTCGGCGAGAATATTGGTTTTGAACAAGATGGACGCGGCGATGATTTTTTAAGGCCGGTTGTCATCATTCGTAAATTTAATAATGAGATTTTCTGGGGAGTACCCCTGACTCGCACACAAAAAGATTTGCCTTTTTATTTTGCATTTATGCTTCAGAATGATGCTGAAGAATCTGGCGAGAAAAGTACAGCAGTATTATCACAAGTTCGGCTTATTGATGCTAAGCGGTTGCGCCGTATGATTGGGTACATCTCCGAAGAGGACATCGTTCTCTTAAAGAAAAAACTCAAAGCACTATTGCCTTGAGTCCCTTCTGTTATTCCTCCGCCTCGCGGCAGAGTAGGGCCGAAGCCGTTTGTTCAGTCAATATAGCAAGCCGCTTGGCTAAAAGCAAGCGCCGGTGTGGATAATAACGTTCTGCAAAACAAGGTTGAACCTTGTAATTTCAGCCCTCGATTTTTGCCCTAAAAAGTGGGATAATCAGACTAAAATATGGACAACATGATTATTTGGGCAGGTATTTGCATAGTCAGTGTAGTTTGGGGAGGAGTGCATTACAAATCTGGATATACTCCAGATCTTGATAAACACAATTCGTATTTTAAATTTTTAGAATTTTGGCGTCCTTGCATTAATTATTTTATAGCATTAGTTCTTGTCTATTATTTTGTATCGGTAAGATGGACTTATATAAGCCAAGATGGTGGTCCTTCCGTTGGAGATTTTATTTTAGGGGCGGTCTTTCTTGCTGGTGTCTTTGGCTGGCTTCCTTATTTCATCAAGAATATTACTGAGGGAATTAATGTGATTTTCGGTAAAATATTTAATAAATAGGAATGTCAAAAGCAATATAAGAAAACGAACATGAATCAACAGCCTTCCAAAATGATCTCCCAGCTTACCGACCAAGAAATTTTACATATTGGACGTAATGATCCCGTGAATGCGGGAAATATAAGAAGTGTCTTTGTTCAAGGAATTGAGCAAATGAGATACCAATTGGATCGTATTGAAAAAGAACTTTCTGATTTCACACAGAGAACCGCACTGTTAATGACCATTGCCGGTTTATTGGCGTTTTTACCATCAGTAATTGGTTTGGGGCCAGATTATCTGAGTCATTTTCTGGTATGGACATTTCCATTTCTTCTTCTTTCTCTCGCCTGTTTTTATTTTTCATCGCCCAGAATCAGTGCGTTAGCTACACAAATTCCTACAGCTGCGTCAGGAACCCCAGAAGAATTGATTATCTTAAAAGCGCAATCAAATGCTCTGGAAGATATATGGAAACGAAGTCTAAGTTTATATAACCATGTTCTTGAATGGTACCGATTTACTTCGGCATCAATTTACATGTATATAACTTCTTTTGCTGCGAATCTTTATATGTTTGTTTTCATCGGTGAACCAAATGTCTGTTCATCAGTTCTTTTACTTTTTTCGCTCTTTGTTCTAGGAATATGGATGGTCTTACGTTATCAAGTAAAATCTGAAAGAAACATAAGTTACGGCCCTGTCCAACTGGAAATCGCAACAGGCGGACCACCCCATGGAGTATAGAAATCTCTAAAAGCAAGGTTGAACCTTGTAATTCCAGCCCTCGATTTTTGTCCCAAAAAGTGGGATAATGGTGCGACATGGCAAGGAAACCGGACAGAACAGAGTTGGAAGCCACCATAAGCGCTTTAAAAAGTGAATTAACTCTAAGGGACTCCCAGTACGTACAAGAAATTGACAGTGCCAAGACCGTTTGCATCGCAGAAAAAGCAGCGCTTCAAATTCAAATTGATAACGCCAAAGCCGAGAATGAAGAATTAAATGCTGAAATTGAAGAAAAACAAAATCAACTTGATAGAAAAGAAACTAAAAAATTAGCTCAGGCATATGAAGATCAGGAGGTTATCTATGAGATCGATGCAAAAAGTTGGCTGGTGCGGCTGACGATTGTTGTTGGCTTGTTGATAGTATCAACAGCGATTTCAATTTGCTTGTCATCAGCTAAACCGTGGTATGACAGGTTTGAATACTATTTAGTGGACATTATTTTTCTTAGTGCGGTTTGGTTTTGTGGTACTCAATATGCGGATCAAATAAAATTAAAAAATGATTACGCGAACCGAAAAACTATCGCTCAGTCCTTCAATAACATATTGAATAATTTATCAGAAGATTTGGCCATAAAGAATAAATTTATAGAGAAAGCAACTGATGTTCTCTGCGCGCCAAGTCCAGTAAGTGGGAAGGAACCAATTTTATCAAAGAAGCTTATCAAAGATACCGCGGAGATATTATCTTCTATTAAGGGGTAGATTAGATTTATGGAAAATAAATCTTTAAATAAAAACTTGCACAAAGCAAATGCCGCGAAGAAAGACGAATTTTATACTCAACTCGCTGATATTGAACGAGAACTAAAAAATTACAAAGACCAATTTCGTGGCAAGGTGGTATTTTGCAATTGTGATGACCCAAAAGAAAGT
The DNA here is from genome assembly GCA_026396675.1 of Candidatus Kaiserbacteria bacterium. Classification (GTDB taxonomy): domain Bacteria; phylum Patescibacteriota; class Minisyncoccia; order Phycocordibacterales; family Phycocordibacteraceae; genus C7867-001. The sequence goes on along the minus strand of JAPLWI010000006.1, from coordinate 3,223 downwards.
AACTTCGTAAAATATTTCAGTAGAAATTTTGAACATTTGGGGTTGAAGAAATTGATTGCCACGCATTACAAAGATGCAAACTTATTTACCCAGGAATCGCCTTATAAATTGGAATACACTGGCGATATAAACGGCAATCGCATGCCTGATCCAAATGAGTTTATAACTAAGATGATAAGCAATGGAGATTTCCGCAGTGAAGAGTGCATTGAACTACTCAAAGAAGCTGACATAGTCGTAACCAACCCGCCGTTTTCTTTATTCCGTGAGTATATTGCGCAGTTGATGGAACACAACAAAAGGTTTTTGATTCTCGGAAATCAAAACGCTATTATCTATAAAGAGGTCTTCAGATTTATTAAAGAAAATAAGTTATGGCTTGGTTATGACAATGGTGGCATAAAGTGGTTTCAGGTTCCTGAGAACTACGATATAGAAACAGAGTCAAGAATTAAAATTGAAAATGGCATTAAATACTTCAGTATGGGCAGTGTTGTTTGGTTTACAAATCTCGAGACCACAAAACGCCACGAGGAATTGACACTATACAAGAAGTATACACCGGAAGAATATTCGAGATATGATAATTATGACGCGATTGAAGTATCAAAAGTTTTTGAAATTCCAATGGATTACGATGGAATAATGGGTGTACCAATTACTTTTCTTGATAAATATAATCCAGGGCAGTTTGAAATTGTCGGATCAAATCGAGGCGTGGATCAAGATCCGAACGGAATATATGGTAGAGGGTCTCATTTGAACAGTAAAGAAACATTCAAGAGATTGTTTATAAGAAATAAGAAAGTAAAAAATTAGTATGAAGATCGAACAACATCAAATTTCAATTCGCGAAGTGATTGTAGGATACAAGGATAGTGCAGAAGAGGGCGTAGCTGCTTATGGAGGAAAACTTGATATTCGTCCCAAATATCAACGCGAGTTTGTTTATAATGGTGAAAAGCGCGATGCTGTGATTGAAACAATCAAAAAGGGCTTTCCGCTCAATGTGATGTATTGGGCCAAAAATGAAGACGGTACTTACGAGGTGTTGGACGGTCAGCAACGCACTATTAGTATTGGGCAATATGTAAATAATGATTTTTCGATTGATGGCTACTATTTCAATAATCTTAGTGACGAAAAACAAAAGCAGATTTTGGATTATGAATTGATGATTTATTTCTGCGAGGGTACCGACGATGATCGGCTGGACTGGTTTAGAATTGTGAATATCGCCGGTATGAAACTCACCGACCAGGAGCTACTCAACGCAAATTACACTGGACCATGGCTTTCGGATGCGAAACTTAAATTCAGCAAAACAAATTGTGCTGCATATCGCTTGGCGAATGACGGCGGACAATTAGTGAGTGGCTCGCCAATACGGCAGGAATATTTGGAAACTGTGCTTTCGTGGGTCAACGATGGCAATGTCAAAGATTATATGGCTAAACACCAGCATGATGCGAACGCTGACGAATTGTGGGAGTATTTCCAAAATGTTATTGAGTGGGTGCGGATAACTTTTACGAATTATCGTCATGAAATGAGTAGTGTGCAGTGGGGTGAACCGCATAATAAATTCAAAGACAAAAAACTAAACGCCGCAAAACTAGAAGCTGAGATCAAAGAGTTGATGCAAGACGAAGATGTAACAAAAAAGTCAGGTATATATCCATATGTTTTAACGAGGCAAGAAAAATATCTTTCAATTCGCGCATTTACAGACAAGATGAAGCGTGAGGCGTATGAAAAACAGAATGGTATTTGTGCAAAATGCGGTGAACATTTTGAAATAGAAGAAATGGAAGCGGACCATATAACACCTTGGCATGAAGGTGGAAAGACAAATTCAGAAAATTGCCAGATGTTATGTAAACAAGATAATCGAACTAAATCTGGGAAGTAAAACCATGACTGATATAAGAAGATATATTGAAAACAAAACATACGAAGAACTTCTGGAAACACAGAAGAACTCTGTCGTAGGAGGAGATGTACACGAGGCCGTTACTCTTGAAATTCAAAGAATCCAGCAAGATACAAATAATATTCAAATTGCTAAATTGATTGGTGAGATAAAAAAATTAAAAGAGATAACAGATAAAAACGCCAAGATTTCGACTGAAAGTGCACAAAGTTCTAATAAATTATCAAAAGTTGCTATTTGGATAGCTATCGCGATGCTTATAACTCAGATAATGTTCTCAACTCATCAGAAAAGCGATTGTGTTTGGATCACATCTACTGGCAATTCTTCCGTTCATTATTCAGGATGTTATCGTCAATTTGATTTTGGTTTACTTGGGACTTACACTTTTTCATTACCAGATCGTTAGACAAATGAGGGCAGCCACCATCATTTGACTTCTAAGGCGACACCTTAGAAGTAACATCACGCATCTCAAATCAAATCTTATCTAAGCCCGTAAGGTGACTCCTCGCCGCGAGGTGTCACCTTACGGAGGTGGTAAAATGCCGAGATGAAAAAGGTTTTTGCGTAAGACACATATGTATAACAAAAAATATGTATCGCAAAATGGTCTGACTCCTAGCGATAATATAGCTATAGGTAGTTCCACCCGTGCATTTTTTATGTTACTTGTCCTTTGCGTTGCTCTCAAAATTTGGGGAATCAACGCGTTTGAGGAGCCATGGCTGTATCTAATAGAACTTACCGCATATCTTCTTACAGGATCCTTTTTACGCTGGATCAGGGTTTGGAAGTACTGAGATAAGAGCAGGTTAAAAATATTGTTTTGTGTAGATGGTACGATATAAGTATTAGCCAGTAACATATTCAATATGAATCAACACATAAGCCCAGCTAAAACCGCCGTAACATTTGCAGTTTTGCTCGGCGGTTTACATCTTGTCTGGTCCATTTTTGTCGCGTTCGGATGGGCGCAGATGATCATAGATTTTGTCTTCTGGGCACATATGCTTAGCATTCCGGTTGTCGTGAAGGCATTTGATGCAACAGCGTTTATAACACTTATCGTCATCACATCGATCATTGGTGCAATCTTCGGTTATGCCATGGCGATTATCTGGAACCGCCTTCACCGTGTTTAGCGAATAATATGGCTAAAAAGATATTCAAACCTGGGCAGAAGGTTCCGGTGTCGGCGCAGTATACGAAAATTGGGACATCGGGACACAAAACGAAGAAAGAAATAACGAGTGTGAAGGGGAAGAAATTTCCGCCGGCGCCGAAAAA
>JAPLWI010000018.1 GCA_026396675.1 Candidatus Kaiserbacteria bacterium | reverse complement strand
GAACACGGCAGTCAAGCCCGCTAGCGGCGATGGTACTCATCGTTACAGATGGGGAGAGTAGCTAGCCGCCAGAACCGAGCATTTGAACAAAATCGCCGCGCGATTACGTGCGGCGATTTTGTTGTATAATCAAGTGCATGAAAAACTTCCAATACATTCGACAAGCTCAGTACAAGAAAGGATTTGCACCACTAATTGCATTATTTGTTGTTGCAGGGATTTTGATCGCAGGCGGAGCAGGATATTGGTTTTATCAAAATAATCAGAATAAAACTCAAACGCCGCAGCTCATCGGTGGACAAAAAGATTCGCACGGCTGTCTCGGTCCAGCCGGCTATTCTTGGTGTGAAGTGAAGCAGAAATGTCTGCGCGTGTGGGAAGAAAGCTGTACTGCGACTTCATCAAGTCAAACAGTGGAAACGAGCGAAACTGCGATTGCTACGACTGGAACAGGAAATCTGAAATTTGAGAATAATCAATGGTATTTCACGGAAAGACTATACAATCCATCTTCAGATAGCTGGTCAGAAAAATCACCAGTCGTGTTGATTTTCAATGAGTCCAGCAAATGTGAATCAATCATGTTTAAATCAAGTGCCTGCTCTAGTTTTCTACCCAAGTTGGCTCCATCTGGGCTTCTAGTTACTATTGAAGGTTCAAAAAATTCGAAAGGAATTGTTGTAAATAAATTTACTGTTATTCAATAAACATAAATTATTGATATACTTCGTACATGTCCTGGGCGGCGCGGAGGCGGTTTATTATTCTGCTGATTGTCAGCATTGTTATCGCTGCGTTTTTGGCGATTCTGCTGATTGCAACACTCTATAAAACGCCGTCATGCACTGATGGTGTGAAGAATCAGAATGAGGCGGGAATTGATTGCGGCGGGCCGTGCTCGCAACTCTGTACCTCACAGGTGCAACCGCCAGTCGTGCTTTTTACGAAGGTATTGCGAAATGCCGATGGTCGCACGGATGTTATCGCATTAGTAGAAAATAAAAACGCAAATGCCGCGGCAAAAGATATTCCATACAACGTCACTCTCTACGGAGTGAACAATATTTTAATCAAGAAAGTGAGTGGAACGCTAGATTTGCCGCCCAGAGAAACAGAGCCGGTGTATATTTCCGGCATAGCTTCAGGAAAACAAAAAGTCATTAGCGCATTTCTTGAAATAGATGCATCTACATCACAGTGGTTTACTATGGCTGCTAACTCGCGCATTATGCCGACCGTGTTGAATACGACAAAAGGCGGCACTGCATCAGAACCGCGTATTGAAGCAATTCTCGCTAACCCAAGCGTCGTAACTATGACTAATGTACAGGCAGTCGTTCTTGTATTTAATGCACGAAAAGAAGTTATAGCGGCATCAAGAACCGTTATTCCATCTATTCCAGGACAAGGGCAGGCGAGTGCAACTTTCACTTGGAATAATCCATTTCCTAGTGTGCCGGCACTCATCGAAGTATTGCCGATTATCCCATTGCCGTGAGTCCATTTGTACAACCAATTCGAAATTTCTTCTCTGCTTTTAGCTGGGATTGGACGCTTCTTTTGCCGGCGATTACGCTTTCACTTCTCGGCATTCTTACTATGAGCACGTTTGGGCAAGGATCATCACTCGCTCCGCGTCAGCTTCTCTGGCTTTGCATAGCGGCATGCGTTTACATAGTGCTCTCGGCGATTGACGTGCGTTTTATTCGCCGGACACAAGTGGTGATGACACTATTTTTCGTTTCCATCGCACTTCTCGCCCTTCTTCTCGTTGTCGCTCATCCGGTAATGGGCGCGCGCGCATGGTTCTCGCTTGGTCCGATTTCTTTTCAACCGGCGGATCTTGCCAAACTCTCCATTATCGCCCTTCTCGCGAAATATCTATCGCGCCGGCATGTTGAAATAGGTGATTTCCGTCACATCATCGTTTCGGGTGCATACACACTCATTTTTGCACTGCTTATTCTTATTGAACCGGATATGGGAAACGCAATCATATTTGGTACGCTTTGGCTCGGTATGATGCTTGTCTCCGGAATATCAAAAAAACATCTCATCATTCTCGGGGCTATTGGATGTATCGTCGCTTCACTGCTTTGGTTTGAAGGTTTAAAACCGTATCAACGCTCTCGCATTATCTCATTTGTGAATCCAGCTAGCGATATACACGGCGCTGGATATAACGCCTATCAAGCAAAGATTGCCATTGGCTCTGGAGAATTTTTCGGCAAGGGTATTGGCCAGGGGACACAATCAAAATTGCGTTTTCTGCCAGAATATCAAACTGATTTTATATTTGCAGCTTTTGCAGAAGAATGGGGATTCGTTGGTGTATTACTCTTGCTTCTGCTGTATGCACTTCTTCTCGCGCGTCTCGCGCAGATTGCGCGTGCGTCTGCAACCAATTTCGATTCGTTTTTCACGCTCGGCGTGCTGATACTTTTCGCGGCGCATGTTGCGATACACGTCGGCATCAACGTCGGCCTTTTGCCGGTTACCGGCACAACTATATCTTTTTTAAGTTCTGGCGGCTCGCATCTTGTGCTTGAATTCGCGTCGCTCGGGATTGTTACATCACTCGCTCGTCATGGTCGTGGAGCAGTACGCAATACAAGCGAGAATGAATATTTGGGTGGCTAGGAATTATAAGTCGCAATAGTTTTTTGCACCATCTGCTCAAGCGAGAATTCGCTCATATCTTTTGCATCAAGTATTTCGCCAACTCCTCCGACGCGATTCGCAACGATAGGGAGACCGGCCAATTTCGCCTCGAGAAGCACATACGGCAGACCTTCTTTTATCGAAGGAAGTGCAAAAGCGTCAAAACCTTTAAGCGCCTCTGAAGCGGGAACGAAACCTAGTAGTTGTACTCGATCTTTTAATCCATATTCCTTAATTTTTTCGGTCAGCATGTTGATATCTTCACCAGATCCCACAATTGCCACGTATAAGTCGGGATCTTTCCGAGCTTGATCTATCAGCGCAATTTGATTCTTGTTTTTGTTGAGTTCCCCGATGGTTCCGGTGATTTTAACTCCTGTTGGGAAATATTTTCTCACAGCATATCCCGATCCAAAGTTTATTGGTGCGATGCCATTGTAAATTAGAAATGCCTTTTTCCTGACAAAGGGCATTTCCCGAGCAATTTTGAGATCAAATTCAGAGATGCATATTACTTTGTGGCACAAAAGAGCTGTGACCCATGACGCCATCCAAATAATCGCTTTCGCAAAGATTGAACGATCTTCGAGAAATGGCCACCCGTGTACGGTGAAAATAATATTTTTAACCCCTGCCCGCCGAGCTGCAAGAGCTCCTATGCCGCCAGCTTTGGACGAGTTGAGATGCACGGCGTCAGGATTTTCTTTTTTGAAAATTTCAACCAACAAATCATAAACTTTCCATTCCTGCTCAAAAGAAATATCTCGCATAAACTCTTTTATCCAAACACGAGGAATTCCCTGCTCGTTCAACTTAATTTCGAGTACTCCAGGATTAGCGCCAGCTTCACCGGTACCTCCCAAAATTACTTTTGTTTCGAACCTGTCTTTCGGCAGTGCCGTCGCGAGGTCATATACATACCGTTGAGCGCCACCCCAGTTACTTTTTGTTATCACAAACAATATTTTCTTACGCGAGGGCTGGTTCATAGGTGCAACTGTACAATATTTTTCTGTGTTATACTATCCATAATCATGGCATTCGATCGCCGCGAAGCCGCACTTCTCCTTATAGGAGATTTCCTCATATTAGTCGCGTCCCTCTGGGTCGCGCTCTTCTTACGTAACCTCGCTATACCATCTCTCGGTTACCTTGAAATGAATCTACTGCCGTTTCTGCCGATTTTCCTTCTCTCGCTCGTTGTTTTCTATATTGCTGGTTTATATGAAAAACAAACCCGACCAATTCGCCGTGTCATGGGTCCGCGCATCCTAGGCGCACAAGCGGCGACCGTGACGATTGCTGCTGTCCTATTTTTCATTCTTCCACTTTCTATCGCTCCTAAAACGATTCTCGTTCTGTATCTCATTGTATCGGTGGCAGCCGAGAGTTTGTGGCGCTTCTATCGTATGAATCGCGAAATCGCGGAAGGGAAACGAGCGTCTGCGATTCTCGTCGGCACTGGTCCAACAGTTCTTGAACTCTGCGATGAAATAAACGGAAACAACCAATATCTCATCCGATTCACTGATTGTATTGAAACAAAAGGTCTCACGAAAGGCATAGTAGCGAAGATGATTACGGCGAAAATTGAGGAAGGTGCTCGTGCGGTTGTCATCGATGCGTCCGATCCAGTTATCATACGCGATTTACCAATGCTCTATGATCTTATGGTTAATGGGGTTACCTTCTTAGAATTCGCTTCCCTATATGAAGAAATTTTTGATCGCGTGCCGCTCGCTCGTCTGGATGTAGGACAATTGCTTGAAACATTCCCGAAGCATCGTCTCTTGTACGACGCCGCAAAACGCCTGTTCGATATTGTGCTCGCGATTATTGGATCCATCATCGCAATTCCGTTCATCGCTATCGCGGCGTTTCTCCTCTCACTCGCTGGTGGAACTCCGTTTATCCGGCATGAACGCATTGGAAAGGTCGGTCGCACCTTTCGCATAGTGAAATTGCGTTCCATGCTTTTCAATGACAATGGTGATCCAGAAATGCAGAAAAAGAATCGCGTGACTGCGCTTGGTTGTATTCTTCGGAAAACACGCATTGATGAATTGCCGCAATTATGGAATGTGCTCGTCGGCGATCTTTCGTTCATCGGTCCACGGCCGGAATTGCCGAAGATTGCGGAAGTGTATGAACACGAAATCCCACAGTATCGTATGCGTCACTTGATTACGCCGGGTCTCTCTGGATGGGCACAGATTAATGATTCAGACGCGCCGCGTGGCGGGGCAGATGTCGTTCGCACGCGACGAAAACTCTCCTTTGATTTGTATTATTTGAAGCACCGTTCTTTCGGTCTCGACCTAGCTATTGTGACCAAAACACTTCGCACACTCCTCTCATTTTCCGGAACTTGAAAAACAGAACTTATTCGCTTATACTCTCCCTATGAATCGTTTCCGAGTGTTCGCGATTGTTGCCCTCGTTATTGGGGGTTTACTCACTTATTTTGTCTGGACTACACAGGCGAATCCAGAGAGCTCATATCGTTTTAAATTAGGGCTAGACCTCGCCGGCGGCACCGAGCTTGTGTACAAAGCGGATATGAGCCAGACCGACCAAAGCCAGCGCAATGACGCACTCTCGGCGTTGCAGGGCGTTATCGAACGACGTGTGAATCTTTTCGGTGTCGCAGAGCCACTTGTCCAGACCGATCAGGCAAGTGCTTTTTCTGGATCTTCCGAAGATCATCTCATTGTTGATTTGCCAGGCGTCACTGATATTAAAGCCGCGATCGCTGCGCTTGGCGAAACACCAACACTTGATTTCAAACTCGCGACTACAACCACAGTCGGCACAACGACTCAGGTTGTATATATTCCAACTGGTCTCACCGGCCGATATCTCTCAAGCGCCGCACTTCAATTCGGGAGCGGTGCGACATCAGGACTTTCGGCACCACAAGTACTTCTTAATTTCAACAGTGATGGTGCGAAACTTTTTGAACAGATCACTAGTCAGAATGTCGGTCAAACACTCGCCATCTTCCTTGATGGACAACCAATCTCCGCACCGGTTATTCAAGAGGCAATCCCGGGTGGACAGGCAGTTATTAATGGTCATTTTACCGCTACTGAAGCGCGCGATCTCGTGCGCAATCTTAATTTCGGCGCGCTTCCAGTTCCAATTTCTCTCGATAGTAGTTCTGCAGTTGGCCCGACGCTTGGTTCTGCGGCTATCACAGCTGGCGTTATGGCGGGGCTCATTGGATTCGCCATCATTGCGCTATTTATGATCGCGTGGTATCGCCTTCCTGGTTTTGTTGCCGTTGTTGCGCTTGCCGAATACGTCGCATTTATGCTCGCTGTCATAAAGATTATCCCTATCACGCTAACAGCATCAGGTATCGCAGGACTTATCATCTCGGTCGGTATGGCGGTAGATGCGAACGTGCTCATCTTTGAACGCACGAAGGAGGAACTTCATGAAGGTAAGACTCCGCGCGAGGCTGTGCACATCGGCTTCGCTCGCGCGTGGACAGCTATTCGCGATGGGCATCTAACAATGATCATCTCTGGTGTTATTCTCTTCTGGCTCGGTACGAGTATCGTGCAGGGATTCGCGCTCGTCTTTGTCCTCGGTGTTCTCGCTTCTTTCATCTCCGCGGTGTCGCTATCGCGCATCTTCTTGCTCGCACTTGTACCTGAGACACGAAGTGGCGCGTGGAAATTTTTACTCGGAAGCGGTATACGAAAAATATGAATCCTGTTAGAAATATCCGATATGAATATCAAGTCCGTTCGATAACGGGTTCAGTTATTAGCACTAATTTCTAACAGGATGAACATTGCCACACATCGAAAGATCTACTTCTGGATCACTGGTCTCATTCTCGCCGCTGCACTCGGTGCAATTGTTTTCTTCGGCTTGCCGCTTGATATTGATTTTACCGGCGGTTCCTTGATGCAAGTGAGTTATCAAAATGAGCGTCCCGCACTTTCAGATATTCAGAATCAAATCGCTGTAGTGCCGCTTGGCACGGTTTCTATACGAGCAGTTGGAACAAATGCTGTTGCAATTCGTGCCCGTACTATGACTCCGGCGGAGCATAGCGCCGTTCTTGCCGTTCTCTCGCAAAACACATCAGCAACCGAACTTTCTTACACTTCAGTTGGCCCGACGCTTGGCGGACAGTTCGCAAACAAAGCGCTCTGGGCTATTCTCGCTGTTACCCTTGCGATCATATTGTATATTGCCTTCGCATTTCGTAAGGTCTCACGCCCGGTTCCTTCTTGGGGATATGGAATAACAGTGGTCACATGTCTCCTTCATGACCTCGTTATCCCTGCCGGATTCTTCGCGGTCCTCGCGCATTTCACTGGAATTCAGGTAGACGCACTCTTCATCACGGCGCTTCTCGCACTCCTCGGCTATTCCGTGAACGACACAATCGTCATTTTCGATCGTGTGCGCGAACATCTAGCGCGTAATGAAAAAACGGGGCTGAAAGAAGAATTCGAAACGACAGTAGGGAAGAGCATCAGCGAGACAATGACACGCTCCATCAACACTTCGCTCACTGTGGCGCTCGCACTCCTCGCGCTGGTGCTCTTCGGTGCAGCCGCCACGCGCACTTTCGCACTCGTGATGCTGGTCGGTGTTATTGCAGGAACTTACTCATCGATTCTCCTCGCTGCACCGCTCCTCATTCCACTCGCGAAGAAGTTTACGAAAAAATAGAAGTCACACACAGAACCACACTCGCGCCTGTGCGCCAGTAGCAAGGGTGACGGCTTATTCCATCATACGCTCATCATTTTTGGAAACAATATTGACAAAAGCCGAACGGGTCATTTCCTGCCATCTGACCCGTTCGGCTTCAGAAATGACCCGTTGCTGGGTGCCGCGTGTCCCCATTCTCCATATGCTATTGACTCCCTTTCTCCACTCCTATAGTATGACCTTACTGCCCCGCCACGGCGGGGTAGGGTTTTCTTTTGCACTTTGACAGAACTTACATAGTGAAATTGAAAAGACCCCACTACGTTCGCCATCCGCCAGCTGGCGGAGGCGAACTACGCGGGGCAAGTGTGTGAATTCTTTTGTTCCGCTTATTCTTTATTGAGAGTTTGATCCTAGCTCAGGGTGAATGCTGGCGGCGTGGATAAGTCATGCAAGTAGAACGTCCCGCAAGGGAAGTTGCGAACGAGGTAGTAACACGTAGGTACGTCCCCTCTAGTCGGGCATAGCTAGCCGAAAGGTTNTGAGAGTTTGATCCTAGCTCAGGGTGAATGCTGGCGGCGTGGATAAGTCATGCAAGTAGAACGTCCCGCAAGGGAAGTTGCGAACGAGGTAGTAACACGTAGGTACGTCCCCTCTAGTCGGGCATAGCTAGCCGAAAGGTTAGGTAATTCCCGATGGTCTCCGAGCGCAAGCGAGGAGTAAAGTTTTTCGCTAGAGGAGCGGCCTGCGTAGTATCAGCTAGTTGGTAGGGTAACGGCCTACCAAGGCTACGACGCTTAGGGGGGCTGAGAGGCCGATCCCCACCGATGGGACTGCGACACGGCCCATACTCCTACGGGAGGCTGCAGACGAGAATATTCCGCAATGGACGAAAGTCTGACGGAGCGACGCCGCGTGATGGATGAAGTGCTTTGGTACGTAAACATCTTTTATCGGGGACGAAGTTTATTGACGGTACCCGATGAATAAGGGGCTCCT
>JAPLWI010000005.1 GCA_026396675.1 Candidatus Kaiserbacteria bacterium | reverse complement strand
CGTTCTTTTAATCCTGGCGAGTTGGAAAATCCTATTCGTCTCGACAACTAATATGGCACTTCTTGATTTTCTCAATCGTAAAAATGAAAAAGAAGCGGCGATGGTAGTGCCGGTACTTCCTAAAGATATTTATAAACAAGGATCGCTCGATCTAGTTGACACGATTGCTCCTACTGCGCTCAAGATCGGCCCGCGCGAGCTTGAGCTTGGTGAAAAGTTCGTTTGTGCCTTCTATACTATTTCGTATCCGAGATTCCTAACCGACAGTTGGTTCTCGCCGGTTATCAATCTCGATAAGGTTCTTGACGCTTCTATTTTCATACATCCAATAGAAACCGAATCGGCGTTGCGCGGATTCCAGAAAAAAGTTGCTGAGGTTCAAAGCCAGATTAGCGAGCGCGAAGCAAAAGGACTCGTTCGCGACCCTCTGCTCGATACTGCATACCAAGATCTCGAGAATTTGAGAAATGATCTCCAACAAGCGCAAGAAAAGTTGTTTGATGTTGGTCTCTACATCGCGCTCTATGGCGATTCAAAAGAAGAAATTGATACAACAGAAGGCAATATTCGCGGCATTCTCGATGCGAAGCTTGTATACACAAAGCCGGCATTGTTCCAACAAGAACAGGGATTTCGTTCGTGTCTTCCTCTCGGTACCGATGAACTGCTTGTTAATTCAAAACTGAATTCTTCGCCGCTTTCCTCGCTTTTCCCATTCGTCTCATTTGATCTCACTAGCGACCGGGGCATCCTTTACGGCATCAACCGCCACAATTCTTCCCTCATTCTCTTTGATCGTTTCTCGCTTGAGAATTATAATTCTGTCGTTTTCGCAAAATCCGGCTCGGGTAAAAGTTACGCAACAAAGCTTGAGATTCTGCGATCTCTTATGTTCGGCACGGATGTCATCGTTATCGATCCAGAACGTGAATATGAACAATTATCGGAAGCGACTGGCGGGCGATCTTTTCATATTTCACTTTCTTCAGAACATCACATCAACCCATTTGATCTTCCTCCGGTTAAGGAAGACGAGGACCCGAAAGATATTTTACGATCAAATATCATCGCGCTAGTCGGGCTTTTCCGCATTATGCTCTCAGGTCTTTCTCCAGAAGAGGATGCAATTATTGATCGAGCACTAAGCGAAACGTATGCACTTAAAGATATTACTGGCGATGCTGACTTTACCGGTGCCGAGCCACCGCTTCTTTCCGACTTCGAACAAGTGCTGTCCGGTATGGAGGGAAGTGCCTCATTGATTGAACGACTTTCTAAATATACTCGTGGTACTTGGGCTGGATTCCTTAATCAGCCGACGAACATAGATATTAACCAACAATTTGTAGTATTTTCGGTGCGCGACATGGAAGATGAGCTTAAGCCGGTGGCGATGTATATCATCACGCACTATATCTGGAACGCGGTGCGCCATGAGATGAAAAAACGACTATTGGTCATCGATGAGGCGTGGTGGATGATGAAGAGCGAAGACACCGCATCATTCCTTTACTCTGTTGCTAAACGCGGCCGCAAATATTACTTGGGTGTCTGCACAATTACTCAAGATGTTGAGGACTTCTTGAAGAGCCCATATGGGCGGCCGATTCTAACGAACTCTTCTTTGCAATTATTGTTGAAACAATCCCCGACAACAATTGAAGTACTTCAACAAACATTCAACCTCACCGACGAAGAGAAATACCTTTTACTTGAGGCAGGCGTTGGGGAGGGGCTCTTCTTCGCAGGACTGAAGCATGTGGCGATAAAGATTGTGGCAAGTTACACCGAGGACCAAATTATTACCTCTGATCCATCGCAACTTCTCGCGATAAAAGAAGAGAAGGAACGGCATGCCGCAGAACAAAAATAATCAGAAACCGCCGAAAACGATGACGTGGGTAAAAGCATTGCCGGTTCTCATCATCGCTCTCATTTTCGATGCCCTGCGTTGTTTTTTTGAGATGTTCTGGTTTTTCGGACCTGCGTTGGCTGGCGCCATCTGTACCATCACTGTCAAAGGCGTCTTATCTACTTGGACAGCCGGACTGTTCGGAGCAAAAACAGCCGCACTTGCTTGTGGTTCAGGCGCGACCATAGTTGGATATTTTGGCGCACCAGTAATTGGGGTGTTTGGTGTGGTAATGGCTATTGCAGTCGGACTTGCTGGCTGGCTCACGATCGGATTTATACTCATGATGACCAATGCACGTATTTTCAAAGAAAACGAAGGACACGCATTATGGTTTGCCTTCTCACTCCTTATAAGCGAGGTGCCAATAATCGGCGCAGTGCCTGGGCTTACTGGCATCACAATAAAAATGTATTCAACCCAAATAAAAAAGGACAAGGTGCTTATAAAAAAATGGGAAAAAGAACAAGCTGAACTACGGCGGCAAGAACGAGACCAGAAAATTGCAAATCTTGTGCAACAGCGGACAGCCGAACCAGCACAAGCCGAGATATACTAGAGTTATGCGCTCTACTCTTTCTCCAATCATCGTCGCAATCATTCTTGTAGCACCTCTTGCTGTTGTGGCGCAATCATTAGGAAATATTGGAGGCGTTGCCCCAGCCTTCACTGTCTTGGTGGATCCGCAATATCCAACACCACACAGTCAAGCAAAGTTAACAGTGCTTTCATCCACACTTGATCTCGCCAACTCAACGATGGCTGTTTCTATTTCTAGTAAAGAAATTTACCGCGGCAGTGTACAGACAGTTGCTGTTCCGCTCGGCAATACTGGGAGTACAGCGAACGTGCGAGTAACAATATTTACCGGTGGTACGAATTACAGTCAGACACTTTCAATACAACCGCAGGATGTCGCGCTTATTGTTGAGCCGATTTCTTCAGCACCGCCGCTTTATCCTGGGAAGTCATCTGTGCCTTTTGAAGGAAATGTGCGAATAGTTGCTGTTGCGAATCTGCAAAATGCAAAAGGGGTGGCGATTGATCCGTCGTCGCTCTCGTATACATGGACAGTTGATGATACACAAATTGCAAATGCTTCAGGTATCGGGAAAGACGCAATTATTGTTGACTCGCCGCTTCAATATCGCTCGCGATCAGTGTCGGTTATTGTAAAAAGTAATGATGGTAATTTTGTTGGTGGAGCAACAATGTCATTTTCTGCCTCTGAACCATTCGTGCGCATCTACAAGAATGACCCGTTGCTCGGCATTTTGTATGACCACGCGATTTCTGGTAGTTACGCTATTGCCGGCGCAGAAGAAATGCTCTATGCAGCTCCATTTTCCATGGCGACCATAAATGGAGCACCGCTTTTACAATGGTTCTTAAACGGCGAAGCGGCGCAAACGGGCAATTCTATAACCCTACGTCCTTCTGGGAATGGAGAGGGGACCGCGTCGCTTTCGCTCGTCGCTTCTACTGGCGAATCAACGAGAGCGACTGAAAATCTTTCTCTCTCGTTCGGCTCAACATCCGGTTTTAGCTTATTTGGCTTATGAACCCCGTTAGAAATTACAAACGAGATATGAAAATAAAAAGTAAAATGCTTATTTCTAACGGGGTGAAAAAAATACTACTTACGTCCATTCTCGTTCTATTTCTCGGATTCGCGCCTCATGTTCTCGCCGCTTCGGGATTTACCGCGCTCGCGCCTATTCCTGGACTCACTGACATAAGCAATACTGCAGTTGTGGATTCGGACTTGCTCGCTCATTTTTTCAATAATCTTTACAAATATCTTATCGGTCTTGCGGCGATACTTGCGGTTATAGAAATTATTTGGGGCGGATTTGAAATTTCAACAAAGGACTCAGTAAGTAAGCAGAGTGATGGTCGTGAGCGCATCACTCAGGCAATTCTCGGTCTTGTGCTCGTCCTCTCTCCAGTGATTGTGTTTTCCATCATTAACCCAAGCATATTGAATCTCTCGTTCAACCTCCCTGCGCTTAACACAACAATGTCTTCAACAACGCCGAGTGGGGCTGGAAGTGGATCGGCGGCAACGCCTGCTGTAGCTTCTTCAAGCGGATGTTCCGTAATCGGCACGAGCGGCATTCTTCAAATTGCAAATTGTCCTTCTAATGATTCTGTACAAAAACAAAGTAGTTTGTGCGTTGGGAATCTATCGATTGTTTCTCAACAGAAACTAACGGACGGAACGATCACTTCTGCGACGATTATGTGCTCGTGGCCAAATCAATATGCGTTTGTAGATACAAGTTCTAGTTTTTCGCTTGGCGGTATATTCAATACGGTCAACGAGATACAACCACTAGCCATTACTTCTACTAATCCAAATAATGCTGGTTCCGCAATACAGTTTGCAAGTATCTGTTCAAGCGCCGGATTGACGACATGTATAAGCAAGACCCCGAGCGTTTCTTGGAGCACTCCTTGCGTACCGACACCAAAAACATCATTATCTGGCGATGCAAGTAGAAAATGTTATATGGAAACTTTGGATTGCCGTAATTATGGTACGGCGCATACAATAATAGCCAGTATGTGTTCTAGTAAACCGAGTTGGACTCCGTTCCAATAAATTAATTATGCGCCGATATCTTACCATCGCAGCAATAGTGATAGTCATCATCGGAATCGGAGTGGCTGCGTATTTTTATTTTTTTGCTAATAAAGCAAGTATTGCAGTCATACCGACGGGAAGTATTAATTTACCGTCGGCAGGGCTGGGGGCAATAGCGACAACAACAAATAGCTCTGCTGAACCAAGTACTCCAATTCAGATCTCCACGCGACTTATGAAAATAAGCGCTGGGCCTGTTGTTTTGGGCGAGGCCGTTGTTGATATTCCTGCAAGGGACGCTAGTTCTTCGCCCGATGTTGCTGTTAATTATATTGAGCGGCAGAGCGGCAATGTTTTCTCGTATCTCACACACACAGGAATGCTCACACGAACGAGCAACAAAACAATTCCGGGAATTCAATCAGCCGCGTGGCTCCCTGACGCGTCAGTTGCATTTGTTCGTTATCTATCGGGAGATAATTTTTCTACTATCAATACCTACGCGCTTCCTTCTGTTTCAAGCGCAATCAGTAGCGGATTCTTTTTGCCGCAAAATCTTTCTGACATTAGGGTCTCGTCGACAAGTGTACTTATACTCGCTTCCGGAGTGAACGGTTCCGTCGCATCGACTGTACATCTAGATGGAACCCGTACGTCGGCAGTATTCTCAACGCCTCTTTCTTCTCTGCGCATATCATTCGCTGGAAAGAATCAGTATCTCGCATATACCAAGCCATCAGTATCACTTTCTGGCAGTGCATTCCTAGTCAACAGCTCTGGACATTTCTCTCGTATAGCAGGACCGCTTAACGGCCTCATCGCTCTGGCAAGTCATTCAGGAAAGTGGACATTGATAAGCTATACATTAAATAACGCGATGCAATTGGAGCTTGTAGACACAACAAACGGGAGTGTCGTTCCACTTCCAGTCGCTACTATTGCAGATAAATGTGTGTGGACTGCCGATGACTCTTCTGTTTATTGCGGTATTCCGATGAACCCTCCGAGTGATTCTGCATATCCTGATGATTGGTACCAAGGAGTGGTTCAATTTTCTGATCGTATTTGGAAGATAGATGTATCTGGTCGTTTCGCACAATTAGTGCTTGATTTTCCGAGTGAAACGAAGACCTCTCTCGACGCAGAAGCCCTCGCGATTGATCCGCTCAACACCACACTTGTTTTCGTAAACAAAAATGATCTTTCTCTCTGGTCGTATCAACTCTGATTATTGTTGTATTTGATGCATAATAGTGCGCTTCACATACCATTCTTGCACAACACCAACAAGGTTTGTGGTAATGAAATAAAGCGCGACGGCGCCGGAGGTTGTATATGAAATTGTTGCGATAAGGAAAGGAAATACATATTTCAATTGCATACCCATCATTTGTTGGAAACCCCCTTGTTTACTTGCATCCGATGGCTTCATCGTACCGGAAAGGGCGGCGTGAGCTTGAAGAAATTGAGTGACTCCAGCAAGTACTGCTAGGACAATACTTTTCCCCGTAACCGAAATGAGGCCTAAGAATTCGAGTGAAATTACGTGTGGTATTGGGGTAATTGCATATAGCCGCGCTGTGTTGATGATGGAAAATGGTTCATAACGGAAAACCCAATACAGCGCTAGAAGTACTGGAATTTGAATAAAGACGGTGAGAATACTCGCAAATGGATTTACGCGCGCTTCTTTATATAATGCGAGCGTCTCAAGTGCTTCTTTTTCTTTATTACCTTTATGTTTCTCTTTTAATTCTTTAATTCTTGGTTCAAGAATTTTCATTGCACGCTGAGTTCGTGCCGCTGAAAGTGAAAATGGCAGAAGAATGAGTCGAATAACAATCGTTATGATAATAACGGCGATTCCAACATCCCCTTTTGGTGCAAGCGCAACAAGAGCAACAAGCGCATTGTAAATTGGATTATAAAAAACAATATGGAAAAAGGATGATATCACAAATTTCTATGTTAATTTACTATTGTATACGAGAAAGAAGATCAATGAGTTCCTTTTTCATATCCTGGTAGTGTACACCACTTAGCGATGAGCGCGAAAAAATAATGAGTGCCGTAGGAAGAGACATCTCTTCAAGTAATGCTGATATCTGACGTTTTATACGGTGCCGAGTGACTGAAAGCCGTGCAATCTTCTTAGGAACAATAACTGCATATCCTTCTCCAGTTTTAGGAATAATGACAATAAAGTGTTGTGATGAAAGGCGCCGTCCGCTTCGAAGTGCGGTGGGGAATTGTGCTCTGGGAAACCGTTTTTGGCGCGGAAACACGGGCTTTTACGCCGAAAGACGTGTGCGGCCGCTACGACGGCGATTCCGTATAATTTTGCGGCCAGAGCTCTTCCCACAGCGGGAAAGGAATCCGTGTGTACCGGCTCGTTTCTTCTTTTTTGGTTGATAGGTTTGTTTCGGCATGTAAATAAAGGTTATACACACGATATTAACAGTTTTTCCCAAAAACACTACTCTATCCTCTTTATTGCATCAGAGTATACTCTCAAACATCATGGGTAAGAAAAATCTGCAAGAATTATGGGAATATATAATGACGCAGGTTGAACTTTCCATCTCACCAGCAAATTTTAATACCTGGTTTTGCAGTAGCTTTATCGTAAAAATAAGCGATGATGGGGTTGTATATATTGGGGTGCCAAGCCAATTTTTTAAAGATTGGTATATAAAGAAATTTCATACTCTCTTATTAAAAATAATTCGTGAAGTATCGTATGAATTCCGCAATATTGAATACCTTATTGTAAAAGATGAACATCGCAAATTGCCGAAAGAAACGAAGAAAACGTCTGGGATACTTGAACTTCCTCTTGATGAATTTTATATTAATAAAAGCGACAATTTAAATCCACGCTACACATTTGAGACATTTGTTGTTGGTTCGTTCAACACTCTTGCATACACTGCGGCACAGGCGGCACTACAACGACCTGGTATTTCGTATAATCCGCTTTTTATTTATGGTGGCACTGGTAGAGGGAAAACGCATCTTATACAGGCAATTGGAAATCAGTTTAAGAAACAATTTCAAGGACGAAAAGTTTTTTACCTTACTTCAGAAAAATTCGCCATTGATTATACAGACTCCGTACAAGCAGGAACTGCTAATCGTTTTAAAGATAAATATCGGCAATATGACCTTCTTATTATGGATGATGTCCAGTTCCTTTCAAAAAAAGAAAAAACTCAAGAAGAACTATTTCACCTCTTCAATGCTCTTCATGACACGAATAAGCAGATTATCTTTTCGTCCGATTGCGCCCCCGTCATTATTCCGGACATCGCTGAACGATTAAAGGGTCGTCTTGCAAGCGGAATGACTGTTGATATAGGAGAACCAGATACTGAGTCGCGTATGGCTATTATACAAAAAAAGGCGGCCCTACACGGATTTATGCTGTCTGACGAAGTAATCGAATATGTTGCAACATCTATGACTGGCTCAATACGCGAATTGGAGGGCATGGTAAATAGCATTGTTTGTCATGCACAAATAAAGGGGTATGCTCCTGACATCGCTGAAGTACGACAATCACTCCGTTCTTTTACGAGGCCGCAAAAAAATATATCAGTTAAAAATATTGTAGATAAAGTAGCGGAATTTTATGGTATCGATCAAGAAAGCATATATGAAAAAACTCGTAGAAGGGAGGTGGTAAGACCACGACAAGTTATTATGTATATTCTTCGTGAGGACTTTAATATTTCTTATCCAACAATTGGTACAAAATTAGGTGGTCGTGATCATACAACAGTTATTCATTCCTGTGAAAAAATAAAACGTGAAATAACTGTGGATACTACTCTATTAAAGGAGATTCAAAGTATTCGCACAATTCTTGTATGAACTTATACTCTGCTGTATTAACAAGTTATAAAGGTATATTATACAGAAATATACAGAAAATATGCTGTTATTCTTACTTTTCCACTTATCAACATCACTAATAAGAATAGTATGAATATTTCAATAAATAAAAAATTATTCTCTGAAGCAGTGCATATCGCATCGCGATTTTCTGAACGTAAAAACACAACACTTCCGGCACTATCTTCAATTCTTATTATTGCTGGAGATGAAGGTATAAAAATAAGAGCAACAAATCTAGAAATTGGGGTTGATTTGAAAGTTGAAGGAGAAATTAAAGACGATGGTGTTGTTGCAGTACCAGCTACTATATTACAACAAATAGCAAGTTCTCTCACTAATGAAGGAAATATAATTCTAGAACGAACCGGCGACACACTATCTCTTACAAGTGGTACAGGAAAAAGTTCAATAAAAACTGTCTCATACGACGATTTTCCATCAATTCCATTTCCAGAAAATTCAAAAAATAGGATAGTTATTTCTGGAGTAATTCTTAGAAACATTTTTACTTCTCTTGCTTCTTGTGCATCACAATCAACCATTCGACCAGAACTCGCAAGTATTTATTTCTTTCTTGAGGGTGGAGTATTAACAGCAGCCGCGACAGATTCTTTTCGTTTGGCAGAAAAAAAAGTTCCATTATTAAATAAAGGGACACAAGGTAAATTTCTTATTCCGGCAAAAAATGTCTTAGATATAGCACAAGCGTTACCTGATGACGACATTATTTTGTCATTTGATGAACACCAATGTGCATTTGTAAGTTCAAAAGGTATGTTTGTTTCGCGATTAACAAATGCAATATACCCTGACTATCGACAAATAATACCTAAAGAGTCGATTGTGGAAGCAGTTGTTTTGAAAAAAGATTTTGAAATAGCACTAAAACAAACAACAATTTTTTCCGATTCTTTCCAAAAAGTTCGCATCAGTTTTGATCCAAAAAAGAATACGGTTTCTTTTTTCGCTAGAAATGCCGATATTGGAGAATCATCAGAAACACTTCAAGCAAATGTTTCTGGAAGTGCTCTTGAATTGTCGTTTAATCATAAATATCTTTCCACAATACTTTCGCTCACTTCAGTTGAAAGTATTTCCCTTCTTGCTGCAGGTATTGGTAGACCTCTCATTATAAAAGGGGTAGGAGATACATCACTCCTTTATCTTGTATCACCGATGAACCAATAATTATCTATTGTGTTGTTGTAATTACTGTTGAGAGCGGAACAGGAAGCATTACACTCTCAGAAAAAAGATTTGGATGAGAAGAATACCATGCAGAAATACCATATTCCAAATAGGTAAATTGAGGATCTTGCGAAGGATTTGAAGGAGGAGATCCTTGTGGATTATTTTTATCAGTCCAATACAACAGGCTGTGGGGTATAACATTTCCATTCACATCTGTTATATGCCAATTTCCCTGTAACATCGGGGGTACTGAACTTGAAATAGGACTTGATTCG
>JAPLWI010000029.1 GCA_026396675.1 Candidatus Kaiserbacteria bacterium | reverse complement strand
GATAGTTATAGATAAGGATACTAAATTCATCCTGGGACTTAGAAGCGATGGCTCCGACAAATTCATCGCTTAGCTTAACTAGGAACATATCCGGGCCTAGTTTATTAAGCATCCTAAAAACGTTAAATATAGCTTTCGCTCCGGCTTTATCCTGAAAATTAGCCCGCTCAAAATAAAATACTCCCACATTCCTGGTTACCCCTTCTTTGTTATTCTGAAAATCCTCCAGGGCAAAATAAACCTGGTTATCTATTCCGGCTTCATACATATTTTTCAGGCGAGCAGGAATGTAGCTGGCTGCGACAAAAGATTTTTCCCCTCGTTCAAGTAAAACATTAGCATCGCGGTCATAGTTCCATTCATCAATGATCAAAAGCGTATTTTTGTTAAAATTAAAATAGATGAGCCAATCTCGGATCAAACTCACCATGGCCTTATTGTATATTGTGCTCTCTTTTTCAACTTTAGGGTCAGATGAATAGGCATGCCAGGTAATAAAATCAAGTGGTAAGTGAGCCTGGCGGCAAAATTTAATTAACTCATAAATTAAACTTTTCTCCGGGCTTAAGGCAGTATTGGTGTCCGGATTATGGAACCACCAGCTTGTGCTTGGCCCTCCTACGGGTATATCAACTTTATACTCTTCCTTTAATTCCCGCGCGCTTTCGGCAATCGCCCGGTATAGATTAAGATATTCCTGCTTTCTGCCTAAGAAAAAATCATCTAAATCCGGAGCGCTCCAGGCCTCATACCAAATCCTATATTTTTTATTACAACTTAAGTCGCGCATAGTCTCTTTTACCAATTCCTTAAAAACTTTTAAATTAATGGGCGCGCTCTTCTTATCTAAAACCTTACCTAAGCCCGCAGGCGTACCGAATATATCTAAAATAACTGTTCCACCGGCATCATTAATATCCTTAATAACCTTTTCATAATTAGCCAAAAGTTTCTGCTTGGCCTCTTGGTCTTTATTCAGCTGGTCAATCTCCCATAAATCATATTGGATCCGGTATAAACCCTTAAACCCGATATCCTTTTGCCAAGTTTCCAAAACTTCTTTCCCGGCTAATTCCTGCGGCCAGTCCTTATCTTGGCTAAAACCGCGGCCGCTTAAATCCAGATTCGGGTTAAAAATTTTAGGTAATACTACGGTATTAGAATTGACGTCCAGGACTAACTCAAGATCATCTGTGTTTTGAGCAAAAGAGAGTGGAAAAATAACCAGTGAGAGAAAGAGGATGGTTAAGGATAAAATCTTTACTTTAAATTTTACCATTTTTTAGATTAATTTCCTTATGATCCTGATAATTGAATCTGCCCTGCCGGTCTTTTCATTTATATCCACAACCACGCCCTGCAGCTGGATATTATCCTCGGCTACTTCAAATCTAACTGGGATAGAAGTAAGGAACCTTTCTAAGACATCTTCCACTCTCCTGCCGATAACCGAATCAGTGGGCCCGGTCATGCCTACATCAGTAATATAAGCTGTGCCCTTAGGAAGAATATGCTCGTCCGCAGTCTGAATATGCGTATGTGGACCTAAAACCGCGGAAACCTTGCCATCTAAATACCAACCTAAGGCTACTTTTTCAGAAGTTGCTTCAGCGTGGATATCCACAATAATTATCTTGCTTTCTTTGACTAACTCTTCGGCTGCGGCGAGCGTAGTTTTAAAAGGGCACTCTAAA
>JAPLWI010000004.1 GCA_026396675.1 Candidatus Kaiserbacteria bacterium | reverse complement strand
CCAGTACGGATTGAGGTCTGCAACCGACCTCATGAAGCCGGAATCGCTAGTAATCCCGGGTCAGCCAAACCGGGGTGAATACGTTCTCGAGTCTTGTACTCACAAATAAATGCGCCCGGCAGCGCATAGTTCTAAGTGGTTAAAATCCACTCCTCCTCATTCGTCATGGGGAGCGTAGCTGAAAGATAGGTCCAACGCCGTAAGGCATGGACTGAAGGATCTGAATGCAAAACATAGCCTATAAAAATAACGGCCGTATCGACCCATGAGTGGGCGGTGAGTATGGGGAAGATACCAAGAAAAGCTGTATAGGATGTGTGGAATAGAATTATGCGTAACCCGGGGAGATCCAGTTATCCACATGGTACTGATTGTAATTGATATATGCACCGTCAATTCATTGATATGCTGTATACATGAAGCAATCGACGGAAACTGGAAGTCAGCTGAGTCGTAGTATCGCGCTCTTTCATAAAAAGAATGCGAGAAGGACGAAACCTAGCGTGCTCTCTGCCGATTATATGGTTGGTTTAACTGATGGCGAAGGAAGCTTTACTATCTTCCTCAATCCTCCGAGAAAAGAGCACGGCTCTGTACATTACAGAGTGCAGTGTCGTTACTACATCAAAATGCGTGAAGATGAACTTCCGCTTCTTGAAAAAGTACAGAAATTTTGGGGGTGCGGGAAGATATACTTCCAACGCGAATATCGGGTAAATCAACGAAACAATTATCGGTTCGAGATATTCAGTTATGATCTACTGAAGAGGGTGGTCGTGCCTTTTTTCAAAAGGCACCCACTTGAAAGCAAACGAATCAAAGATTTTGAGCTTTTTTGCCAGATTCTTGATCTCGCCATTGCGAAAGCTCATCATACTGAGAAAGGACTTCAGAAAATTATGATGCTGAAGTCACAAATGCACGCTTAGGACTCGCGTAGTGCGGGAAATCCGCTTGCTATGTGGGAACGTGAAGTTGTACTAAATTATTACATTCGCCCGTCAAGTCAAGGGAGCTGGGGGTGCCCGAAGGACTGCCTTGCGCAGTACTACGGCAAATTCAGTAACAAGGACTAAGTCGTAACAAGGCACGGGTAGCGGAAGCTGTTCGTGGAACATATCCAATTTGGAACCGATCTCGGCCGAAAGCCAGATCATGTCGATGTGATTCGAAAGAATCGCGAGAGATAGTATTTGTCTCTAAACAATACTCGGAAGTCGGATAACGTAACCCGATGTCGTTCGAGGGCCACATATGAGCCCTCGAGCGGAGCAGAATAGGCGGAACAAAAGAGCACATACACACTTTTCAAACAAAACAATCGCGCCCGTTTACGGGCGCGATTGTTTTTGCTACTATCCAAACACGCACGCTTAGCTCAGTTGGTAGAGCGTCCGCCTGATACGCGGCAGGTCCTAGGTTCGAATCCTAGAGCGTGCACAAATAAGCATTGACAATGAAATTAGTGCCGCGGCCTTTTGCTATACTGAAACGATGCAGGTGATACAGCGGAATCACATTATTGTGTATGGCGCGGGGATTATTGCAATCGCCATCGGCATTCTTGCATTTCTTTATAGTGGCAGGAGTTCTTCAAACACTTTGTCTTCGGCGGCGGTTGAGAGCAATCCAGTGACTGCAATCAGTATTCCTTTTGCAGAACTTGCGCGTGGGACACAATCGGCTGTCACGACGCGCACCAACTATCTAATTACTTCTACCGATGAACTCAATAAACTTTGGCAAATGATTGATGCAAAAGGAAAGCCGCCGGCTATAAATTTTGCTACGAGTTCCGTTGTCGCTGTTTTCGCCGGAGATTATTCTGCTATTGATGTTTCAACTATTACCGATACCAATATACGTACCGTCACTGTGTTGCTTAGAGAACCGAGAAATTCAACAACAACACCCTATGAACTTATTACGCTTCCCAAAACAACTCTCGCTTTCACGCATAAAGACGAACAGTTTCCTCCAAATTAATTTATTTTGATTCTGCCCGTGCAAGTTTTTTAAGTCGTCCAAGATCAATGTTCCAATGAGAACCATCCCAAAATTCAAGCGGTTCTAAATTTGTTTTGTACAACGCCTTCGCGCCATACACCGTGCCTACATAATAATGAGCAATGCCAGAATCTTTCGCGCGGCGTGCGGCATCAAGCATCAACCACATACCAAGCGATTGCTGTACGAGCGAAAGATCGTATGCTGAAAACCAGAAGTGTGCGAATGTCTCGTCAGTTACTTCGAGTACTGCCGCTACAAGCATCCTGTTTTTTTCATACACAAGAATTCGAAGCGGTAAAGACGAATTGAGAATGGCATCAAATCGTTCTGCAGGCATTACGTCTTTCCCGTGTCGTTCTCTAAAATAATCAAGAAATAGGCCGCGAATTCGCGAATCCTCTTTTGCTTCAGCAATTGAAAGCGAGCGGAATGAGAACATTCCGTCAAAACGTTTCCCGACGCGCCGATTTTCGCTTGAGAATTCAAACTGAGGAAGCGTAACGCGTGCGCTCCGCGCCATATAGAAAACGCCTTGCACATTTGGATCTGCGGAATAGGGCAAGAATCCTTTTTCATAAAAATCGGCGACACTATCATTCGGTTCTAGCATTGCATGTTCGCAATAGCCGAAGCGATACGACTGATACTCGTGCCCGAATTCACTCCGTACGATTTTCATACAGGGAATTTTTTCGTTATTTCTTCAACAAACGTCGGAATGGTACCTTCCAGATTGCCGGAAGTAAGAATAAGTACCACTTCATTTCCGGAAAGCGATTGCACAA
>JAPLWI010000020.1 GCA_026396675.1 Candidatus Kaiserbacteria bacterium | reverse complement strand
AGTCGAGGCCGAAGCAATACCCCGCTCCCCCTCACCCCGTCCCCGCCCGGGCGACCCCCGCACCCTCAGCGCCCCGGTCGCCCATCCGCCCATCCGTTTATCCGTTCTCATCCGTTGCTCCCCACGCCCGGAGAAAGAGAGCCGCTGCCCCCGCTGCTGTTCGCTCGCGCCGATTGACCGTTGTCCATGCGTTCCGCAGCGACCCTCTCCGCGCCCGGCGAGCCTACTCGGCAATCGAAAATCGAAAATCGAAAATCGCCAATCGTCATTCGTCCAACACCTTCACCCCCTGCGCCCACCGCTGCCAATCCTCCCGGCTCCACCCCAGCAGCTCCCGATACCGCCCCAACACCCCCAACCACGCCGCGGCCCGCGCGGCCTGCTCCCCAGCTCTGCTAAACTCCCCGAACAGCCGCTCCAACGGCTCATCACCGCCCAAGCCTGCCTCCGCCATCCGCCCCGCCAACAGCGTCAGATTCACCGTCACCCGCTCGCCCACCTCAACTGTCACATCCATCGCCCCCTCCCATCCTGTGTCCTGTGCCGCAAGCCGCCGGCTCGCCCGTCACCCTTGCGGCCAGCGCCGCCACATCACCACCACCAATACCACCCCCACCACCAGCACCCCATCCACCACCCACCGCAGATCCATCTCCAATCTCCAACCTCCAACCTCCAACCTTCAACCTCCAACCTCCAATCTCCAACCTCCAACCTTCAACCTTCCAACAAGTCGAGGATCCCCTGCACCTCCACCAACATCTCCGCCAGCGCCGGATCCGCCTCCGGCCTGGCCGCCGCATACGCCAACAGACAATCGAAATGCCCATGCAACCGCGCCGTCACCTTGGCCACCAACCCGCTGCGCCGCACACTCGCCGCAATCACCGCCGGGTCCACCACCTCCCGCCCGCGTGTGCCCCCTTCAGCCTCAGCCTCGTCCCGCCCCCCCGTCAACTCCCGCAGCGCCGCGCGCACCGCCTCCAACTTCGTCCCATCCCCCATCCCCGCCGGCCACGCCGGATGACCGCGCAACGCCCGCCACGCCGCCGCCCCCCCGTTGCTCCGATTGTGCAACACACTCCGCAACAGCACCCGCACCGCATCCTTCTCCGGCGCCCCGCCCCGATCCGTCGGAATCTCGCACGCCTCCGCCAGATCGTACAGCCACTTCTCCACCGCCGCCGTCAACGGCTCAGCCTCAGCCTCTTTGTCCACTTCGTCCGTACTCGTCCGTGCCTGTCCGTGCGTGGCTGTCCGTGGCGTCTGTCCGTGGTCGTCCACCCCGTCCACCGCGTCCACCCCCTCCAACCGCCCCACAATCTCCGTCCGCACCAGCCCCACCGTCAGCCGCAGCGCCCCCTGATCCACCCCCGCGCCCACCATCCCCACCAGATGCTCCCAGTCGAAGTTTCGCCCGCGCTTGGCGCTGAAGCCTTCCAAATCCAACAGCCGGCCGGTCATGCTCTTCTGCCACAGCAACGCGCCCCACCGATCCAATTCACTGTCCGGCTTCAGCCATTGCCACACCGCCGGCCGCAGCGTCTCCGCCAGCGCCGCCACCTCTGCCTCCGTCGGCACCCTCGCCCCGTTTGGCCCGGCCGTGCCCATCCGTGCCGCGTCCACCCCATCCACTTCGTCCACCGCGTCCACCACCCTCCCCGCCGGCCGCTCATACTCCGCCAACACCTGGTACACCGCGCTCAACACATCATTCCGCCGCCGCGGCCCCGGCAAATACGACGACCGCATCAGCCGCTCATCCAGCAGCGCCTTCCCTTGGCTGGACATAATCTTCACCTGGTAGAGCGCCTCTTTTTGGCGGACGGGGTCTTCGATGAAAATCGCTTCGAGGTACGCGCGGATCCCCGCCGCGAGCGCGTCCACACTGGCCCAGGTCGCCGCGCGGGCCGCGTTCGCCTCGGCAATGGGAGCAATGTTCATCGTGAAGGTGCTGTCACCGCGGGTGACAGTGCGTTCAATAGGGGTGTTTATCTGCGCTTCATTCGCAGATGAGGGTTCGTATCTGGAAGAACTTCCAGATAGCGTATCTGTCCATTGTGGACAGATAGTCTTACGCATCTCAGAAACCAGGGGATGACCGACCTTACACTGCTTGGCGATCTCCCGATCCGCCCACTTGCCCCACTCGGCATCCCGCAGCAACACCTCCACCGCGCGCCGCTTGTCGGCATTCGACCGCCGCAGCCCGTGATCCGCATTGACGCCGGTCGAAAACAGCACTGCCGCCCGTTGATTGCCCTGGTGGATGATTGCCAAAATAAAATACTTGCCCGCCCGCTCATGCGCCACCAGCCGATGAAACCCATCCGCCAGCCAATACCGTTCGCCGTCGAAAAACACATCCACCGCCGGAAACTCCGCGCCGGCCCCGAGCGCCTCCGCATACTCCGCAAGCGTCGTCTCATCCAGCGCCGCCCGTGGCTGTGTCCCGCCGTCCCGCCTGATCCTCGCAATCTCAAGATTTTCCATCGTCGCCCACTCCACCGGTGACTACGTCCACCGCGTCCACCCCGTCCATGACCTGCCGGTTACAGGGTCCGGCGTGAGTTGTCCTGTCCCTCTGACCCGCATCATCCGGCCCAGGCAGTACCCTTCCAACCCGCCCAAACCTGGCCATCTTCTCACTGAGGCCGCCTGGCCGTGTCAACACACGCACCAGCCCGCCAATGCCCACCCCTGCGCCAGTTGGCTGACCTAACTCTTCCGCATCAGACAGTCTGCGCAGAGAGCATTATCCTCGGTCACTATCTCACTATCTCACTATCTCACTCTCACCCTCCCAGACCTGGGCAAGCCCCCCAGCCCACTCAGGCCACCCCAAGGAGAGGCCGTGAGCATGTCCCACTCATCCGGCCCGCTCAGCAACCCTGTAGCCGGATTGCGCAGCGTCCCTGAGCGCACAGGACGAATTCATCCTTCACCAATCGAACACCATCCCCGCCGGCTCGAACCGCCGCCACCCCGTCCCCGTCAGCACGAAAAACCGCCCCAACCCATCCACCACCATCCTAGACTGGCCGCTCAACCCATCCACCGCCCGGCACGCCACCCGCACCCCAGCGAACTCGATCATCACCGTCCGCGCCCGCTTGCCGGCCGCCACCTCCGCCTCCCGCTCCACCGCCAGCGCCATCACCCGCGCCAACGGCACCGCCGGCAACTCCCCCAACCGCGCCCGCCGATCCCCGTCCAACACACTCACCAACGGCGCATTATCGAACAACTCCATCGGCCGGCACACCACATACTCATACTCCCACGGCGGACACACCACCCCGCCCAAATCCCCCACTCCCTGCTCCATCGCCCCCTCCTCGTCAATCGGCAATCGGCAATCGTCAATCGGCAATCGCCTCTCACTCCGCCTTCAACTGCCGCAGCTCGATCCGCCCCTGCAACCCCGGCTCCGCATCCAACCACCGCGCATACCGGCTCGTAAACACATTATTCAGCCGAAACTCATCCCCCCCCACCGGCACCGCCTGCACCAAAAACCGATACCGCAGCACCTCCCATAACATCTTCACCCCGATCCGCTTCTGCCCCTGCGCCGCCAGCGCCAGCGCCATCTCCCGTAACACCCGGTACACCTGCGGATTCGCCGCATGAAACAACTCGAACCGCTCCTGAATCGTCAGCTCACCCGCCGCCACCGGCTTAATCGGCTCCAACAAACTCGGCTGCACCGCCGGATCCGGCCCCCGCCGCACCGGCCCCGTCACCACAAAACGCCGATACCGTTTCATCGCCGCCCTTCCTCTGCCCTCTGCGCCCTCTGCGGATGCGTCCGTGCCCGTCCGTGCCCGTCCCACCCGTCCCACCCGTCCTACTCGTCCTATCCGTCCCCCTCGTCCCATCCCCCCCGTCACCCCGGTTCTTCCTCCCCCAACGCCACGTACACCACCCGCCGCAGCTCCACCAGATCCTCGGGCAGCTCTCTGCCGGCCCGCTGACACTGCCACACCTGCCCATCCACATACGCCGCCGTCAGCCGGCACGCCGCCAGCAACCGCTCCGCCCGCGCAAACTGCCCGCGGTACCCCTCGCGATAACCGTCACCCACCGTCTCGTTCATCCGCCAACTCCTACATCGCCCGTGCCCGTCGTCTAGTGTCGTCCACTTCGTCCACTCACGTCCACCGCGTCCGCCTGCTCCTGTGGCCGATCCAGCCAATAACCCACCTGGCTGCTCGCCGGCGTGGCCGGCTCCTGGCCCAGCGCGTTCGCCAACACGCGCTGCAAGTTGACCAGGTCGCCCGGCAGATCCACGCCCGCCGCCTCGCACGTCTGAGCCTCAACGCCAAGATAATCCGCCGCCAGCCGGCAGGCAATCGCCAGCCGCCCCGCGCGGTCCCGCTGCATACGCCAAGCCAGGCGATACTTCTCGGCCAGGGTCGTGTCGGTCGCGTCGCTCATCCCGCCAGCTCCTGCATCGTCCGTGCCCGTCCACTCCCGTCCACATCGTCCATCCCGTCCACCGTCGCCTCGTGTCCATTCAGAAAGACCTCCTGCGCCGCCTCATCCCCGAACGTCTGGCTGAACGCCAACCGAAACGAGTTCGTCAACGACCAGGCCCCACCGAGAAACCCGAACACGAACGTCGGACTCCACTTCATCCGGCGGGCCAGATCGGTGTACTGCATCCCCCGCTGGTGCAAAAAAGCAATCAATCGCTCGCGTTCGGTCATGGGTTGGATTCCCTGGATGATATTGGTCATAGTGATAGCTTTACTGGCTGCTTATAATGGTGACAGTAGCATCGGCTGCGCTAGGATTACAGCAAGGAGCACGGAAAATGACTCGTCAAGCTCTCGCGACCCTCATCTCTCAAGTCGATCAGCTTTACGCCGACCTCGATCAGGTCATCGCCCAGGAGCGCTGGGGCGGCGCCGCCACCTACATCGGCTTCTACAACCGCTTCCTGGCGCAAGCCAAAGTCCTCTGGCCTGATTTACCTTTCGACCTGTTTCCAGAAGTCCAGCAGTCCAAACGAGAATTTCCCGATCGCTCTATGGAACAGAAGCAACTCGATCGCGAAGCTCTGCTCGCTTTGCGGCCCCTCTGTGGTCAGTTCAA
This sequence comes from Candidatus Kaiserbacteria bacterium, assembly GCA_026396675.1. Lineage (GTDB taxonomy): Bacteria > Patescibacteriota > Minisyncoccia > Phycocordibacterales > Phycocordibacteraceae > C7867-001. The sequence continues at coordinate 24,786 of JAPLWI010000020.1, read as the reverse complement.
GGTCTGGCTGGCCCATTGCTGATGCGCACCTGTAGCCGCTGCGGTCTTTTGCGCACCACCCAAACCACAACCGTGCGCATCCAAGGCCGGCCGCGCCCGGTAACGGCCGAGATTCTGCCGGAGTGTGTCTATCGGCACGCGCCGCGGCGCCTCCAGCAACGTGCTTGCCGCCATTTCTTCCCGCGGATCTCTGGTTGGACGCCAGAACAGCATTACGAAATCCGGCTTGGGTTGCAACAAAACCGGTGGCAAAACTGGCTGGCGCTCAGCGCCCTGGTGCTGGCCGTGCTCAGTCTGGCGCTCACTATCGCCCTAAACGGGCCGGCGGTACGCTCATTTTTTCCGTGACAAACTGCGCATACAAAAACGTCAACTGGAGTGCTTCATCCTGGCCCAAGCCGCATTTACGATAGCCCAGATAAGCACTTGCCAGCCAGTCCGCATATGAATCGCGTGCCGACGAACTGCGTGCCGGCGCCTCCCCATCGTTCACCACAGCTCTGTCCTCGGTTTCCCGCTGCGGCAGCTTCTCGGTCTCAGTTTCCATGTGTGTCCCATCCGTTCGTTATAAGTGATACTGCCGCCTTCAATGTACCGCAAATGGAATGAATCAAACATGACATTAATCATATTTCAGACACGAGTATTCGGTTTTGTCCATGTCGAAATTCGCAAAAAGGGATGGACTAAGCTGTATTGAAAACGGTATAATGGAGGGGCTATGAAACGTGTACTGAGGGAACGGGTAGATGACCTGCTGGCACAACGGGGAATCAAAACGCTGGGCGAGTTACATCTGCGCATCCAGGAATATCAACCCGGCTTCGCGTGGCAGACGCTTTCTTTGGTCGTCAATGGCAAACGTTATCCACGTCTCGATACCCTAGACGCCATCGCCCGGGGCCTTGATACCACCATCGCCTACCTGATCGGCGAAATAGCCGACCCCGCGCCGCCAGGCGTGGCCCGGATCAGCGACCAGGGCGTCGTCTATCAGATCGACACTGGCGGCCAGGAGCAGCGCCTCCTCGCCGTCTGGCGCACCCTCAACCCTGAAGACCGCGAGCGCATCTACGACATGGCCGACCGCATCAGCCAACTCACCCCGCGCATCGTCGGCGAGCAACCGCAGGAATGACCGCACCATGAACGCTACTCCCCTGTTCCCGCCGGGCAGCAATCCCATCCTTGCCGAATGGTGCGCCACCTGGCTCATCGGCCAACTGCGCCACAGCCAACATCCGCCCGTCTTCTGGTTGGAGGTAGCCGGCGCCCTCCAGGATGGCCGCCGGCAGTTCGACAACAACCCACTCGTGCCTATCGGCCGCTATGCCCTCAACTGGCCCGGTGCCCTCGAAGCGCTCGTTGAACGCAACAATATCGCCATCGCTGCCGAAGCCCGCGGCGATCTCCTCACAGCCATCTTTGGCTACGAAGTCAGCGTCGCCGATGAATTCTTCGGCACCCACCCCTACGACCGCCTGCGCATCCACTATACCCGCGAGCAGTGGTACACCGATGCCGTGCGTGTCTGCCAGGCATACATCGCCCTGCCCAACCGTGAGCACGGCCAGAACAAAACCCACTTCGAGCACCACCTGGTCAAACTCCGCGCCCGCCTGGAGACATCAACACCATGATCCGCCGCGCGCCATCATCAACTGATCACCGCGCCATCATCGGCGCGGAAGGAGCACCATGAACAACGAAACCGGTAGCACCTGTCTCCTGATCTTTGGCATCCTGGCGGGCCTCATCATCTACTTCCTGCCCGGCATCATCGCCGAACGCCGCGGCCATCCCCAAAGGACCGCCATCACCACCCTCAACCTCTTTCTCGGCTGGACCCTGATCGGCTGGGTCATCGCCCTCGTCTGGGCCTCCACCGTCCAAGCCGCGCCCGCTGCGCCGGCTGCCCCCGCAGCCGCCCTGACATCGGGCGACACCAAACCCTGCCCCTACTGCGCCGAACTCATCAAACCCGAAGCCATCATCTGTCGCTACTGTGGCCGCGACCTGCCTCCGCCGCGCAGCGTCGGCGAGGAACCGCAGAGAGAATAGTGGAAGATCAATTTCAGGGAAAAAGAGGCGAAAGCATTGACACGCCCTGGGGATAGGTATATATTAAGTGTGATCTACTTCCCCGTCATTACATTCGCCAATGACGGGTGATTGCCTCCCCAGGGTTGATCCCATCAACTCTGGGCGTTTTTTAACACTGGCGCAAATAGCAGCGCACCACCACTGCATCATCGTTGAGGGGAGGCAATCGTGAAACTATCCACCTGGCCGGTCGTCTTGGCGCTGGCCATGCTGGCGTTCAGCGCGTCGGCCTGTGGCAGTTCAGCCACACCCACGGCCGTTCCCGGCCCGCGCCTCCTCAGCGCCCCTGCCGCCACGTCCACCCCGTCCACCAGCGCCACCGAAGAAGCCGACAACCCGCCGCCGCCAGTCGTCTCGACGATCACCCCTGTATTCACATCGGCCGTACGGCGCGCCTTAGCCACCGCGTCCACTACGTCCACGCCGTCCACCCCGTCCACCCCGTCCACCGCCATCCCTGACCCGGTCGCCAACACCGCCGCCAACCTGCGCGCCGGCCCTGGCACAAACTATCCCATCATCGGCAGCGCCCAAACCGGCGAAACCCTTCGCATCGCCGCCCGCAACCCCCAGGGCGACTGGTACCAACTCGCCTCGGGCGCCTGGATCGCCGCCGCCCTGATAGACCGCGCGCCGGCCGTACCCATCGCTGCCGTCATCCCTGCTTCACCCGTGCCGGCCACCGCCACGCGCGCCGTCACCTCAACGCCCGTCATCGTCGTCCAACCGACCGCCGCGCCGCTGCCCGCCCGCACCTGCTGCAAACACTGCGGCTCCACCAGCAAACCCTGCGGCGACACCTGCATCTCCCTGAGCAAAACCTGTCATGTCGGCGTCGGCTGCGCCTGTCCCTAATCAATCACAACAGGGGCGCCCCTCGTGGTCGCCCCTCGCTTCTTGCCATTTGGTTTCTGGTCTACCCGTCACCGAATCCCCGTCAGGGGACTGAAACGCTTCCCATAACCTGACTACTAGGAGGCCACCCACCGACCCAAACCACCGTCCCGACCACCCGCCCAGGCCGCCAACCGTCCCCGCGGCTGGCCCCCAACAAAAAGCCTCACGGCTGGCCCAATTGCCCAACCGTGAGACTCATACCCTCACAAACCCGCCTCACGGTTCACATCCGTGAGGTCGAAGGTTCGAGTCCTTTCTCGCCCACTCACTCTCACGGCTTGGCACATCTGCCAGCCGTGAGAGCAGCCCAAGCACACCCCAGCCCCAACCATCCTCACGGCGCCCCCGCCGACCTGGGCCAATCGGGACAAAAAAACGCTTCCGATGCGTACTCGGCTTCTTCGCCTGGCTCCAGACCGACTACCGCTCCGAGCCGGCCGGCTGCGCCCCGCGCGGCCAGATCAAACTGTCCGCCAAAACCATCGTCAACATCCACACCGACCTCTCGGCCTTGTGGAGTTGGGCCGTCGAAGACGAATACCTGCCCGCCAACCTCCTGCGCGCCATCCACCCCGACGCCCCGCCCGATCCCGTCGTCGAGCCGTTCACCCAGAAGGAAGTCGAGAGCCTCCTGGCCGCCTGCGAACGCAAGCAGACCTGGAAGACCGCCACGGCCGGCGACCAACCCCACACCGAACGTGACAAAGCCATCGTCTACCTGCTCCTCGACACCGGCCTGCGCGCCTCAGAACTCTGCGCCATCCGACTGACCGACCTCGACCTCAACACCAACAGCATCACCGTCGTCGGCAAAGGCGACAAAAAGCGCATCGTCCACGTCGGCAAGCGCACCGCCAAGGCCCTCTGGAAGCTCGTCACCCCGCGCCTCGGCAAGCAGGACCCCGACGCCTACCTCTTCACCGTCGGCGACAGCGCCGACACCCGCCCGCTCAACCGTGACACCCTACGCCACCTCCTCGACCGCATCGCCGAGCGCGCCGGCGTCGCCAACGTCTACCCGCACCGCTTCCGCCACACCTTCGCCATCACCTACCTGCGCAACGGCGGCGACCTCTTCACCCTGCAGGCCCTGCTCGGCCACTCCGACCTCGAAATGGTCCGCCGCTACGCCCGCATCGCCCAAACCGACTGCGCCCGCGTCCACCAAAAAGCCTCCCCCGTGGACAACTGGCGCCTGTAACGCAATCCGCCTGGATTGCCGTCCCGTTCACGCGCCAACAAAAAGCCCTGGCTCATCGCCAGGGCTGCCCGTCCACCGCGTCCATGTCGTCCATTATCCGCTCCCATCCGTTGCCACCATCGCCAAAAACTCCCCCCAGGCCCACCCCGTCACACCCGATTCACGCACCTGCACCAGCCACCAACCCTCCACCCGACACCACACATCCACCACCTGCCCCGTTGCTAACGTCGCCAGCACCGCACTGCTCAAATTCCGCTCGGCCCGGACGCGCAGCCCATCCTCCGTCACCCGCGCCTGCCCCAGGCAACACACCGGCCACTCCTCGACGACGAACTCACCAGGCGCCAGCGTCACGCGTCCACCTCGTCCACCCCGTCCACCTACGTCTCCAGCAACCCCATCGTCCTCAATTTCGCCAGCAGATCATTCAGCGCCGCTCGCGCTTCCACGTCCACCGGCGTCCCACCGACCGCATCGGCAATCGCTGCGGCCGGCGTGAGCGCGGCTTGATACGCCGTCAGCAGCCCTCCGGCCGCCCCCGCACTCTGGTGACTATGATCCCCCACGCCCCCCACGTGCTGACTCGCCGCCGTGTCCAGCGCGTGCCCCGCCGCCGTATAGCGCGGATCGAGCACATCCGTCAACCCGCCCATGTCCATGCTGGCCGCCCCCACCAGCACCGCGCCCACCGCCGTATCCCCGTGGCTGCGCGCCTGCTGCCCGAACTGCATCGCCTGCACCACCGCCAGCGCCCCATCCTCCGGCGGCCGCTGCACTGTCGCCACCTCCAAGCTCACCGTCCGCACCCCGTCGGCGTCGCACTCCGTCGTTGCCGCCACCACCGTCAGCACGGCGTCCACATCCCACACATCCACGCCATCCCGCACCTCGTGATACACGACCCGCAGCAGATCGTTCGGCCAAATGAGCCGATCCGCCTTCACCACCGCCAGCGTATAAGCCCGCGGCACATCCCCCGTCAGCGGGTCCGTATCCGTCGCGCTGTGCGCCGCCAGCCACGCGGCCGCCTGCTTGAACAGCGTGTTTGCCGCGTGCGTCCGCTGCTCCCCGCTCACATTCGTCGGCACGATGTCCGGCGCCTCCAACTGATACTCAATCACCCCCAGCGCCGCCACGGCCGCGTCCCGGATCAACGTCCCCCCCACCAGCGAATACCCCGCCGGCAGCACCTCCGTCGTCTCGGCCAGCGTCACCCGCGCGTCGCCCGTCCCGCCGCCCACGGCCGTCACCTGGCTATACAGCTCGAACGCGTCCTGCACCTCGCTGAGATCCTTGATCAAACAGACCGCCGCATTCCCCTCCACCGCCAGCCCGTCGAACCCGCCCCCGCCGATCGCCGTCAGCGGCGCCGTCTCCTGCCTGGCGCCCCACCAGATCAACTCCCTGCCCGTGTACCCGCCCGTAAGATGCTCCCCCGTCGTCTCCGCCACCCGCCGCAGCGTCTCCAAAATGGACTCATTCGCCATCTGCAGATAGACCTCGCCGGTCGTCGCGAGCTGCCCATGCACCGCATCCAGGCTCCACCCCGCCGGCGCCAGCGCCATGATCTTCGCCAGCGCGTTCTTCGTCGGCGTCTCATAGATGATTGCCAGATCCGCGATGTCCAGATTCATCGCGGTCCCCGTGCCGATGTCATCCCCCGCGATCCTGAGCCGGTAGAAACCCGCCGCCGGGACCCATTCCGCCGGCACAGTAAAGCTGATCGTGCCGCTCTGCCCCAGGTGCAACCCATCGTCGTCCGGCGCTGCGGCGTTCGTCCCATCCTCCACCCCGCTCAGCGCCACCCAGTCGCTTTTGCCCACGTCCCAGTACGTCAGCGTCAGATCCGGCCCCGCGTGCGTGTTCACCTGCGGCCCCATCCGCACCTGGATCCCATGAAACGCGTGCGTCGCCCGGATCTCGATCGCCTCCGCAATGTCGTCAATGTGCGTCGTCGCCCAGGTGGCTGTATCCCCCGCCGCGCCATCCAGCGCCAGCGTCAGCGTCGTCTTCGGCCCGGAGCAGCTATCCAGCAGGTGCTTGAAAATCCCGCTCAGATGCAGCGCCGTGCTGGGGTGCTCAATCACCGTCTCGAACAACTCCAGCGCCCCCACGCGCACCTGCACCAACTCCCGCAGCAGATCCGCCCCGCTCACCTCCAACGTCCCCGCCCCGCTGCCCGCGTGCCCCCCTCGCCGCTGGATGATCCCCGCCCCCACCTCCAGCAGCGTCCCGCCGGCAAAATCGAAGCACCTGGCCACCCGTTTCACCTGGATCAGCCCCACGCGCGGCTCCGCCCACGGCAGCGACGTGGTAAAATCCCCCACCCCATCCAACCGTCGCGTCGAGCGCCAACTCGTCGCCGTCGTAATCGGCCCCGCCCCCAGCCGCACCCCCGTCGAAGTCTCAATATCGACCCACATACCCCCGTCCCATCCGTCCTACTCGTCCCACCCGTCCTATCCGTCCGACACGTCCGTGTTCGTCCACATCGCCCACCCCGTCCCCCATCCGCTTATCCGTTCCCATCCGTTGCCCCTACTCCAGCCGCCCCGCCACCTTCCCCCCCGTCACCACGTGCGCCCACGTACTTCCCCCCACGCTGTCATTGATCCCAAACGTCAGCCCCACCACCGTCCCCGCGGCCGTCCCCGCCTCGAAGCTCGCCAGCGGTGCGCTCATCTCGAACTGCCACCCGCTCGCCGTAACCGTCGTTACAGCCATCGCCAGGATCGGATACACCCCGAAATCCACCACCCGCCCATCGCTCCCCACCAGCAGGTCATGGTCATCGAGCAAAAATCGCATCAACCCATCCGCCCACCCATCCACCGCCACCCGCGCCGCGTCCCCGTTCTCCACGCTCCCCGTCGGCGAGATCACCGCCGTGTCCGTGATCGTCCCTGCGAAGAAGATGTTCGCCCCGTTATGCGCACAGCGAAAATCCCCGCCCAGGCTCGTCACCGTCGGCGTGAGCGGCCACGTGTACACCGCCGTCGTGCTGATCACCGTCTGCGGCGTCACCGCGGCCCACTCGCCGAGACTCCCATCCAGTGCCACCGCCAGGTTGGGACACGCCAGCTCCGGCCAGGTCGCCGGTACAACCGTCGGCGCCGGCGTCGGCGTCGTCAGGCTGTCCTCCACCAGCCAGGCGTCGTCAATGCTCACGTCTGGCCGCGTGCTCATCGTGTAATTATAGTTATCGAACACCCCCGCCCGCACCTCGGTGATCCCGTAGATCGTCGCCGCCTGACTGTTCGTGCAGGAGATCGTCGCCGTCGTGGAGATCGGCTGCCCCGCGATCCCGAACGTCGCCGTGATGTTGGTCTGATCATTGATCCCCAGCCCGAGGCTCCAGGCCACCTGCGTCGTATACCACGTATCCAACCCCACCGCCCCCAACGCCGCGCTCGGCACCCCCGAACAGACATTTTCCAGGTACAGCGTCGCCAGCCCGTTGCTCACCTCGTTGGCGTCCACCCACCACAGCCGTTCCAGGCTCGCATTCTTCAGCCCCCACCCCTCGATCGGCGCAAATTGCGTCTGCCCGAACCAATCATTCCACGTGTGCACATACCAGCTCGTTTCGAACAGCCCCACCGGCTGCGGCGTGCTCAGCGGATGCGTCAGCCCGCCCTTCGGCGCGCACCCCGTCCCCACGCAATTCAGCCCGCTCACCCGATAGCTCTGCGCTCCGTCCACGTGGTCCACCGCGTCCACCACCACCGTCGGCCAGTAATAATACGGCGTCGGCGTTCCCGTCACCGGCGGCTGCCAATACGCCCAGTTCCCCGGCGGCGTCCCCTCCATGCTGTCCCACCAATACGCCGGCGTCGGCGTCGTATACGGCGTCCCTGTCGGTGTCGGCGTGCGACTCGCCGCGGTCGTCGCCGTCGGATGCGGCGTGATCGTCGGCGACACATACGGCCCCGGCGTGGCCGTCGGCAGCGGCGTCGCCAAAGGCGTCCCCGCCCCCGCCGCGTCCACAAAGACCTCGTGCAGATAGCTGGTCCCGCCCACGCCAGTCAGACTCAGGAAATAATCTCCGTACCCCGGATCGTTGAACACGTTCGCCAGGTGCGCCGTCCCCGTGAACTGCGCCCTGACCCAGTGTCCCGTGTTGGTCTTCGTCACCGTGTAGCTCACCGAGGCGTTTACCGCGTTCGGATAGCGCACCACGAACGCATCCGTCCCCACATCCAGATAACTCACCGTCCCCGTGATCGTCCGTGTCTGTCCATAATACGGCCACGCCGTATCCGCCGCCACCAGCAGGGTGCTCCCGGCCGCCAATCCCCGCGCCTGCCGATTGAACGTCACATCCATCGCCGTCTGCGTCCCCACCGGCGTCGGCAGCACCGCCAGGCACGCCCCCTCGTAGTTCAGATGCCCCGCCGCCGCCGCGTTCGCCGCCGCCGCCGTCGCCCGTACGCCCGGCTCGCACACCTGCGCCGCATCCGCCGGATTCAGCAGCGTCAGATACTTCGTGAAATCCCCGCGGTACCCGCTATCGCCGTACCCGCTGGCGTAATCGAAGGTCGGCCATTCCTTGTCCCGCAGGATCGCCCAGGCGCGGCTGTCCGCGTTCCACCACCAGTCGTCCAGCTCCCACGCATACGCATTGATGTTCGCCGCGGTGATAAACTCGGAGGTCATAAACGAGAAAATGTCGCCGCCCGCGCCCGCCGCGGCCGCGGCCATCCAATAGAACGTGCTCGCCTTATCCACGCCCGCGGGATAGTACATCGCATCCTCGAACGCCACCGGCATCCCCCAGCTCGTCAGCTTCGGCCCGGCCGAGAATGCCCGCCAGTCCGCATACACATTCCCGTCCCGCTCATCCGCGTCCGCCCGATCCGCCGTCACGCAGTTGTGGCCGATCCCCATGCGCGTCATCCCGCGGCTGTGCCAGTCCGTCATCAGTTCGCTCACCAGACTCTTGCTCGACCGTCCCGCGCACGGACTCACGCACGACTGCATCAGGATCACCTGGTGCGGAAACGCCGCGTACGCCGCCTCCATCAAGTCCTTGATGTACGTCACGTACTCGTCGCACGTGATCGTCGCTTCCTCCGCCGTCGCCACCGTCGTGAAGTCCTCCGCGCCCGATCCGCACGACCCGTTGCAGCACGGCTGCACCTCGTAACTCAGCCCCGCGTTCACCCGCACCGCCACGAGCTGGGGATTGTCGCTGTACCGCGCCCCTGCATCGGCGATCAGTTGCAGCATCGCCGTCTTGAACGCCCCGTCATAGGTTGGCGCCTCATACCACGTGCCCGCCGGCGTCTGATAGGTGATGCTGTACGTCCCCGCCGCGGTCATCCACGGCGGAAAATGCAGCCGGCCGAACGGATTGCCGGCCGTTCCTGGCGCCCCGTGCCCGCCCGTCGCGTACCACCGCGCCCCATAGTCCATGTAAATCGGCGGGAAGGCCATCATCAACGGCTGACTCACCACCTGACCCGATGTCAGCGTCACCGTCTTATCGGCGATCTGGCCGAAGCACGTATCCGGCCCCGACCAGTCATACGCGGCGTAATTCTCCCAGACCCCATTCACCACCCCCACATCGCCGCCGGACCCCAAATAACTCAAACAATCCGCCCCCAGAACCTGGTTCCCGCCGATCGGATCGCCCGGCACCCGTGTCGGCGGCACCTGCTGCGGCGGCAGCCCGCTCGATGCATAAAACCCGCGCACCGGCGTCAGCCCCGCGATCACCCCGATTGACCGCTCCTCCGGCGGGCCGCTCCGCCACACACGCCGCCACCACCCCCACCGCCACCAGCACCCCCACCACCCACCACCAGCGCCAGGGCCGTGCCCGTCCATGTTCGTCCACTCCGTCCACCTCGTCCGTGTCCACTCCGTCCACTCCCGTCCACTTCCCAGTACTGACCTTATCGGAACCCCTTCATCCTTCCGCCTTCATCCTTCCGCCTTCCGTCCCCCCTACTGCCACGCCTCATAATAGCTAAATACCGCCGTATCCGTCGCGCTCCCCCCCGTCCGCGTCACCACCACATCCGCCCCCGTCAACCGCGGCAACCGCAGCCAGAATACCTCATGGTGATTCGCCGTCAGCCGAAAATGCTCCGTCGTATAATCCGCCACCCCATCATTCAGCACGCTCCACGCCCCCGTATTAATCTCCAGCGCCTTGCTGGGTTGAATCACCCCCGTATACTCGAGCTCCGTATACCCCGTCCGCCCGACCTTGACCCCCGTAAGCGGGCCCCCCCCAACCGCCGTCACCGTGATCGTCACCGCCGTCACCCGCGCCGTCCCCGCATTCGCCAGCGTCACCGTCGTCGCCGCGCTGCTCAGCGTCCCCGTCACCGTCTTCGCCGTCGCGGAGAACCAGCGACTCAACACCTGGAACTGCATAACCACCGGCTGATGTAACCGATGCCGCGCCTCGCGATCGGCCGGCATTTGCACCAACCGCGCCGTGCACCACTGCTGCGTCACCCCATCCGCCAACACCCGGATCAACGTATCCGCCCGCAGCCCGTTCAACGTCTCCAACCCAAACAACAGCGTCTCCAGCGCCGCCGGCGTATCCGCCGAAATCGTCGCCTTCAACATCAACACATACGGCAGCCGCGGCTGCGCGTGGGAGCTGCCCTCCTGGTCGAAATACTCCCCACCCGGCAGCGCCACCCCCGCCGTCCAGCTCGGCGCCGTCCCCACCGGCGTCACCGGCGCCCCCACTGGCAGCGTCACCCCCCCAAACGACACCAACCGCCACGTCATTACACCCCCGCCTCCCCTCGCTCAAGCCCGTCCCTGTCCGTGCTCGTCCCTGTCCGTCCGTGTCCGTCCACCCCGTCCTACCCGTCCCTCGCTCCCCCGCAATCACCGCACCCCCAGCGCCCGCGCCGCCCGCAGCACCTCATCCCCCACCGCCCCCGCGATCGCGGCCGGATCATTCCCCGGTGCATTGATCGTGAGCGAACCGATGATGGCCCCGAACGCCGCCCCGCCGGCCATCCCCGCGCTCTCCCGATCGTTATACACCCGGCTCCCCCGCGGCAGATTCACCAGCTCCGGCCCTCGCTCCCCCACCCAGGCCAGCCCGCCCGCCGCGTAGGCCACCCCGCTCGCATACCGCTCCTGCCTCCCTGGCGCCAGCGCCAGCACCGTCGCCGGCACCGGCGGAACCACGCTGCTCGTCGTCGTCCCCGGTGGCGGTGGCGTCGTCGTATCCGGTGGCTTCTTCCCCCCGGCCACCGCCGCGGCCATCGCCGCCAACATCGCGTTGACCAAACTCTCCGCCGCCCCGCTCAGCGCCTTCCCCTGCCCCTCGATCCCCTTGATCAGCGCCTTGATCATCTCCCCGCCGGCCGTCTCGAAGCTCGCCTTCTGCCCGGCCAACGCCTTCACCACATCCGTCCCTAGCGTCGTCATGTTCGTCGTCACATCCGTGGCCGCCTGCTTCTCGCCCCCGCCAAACCCCGTCACCGCATCCACGAACGACGTCCCCACCCCCGCCGCGGCCGCCACCTTCGCCACGAACGCCGTCGTCAACTGATCGGCCAGCGCCGCCAGCTTCACCTGGTCAATCAACCCCGGCATATCAATCAACGCCTCCACCGCCGGCGTAATCAGCCCCGCCTTGAAATCGTTGACGATCTGCGTCGCCGACTCCTTCGTCAGCCCCAGCTTCGCCGCCCACGGACTCTTATCCCCCAACTTCGCCACATCCGCCGCCCGATACAAATTCTCGAACGGCCCATTCGCCCCCGGCGCGTTCTGATCCTTCATATCCGGCAGCAGCCCCTTCAACGCATTCCTGGCGCTGTCTACCATACCGCTGGCGTAGCCCTTGATTTTCTCGTAGGCTTGCTGCATCTTGCTTTGGAAATCATCGGCAATTTTCTTGCTGGCCGCTTTCCCGTCCGCAACGATTTGATCTACTTCGGCCTGAGTAACGATATGGGGTTTATCGCCAGGATTGCCACGTTCTTGCCAAAACTCTGCGCGCGCGGCTTGGACGCGTTCCAAATCTTCAGCGCTTATGGGCGACACTACACTCTTAGTCCCATATCTGTCAGCCTCGGCCTTGAACTCCGCCAGCCAGGTCATGTTACTCATCAGGCTGCCTTCCATGTCGGTCGCCGCGGCCCGGATCTTCGCCAGCGCGCCGGCCAACCCCAACGCCGCCGCTTCCGCTTCCGTCAGCTTGCCGGCCAGGATCGCAGCAGCCACCTCGGCAACCTGCACGCCCTCCTCTTTGCCGCGCAACGAGGCCAGCGCGTCACTGAGGGCCTTGGCATAGTCCGCGGCTTGGGCTTCGGCGGGCGAAAGACTACTGGTCGCCGCGTACATCTTGTTCATGGCAGCCGTGTAAGCCCGTTCGGCATCCTCGGCGGGATTGGTCAACGCCAGGATTTGCCCCTCCAGGGTGCGAATTTGGGCGGTCAGAGCGTCCACCTGATCGCCCAATGTCGGATCAATCACGCGCGATACGGTGGGTAAATCCAGCAGCCGTTGCCGTTGCGTCAGCAGCGCGCCCATTTGCTGCAAGAGCGGTTCCGTAGCCGAATTGGCCTTAGTAGCTTCGGCTATCATCTGCTGGAAGTACGTCGCTTTATCGCCGGTAATGACATATTGCTGTTTTTGCAATACCGCGGTTAATGCTTCCACGTCTCCCGTCAGTGCTTGTAGCATCTTGGTATACGTCGGCGCCGAAAATTGGCCCCACGCTGCCTTGAGGTTCACCATCGCAGCTTCCTGGGTGCGCAACGAACCGGCCAACTCCCCCGATGTCCGCGCCCGATCCCCCTGCGCATTCGTGGACTGCTCCAGGATCAACGCATAGCGCGCCTCCAACAGGCTGGCATACGCCACCTGCCCCGACGCATCGGCCAACCCCATGGCCATCGCCTTCGCTTGCACCTTAGCCGCACTCAGGTCAATCCCCAACGTCCGCAGCGGCTCCACCTCCCCCACCATCCCCGCGCGCAACTTCTCCAGCGCCACCGCCGGGTCAATGTTATCGAACGAAGCTAAATCCGCGGCCAGCCGCACCAACCCCGTAGACATCTCCGCCGCCGGCGCCTGCCCCAGCCCCATCGAAGTGAACAGATTGCCGAACGTGCCGGCCGCCTCGTACGCGGCCTGCTGAGAAAGCCCGAAGTCCCGCGCTGAATTCTTCGCAAACGCCGTAATCGTCGTCTGCGCGCCATTGAAGACCACCGCCGATTTATTGACAGATTCCCGGAGATCGCTGAACGCCGTGATAGACTGGGCCGTGAATTCCTTCACCCCGCGCACCAACGCCGTCACGCCGAGCGTCACCCCGAACGTCCCCAGCATCTTGCCGAACGCCTCGAATGACCCCCGCGCCCCCTCCAGGCTGCTCTTCGCCTGGTCCACCCCCGTCTTCACCCCCGAGGCGTCAATCTCGATCTTCCCGTACGCGCTCCCCAGCTCAATACCCATCGCCCTGCCCCCCTGTCACCCTACTCCAACCTCCAACCTCCAACCTCCAACCTCCAGCTTCTCACTTCCCATAATCCGCATACCAGGCCCCAAACCCCTGCCTCAACCCGCCATTCCTGCCCGTCCGTGTTCGTCCACCCCGTCCACCGCGTCCACTCCCCTACCAAATCCCGCTCTCAGGAATCACCACTTTCCGCGTCACCATCCCCCTCGGATCCCTGAACTTCCGTACCGTCCGCACTCCGCCTTCATCCTTCATCCTTCCGCCTTCATCCTTCCGCAGCGCCTCCTCCACCGACTTCCCCTCCGCCAACGCCGCCTCCACCCGGCTGCCCACCCCCAGCGCCAACACATCGAACTGGTAGGCCAGCCACGGCTCCTCAACCAGCCCCAGAATCGCGCTCGGCCGGCCCCCGTAGGTCTTCGCCAGGCAATGCAGCAGCCACACCTGGGTGCGGTTCGTCGCGAAAGGTGGCCACCCGTTGCAGATCCCCCACCGCCAGATTGAACACCGCCAGCCGATCCACCATCGGCAGCTCGGTGATCCCCAGGTGCGTATCATCCGGCGCATCCGCCACCGCCGGCGCCACGAGCACCGCCCGCGCCACCGCATTCACCAGCGGCGCATAGCGCGGCCAATCCCCCAGCGAAATCCCCGTAGTGACGGCTTCAGCCGTCCCCAGTTGCTCTACCAGCCCCAACAAAGGCAGCGGAATCGCCCCATCCGCCACCAGATCGAGCAATTCCGCCCGCTTCACCGTCACCACCAACCCGCTCGGCAGCGTCTCCTCCCGCACCCGCCCCGCCCGCCACCGCGCCAGCTCCTCCTGCCCCATCATCTCCCCCTCCCCGTGCCGCAATCCGCCGGATTGCCCGTCCACCGCGTCCACCGCGTCCACTCCCCTATGCCCCCGGCAGCGCCGTCGCCGTCTCATTCAGCACCATCACGAACACCCCGTTCGTCCCATCATCCACCGCGATCCCCTTGCACTTCGTCACCCAGAACTCCCCGTCCGCCAACTGCCCCTCCACCGCCCCCACCACCTTGCACCGCGGCAGCCGGACGTGCACATCCCCCCCGTCATCCGTCACCGCCTTCCCATAGCACCTGAACCACGGCAGCGCCTCCCCGAACCGCCCCGTCACCGTATACGACCGGTTCGGCGTACTCCCACTCTGCGCCGCCGTATGCCCCGCCAGCAGCGCCCACGCCTCCAACGAGATCCCGCCCGCCTCCAGCTCCCAATCTGCGCCCTCCAGATACCCCACCGCATCCAGCCCGGTGTACGACGGAATCTCCTCGCTGATCACCCGCGGCGTGAACTTGAACACCCGCCCCCGCGGCAAATCCACCTGCACCGTCCCCGCCGCATTCGTCAGCTTCAGATCGCGTAAACCGAACGGCTGCTCCGCATACCCCGTCGTCACCTTGTCACCCCGTCATTCTGAGGCCCGCAGGCCGAAGAATCTCATCCGTCCACCGCGTCCACTCCATCCACTTCGTCCCCCCCTACGCCGCCGGCAGCGTCGTCGCCGTCTCATTCTGCACGAACTGGAAGATCCCGACCGAGCCATCGTCAATCGCGATCCCCTTGCACTTCGTCACCCAGAACTCCCCGTCGGCCAGGCTCCCCTCGACGTTCCCCGTCACCTTGCACTTCAGCAGCCGGCAGTGCAGATCGTCAATCCCGGCCCCCAGCGCCTTCCCATAGATTTTGACATAGGGGAACGACGCCTGACTGCGCCCCGTCAGCGTATACGTCCACGTCGGCGTCGTCCCCGCCTCCACCGCCGTCCGCCCCGACAGCAGCGCGTAAGCCTCCAGCGAGATCCCGCCCGCCTCCAGCTCCCACTCCACCGCCTCCGAAAACGCCACCACCGCCGCAATCGCATCGTCGCCCTTCAGCTCGCCGCTCTTCAGCCGCTCCCCGAACTTCAACGTCCGCGCCACCGGCAAATCCGCCTGCACCGTCCCCCCGATATTCGTGATCTTCACATCCCTCAAGCCAAACGGCATGTCCCCATACCCAGCCATCGTCACACCCTCCTCGTAATCTCATCTCCTGATTTTCTCGTCGGTTTCCCCACTACCGCACTATCTCACTATCGTACTACCTCACACACCCCCCGCGCCGTCCTTTCCCACCCCGCGTGCTGGGCCAGCCACCGCCCCGCCCGCAACCCGAACGCCGCCGCCTGCTCCCGTTCCGCCGCGCACCACCGCAGCAGCTCCACCAGGTGCTCAGGGTCTGGCTCCGCCCACTCCCCGATCTCATCCCCCCAAAACCCATACTCCGCCTTGCTCATCCCTGCCACCCGCAACGGCAGCGCCCACTCCTCGATCTCCTCCGCCAACCCGCCCCAATTCGTCGCAATCACCGGCAGCCCCGTCGCCGCCGCCTCCCTGGGTGGGGACCCCCACCCCTCCCCCCGCGAAGGGAACACAAAACAATCCGCCCGCCGCAACATCGAACGCAGCGTCTCCTGCTGATGCAACCCCGTCACCAGCGTCACATTCGCATCCCGCACCCCCTGCAGCCCCCGCGGCAGCGCCCGGAAGTGCAACACCAACCGCACATCCTCCCGCTTCCCGAACGCCTTCACAAAACACCGATACGCCAGATCCCACCCCTTCCGCTTATCCGGCGTCCCGCTCCACAAAAACGTATACGGCCGCTCGTCGTCCGTGCCCATCCGTGCCCGTCCGTGTTCGTCGTCCCTGCCCCTCAGTCCACCCCGTCCACTTCGTCCACCTCGTCCACCATCCAGCGGATAGTCCCCCCCATCCACCCCCCACTTCACCACACAAATCGGCCGCCGCACCCCATTCGCCCGAAACACCTCCGCACACCACCGGCACGGCACGATCACCGCCAACGCCCGCTCATTCAGCAGTTCCACCCACCTCGCCGGCAGCCTGGTCGCCTCGAACATCGTGTACGAAATCACCCCGTCCGCGCTGTCCACCTGCGCCAAAAAGTCCGGCACCGCCAGCAGCACCGACCGCCCATTCAGCCACCAACTCCGCGCCGCCGCTGCCCCGTAATAATCCCGCTCATCCTCCAGCCCGATCACGTGGCACCCCGGATCCACCCGCCCCAGCGCCTCCGCGATCTTGATCGTCCCATACCCATACCCATCCCGCGGCAACATAAACCCCAAAAAATTCCACACCACCCCGTCCACCATCCGTTTATCCGTTCCCATCCGTTGCCTCACCGCCTCCGCCACATCACCCACCGGCTATACCGCAGCTTCGCCCCCAGCCCCCCATCCTCCACCTCCGGCGAATCCTCCGCGTGCCGAATCTCCCACACCCCACTCGTCGCCGCCGCCTTCGACATCTGCAATCGCACGAACACCTCATCCAGCGCCGCGTCGATCGTCGCATACGTCGCCCGATCGTACACATTCACCGTAAAAAACTGCCTGGCCCCGGCCCCCTCCCCATCAAACGGCGGCGCCGGAATCTGCGTCTCCAGGCTCACCAGCCCGCACGGCCGCAGCTCCCCATTCGTATCGAACGCGCCCGGCGTCGTCTGCCGGCTGATCTCCCCCACATCCGCAAACAACCCGCCCGGCAACAGCGCCATCAGCGCCGCATCCCCGGCCAAATACTCCCGCACCACCGTCCGCCCCGCCGTCATCGCCCCCCCGTCCTACTCGTCCACCCCGTCCACCTCGTCCACATTTGTCCCAAATGTCCCATCCGTCCTATTCTTCTCACCTTCCCCGTATCACCCTTATCGGAAGTCAATTCGGAAACACCAACTGCTCCAACGGCAACAAAAACCGCATCGCCGCCGCATCCATCGCATCCTGCCCGCCCCACAACCACGTCAACAGCGCCCCCGCCAGCGTCTGCCCCAGGCTCACCGAGGCGATCCCCTGCCGCCCCACCCCCAGCCACCCCGCGTACTGATCCATCTGCGGCCACTGCTCTTCACCCCGCACCCACCCCCGCAACTTATCGGCGAACTCCTCCGGCCCCAATAAAATACCCTTGGATCCACACAAACACTGCGGATGCAACGGCAAAATCGGCGCCTCGGCCTTCGGATACACCCCGTCCCCGTTCGGTCCGCCGTTCGCCGCATCGTCGCACTTATCCACCTCGGGATGCGCCGGCGATAGATAGATCTGCAATTGCTCGATCCACGGAATCTTATCCTGCACCGCCCGCGTCGCCATGTGATGGCTGATCTGCACCTCATTCCGCGCCAGCCGCAGCGCGTTGTACGATACCCCCTGCTCTTTGCACTCCTCCCCGCTGTACAGGCCCATGCGATCCCCGCTCGCAATGTCCTTCTTCGTCAGCCCATACAACCGGCTTCTGGCCCACCGCGGACACCCCGCCCCCGCCCCCAGGAACTGCTCCAATTTCCTCGCGATGGCCCACGCCGATTCCCCGTTCGCGATCCCCTCATACACCACCTGCCGGATCCCGTTCAAGCTCTCCTGATCCAGCCGCCAGATCCGCTGGCTCAGCTTGAACCCATCCCCATACACCCGCTCCCGCGCTGCATCCAAAATCCCCTGCAACTGCGGCTCAAACTGCACCTGTACGGGCGAGGCTGCCTCCGTCATCCGTTTACACAATACTTTAGCATCCGTTTCTATCCGTCGTCCACCGCGTCCACCCGTCGTCCACCCCGTCCACCGCCGTCCGTGCCCGTCCCTCTCCAACCTCCAACCTCCAATCTCTAGCGTCATGCAACACCGCCAGCGCCCCGAACGGCAGCGCCCCCGCCTCCCACCGCAGCCCCTCGAACAACTTCTTCCACGCCCCGAACCCCTTCGCCCACGCCTTCGACACCCCCTCAATCGCCAAATGCGTGCTCAGCCCGTCCCACACCCGCTGTTTGTCATTCTGAGCGGAGGCCGCAGCCGAAGTCGAAGAATCCCCCGCTGCCTCCAGCGCTTCCCGGCAATCCGCCAGCACCCCGCGCAACATCTCATGCGTTCGCAGCACCAGATACAACTGCAGCCGCATCAGCGCCGCCTGCTGCGCCTGCCACACCAGCCCCACCGGAATATCCGCCAACGTCTTCACTGCCGTGCCCGTCCGTGTTCGTCCACTCCGTCCACCAGGTCCACTTCGTCCATCCCCCACATGATCATGCCTTCGTCACCGCGCTCACCGCAGTCGGCGCAGCGGCTTTGTATTGCTCCGCCGTGATCTTGTGCAGCGCCAGCAAATCAGTCATCACGTCCGCGCCCTTCTGCTTGTTCACGTCCGCGGCTTTGTGACCGTGCGCTTTCAGGAACGCATCTACCTGTGCCTTCGTCGGCTTGCTGCGTTTTGGCGGCTTTTTCGGATCCTCGCCAGTCGGCTTGTCGTTGCCGCGGACGGCCTTGCTAGAGCGCGTCATTTGGGCAGTCCTCCACGTAAAGCGTGTCAGGGTCGGCGGCTAGGGCATCGAGCGTCGCGTCGTCCGACCAGACGCGCACCAGGCAGGTCGGCGCTTGCGGTACTTGCCCGATCACACTGTACCCGTAGCCGTCCGTTTTCCCCGGATCAACCGCAATCGTCGGCCCTACCCCCACCCGAAACGGCACGACAAAAATCGCACTCGTCATCGCACCCTCACATCGTATCCAGCGCGGCGTACTCATTCGCCGTCCCACGCGGCCACACCACGAAATTGTCCAGTGAGTTGCCGCTGTAGGTCGAAAACAGCCCGTGCAGCGTATTGTTGATAATCTCGGTGTCGCTGATGGTCAATTCGGCCCCGATCAGGACGTTGTTATAATAGATTTGCACCGAACTACCGAAGCATACCACCCGCAGCACGTAGGACGTGCTGTAGGTCGCCACGGTGCTGGCGAGATTCGAGTACGTACCGGAGACGCACTTGTCCACAACCACATTCGCCCCATTGTGGTAGACGAGAATGAACGAAGCCGGCGCGGACTGACTGTTGCAACGCAGGCATAGCCCCGCTTGTGTACCGATCGCCAGGGCCGTCACCGTCACATCGGCCACAATGTCCGCTGTCGCCGCGGGTGTGACCGCGATCAAAGATGCCAATGTCAAAACTTGTATACTGGCATCATCAGCATAAAACGTTTCTGCCGCTGTCAGCGAATGAATCGTCATCACACCTGCGCTACCCGACACGGACTCCCTGGCCGTGCCTACGATCTGCGACCATTGGTTAGCGGTCGCGTTTTTGGTTGCGACAACTAGCATGTTTGCGCCGCTGCCGTCCATACGATACATTTGATGGTTGCCGCTGACGCCTGGATAGACGTAGGCCGAGTACAACATCCAGTTGCCCAGGGTGACGCCGAGACCAGTTTGCTTGCAGCCCTGATAACTAGCACTGGTGACGACCTTCCAGCTATACGTACTACTGCCATGCGCCTGATCTGAACTGCGCGCTTGACTGGTGGGACTGCCATAGGCGACCCAGTTAGCGGCCAACTCGAAGTCGGCATTTACCAGGATCTCTAACCCACTGAGTGTCGGCGTGCCCACGGCCTTGCTGCTGCCGAGCGCCCACACGCCCGCGGTATGCTGCCAGGCCACGCCTGCGCCGCCGTTGGCCTCGGTATGCCCAAGACCGTCGCTTGAGCCGAGACCGGTGCGCGTACCGCCGAAGCCATCCGAGACCTGCGGGACATCCATCCAGGTACGCCGCGGACACCGCGGCTTGGTCGCCGTCGCGCTGGTCGTGGCGCTGCCCACATTCGCCGCGGGCAGACCCGCGGCCGTACCCACCGCGGTCGTCCACAATTTCGTCCAGTACGGGAACGCGCCGCCGCGAATAAACCACTTGATGCCCGTCGCCCGCATAACCGCGGCCACGTCATAGGTCGTCGCCGTGTACGCACCCAGCGCGAGGGCCGTACCGCCGTTGGGCACGACGTTCAACACGCCGGAGGCCGCAAATTGCAAGGCGTCCAACAGCGCGCCGCTGGCGTCGTTATCCCACCCCACATTCAGAATGCCGTTCGTATCCGCCAGCGTAACCCGCCAAATCAACACGCGTCCCAACGTCCGTGTGAGCGCCGGATACCATACGCCATCATTCGCCGCCGCGCCCGTCGCGAAGTTCAGCGCGCCGCTGCCCACGCTGATCGTCGCGTTCGTATCCACCACCGTGCGCGGGTTACGGCTGCTCACACGCACACTTGACGGTACGAACGCGCGCGTCCCATTGACCGCGCCTGCCGCCAACGTGTCTGCACAACTGTCATATAGCAGGTATTCAGGATTGAACAGCGCCGGATCGGGACTCAGGATTGACTGCATGATCTACCCCAAAAGCTGCACGCCCGCGATACGCGCCGTCACCACGCCCGCGTTGGCCGGCGTCCCCGCCGCTTCCGCGGCCAAACACAGATAGAGCCTGGTATCTGCCGCCTCACACTTGAACGTCTCCCACACTCGCGCGCTGGCGAACGTGCCATTTGACCCGCTGCCCTCGGTGACAGGATAGAGATCGAAATAATCTTTGCGGTAGGCGTCGTTGGCGACCAGCAATGTAAACGTCACTTGATCCGCCAGCACGGTCGGTTGCGTCGTGTACAACCACGCGCGTACCGCGCCCGTCATTGCTACGCCAGGCAAAGCCACGGAAATGCGCGAAATGATGACGCTCCCGCCGGCTACGCCCCCCACATCGAACGACAGGCACTTTGCCACCGCGCCCGCGACCGTCAAGCCAGTCTGCGGCGTCGTGCCGGTGGGCGTCGAGGCAACGACGAAGGAGAAGGTATTCGCATCCGCCGCGCTCACCACCCAGTTGCCGTCAATGTTCGTGAACGTCGTCCCCGCCGCGTTGATACCGACCACGGTGATGCGATCATTGACCGCCAACGGATGTCCGTTGCAAGTCAGTGTCACGGTCTTCGTCAGGGCCACGTAGGAAACCGCCGTCACGGTCAGTGAGCAGTTGATGCTCTTATTGGCCGCGTACGGCGTGGCATTCGCCGGCCGCGTCAGGGTATCGCTGACCGAAAACCCCGGCGTGATGATCTTGCCGATCGCCGCCGTCCCCGCCGGCAGCGCCGCCATCCCCGCAATCACCCCCGTCGGCAGACTCACCACCGGCCGCGCCTTTCCCCCCGTCCCCGCCGCCAGCTCCAAATCCACATCTATCCCCGCCACCGGATCCTTGACCCGCATCGAATCATTCATCGCCATCGTCCGCCTCCCCCACTTGCTGCCTCTTGTCCATTCGTCCGTGTTCGTCCACTACGTCCACCCCGTCCACCGCCCCCCCACTCATATGTTTTCATCCACTGCCCAACCGCGCCGCAACCTCCGCCACCCGTCCCGCCTCTGTCTGCCCCGCTGCTCCCGTTCTCCCCTGCCCCTCATTTCCCCCGCTCATTATCACATCCACTCCCGGCAACAACATCCCCAACACCCGCGCCACCAACTCATCCGGCCACCCGATCGCCTTCAACTTCAGCCCCGCATCCGCCGCCTTCTGCACGTTTGCCGCGGTCAACGGCTGCTTCGCCTGCCACTTGATCGTATACACCAACCCCGCCGGCCAGATCCCCGCCAACAACCACTGCCGCTCCAACAGCGGCTTCACGAACTCCGTCTCCGGCCAGGCCGTCAGCCCCTCCAACGCCCGCTGATACTGTTCCTCCTGCTTCTCCAACACATCCCGGTTGAGATCCTGCCCATACCCCAGCAGACTCATCGGCGCCGGACTCGCCAACCACCACGTCCGAATGTGATGCAGCACATCCCCGATCTCGCTCAACTGCGCATCCCCCTGCACCACATCCACCGCCACACTCCCGAAAAAATCCGCAATCGCCGCCGTCGGATTCTCCAGGCTGTCCCGGTTGAGCTGCTTATACTCCTCGATCACGCTCCGGTCCGTGCCGTCGGGAAATTTGTGGACATACTTCAACCCGGCCCGCGTCTTCCGCCGCACCGCGATATCCGTCTCCCCTTCCTTGATCCGCTTGAACGCCGCCGTCGCACTCCCGAAGAGCGGCCGGCCATAACGACTCCCCTCATCGTGCCCCCACCGCCCATGAATCATCTGCCACTCCGCGAACCACACCGCGTCCACGGGCGCCGGCCCCCCCGGCCACCAGTCATCCCCCTGCCAGAACGCCCGCGCCGGATCCCCGAACCGATCCCACTCATTCGAGGCCCGCCGCACCTCCAGCGTCGGCTTGCGCGTCACCGCCGCAATCTCCAGCCCCTCATCCACCGACAACTCCAAAAACGAATCCCCATCTCGCAGCGTCAACCGCACCCAATCATCCAACCGTTGATTCAGATCCAGCCGCAGCAACAGCGCGTCCGCCACCTCCTGCGCCCGCCGCGCCTGCCCCCCCGCCCCCTGACTCCTGACTCCTGACTCCTGACTCCTAACTCCTGACTCCTGTCCTTTGACCCCCGTCACCTCCACCCCGCACCCCCCGCGCACAATATCCCGCGCCAACGTGCGGATCACCCCCTCCGCCCGCGTATCCCCCTCATACATCTCCCGGCACGCCAGCACGATCGCGCGCCGATCGCGCGCGGCCCGCAACTCCGCGGCAATATCCAATGGCCCCTGCTGGCCCGCCGCGCGCGGCGCCGCATCACTGGTCGTCAGCCCCTTCGCCGCCCCCTGCGCCCCCGCCCCCCGCCCAAACACCCGCGCCACCCGATCCATCAACCCCATGCGCCGCCGTCCTTCTCCCCCCGTCCCTGCCACCCAGTCATGCTGCGGCCATCAGCCCGCCGCATCTCCGCCTCGTCCGTGTCTGTCCCTGCATGTCCGTCCACCCCCGTCCACCCCCCGTCCGACCTGTCCTACTTGTCCTATTCGTCCACCCCGTCCACCCCCGTCCACACCGTCCCATTCCCTTCCCCGTAGACCCCTTATCGGAACCCAACCCCGCCCCGCCTAACCAAAAATGTCCCTTAGCATCTTCTCGATAACTGGGATATTCGCCTGCATCGTCGGCACGATAATCGCATACTTCTTCCCGTGCGCCAGTTCCAAAAACACCCCATAATCAATCGTCGTCCCATGGCTCAGCCAGATCATCACCAGGTCCCGGCTGGCCTCTTCCACCACACTGAACAGTCCGCTCCTGGCATTCCCCGTCCGATCCTCCCACGGCGCCCCCGCCCGCATCTCCCCCTGCACCTTCTGCGCCATATAATCCGCCACCGCCCGCACCGCCACCCGCACCCGGTCGCCATACGCCACGATGTTCGGCACCAACTCCGCCTCCGGCGGCTTCACCCACCTGAACCCCGACGCCATCCCCTCACCCCTCTGCGCCCTCTGCGGCTCACCCCCGTCCACCCTGTCCCACTCGTCCTACCCGTCCTATTCGTCCCCCCTGCTCCCTGCCTCTCACCCCACCGCGCGGCGACCCGCAATCCCCCACGGATCGCCGCGCCTCGTGCCGCAAGCCGCCGGCTTGCCCGGCCTATTTCTTCCTGCGCGTCCAGTTCACCGAGCGGAACAGCCCCTCCACCTTCTCGATGATCTGCGCCTCCGCCACCGGATCCCCGGCCGCGCGTTTCTTAGAGCGCGTCCAGTTCACCGAGCGGATGCCCTCCGGCGCCGGCAGACCGACCGCGCGATGCTGCCTGCGCGTCCAGTTCACCGAGCGCACCAGCGCATCCGCCTGCTCGATCACCGTCTCCTCGATCGGCGTCAGCGCCCCCGTGTACCCATCCGGCGCCTCGAACACCAGCGCTTCCTCGTCCATCCCGACCTTCATTGCCTCGTCCATAGTGCCCTCCGACTCAAATATAGATCACAGGCTCGCGCCAGTCATCCCCCCGTCAACCTTCAACCTTCAACCCTCAACCTTACTCCACCACCGCCGCCTCCGCCATCACCCCCGCCCGCCGATTCGGCCGCACCCCCACCACCACATACACCTCATCCGAGTACCCCGTCCTGGCGATCGTAAACCGATCCCCCGGCTGGATGTCCAACGTCGTCCCCCCCAACACCACCACGCTGCCCCGGCTCTCCTGCGTCGTCCCCTGCGGCCCCTGCGCCGGCCCCCCCGGCCCGCCCAACCGCGCCACCCGCACACTCTGCGCCGCCACCGTCGTCGCCCCCCGCCGCAGCGTAATACTCACCGCGTTATCCCCGCGTACCTCCACCAGATCCGCCGCCATCTGCACCCAATCCCCCGCGCCC
>JAPLWI010000001.1 GCA_026396675.1 Candidatus Kaiserbacteria bacterium | reverse complement strand
TTTTAATTCATCGCCTTTTGGTGAATCTAGAAGCCTCTTCAATTCATCTGCAGAGATGAGATTGAGATGCCTTTCGCCAACTTTCGCCAATTCAATATGCTCCGGCGACAATGCTTTCACATTCCTTTTGGCCAGATACTTCAAGAAGGCGCGCAGAGAAATCAGGTAGTAATTCTGAGTCTTCTTCTTAAGAGTTCCACCTACCTCGCTTTCCCCACGATTTCTACCTGAAGCCTGGCGATTGAGCCAAAGACGGAATTCACGTATGACATCGTCGGTTATATCCTCAGCATTCCTGAGCTTTGAGTGATCAATAAAACGTGTGAGGTAATGATCATAATTTTCAACTGTCTTCAGAGCACGGCCTTTCTCGATCTCGATATATTCCAGAAATTGCTGTTTGAGCTCCTTGATATTGTGCGACATAACAATATTGTAGCATTAAAAAATCCAGAGGTCAGACCTCCGGATTTTTTGTTGATTGTATAGGCTTAGATGCTCTGCGAATCAACCCCATTCGTGGCATCATTCAAGTCATTTTGCAGAGATTGGATATCATCTGACTTTCCTGTGATCGGAGCGATGGCTGGCGTCGTGGTCGCATATGAACTATCGATAGTGGTGTTCGTGTTGTGCGATGCGGCGCTGTCCATCGGTATTGTTACTATCGGTTCAGGCTCTGAATATGTCTGTGAGATGGCGGCGTATAGAACAGCAGCGACTACCAAGATGAGGATGATGAGCACGATGACCATGAGCTTGGCTTTGTGATGCGGCTTTTTTGTAAAATCGAGGGGGTCATTTCCGTTGAATTTCTGTCCGGTCAAATGCTGCACTGGTAACTCTGAGAATGATGTTTGTTGATTGTTTTTTGGGTCCATTGATTTGAATTATTCTTTTAATCGTTAGTTGGTGGAAGGCATGGTAGAAGAGCCTTGTGGGGGCGGAGGAGCCTTCTTATCAGGTTTCAAACCACTAGTGTCTCGTTAAAACACTAGTGTCTCGTTAAAAACCCATGAACGGCAATGTCTTTTGGAAACCACCTTCAGTAGTTTGTATTTCAATATCAGAAAACAGCTCAACCAAGCTACTTTTGTCGAACAGCGATGCGCTCGTAATCTGTAGAATTTCGTAAAGATTTTGCTCCAATTGGAGATTCTTCTTCAGTATGGCAACAATGAGGTAGGAACATAGAGCAATGCATATTTGAGTCTTCACGGCATTCTCCGAATGTCCCCAGAAGGCTTTGATTTTCAAATGTTGCTTGATCCACTTGAAAAATAGTTCGATCTGCCAGCGATGTTTGTAAAGAAGAGCGATTGATGTCGCTGAAGTCGTCAGGTTGTTGGTGAGGAAAACATATACATGCTTGGTCTCCGCGTCACGGTATTTGATGCGGCGGAGCGTATCAGGATACTTCTGTGCCGTCTGCGCTCCTGTGAGGAAAATGATCTGGTCGCATAGGATGCCAGTCGTCTTGTCGACAGGATTTGAATATCTCCTCTCGAAAAGCATATTGTTCTTTGCTCGAGTGACGAAGAACGCACCTGCTTTGTGAATCGCGTACAATCTTTCAAAATCTAGATACCCTCTGTCCATCACATAGAATGCTCCCGATTCAAACGAGATCAAGTCGAGGAAATTCACATCGCTCACCTTTCCACTGGTCATATCAAAAAATGTTGGAATAGAGCCGCATAAATCCATCAACATGTGGATTTTGACAGCCGCCATCGTTTTCACATACGGCGCCCACGGAAAAAGCGAAAGGCACAGATCGATACTTGTGGAATCGATCGCATAACAAGCGCCTGCCAAATCGGAAGCAATGGCAGGTTCATTTACATAGAGCTTTCGTGCTTTGTTGATCAATATCGTCGCGAGGTCTCGGTATATCCGCCAATCTCTCCGCTCGTTTGCTTTGGCGAGCGTCGGAAGCGTCACAGAGGAAAGAAAACCGAGATGGTACATCTTCGGCCGGTGCGACGAAAGGCATGTAACGATATCACGGAGCGATTCACGATACGCGAGCTGACCAAAGACCATAGCAAGAAATTGATCGCGACATGAAAATGACTTTGCATATCGCTCGCCGTGGTATCTTTCTACGCAAGAATCGAAATCATATCGGGGAAGGTGCTCCATGATCTGCGCGAATACATATTTGTTGTAATTCATGATGACATTAGAATACCATCAATGAAATTACCCTAGACGAGACAGGAAAAT
This sequence comes from Candidatus Kaiserbacteria bacterium, assembly GCA_026396675.1. GTDB lineage: Bacteria > Patescibacteriota > Minisyncoccia > Phycocordibacterales > Phycocordibacteraceae > C7867-001. Next base: position 1,441 of record JAPLWI010000001.1, on the reverse strand, counting down.
CATTTTACTGTTCTCGCTTTCAATTCAAATCGTGCGGAACAAGAATTCCAAAACACGGCTTCACAGCAGAGTTGTATAAAAAAGAGAAGATTTTAACGAGACACTAGTGGTCATATACCAATATTGTAGCACATTCTCTATATATCAAACAATATGTGGCAATGTGCAAATACCTATCTAGCCCTCACCCCTCGCACCATTCCAAAAAAGAAATCCCGCGCAAACAAAACAAGAATGGAAAATGCGAGGAGGGTGAGGGCGGAACTCCGAGAGAAGCGAGGAGTGGCGGAATTCTCTTCGCCCCGTCACACTGCCTTAATACTTGGAAGGCAGAACACCAAAAAGAAAAATGTCCTTTCCATTTTAGAAAAAAATCCCCCGCGAAATCAAAAAAGCAAGGAACATTTTTTCTTTTTGGTGTTGCCGAGTGAAGCGAGGCGGTGGCGGGGCTTTGCGTCGAGCGTACGAAAAACTTTCACATCACCACAGGCGTGGAGCGTGTACATTTGCCGATGTTGTCATTGCCGAAATTGTTTTCATTTCACAAATTTTGAAAATAAGTTCGGACTTGGTACAATAGACACACCAAAATAGAACTCAACGGTTTTTTTGACGGAGAAATGCGGACGGCACAAAGCGCCGTCCAAGGATTTTGTGGCGGGAATGCAAGAGAATTTGGCGAATTCAAATGCAGGGATTTTTGGCGGAGGCGGAGGTTCGAAATCAGAAGCGATTTTGACTCATAGAATTTGCTTTGCCCGAAAATACAAAAAGAATTTTTGTGTTTGAAATATTTTTGGTATACTTACTTTGTTGAAACCATTATTAGTAAAGTTGGCAGAAATGGCTATTCCAGCTATCTTAACTTTACGTTAGGGTTTCAACACTGGAATAGCCATTTCTGCTTCAAAAATAAATATATGCAAAAATTCTTTTTGTATGCTCGCAAGAGTACCGATGTCGAGGATAAGCAAGTTTTAAGTATTGAGGCACAACTCACCGAATTGCGGGAGTATGCCAAGAAAGAATGTTTGGAAATCTCCGCCGAATTTATAGAAAAACAAAGTGCGAAAACTCCAGGTCGTCCCATTTTTAATAAGTTGTTGAATGATATTGAAAAATTCGGCGGAAACATTCTTGCTTGGCATCCTGATCGTTTGGCCCGCAATTCGGTGGACGGCGGACGAGTAATTTATCTCCTCGACACAGGGAAACTTGCGAACTTGAAGTTTCCTACATTTTGGTGCGATAGCACTTCGCAAGGAAAATTTATGTTGAACATGGCTTTCGGGCAAAGCAAATACTATGTAGATTCTCTTTCCGAAAATACGAAACGAGGACTTCGCCAAAAAGTTCGTAACGGAGATTATCCAAGCCAAGCGCCAGTGGGATATATCAATGATTCGAGATATAAAAGTATTGTCGTTGATAAAAAGAAATC
>JAPLWI010000027.1 GCA_026396675.1 Candidatus Kaiserbacteria bacterium | reverse complement strand
AGAAATATTCTGTTCTCCGCAACCGAAAGCCATCCTTGAAACACATCTTTTATCTCGTGGACTAATCTCATCTTGCCTATGCCGTCATAATCATAAACTAAAACTGATAGATGCCCCCCAGACCCGCCCCTGTTTGTTGAAATAAAGAATGTCTTATTACTAATTGTTGCGTGAAAGGCATTCATTTCATAACCGCCATATACTTCGTGGTAGAGGTTTTCGGGCTGACCAGGACGAGTCGTGAAAACATCTAATATTGTTGTCCGGCCATTATTGTATATCGCATAAAAGTCACTATTTGTTTTCTTCAAGAGTTTTATCTCCAACTGTTTTTACGTTATAGCCTGTTCGGTCTTAGGTTGTCCAAGCATCCACTCGGAATGTTTCTCCAGCTTCGACTTTCTTCGGGAACCCGATCAGAAGAAATCTGAAACTTTGCGAAGGGGGACAATTCTTTCTGCATAGCGAGGCGGGATGTTCGGTTGCACCGCTCTTCATGTGGTTTGTGTATACAAAGAGGCGCAAGTCGGCGTTTACCCATGAAAGCTTCATGAAATCCCAGAGGATTTCATCCTCAGACTCGCTCCATTCGCATTCACACACCAGGCGAAGACGAACAGCCGATTTCCATTGATCCTTCTGGGAGGCAGACGGCTGCAGCTCGACCCAGCAAATGTCAAATAGCCACTCTCCCGTAGTGCCGCTGTGGCAACACAAGAATCCTCGTTCATGCGCATGGATCTGGAGGGCGGTTTTGATGCTGTCCGTCCAATAGGTGTCGCTTGATTGGTGCTGCATGAAAGCATTGACGGCGATCTGATAGAGATCACCAACGATTTTCTGCTCGTCGCCGCTAAGTCCTGATATTAGGGACTGACGTTTCTCTTCCGATATTTCGTGAGGCACAGGGAATTCACAGGTAAACATTGGCACCATCCTTTCTTGTATTGCGTTCTATGGCCAGCATGACTAAAACAAGACTTAATACGCTTAAAATCAGGAGCATAATGAAAACAGATGCAATAACGCCAATGCGACCAATCATAACTTGGTATTTATTGTTCTCTATTGTTCTAAACTTACTGAATTTCAGATACTTATAAGCATTTATTGCTTTAAGCACGTCTGTTTTATTAGATTCTGCTTTTTTGACAACTTGAACCAAGTTCCTTATGAAGTCCTTCTGTTGTGTTTCATCAAGATTTTCAAGCCATTCTCTCAAAATGGATTCATTACTCCCTTTGAAATATTCCTTAAGTTTATCTGGTATTTCCACCAAAATAGGTCGTTTAGATTCGGCGCCACCCGATTCTTCGCCAACTGAACTCCCCCCAAGAATTTCCGCTACAACTTGATTATAAGTAACTGCGGTATTCTCATGTGAAAACATTAACTTTAGAATTAGAGCAACAATCATTAATAATATAAAAGCTGAACCACCCAGGGCGAATGTCCGCGTAATTCCAAACAAAGTTTTTTCAAAACCAAACGTTTTCGGCTTTTCCATTGAATCTTGAGGGTGTATTTCATTGTTTTCAACCTTACTTTCTGGCGGTCTTTCAATGACCTGTTTGGTTTCCGGCGGGGGAAAAAGAGGGCGGGGCTCCGGTTGAACAAGTCCTGGAACAACCATCTGATTCTTGCAGGAAGGGCATTCAATAGTGGTTCCCGCCATATCAGAAGAACCTTTCAACTTTTGATTACAAGTTAAACATGTAAAAGTAATATCATTCATTAATTTTTACTCCTTAAAATGTTATCGTGTGGCATGAAGGTAGTTTGACTTAAGACGCTCCTTTTTCCGGATGCGAGCCATAACCCTTTCATATTCCAACTTATGAGGATCAAAAACAAGCAGAGTGAAGCACCCCGCGGCACGTGTCTCGGCGGAGCCGACAGGCAATGGTCAACGACAATTATTCTTCCCCTCGACGACAATTAGAATTCCCCACTGACGACAATTACCCGTTGGTCATCTTGAGAGGGGATTTCTTATTCCTTTCTCCCCCCGAGGGTGGAGAAAAAAAGCGTCAATTTGTCTCGCCTCCTTTTTGTTTGCGATCTTTGGCATTTTTAGCGCGATAACTATCTCCGTCAAGTTCCAGGATCAGGGCATGATGCACCAGTCGATCAATGGCGGCGGCGGTGGTCATCGGATCTTTGAATATTTTATCCCATTCGCTGAAGATCAGATTGCTTGTGATCATCAAGCTTTTTCGCTCATATCGCTCTGCCAGGAACGTGAACAACACTTCCATTTCATCCCGGCTTTGTTGAACATAACCGATATCATCAAGGATCATCACGTCAAAACGATCCAGTTTATCGAGCAGAGCCTCGATTTTCAGGTCGCGCTTGGCCAACAGAAGTTTCTGAACCAGATGGAACGTGGTCGTGAAATAAACCCGGTAATCCCGTTTCAGAATCAGTTCCCTGGCAATCGCGCAAACCAGATGTGTTTTTCCTCTGCCCGGCAGCCCGAAGGCCAGAATATTTTCCGCCCGCTCAACCCAGTCGCCTTCCATAATCGTCGGCAACTGCCGCCGAATTTTTACCGGCAGCGCTTCCTGACGCAAGCTTTCCAGCGTCTTGCCAGGCGGCAGATCGGACTGCTTCAAAAACCGCTCGGTTTTACGGCGGGAACGTTCGGCCAGTTCTGTATCGCATAAATATTCCAAGTAACGGATTGGCGTCCAACCTTCCTGACCGGCACGTTGCGCGAGTTTTTCATATTCCGTTGACATGGCCGTCAGGCAGAGACTGCGTAATTTCATTGCCAAACTGGCCGCTTTACTCATGACACACCCCGCTCTTTTCCAATAATCCGTCATAAGCGGCCAGATCAACCGTTAACGAATTCAGCGCCGGCGGCATTGCCTCCGGACCGGGAATATATTCCAGAATAGCCGCCAGACGCGGCGCAATCCCGCTGGCGCGCAATGTCTCAAAAGCGTCCTCAATGCTTTTCTGACCATGCCGGGCGGCTGCCTGTAAAATACAAAGATATTCCCGAACGGCCACACGATCGCCGCACGTTTCCTGTAATCGGTCATAGACCTGACGAAACGCCAAGGTCGGGAACATGGCCTCCTGATAACGGTAGTTCTGAAACGCTCCAGGCTTGCGCACCAGGCAATCGATTACATGACGATAATCAATCTGCGGCCGGCCGCGGCCAGATGACCGCGGAATCGTCAGTTGATGCTCTCCCGCATAATATACCTCCAGCCGATCCTCATGACGATGCACACGAACTTTTTCGCCGATTAATCGGCTCGGAACCGAATATGGCGTTCGTTGCACCTGAATCGTGCTCCATGCGCTTACACGCGCTTCTTCAACCACATATTCCGGCAACAGATTCACCGCCAACGTCTTCATTGCCCGAAGTTCCTCGTTCAAACGATCCTGCCGCGAGCGGTTGGCCTTGTCCAACACTGTTTCCATAAACTGCCGCCATTGTTCACGACCGGCAAAATCGCGGCTGCCACGCAACAGCAAATGCTGGTGTAAACGGTTTTTGAAAGCGCCATTCCCAGCCTCAACGTCACCGTTCTCGTTCGGACTCGCGACTTGGATCAGGTGCGGTTCCTGACCGTAATGTTCCATTAATTGCATGTAATCCTGATTGTATTCCCAACGCCCGGGCGCCGGAGTTCCAACCCAATGCGCCACTACCGGTGTGTGATCCGTCCAGTGCTCCACCGGCACGTGGCCCAACTTCCAAAACGCCGTCTGCACTCCCTGCCTGAGCGCCGCATAGTTCTCGCTTTGACACAAAATCGCCCATTCCCAATTTGAATAGGGCAGCACCATATGACAGGCCCAATGGTCAAACGCCTGGCCACAGATCGTTATCCCAATCGCGTTCAAACAGGTAAAATCTGTTTGCATCCGCCGACCAGGTTGATGCACCTGCGGAAAATACACCTCCTTGTCGGAACCATTCAGCGCGCGCCATTGCCGGACGCGCCGCTGAAAACTTCGCAATTGTCCTTCGCTATAAACCCCAGGATGCTGTTCCTGAAACCATTCAAACAGAGATTTCGCCTGCAATTCCGGCGCATCCTTTAAATGCGCCTCCACTTC